>CACEBC010000001.1 GCA_902557735.1 Porticoccaceae bacterium
ATTACCATTGCCGGCCATAATCAAACAACATTTCAAATGCTTTTGGAATGTCCCAATTTTAGGCTTGATCAAATGTCATCTCTGCTATTGTTGATACACGGGGGTTCGAAAACGCATACTGAAACATTGCGGAATTTTTTGCCGTTAGACACTAAAATTTCATCGGTTTATGCCCAAACAGAGACCTGCGGTTACGTTCTCCGCTCAGACTTTAACGCGTCACTTGAAGAGATGGCAAATACAATTGGTAAACCAATTGAGGGTGTAGAAGCAAGGATATGTGCACCTGATAGCAATAAGGATCTTGGTGAAGGGAAAATTGGTGAGCTGCAGTTGCGCTTCGATTGGGTTTTCTCAGGTTATTTAAACGACAGCCTTGGCACAAAAGCCGTCTTCACTAATGACCAATTCCTGAAAACAGGCGACTTATGCATAAGAAGAGCCAGCGGCAACTATGAGTTCATTGACCGCATTAACAACGCATTTAAATCTGGAGGTTACACAATCTATCCCGCGGAAATTGAAACAGTCATGTTAGAACACCCTGACGTTGGCACGGCTGCCGTTGTGGGCGTTGACGATGAAAAATTTGGTAAGATCGGTTTCGGATTTTTAACAGCAAAAGGTGATAAGAGAATCAACTGCTGCGAAATGGATGCCTGGCTGAAGAGAGAACTCGCTAACTATAAGGTGCCAAAAAGGCTTAAGGTTTTGGATTCTTTACCAAAATTATTGAACACTAAGATTGACCGACAACGACTTTTGGAGATTGCTAATGACAATGCCTGAGAACCTGCCCGTCATTGATCTGTGTCTCAATATTCCCGGTATCGATGACAGTAGATGGTATGAATTCATCTCGCCACTATTGATGGATAGAGAAAGCCGCGAAGCTTTTAAAATGCCCGCGCAATACATGTTCAAGGACATTCCGGAATCACCATCTACTTCAGACTACATTGATTACACTATCGCCCAAATGGACAAGCACAACATTAAAATAGCCATGCTTGATATTGATGATGACAACGGTGTATCACAAGAGGCCATTAAACGATATCCCAACAGATTTTTTACCTCATTTAGTCTTGATCCGAATAATGGGATTGATGAGGTCACGCGTTTGGTAAATGCCTATGAAAAATTTAATATAAGAGCCGCTACTAGTTTCCCAGCAGGAACTAATCCGCAGACCCCTATCAACGACAAGAAATGGTATCCCCTCTACAGCAAACTGAATGAGCTAGAGATACCCATCTGCATCTGCGTTGGTGTGCCGGGACCAAGAATTCCCATGGCTACCCAGAAAGTAGAATTCCTCGACGAAATATGTTGGTGGTTTCCTGATCTGAAAATAGTGATGCGGCATGGGGGCGAGCCATGGACAGAACTCGCTTGCAAGTTAATGTTGAAGTATCCCAACCTATATTATTCAACTAGTGCTTTTTCTCCAAAGCACTACCCAGAAGACATTATTAATTTTGCTAATAATCGCGGGTCAGAAAAGATAATGTATGCTGGATACTTTCCGATGGGTTTATCGCTGGAACGTATATTTTGCGAGCTTCAAAATGTGCCAATCAAAGAGTCGGTATGGCCCAAGTTTCTGTACAAAAATGCGGAGAAAGTGTTTGATATTCATCTTTAGTGGTTAGCAAAGAAAATTAGCTAGCCTTTTCCGAGCCTAACTCAAATTTTAAAGTATGGTAATGATTAGCGTGAGAAGATACCAAAAACAATACACATTGCTTGTGGCTTGTCTTATCGCTCTCTTCGCCAATAATTCAACAAGCGACGATTGGCCACTTCATGGCAGAGACTATAAGGACCAACGCTTCTCTCCACTGAAACAAATAAACGAAAATAATGTGAATCAACTTGGCCTGGCGTGGAGCTTCGAAATGAAAACTCACCGCGGATTGCAAGCCACCCCGATTATGGTTAATGGGGTTCTCTACGTTACCGGAACATGGGGTAAGGTGGCTGCACTGAATGCGCAATCTGGAGAGAAGCTATGGGAATTCGATCCAGAGGTGCCAGGTAAATGGGGGCGCTATGGGTGCTGCGACGCTGTCAACCGAGGTGTGGCCTATTGGGAAGGTTCTGTTTATGTTGCCAGTTTTGACGGGAGATTATTTTCACTTAATGCAGAGACTGGGGATGTAATCTGGGAGGTGGATACAATAGATGGGACTGCTCCCTACACAATCACCGGTGCACCCCGAATAGTAAAAGATAAGATACTTATCGGTAATGCAGGGGCTGAATACGGTGTTCGAGGTTACATAAGCGCTTACCAAGCAAGAACCGGAAAACTAGAATGGCGATTCTTTACGGTTCCCGGCAACCCCGACAAACCATTCGAGCATCCCGAAATGGCAATTGCTGCAAAAACATGGAAAGGAAGCAAATGGTGGCGGATGGGAGGGGGTGGAACAGTTTGGGACTCTATGACTTATGACGAGGAATTCGATTTACTATACTTTGGCGTTGGCAACGGATCCCCTTGGCCACAAGCCATTCGATCCCCAGGAGGAGGCGATAACCTCTTCCTTTCCTCAATCGTCGCCGTCGACCCAGACTCGGGCGCAATGTCTTGGTTCTATCAGACAACCCCCGGCGAAAGCCTGGATTTTACAGCAACACAGAATATGATACTTGCTGATTTGCCGATTGGAGGAAAACTTCGAAAGGTTCTGATGCAAGCACCAAAAAACGGTTTTTTCTACATCATAGATCGGTCGACAGGAAAATTAATCTCCGCCGATAATTATGTCAAAGCCACGTGGGCCACTCACATTGATCCATTGTCTGGTCGACCAGTCGGGCAGAAAGTTTACGGCGAAAATCTTGAAATCATGAGCCCTTCACCAGCTGGCGGCCACAATTGGCAACCCATGGCATACAATCCAGTTACTAAACTCGTCTACATTCCCGTCAGAGAAAGTTCAGGGGTATTCGCTCTCTCTCAAGACTGGATCAAGCATGGAGAAATTCCAATCAGAGAAAACTGGTGGAATATAGGCGTGGACTGGGAGAAATACACTGAACTTACCGAGAACTCTGACCCCAATCATTCAAGCAATGACTTTGGATTCCTAGGAGCGTGGGATCCTCTGAAATCTCGCTATAATTGGACTTACCAGCACTCAAATCTTGTAAATGGCGGAGTGCTGACTACGGCAGGTAATCTTGTTATCCAGGGCGGTGGAGACGGCATCTTGAGAGCCCATCAAGCGGAGACAGGTGACATTTTATGGGCTCATGATCTCCAAATCGGTATGCTAGCGCCTCCGGTCTCTTATAAAATCGATGGCAAACAATACATTGCAATTCTAGCCGGCTGGGGTGGTGCGGCGATCGCTTCTGGAAATCCCGGTGCATTAGAGGCCGGGACATCCGATAATTTAGGCAAGCTATTTGTATTCCACTTGGGTGATAAAAAAAATCTACCATTCAAACCCAAAAAGGCAAAGACATTATCTTATCCCCCCGAAATCTATGGGACTCAAGCAAACATTAAGGGAGGAGCGTCAATATATATGCAATACTGCAGTCTTTGTCATGGCCCAAGAGCGGTGAGTTCCGGTGTGATTCCCGATCTGCGGATGATCTCCGAGTCAACGCATCAAAGATTTCTACAAATCGTTTTAGAGGGAGAACTTGAAGGACTTGGCATGCCGAATTTCAGTGATCTCCTCAATACCAGACAGGTGAAGTCTGTGCATCAATACATTATTCAGAGAACAAGAGAGGATATGTCAGTCTATAATCACAGTAAATAATTTCATGGCCCGATTAGAAATTTTTTGATTTCGGGCTCTGACATTTAAGAGCAGCGCTCTCCAAAAATTATCAATCGGTAACCATACTGGATGCAAATTATGCACTTTTCCGAGCTCAAAATTAACTTTTAAATCAGCATTAAGGGGGTACAACGCTATGACAGGAAAGCTAAATGACAAGGTGGCTATAATTACAGGGGCCGCCAGAGGGGTTGGTAGATGCAATGCTCACATGATGGCCAAGGAAGGAGCCCGGGTCGTTATAGCTGACAACGGAAGTTCCGTGGACGGCTCTGGATATTCCTCTGAACCTGCAGAAATGGTAGCGCATGAAATCACTCAACAAGGCGGCCAAGCAGTTGCGATTGACTGCGATGTCTCAGACTGGAACTCAGCTGAGCGACTAGTGCAGTCTGCCATTGATATTTTTGGCAAGCTGGACATCTTAGTTAACGGTGCTGGCAATTTCCGGGTAAACAATATCGCTGATGTAACAAAAGATGATTGGGATTCACTGAGAAAAGTACATATGGACGGCATGATGCATACTAGTCACTTTGCTGTTCTTCATTGGAAAGAGCGCAAAGAGTATGGTCGGCTAATTAACTTCACATCCGATTCATTTATGTCAGGAGTACCCGATACCTTTGCTTATGCAGCTGCAAAAGGAGCGGTAGTGGGCCTGACAAGAGCTATTGCCAACGCAATGGTGAGCTACAATGTCACTGCCAATTGTATGACCCAAGCGTCAATGACGAGGATGGCAGATTCTTACTATCCTGATGCCGATGTTAAACCGAGTGAAGCCGCGCCGCCAGATCAGAGGGCGGACACGGTTCCGCCACTCGTGGTTTACCTTGCGTCACCCCAAGCCTCGCACATCAGCGGAAGAATTTTTGGATCGTATGGTTTCAAATATATTCGGTGGAGCGAACCTCGACATGAAGCATCTTTAAATAGCAATTTAAAAGACAAATGGGACATCGACTACGTCTTCAGCGAGTTTTCCAAAACCCTTGGGGCTGGCCTGAGCTTAGAGAAAGATCTGCTATGGCCAATGGAAAGCCTTGATCAAACAGCAGGTACAGCAGGAATCGAAATGATCCAAGAATGAGTTGGAAATTTGATCGCTCCAAAGGTGAGGCACAACTCGCGATTGGTGATTGGTGATTGTCCGTATGCTAGTTATGCTTTTATCGTTCATTGACCGACACATAATCTCAATGGCCATTGAAACCAATGAAGGCAGATCTTAAACTGAAAGACGGTGACAAAGGTATGCTCTGAAGCGGCTTCTCGTTTTTTATGCCATTGCATGCACCCCTCTGGCGTTGCTAATAGAGACAGGCAACAGAAAATTTGTCCTCTCGATGGGTCTAGCCCCTTGGACTATATTAACCATGGCAGCGGGGTGCTAAAACAAATTTGTCTATCTGTGCAACAAGTTTAGGCGTATTGGTCAGACTTCTATCACCCGCGCCGCGCGATCAATTATTGTTACTAATCATTTTTCGAGGCCGAGATATCTCGATTAGTCGCAGGAGTATTAGTTCTCACCTAAAACATCACTCCTGATATAGAAAATACCCTTGATTACATGATCACCGTGCTGATTATTTACCCAGACATCATAGCTTTGACAGTCGCTCCTGAGAACTCCTCCGGATATTATATCGTCACCCAAGTACGCTGGGAGTCTAAATCGGACCTCCAACGAGGCACCTTTTAACCATTTACCGAGGAGACTTTTCTCTGCCGAATTCCAAATAAGGCCCATGGACAACGAACCATGCGCGATTATTTTCCCAAGGGACGACTTTTTGGCGAAAACCGCATCCATATGAATGGGATTATAGTCACCCGCAAGATCAGCAAATTGGTTAATAAGCCCCTGAGAAATAGATAGAGAGCAATTTTGAAAGTTTGCAGGCAAGTTGGTCCTAGCAGTTTTCATTTCAACCTGCCCAAGAGATAGTTAATCGGCCCGTAAATAGCAAGGCGTTCGTTGACATCATCGCAACGTCTACTTCGAAGATCACTATCGACATACCTTTCTTCTTGAACTTGTCAACACAAACGACCTCACAGGACATTTGTTCGCCAACTTTGGGAACACTATGCATTTTAATGTATTGTCCGATATGCAGATTGCCAGGAGGGCGCGGTTTCACTGCTCGGGTGTATGCAGACATTATGATCACCTGGGCCAAGCCACGAGGCATCCCATCCTTTAAATGCTCCGAACCATAAATTAGCTTCCATAATCTGATCATTTCGGGGCTTAGCTCTATTAGCGTCGATCCAATGAGAGATCCAGAAATAAACCGATCAAACGTCCAGCGCTCCACATCACCCAAATCACAAGATTGCTGTTCAATTTTCCCTGAGGTCATGGCAAAACCACCTCCGCAGTCGCTTTGGCGGTCTCTCTGCCACGATGGTCATTGACAGATAGCTCCATAACAATGACGTTTCCATCGTGTTTTTCCGTCACCGAACCACAAATCCAACTCGTGTCCCCAACAAAATTAGGCGCTGTGAGCTTGACGGTCAATCTTCTTAACCAGCCATCATCTCCAATCCATTCTGCGATTGCATGATCAATCCAAGCAATCCGCTGCGGTCCATAATCATAGGGACCGGGCATACCAACTGAGGCAGCAAGATTCTCGTCCCAGTGAACCCTTTCGGGAACGTCCCAAACGCCAAACTTGTCCTTGACCCCCACACCAGGGTGTCTCTGCCTAAATTCATGCCACTGCCTGTGCGCTCGGACAAAAACGGTCCCAAAACCAATCAAAAAGGCGACATTATCAGTGACCGTAAGCGGGCCTTTCACCATTGCCGGTAATTCATCCCCGATCGCCACATCGTTCCAAAACCGCTTTTTTTCCCCCCTGCGATGAATCCGCTCCTGATCATAAGCCTGAGCAATTTCTTGTATCTCTTCGTCCGAATAAATCTTTCTAGTTAAATCAGTGTATTTGCCTTTTCGGCCCGCCTTCTTTCTCTCCATTCGGAAGGCATGAGAATATAAGGTTGCCAGCGGATGGCCTTGCTGCGAGGTATACTCTGTGCGGGTAGTCTGTTGAATTTGTCGACCCGCATACTTACCGACCCGTTCTGATAATTCATGAAGCGAAGAATTTGCATTAATGTGAGTCCCTACTCTTATTGGGTCATGAAAATAGAAGTCAATGCCGGTGAAGAGTGCGTGCACGCCGGGCAAACCTCGAGAGCGCGGGAAGCCGCAGGTAAGGAGAAACGTATTGGGCGCGATAATATCACCATACCTCGATGAAGCAGCATAACTCTCATTACAAAATAGAGGGTTATCATCACCTCGCCCATGCACATAGTGCCTAATCGCATCTCGCGAAGCGCAGGTATTAAACTGAGGCAGCGCAGATTCCCGGCCAATCTCTTCACGCAATCTTTCAAGCGCTTCGTCTGATATGGTCCCGACGTCGGTTTTCTCCATACATTCAATTCCTCATAATAGTCGGACAATTTAAAATACAACACCAAACACATTTACTCAATGAAGAAAACCTATTCTGTATTTTGAAAATCTGCCTTTGCCTCTAAACTAGATCCACAGCATTTGTACACCAAAATGTCCTCGCCTGCGCTTTTTTTCTTAACACGCTTAGGAGACCTCCTTGCAGGAGTTGCATACTGTCCTTGCTTTTCGCTTAACCAATTCCCAGGTTTCGTCAAAGTAGCCCGCTCGCTCTACCAGCTGTCTGAGGCTTGAACACTGATCATGAGGCATGGTGGGAGCACTCGTCGGCAGGGTCACATCCATTCGAGCAGTATAATCAAAGACGACGTGCCTAGACACAGCTTCTCCTAAAGTTGTCCCCAATGTTATCGCACCATGCCAGGGAATGACGATAGCTACATCATCAGACCCCAGCGACTCAGAAATAGACGCAAAATCATCATTCCGACTCAACGCAGTTCGCTCATAGAATACTGTAGAAACATTGTTAAAAATGCGAGGGGGGCGAGCAAACGCCGCTTGAGCAGTGATCCAAAAGCCGTGAGAATGCACGATAGCTTGGATATCCTCTCGCTGCTTATAGATGCAATGATGAAATTCAATGCCTTGACTTGGGGATCGATCTGAACTAACAGCTTTTCCGTCAAAATCGAATAGGATTATATCCTCAAGCTGCATCTCCTCGAATGTCCGCTCAAATACATGCATGTAGAAAAAAGGTTCATTTGGGTATCGCAGCGAAATATGGCCGCCAATTCCGGACCCCAACCCATAGGCCGCTAAGCCTCTACATGCCTCTAGGACCTGATTTCGTAAATTTATATTTTCCTCTACCATGATCTGTCTCCGTCCATTAGGCTTCATGCAAGCTGGATTGGAACGTCTCGGTTAGCAACATGACCGAGGCAATGGTGCCTATTGATGCAAATGCAATGTAGATGGACACCCCAAAAATACCAATCGTGCTCTCCCGCCATAAGGCTGTCGCAATAGTCGGCGCAAAGGCACCACCAACTATGGCACCCAACTGGTAGCCAAGGGACACACCAGAATAGCGAACCTCAGTACCGAATAGCTCTGTGTAAAAAGCTGCCTGAGGTCCGTACATCATGCCAACAAAAACCAATCCTCCAGAGATGCCAAAAACGGTTAGCCAAAAGTTCCCCGTGTCGATCAGCGGGAATAAAATGAAACCCCACAAACCTAACAAAGCCGCTCCAAAAATAAAAACACCGCGTCGACCATGCCTATCGGAGTAACCCGCGGCCAAAAATTGGGCTACTATTTGCATTGCGGATCCGATCAATACAGCCATCAATAAGTTTTCCCTAGTCATCGCTGCGCCATTTGGGTCGCTACCGTACGCCAGGACAAAACCAATCAAAATATAAAACGTTACCTGAACTGAGAGGAAAGCGCCCGCAGCAAGCAAAATTTGCCTGGGATATCTCGACATGGCATGAAGTATCGGAGACCTTTCTATGCTGACTTTAGGGCCCGATTCCTGATCAAGCTTGCTCTTGCGCTCTTCGAGCTCTTTAAAGGCTTCCGTGTCCTCCATGTGTAACTGCATATACATGCTAATAGCTATCAACACGACACTTGCCAGGAATGGGATCCTCCAACCCCACATAATGAAAAATTGCTCGGACACGAGAGAACTAATTAGTATGAACGATAGGTTAGCTAGAATGACGCCCACTGGAGCTCCCGCCTGTGCATAAGCGCCATAGTGCCCTCGTTTATTATCTGGTGCACTCTCCGTTACTAGTAACATGGCGCCCCCCCATTGACCTCCAATCGCGAGGCCCTGTGCAAAGCGCAATATACTGAGGAGAATTGGAGCCGCTATACCAATCGACGCATAGGTGGGCAATAGACCGATCAATGTGGAGGCCGTCCCCATAAGAACCAGAGCTATCACCAAAGTCTTTTTTCGACCAACCTTATCGCCCCAATGACCGAAAATGATTCCACCCAGAGGACGAGCAATGAACCCAAAGGCAAAGGTGCCGAATGATAAAATCAGTCCCATGGTCGGGGTGCTTTCCGGAAAAAATGCAACAGGAAAAACAAGCGCAGCTGCTGTGGCATATAGAAAGAAGTCATACCACTCCACACTTGTCCCAGCTAACGCTGTCAGAGCCACTTTCCGCATTGACTTGGAATGAGGATAGTCGTGGAGGTCAGGGGTTTGCGGTTTCATTTTTAACGCGTCAAGTGGAGAACTAATTTAAAGGTTAGTTTACATGAAAAATTCAAGGTTACTCAGTGAATCCAGCAAATACTATAATATAAGCACGAGTCATTGGCCCAACGATTTTTGCCAAAAACGAATCTCCCATCATTTACTTTTTAATATCCATTTTAAAAAATAAAAGCAGTCCGGTAATTGAGCTAATAAGAGCAAGGATTGAAAATAGTTTAAGGAGAGTATTATTAATGTTGTCTCTCTCTTGCCAGTCCATTATGTGCAACCCCCACATAAGATCCCATGGTCTTCAAGATGAAGATCTTATGGCGACGATGTCCCCGGAATATGCTGCGAATTATATTCAGCAATTGGACATCTATTCATGGCCGCCAGATTCATGACGCATCTATTATTCTAACATCAGGATCGTTTATGCGTTCATGCAGCCAACATGAGGAAACAATAACCTGAGGATCCTCATTCATCTTGGGCCTTTTATTTTTCGCAAACTTTTAACCGACAAGGAATAAAAGCTCTGTCAGCGTTCGTTTCGAAAACAATATCGAGGTCATCAACTAGAATCGTTCTGCGCTTGTTTCAGAAGTTGATCGGTTTGTTCCTCACTTAGGCCGAATTCAACTCTCATTTTTTCCAGCAAGCGCTGTTCATCCTCATCGATAACGCCATCTTCAAGGGCCTGTCGAACCTGATCCTCAAATATTATCTTCTTACGGGCCACCTGATTGGAAAACGCACTTGCCACTATACCAGTGAGCATCGCCACAATACTCACACCCAGAAAAGCAGTGAAAATTGAGATAATCTTTCCTATCGATGTTACGGGCGAAACATCACCATAGCCCACCGTTGTCAATGTGATTAAAGACCAATACATGGCGTTTGGTATCGATGAAAAGTTTTCAGGCTGATGCTCGTTCTCGGCATAGTACATCACTGAAGAAGTCAGAATAAGGGCCAGCAGCAGCAGATAGGACGCCGCGAAAAAGGACCTGCGTTCCTGATAAATTGCATTGAACAAGTCCTCCAGAGCTGAGGAATAATGAGACAACTTGAAAACCCTAAGCAAACGAAGAACTCTCAGAACCCTGAGATCAAGTCCAGGGAATAGTACCTGGAGGTAAAAAGGAAGAATAGCTACAATGTCAACGATACCATGGAAACTAAGTACGTAACTCATTCGGCCTTTTGAATTGCTGCCGTCCGTCATGTGCTTGTAAGCACCAGAAGCCCAGATCCTGAGGGCGTACTCCACAGAAAACAGAATAACGCTGACTAACTCAAATAAGGCAAACTGTGCCGCATATGTTGCGTTTAGGCTGGAAACTGACTCCAGTACCACGGCTACAATATTTAAAAAGACTAAGGCTAATATAAAAAAATCGCACAGTTTACTCGTCCAGTCGTCAGCTTCCCCTTTTTCCAATATCTCGAGCGTCCGAATTTGCGCTGCTTTATAATCACTCATTTAAAGCTCCCTCTGTGGCATCTGAATCGATTAGATTTGCCGCCCTGTAGATGACCTTTCCACTTCGATAGAGTCCTTAGATCTAATAATCTCTGCATTTTTTCTTTTTAAATAACGAGCCCCTCATCGCTTTTTTACAGGTTAAACGCCCTCTTTTAGCCTGATCGATGTGATGGTTAGATTATAGCCTAGGAAGGCCTTTTTAGGCCAACTGAAATAATGAAGACCCTAGGACCCTGCCGAAAGTTATCGCTGGAGTAACTAACATGCCATTTACATAACTTTTACCCGAAGTAGCGCCAGCCCCAATAACCTCACCCAGAGCAAATAGATTAGGAACAGCTTGACCAGCAATATCTATTACCTCTAATCGCTCATTCACTGCCAAAGCTGCAAATGAGACCAATGTCCAAACCTGCATTTGAATAGCATAGAAAGGCGGCTTATGAATAGCAGCCGGCCGAAATTTTCGCCCGAACGGGTCCTCTAACTTTGAAGTTAGGTGGGCATTGTAAATCTCGACCGTTTTCTTAAGTTTTAGCGGATTCAACCCTGCTCTGAATGCCAAATTATCCAATTCCATGGCCGAAACGAACATTTTGCTTTTTTGTGCCTCTCTCAAAATTCTATCGCTGCTCCAATCAGGAATCATCGGCGGAGAATATTCGAGTCAAAAATAGCCCAGTGCCTATGGCCTTTTTGCCGCAAAAGCTCTAGCTCAAGGTGGTGAGCACTTGGGTGATCCTCTTGGACGAAACGCTCACCCTCAGAATTTACGAGCACCTCCCAGGGCTTCCTTTTTTTAGCATTGAGTGGCGCCCACGCCTGCATAGGCGATGGATAATTGTTGTCCAACGCTACAAGACCCGGCAAGGCCGCATATTTTTCCCGGCCCCAAACGTACCCTCCAGCTGATAAGCCCAAGAGTATCCCAGATCCTGTAGAAGCCGGATAGGCCGCTTGAGTGTACAAAGGTACATCGTGAAGCTCTTCAAACATGCGAGCATTAGCTGCGCACCCCCCAGAGGCGAGGACCGTGTTGCTTGCGCGGTACTCTTTGATTTTGTCAGACGCATCTTTGACCAAAACGCCGAGAACTTTCCCAGATTTCTCCTGAAGAAGTTCCACCACCTCACTCTCCGTGAGCACCGTAATTTTTCCTTTGTTTACCAACGCTCGAAAGGTTGGCAGAAAAGCCTGAAGGATCGATATCCCATTGTTCACTCCCTGCAGGTATCGAGCTACCCTGAAGTGATCGTGCCCAATTCCTGTGACAGGATGACCTGGCAAAATCTCAAATCCATGATCTGCAAGCCAATTAATTGTAGCGCCAGCATTGTCAACAGTTAACCGAGTTAGTGATGGATCGGACGTGTTTTGATTAATTCGCATTACATCAGCGTAGTGCTCGTCAGGCGAGTCCGCTATTCCTGCTCTTTGTTGAAAGACAGTCTCACTCCCAGCTATTTGCCCAGTGGACAGAAGTAAAGTGCCTCCAAGGTTGGATGTTTTCTCGATAACGAGCACATCTGCACCACTCAATGCAGCAAAAATTGCAGTCGGCAGGCCCGCTGTCCCTCCACCCACAATAGCAGCATCAAAAATTCTGGCTTGCAAACCGGAAGCACCTAAAGACCCTATATGAAAACCGCCGGCTAGACTGCAACCCGCGCCAACTAGCAAATCTCGTCTTGATATCGCCATAGAAAACCTTGCATTATTTCGTTAGATAAACCCAGCAAGAAATATTAACATGCTTAACTTAACTAAATCTTTGGTTTTAAAACACTTAAATAATTTTGTCATTCCTCGGTCGGTCATACCCAAGATTTTTAAATATTCGGAACGCAAGAATGGACGTGATCCACGCAGTAAAAAATCTCTTGAATCTGGAGTTTTCACAGACACCCTTGACTGCATGGGCCTCACGATCGAACTGACTTCGCGATCCAACCCAACAGAAGGGGGTAAGAAGTGAGAATGAGAGAAGTTCTCTGTTTCGGGGAGTTATTGATCGATTTTTTGTGTACGTCATTTTCCAAAGAGGGACCATTACAAACAAACCAATTCACTCAGTTCCCCGGGGGTGCCCCGGCAAATGCGGCTGTCGCAGTTGCCAAATTAGGTGGTGAGGCCTCATTTTTGGGGCAAATAGGTAATGACCACTTTGGCCTTTTCTTATTGAACGCAATCGAAACATACGGTGTCAATACAGATATGACGCTTATCCATCCAACAGCCGAGACAGCGCTCACCTTTATCTTTCTTGATGAAAAAGGAGAAAGGCAGTTCAGCTTCAGAAGAAATGAAACAGCCGATCTGCTCATCCAGAAAACTCAAATCCGGGAAGATTATTTTTCACGGCGGCCCATTGTGCATTTCTGTAGTAACACTATGACACAGAAAGAAATAGCTGATGTGACTATCCATCTTGTGCAGCTTGCGACCAAAAAAAACTCATTTATTAGCTTTGACGTTAATTTACGACATCAATTATGGAAAAGCGGCTCTGCAGATATCGATTTGGTGAACAGTTTCGTCCGAAAATCAAACCTTGTGAAGTTCTCGAGAGAGGAGTTTTTATTCCTGGCGAGAAACGACGAGCAAGCCTACGTGTCGGAATGCATATCTGCAGGTGTAAAAGCCCTCATAGTAACCGATGGACCCAGAACCATAACAATTTATGGTCACGAGGGAACGGCTGCAATTGAGCCGCCACTTGTAGAGGCAATTGATACGACAGGAGGAGGTGATGCCTTTATCGGCGCAATATTATTTCAGTTAAGTCAGCAGCCAAACCCTGATAAATATTGTAACGATTTGGGAAAACTGGGCCTGCTGGTTGATTTCGCAGCCAGATGCGGTGCTATCGCAGTCACCAGACAAGGCGCATTCCCAGCTTTTCCGACCAAACAGGAGTTAGACTATGAATGAGGGCATGACCTGATCGCGCGCGCAAATGCTACGCATCGCCTCTAATTTTTTTAATGAAAACGGAGTGACTCTAAGCATTAAAATCAGCGTCATTCCCGAGTGCTTTTTGTTACAACGTCGATCGGCATGTTTTTGAGGAATATCGCGGCAGCCAACAAAAACGTGAGGCCCTCTGCAACTGGGAGAGCAACAACAAAACGAAAATCATTTACGACCGTATAGAACAACATCAATAATCCAGCGGGAAGTATCAAACTCCTGCAAACAGCAACCAAGCCAGATTGAAATGGTCTGTGAATGGCCGTCAAATAACCTGATATCAGCATATTAAAACCCGCAAATATAAACAAAGGCCAAACATAGAAAAGAAACTCGGTAGCCAGAAACACGGTTTTTTGATTTTCAGTGCCACCTATAAACAACAAGATGATTGATTCACTAAACGTCAAAAGTGTCGCAATGGATGCCAAACTCAGTAATGAAATTGTAAGCACTGCTGTTTTCAAAAAATCAATGATCCGATGTGCTTTCCGCGCTCCAAAGTTTTGAGATACCATCACCTGAATAGTGTCTGAAATGCCCCAAAACACCATAAATCCAACCATCAAAGCATAATTGACAACGGTTATTGCGGCCACCCCCGAAACACCAGCACGCTGAATTAGCATCCAGTTGAAAATGAAAGTGATGATGCCTCCGGAAACTTCGTTTATAAATTCCGAAATACCGTTGTAAGCCGACTGCAATACCTCAATCCAATCGCTCTGCCATAATTTAAATTGAAGAGTTCGGTCATGCCGAAAAAAGTAGCTTAAAAGTATGATCATAGAACATACCTCGGACAAACCGGTCGCTAAGGCCGCACCCTTGAGCCCCCAACCGTACTCTGCGATAAACAGGTAGTCTAAAACAATATTTACGATTGCCCCTAATGCCAGTGAGAAGGCCGCGAGGCTGGGCATACCATCCAAACGAACAAAAAAATATAAAACAATGGTGATGAATTGAGCGAAGAGAAATGGCGTGACGATACGGTAATAGTCGCTCATTACTGGAAAAAGTTCTTCTCCAGCGCCAAGTAAAAAGAATAATTTTCGCTCAAATAGCAATGCAGTCCCGATTGCTACGAGCCCATAAAGCACCATGAAAGAAAGCGTTTTACTAAAGATTGAAGAAGCCGCCTCAATGTTGTTCTCTCCAAGATATTTACCTCCACGTACCGAGCCTCCAACCCCCACCATTATCGCAACACCAAAACTCAAAGCCATAATGGGAATAATCAAGTTAACTGCAGCTAGAGCGGGGACACCGACATAATTGCCAATAAAAATACCATCCACGAGGGAGGCTGAAGTCATGGCTATCAGTCCGGTCATCGAGGTCAGAAGATATCTGAAAAATGTCGGTGCGACCGCAGCTTCAAGCGCTTGTCTTTGTTGGGCGATTTCTTTAGCCATACGAGATTCCGCTCAGGAGATGAATGTTATTAGAATTGGCGCTTTTTTGTGTGACCAAGAATACGTGTAAAGGAGATTTGCAATTTTCAACCTAATATAGCCGGTAAATTTTTCCCAAATTAGTTAACATCATTCCTACTGGATTAATAAATCGGCTATCTCACCCCAACGGAAGCACCAATAAACAGAAGACATATTATTTAATAAACTCCAGATATGCGTTCCCAAATGTCAGTCCGAGCAGACATTCTTGGGATCCCCGCAAACCTGCTGGTTTGTGCAGCACTGCCTGAGAATTCCAATTTTTGAAACAGCTGCCGAAAAAAAAAAGCAAGGACTGATTAAAGGACCAAGGCGCCTCGTTCAAACAACCTTTGATCATGCTTCTTGAGCCGCCTACCTTCGATCACCAAAAAACTTTAATTTCTCAACTAGTCAAACCCCTGGAAACTTTTCCTAAGCAATAAACATCTCTATGTGCGGAATGCCATCCTCATCATAAATATCGCCAACCTCTTCAAAATTAAAAGATCGGTAGAAGGAAGCTAGGGGGTATTGCGCCGAGATTCTAATCCCAAAATCAGGATAAAGAGCCTTGGACTTTTGAATCGCTTTTCCTACTAGGATTCTGCTGAACCCTGTGCCCCGTGATGCTTGGCGCAAAACTATCCTTCCCATCGAGGGCTCGAGATATTTCACGCCCGGAGGGATCAATCTGGCATAACCTTGAAGACTTTTTCCACAATAAGCCAACAGGTGAACAGAGACTTGATCGACATTGTCTGCATCTAGGTATGGCGCCTGCTGTTCAACAATAAATACTTCCTGTCTTATATTCATCATGTCATACAACTCTCCCGTAGTGAGCTCCACGAAATGTTTCTCTTTCCAGAGGTAGTTGTCGAAATTCATAATTATGGGCTTGCAAGTTACAGCATTTGAATTTTAAAGATCTCTTGAGTTTTATCGCAATGGAAAACGTAGTTTAGTTATCACAATATATAGTCCCTTCTAAGAATATTCGACTGTTTCCACCAATTAACACTCTATCAGTTTCAGAATGACAATATAGCGTTCCGCCTCGTGCCGACAATTGTCGGGCCACAAACTTGGTTTTATTTGTTTGCCCCGACCAATAAGGGGTTAGCATCGTGTGAGCTGATCCAGTTACGGGATCCTCGTCAACTCCCATTTTGGGAAAGAAACACCTCGACACAAAGTCAAACTCCTCCCCTCTGGCGGAGACCACCACGCCACGGCCATCAAAATCAGCAAGCTGCGGAAAATTTGGCCTAATGCGCTCTATCTGAGCTTGCGCATCATAAATGACTAGGTAGTCATCTTTTCCTTTAAAAACGCAAGATGGCCTTTCTCCCAGAGCAATCTCGAAAGCATCGCTTTTATCAACACTTTTAAGCTGCCGGTCTGCCGGGAAGTCTAAAAAGATATGCGCTGATTTTCGATAAGCCTTTAGCAAACCGCTTTTTGACTGGAACAGGATCGGCTCCGACGGCGACCTTAAATGATTTTCAAAAAGTACTTGCGCCGCAGCCAGGGTTGCATGTCCGCATAGCCGCACCTCAGCCAGAGGCGTAAACCACCTTATATTGATTGGGCTTTGGTTTATATTTACGAAAGCTGTCTCTGACAGATTGTTCTCCATGGCAATAGCTTGCATCAGATGATGGTCTATTTCTTCGTGAAGAATTACCACTGCGGCGGGGTTTCCAAAAAATAATTTATCCGCAAATGCATCGACCTGAAACAGTTTGAACTGCATGAAATAGCCCCTTTCGGCCGCAAAGATTTTTACTGGGGAACCAGGACCTCGGTGATAACGAGAAAGTTCATTGGATAGCAAAAACCTCCTCTAGGAAATCCGTCAGCAGAGCCCAAGATCTTCTATCTGCCTCTCTAGAATAGACGGTCCCGAAATCAGGATTGTCCGCCAAAGGGTTTGTAAACGAATGCATTGAGGTACCATAAATATGGAGCTGCCAGTCCACATTTTTCTCATCCATTTCTCTGTAAAACGACTCAAGCTGATCATCCCCTACCATCGGATCTTGCATTCCATGCATGGCCAAGATCTTGGCGCAAATCGGTTTCCTTTGCAGCTCGGCAGGACAATTCAAAAATCCATGGAAGCTTGCACTCCCCTTCAAATCGACGCCCGTTCGTGCAAGGTCAAGAGAAACCAATCCGCCAAAACAATATCCGATAATGGCGATTCTTGATTGATCCACACCAGGAATTTCCTTCACGCACTCATATGCCGCTGAGACTCTCTGAGCTAGTTCCTCGCGATTATCGAGTAGGGGCTGCATTCTAGCGGAATTTTCCTCGTTACTAGACCCTGTAATTCCATCCCCATACATATCGAGGGCGAAACCCAGATAGCCCATCGATGCCAGCAACTCGGCCTTCTGTTCAACAAATCTATCTCGACCAGCCCAAGTATGAGCCACGATTACGGCGGGAAACTTTGCTCCCTCTGGATGGGCTGCATAACCCAGATATGAAGAACCACGTGTATGATAATCTATAACTTCAGTTTTCATAAATTTTCCTTTGCTCCCCTCGCCCAACTTTCATTTAATGGGTGGAATTAATTTTTAAACTAGTGCATGTCTGACCTTAGATGAATTTAGTCTATCCAATTTCTCGCAGATGTAATCTCCTGCCGCAATTAACTTAGGCAAATTAACACCGTGTTCGACACCTAGCCCATTTAGCATGTAAACGAGATCCTCCGTAGCTAAGTTTCCAGAGGCTCCTTTTGCATATGGGCAGCCACCCAAACCTGCCACTGCGCTGTCTACAACCGTAATGCCTTTCTGCAGTGACATCAAAACATTTGCTAGCGCTTGACCAAAAGTATCATGCATATGGACCGCCAGTTTGGTTGAAGGAATCTCGTCCAATAAAACCTCCAATAGCTTCTCCGTATCAGCGGGTGTTCCAACACCAATGGTATCTCCCAGTGAGATCTCATAGCAACCCATCTTCAAGAGATCTTTGGCCACGTTTAAGACTTTATTGGGGTCTACCGCCCCCTGATAAGGGCAACCAAGCACACATGACACGTAACCCCTTACAGACATATCAAGGCCAAGACTCTTTTCCATAACAGGTTCAAACCTTTTAAGACTCTCAGCGATGGAGCAATTTATATTTTTCTGACTAAACTCTTCAGAGGCTGCCGCAAACACAGCTACCTCTGAGACCCCGCAATCAATCGCTCTCTCCAATCCTCGCATATTTGGTGTGAGGGCGGCATACGTGTTGGTATTATTCCTCGGCAACTGACTGAAAATTTCTTCGCTGCCTGCCATTTGAGGGACCCACTTGGGGCTAACAAAGCTACCCACCTCGATGTAACGTAAACCCGCCCCAGTCAGGCGATTCACCAGTTCTAACTTTGTCTCGATCGAGAGGGACTTGCTCTCATTCTGCAAACCATCTCGAGGGCCAACCTCGACTATTCTGACCTTTTCGGGATACATAATTTGCCCTCCTAAAATTAATTGTTCCTCAAATACTGATCTTGGGGAAGTAAAAAGGTGAGAAAAATAAAAAACAACTGAATCATTGTTTTTTCAGAACAAGCCACAAATGAACAAAAGTTATCGCATTAACCAATTTGGTTTTCGCTTCTCTAAAAAGGCGCTAAGGCCCTCCTGCCCCTGCTCACTCACTCTTATATCAGCTATGAGCTTACATGTTTCTTCAATCAAGTCTCTGTCGAGCGCTCTGGACTCGACCAAAGAGACTAACGCTTTTGCCTTTTTTGTTGCTTGGGGACTATTGGCCAGTAAAGCAGCAACCATGTTCTCTAGGCAACAATCGAGTTCTTCTCTGTCTAACACCTCGCTGACTAAACCGAGCTCTTTTGCTTTATGTGCTGAAAATCGTTCCCCTGTAACGAAGTACCTCCTCGCTGCTCGGGGGCCTATTGCCGGGACCACATAAGGGCTTATCGTAGCAGGAATTAATCCAAGCTTGACTTCACTCAAGGCAAAACTCGAGTCAGCCTCGGCTAGGGCTATATCACAGCAGCTTATCAATCCGAGTGCTCCTCCCATGGCAGCACCTTGAATTCTCACTATTGTGGGCTGAGGCATTTCATGCAGCGACTGAAACATCTCGCTCAGAACTTTTGCGTCACTCAGATTCTTCTCATGGGAGTATGATGCCATCTTTTTCATCCACGCAAGATCTGCGCCGGCAGAAAAGTTTTTCCCGCTCGAACTCAGAATCATTAGTCGCACATCTGGATTAAATGCAATGCCACAGAAAGCATTCGTCAGCTCCCTAATAATCGCGTCATTGAATGCATTTTGCTTCTCGGGATTGTTCAATGTTACCCGAGCTACTCCATTATGTTCTACTTCTACTATTACTTTGCTCATGGCGCATCAAATCACCTTTGCTTTTATCTATGCTGAGGCAAAATCCAGTCACAAAGATCTGCCAAAGAGGTTACTTTTTGATTTATGTTTAATTTGTGCAATTATCAAAGGAAAGGTGCTCTTAATCACATCCGGAACACACCGAATTTGGTCTCTTCGATGATCTGATTGTGGCAGATAGAAAGTGTGTGACCGAGAATATTACGACTATGAGCAGGATCAATAACCCCATCGTCCCATAATCGAGCAGACGCATAGTAAGGATGTCCTTGATACTCATAATCATCAATTATGGGTTGTTTAAGTTTTGATTCGATTTCCTTCGTCCACTTCTTACCTTCACGTTCATATTTATCCCGCGTCACCTGGGTCAGCACGCTTGCTGCCTGTTCTCCACCCATGACAGAGATTCTCGCATTGGGCCACATAAACAGAAATCTCGGATCATAGGCACGCCCGCACATCCCGTAATTACCCGCCCCATAGGAGCCACCTATAACCAAAGTGAATTTCGGTACCTTAGCTGAAGCAACCGCAGTAACCATTTTCGCTCCGTTCTTTGCAATCCCGGTATTCTCAAAGTGTTTTCCCACCATGAAACCAACGATATTTTGAAGAAAAAGAATCGGAATTTTTCTCTGCGCGCAAAGCTCGATGAAGTGCGTACCTTTGATCGCTGACTCACTGAATAAAATACCATTGTTAGCTACGATCCCGATCGGATAACCACAAATTCTCGCGAAACCACATACCAAAGTGGCGCCATAAAGTGCTTTGAATTCGTCGAAATCGGAGCCATCCACTACGCGGGCTATAATCTCTCTAACATCAAAAGGAGTCCTCGAATCGTTTGGAATAATCCCATAGATTTCTTTGGCATCGAATCCAGGTTCTACTGAATCTCGGATATCCCCGTTAGTCGGCTTGACTCGATTCAATCGTGTTATGGCCTTTCTAACTAGTTCGAGTGCATGCTGATCGTTCTCGGCATAATGATCCGTCACACCAGACTTTCGGCAGTGCACATCCGCCCCACCAAGATCCTCAGCATTGACGATCTCGCCTGTAGCTGCCTTCACCAAGGGCGGCCCCCCTAAGAAGATTGTTCCTTGATTCTTCACGATAATCGATTCATCTGCCATCGCAGGGACATAAGCCCCTCCAGCAGTGCACGAACCCATTACTGCAGCAATCTGGGGAATATTCTTTGCCGACATGTTCGCTTGGTTGAAAAAAATCCTTCCGAAGTGCTCGCGATCAGCAAAAATTTCATCTTGTCGCGGTAAATTGCCTCCTCCAGAGTCGACCAAATAAATGCACGGTAGATTGTTCTGCTCAGCAATTGCCTGTGCTCGAAGATGTTTTTTTACAGTCAGCGGGAAGTACGTTCCTCCTTTCACTGTCGCATCGTTGGCTACTAGAACGCAGTCTTGGCCGCTGACCTGCCCAATCCCGGTAATGATTCCAGCAGCAGGTACGTATTCGCTGTATACCTTGTGAGCGGCCAACGGAGACAACTCAATGAAAGGAGTATCTGGATCAAGCAAGCCCAGGATTCGGTCTCGGGCCAACAGTTTTCCGCGACTCACATGCCTTTCGCATGACTCGGCACCACCGCCTTTGGCGATGCTATCAAGTGTCTGATTCAAGTCATCAACTTTGGCCTGCATTGCCTTGGCATTAGCGGCAAACTGAGTACTTTTAACTTTTATCTTAGTCTTTAAAATCGCCATTTAATCTCTCTCTAAGATGTTTGAGAAAAAAGTTCTCGGCCTATCAGCATTCTTCTAATCTCGGAAGTACCAGCCCCAATCTCATAGAGTTTCGCATCGCGCAATAATCGACCGGTTACATAATCATTTGTGTAACCATTACCACCCAGAGCTTGAATAGCTTGCAACGCCATTTGCGTTGCCTTCTCGGCTGTGTAGAGAATTACTGCAGCAGCATCTTTCCTTGACTCATGACCCAAATCGCAGGCTCTAGCAACTGCATAGAGATATGCGCGCGAAGCGTTTAACTCAGCATACATATCCGCAATTTTTCCCTGCATTAACTGAAACTCCCCAATAGGCCGACCAAACTGTTTTCGCTCATGAATGTAAGGTAGCACTGCATCGAGACAAGCCTGCATAATACCAACTGGGCCGCCAGAGAGAACGGTTCGTTCAAGATCCAGCCCGGACATGAGAACTGCGATACCACGGCCTTTCCCGCCTAGAATATTCTCCGCTGGCACTTCACAATCTTCGAAAACAAGTTCGCAAGTATTTGAGCCCCGCATACCAAGCTTGTCTAATTTCTGATGCCGCGAAAATCCTTTATAATTGCGCTCAATAATAAAGGCGGTAATCCCCTTAGAACCGGCTTTTGCATCGGTTTTAGCATAGATTACAAAGGTGTCGGCGTCAGGTCCATTGGTGATCCACATCTTGTTCCCATTTAGGAGGTAATAATCTCCCCGAGCCTCTGCGTTGAGTTGCATACTAACGACATCACTACCTGCGTTTGGCTCACTCATTGCAAGAGCACCTATATGCTCCCCCGAGCACAATTTGGGGAGATAAGTTCGCTTTTGGTTTGCGTTACCATTTCTATAGATCTGATTAACACATAAATTCGAATGAGCCCCATATGATAAGCCGACCGACGCAGACGCACGCGAAATTTCCTCCATGGCCACACTATGAGCAAGGTAACTCATATTTGAGCCGCCATATTCTTCGCTCACAGTAATACCCAACAACCCCAAATTTCCGAACTTTCGCCAAAGATCCATTGGAAAATCATTAGTGCGGTCAACATCTGCTGCTCGAGGAAAGAGTTCGTCGCGACAAAACCTAAAAACAGTGTCGCGAAGCATGTCTATATCTTCACCAAGATTAAAATTTAATGAGGGGTAGCCAGTGCCCATATACTTTCTATGCCTCCGAGAGTGTATCTTTCTATGTTATTAATATCGTCTAACAATCCCAAGCAAAAATCGGAGACAAGTCGAAAAACCGGATTGGAACTAAAATACTTGACCGGATAGAATACACGAAAAAAAAAAATTAAAAAATACGGATCGTTAATGTTGTAAAAACAAAAGCATTTGAAATGCCACGAGAATCCGGAAATAAGACAAAAAAACAGGTGTTTTTATGCCCAACGTAACTGCAACTAAAGTGCTGAATTCAAAAACCGAGAACTCGATTTTACCGGTATACAAAGGTCCGTCGGCGCTCTTAGATGCGCTGCAAGACTTGCATGACGAGATAATCAAAGCGTCAAGTCAAATGGAAAATTCGAAGGCGATGGAAAAATCAGTTTTCCAGAAGATTGTGGACACTGGCTTATTAAGGGCATTGCATCCGAAGGACTTAGGTGGCGCCGAGTACTCGGCACCTGAAATGCTACCCCTAATTGAGGAAATCGCTAAGGCGGACGGGTCAACGGCGTGGTCTTTCATGGTTGCCGCAGAGATGCCAGCAATCTTTCAGCGGTTTTCAAAACTGGTTCAATCGGAAATTTTTAAAGACAGTTGTGACGTGCTTGCGCGGGCGCCGCTTACGCCGCAACCTGGCACCAAAAAAGTTGATGGAGGTTTTTTAGTCAACGGTACCTGGCCATTAGCCAGCGGCTCATATGTCGCAGACTGGTTTATTGTTGCCGGTTTAGTGACCGATGAAAGAGAAGTCAGCGATAACCACCTGATTGATCTACCAGAATTGAGGATCTTTCTGATCCCAGGAAACGAGGTTAAAAAGCTAGATAACTGGTCTTCAATTGGATTGAGAGCAACCGAAAGCCATGATGTAAAGGTAGAAAATATCTTTGTACCAGATCCATATAGTGCAGTTTTTACAGCGAATTCGCCGCATTCGGAAGAGGAAGGGGTTTCAACGATCGGTCGCGTTTCTTTCTACACGTCAATGGGGCCTCTCCATCTCGGCGTCATATTAGGAATAACCAGAGCAATGCTCGACGAGCTTATCCAACTAGGTCAAACCAAGCGGCCCTTCTTGGAGCCTTCCATCGTCTACAAGGACCATGCCGATTTCCAACGAAAAATCGGCTCTATGGAAATACGTTTAGCTGCAGCCAGAAATTTCGCTATGCACGAGAGTGATCAAATTTGGGCAGCAGGCGGAAAGGCAACAGCCATTGAGCGAACCCGATACAGGGCAGCAACTGCTTACGTGCACGACGAGTGCTCCAAAATCGGTTCGGAGATATTCCGCCTTGGCGGCACGGGGGCGCTATATAACCACTCAACTCTTCAGCGCAGGTTTCGTGATCTCACAACCGCTTGCCAACATATAATGGGGAACCAAGAAATCGGAGCGTCCTTCGGTGCACTTGCGCTCGGCGCAGATCTCGCCAACGCAGAAGCGCTGTGAGTCCCTCTACTCTGTCTTTAAATATCGGACACCGAGGTGTTCAGTTGCATGAGGCCTTAAGCCTTTTAATGGGGATAATGGGCATTACTTATAAAAGCTGCAATATTTACTGAGGCTCTTGCAATAGTGGTTAAACTAATGACTTTATGGCCCGCAAACAGAGTGCGAGAGGCTGCAACTGCTCTGATAAGAATATATTATTTAGAAGCTGCCCCAATTTGCAAAGAAGATGCATGCAGATCGGCAACCTAAATTGTCCTCAGCGCAATTGGATTCAGAGAGACCAGCTCTCATGTGCGAAGACGCTTCCAACACCAACTAATTGATTGTCACGATATTATTTAAAATCTTGGCAACGAAGCTCTTCTGGTATGCCAATATTTGGAGCGGAATTCGCCGAAGCAGCCATTTAATACTCGGAACTGGGAATCATCGCTCGAATACCACATCGCCATTAAACATCGTCAATTGGATCTGAGTGTCACTTATCTGTGAGACTGGAATTTGAAACAAATTTCGATCTAGCACCGCAAGATCTGCTAGTTTGCCAACCTCGATACTACCCAACTCGTTCTCTAGACCCATAGCATATGCGACGTTTAAGGTGTACGCCTTGAGGACAGAGGCAAGATCAATGCGCTGACTCGGGTTATGCGCGGGACCTTGATTAGAATAGGGATCTTTTCGAGTAATGGCTACTTCTATTGCCGGAAAAGGATTCATGTCTGTTATCGGCCAGTCACTCCCGATTACTATTCGTGCACCAGATTCCATTATGCTGGCGATTGGATAGAACCTGTTAACTCGCTCGAACCCAATCAAACGAGGGTATATCGTGAGATTATATGATTCTGGGTAAGCCCAGAGCGTGGAGAAACTCGCTATGATATGCAACTCTGCAAACCTTTCTAGATCTTTCTTATCCACTAGTTGCAAATGTGTCATGACATGCCGTCTATCTGATCGCCCATTGGTTTTTCTCATGGCAGCAAAAGCATCGAGCGTTTTCCTAATCCCGAGATCTCCAATCGCATGCACATGAATACTGATCCCAGTTTTGTCAAACGCAATAAAAAAATCTGTCAACTCCTCGACCGAATAGAATGTATTAAGCGGAACAATTGAATTTTGAAGGTAGGGAGCTAGCAGCGGTGCAGTGCCATTATCTATGACACCATCGACGAAAACCTTCACCGAATTAGGTTTGAAATTTGGAGTTTCTAGGTCCGGCCTTTTTGATAAGGTAAGGTAAACGTTTTCATCAAAAGAGCCAAGAGTCAAACCCAAAGGTGTCAACGCTGCCAGCACGCGCATATTCAACTCACCCAATTGATCCAATTCCTTGAATAACTCTGCTTGCTCGAGATTAAGACCTGGCTCTATTGCTGATGTTATGCCGAATTCCAGCGCCCGTTTTGTGGCCTTTAGAATATATCGAAGTCGTTCCTCCCTTGAGCTGGAGGGCTCTGCAAACTCAACAAGTTGAATAGCTCTCTCATGCAACAATCCCGTGGGTTTTCCCGTGATCGGGTGTCGTTCTATCTTGCCATTTTCTGGATCTTCAGAATTTTCATCGATTCCTACAATATCCAGTACCACTTGATTAACCCAAATCGAATGCACATCGCTTGATTTCACTACTACGGGTAGATTTGGAAAGAGATGATTGAGGAATTCAGGGGGTGGACTGCCCTCAGGGAAGGCTGCTCGCGCCCAGTCTGTCGCGATTAGCCAATCCCCTTCTGAGACATTCAACGTCTCGGCACATTGCAGAAGAATTCGTCTAATTTCGGCCGATTCCTCCACGTAATTTAAGTCACATCGTGAAATTGAATCCCCGCCATATAACAAGTGTATGTGAGAATCACCGAAACTTGGCATCAGCATGCGATTTTTCAGATCAATTACAACCGTTTGAGGGCCTATTAGCTTCTCGACTTCAGCATTTCCACCTACCATATGAACTCGTTTTTCAACTATTGCAACGGCTTGAGCCCACGGCTCTGCTGGATTTAAAGTATAAACACCGCCGTTAATAAACACATGATCAGCTATTTCAGTAGGTCCAGATTCATGACCAGAGGAGCACCCAAATAGACATAAAAGATAAGCTGCCAGGACAGTCCTTTCAGCAGCAGACATTTCGAAAATATTCCGACTTTGGCATCTCAAACCCCTTCTAGCCTGTTGTTTTATCGCGATAATCAAACACATTGAGCTCTATAAAAGCAAAAGCCACGATCCATAAAAATGCATCCCAGAAATCAAGAAAAACACCACTAAAACCCCAAAAGATGGCACAACCCAGCAAGAATGAATAAAGCGTTACCTTGGCGAAATTTAAGGCCATTGCCAATCTAACATCTGTCTCAAATCTTGACTTTATCCAATCATCGGCTTCCAAAATTATGACAATCAGAATCCATGTGCTTGCGTTAATCACGTCCGTCAGTGCAAGATCTTGTGAAGCCGATAAAGTGTTGATATCGGCAATCCGATTTTTCGCAGGATCGCGGTAAAGGTTATCGCCGCTCACCAAGCTTGCGCAGTTTTCAGTATCAACCGTGGAAAATAAATCGAGACTATTCATAAAGACTAGGTCATCGCTCAAGTGAGCACATAAGTCCAGAATCTCAGATGGCTCAAATGCAAGAATGCCCAATAACCTAATAATATAACCATACAGAGCATAGACTATGAATCCGTAACACAGAGCCTTTATACCGCCAATAATCCAAGTTATTTCAGGTTTTTTTGAGACGTCACGGGAAAGTACTGAAGTCTCTAGATCAAACATAAATAAAAGCATGATCCACGACAAAGTATCAATTGTAACAGCATAGGCCTCAACGACCTGCGACCACTGCAGTTCCGCACCAAACACTTGCTGTGATGCCGCGTAGTCTTGCAGAAAATATTGCACTGCGTTAAACCCGAGGAGGGCAAAGACACTGTACTTGAAAATATTAAACCATAGCGATGAACGCGCTTCTGCCGGCGCCTGGTTCATCATGCCTCTATCGCGCCATCAGATATCGCAACTAGCGTGTCATCGAGAGACTTCCTGGCCTTGCCAATTAACTCATCAATCTGTTCGTTATTTATCACCAAGGGAGGTGATATGAGCATGGTGTCCCCGGTGGCGCGCATAACCAGTCCGTTGGCAGTGCAAAAATCTCTACATAACGAGCCAGCCTTTCCGCCCTCGGCTATTCTCGTTCGGGCCTTTTTATCGGCGACCAGCTCAAGCGCGCCGATTAAACCAAGACCTCTTACCTCCCCAACCAATGGGTGACTTGCAAGTTCCCTCCAACGTGATTGGAGGTATGGTCCCGTCTCCTGCGCAACTTTTTCAACTAATTTTTCTTGCTCAATAATTTCTAAGTTCTTCAGAGCAACTGCGGCTGCCGCAGGATGCCCAGAATAGGTATAACCATGATTAATTTCTCCGCCTAATTCCTTCAAAACTTTCGCGACGCGATCACTGACAATCACAGCGCCTATTGGCAAATACCCTGACGATAGCGCCTTGGCTACAGACATAAAATCAGGTTCTATCTCGAATGTTTGAGAGCCAAACCAGTTGCCTGTTCGACCAAAGCCACAAATAACCTCATCAACGATCAATAAGATATCGTATTTTTTGCAGATTCGTCGAATCTCGGGCCAGTAACTATCTGGAGGAATGATTACACCACCAGCTCCCTGGATCGGTTCTGCAATAAAAGCGGCGACTTTCTCTGTCCCGACCTCGACAATTTTTTTCTCCAATTGCTGTGCTCGACGCATGCCAAATTCTTCCAATGGTGAATCACCGCCCTCATCAAACCAGTATGGCTGGTCAATGTGCTCAATCCCTGGGATAGGAAGATCCCCTTGTTTGTGCATATATGCCATCCCCCCGAGACTCGCTCCTGCAACCGTGGAACCATGGTAAGCGTTTTTACGGCTAATGATTACCGACCTTTCTGGTTGTCCTTGAACCGACCAAAAGTGACGAACTAAACGCAGAGCCGTGTCGTTCGATTCTGAACCAGAACCAGTAAAAAACACATTATTGAGATGTGAGGGCGCCAAATCTGCTAATTTTTCTGCGAGCTTAATTGCAGGGGGCGTTGTGCACTGGAAAAAACTGTTATAATAGGGCAACTCCATCATTTGTTGATGAGCAGCGTCGGCAAGCTCTTTGCGGCCGTAACCAACTGCAACGCACCATAACCCAGCCATGCCATCTAAAATCTTATTACCTTCATTATCCCAAAGATAAACGCCATCCGCCCTGCTGATTATCCGCGTGCCGCGCTTGTTTAGATCGCCTTGATCAGTAAACGGATGAAAGTGATGTTTTCTATCCAGGGCTTGGAGTTGGAGTGTGTTGGACATAGCAAATTTCTCCTAGATGAGCAATATATTAAACAGAAAATTGAACATTACCAACTTGCTGAGACTTAATTTAGCAGTAGCAAACAACATTGATCAAATATTGAGAAGTAAGTGCTCACGCTCCCACGGACTGATCAAACAATTTGATTGCGGAAAAATCATTGAGTAAAACCGGGACATCAGGCCCATTGAGCTACTAAACTCGTCATACTCAAAACCCTTGACAGCCAAAAATGCCTCAACAAAATCATTTCCTAAGACTTTACGGACCTCCTCGGACTCATCTAAAAGTTGCAACGCTTGCTCAAGTGATAGAGGCAAACTCACTTCCTCATCATAAGAACTTCCGTAAAGCGGTGCCGTCGGCTCAATCGCCATTTTCATTCCCAGATAACCGCTAGCCAGTGTTGCTGCCATCACGAGGTATGGATTAGCATCGACTCCGGCAAAGCGATTCTCCACCCTTTTGGAATCTGCTGAGCCAGCAGGAATTCGAATACCCACAGTACGGTTATCATAGCCCCAATTTACGTTAACTGGGGCGGCAGAACCTTTTTTAAAACGGCGATATGAATTTGGGTTGGGCGCATATAATGCCATCATAGCATTTGTGTATTTTTGCAGCCCACCGATATAATGACGAAAGAATTTATTTTCATTCCCGTGTTCATCAATAAAAATGTTCTTACCATCTTCGCTGCGAACAATACTTTGATGGATATGAATAGAACTGCCTGGTTGCCGGTCCATTGGCTTGGCCATGAATGTTGCGAAGATGCCATATTTCATTGCCGTTTCATGCAACAGCCTTTTGAACGAGAACACTTGATCCGCAAGATTTACAGGATCACCATGAAGAAAATTCATCTCCATCTGCGCTGCTCCCGATTCGTCAACGATTGAGTCCACATCAATCGCCATCGACTCACAATAAAGAAACACCTCTCGCACCAAGGCGTCAAACTCTTTTATTGCCTCAATTGTGTATGACTTACGCACTTTTTCCGCCCGACCTGATCGTCCAGTGGCAGGTTGGAGTTTGGAGTCCGAATTAAGACTCTGGCGAATCAAGTAAAACTCGACCTCCGGAGCAACAACTGGTCGCCAACCCTTTTTCTCGAAAAGACCTATTACTCGCTTTAGCACACCTCGACTGGATAGCGGATGCATCTTTCCATCATGAGTATGGCAGTCATGAACAATTTGCGCGGTCGGTTTCTCGGCCCAAGGAACCACGCATGCAGATTCGGGATCAGCAGTTAAAATCATGTCACTGTCGGTAACACCGAGAATATCCTCGAAATCTTCGGGGTAGCCTCCGGTGATCGATTGCAACAATACAGCTTCAGGCAGACGAATATCTCCCTTTAATAATTTTTCTGTATAAACCAACTTGCCCAAAGAATTACCGTTGATACCTGGAATCAAACATTCGATCTCTTCGAAGTTATGTCGGTTCAACCAATCTCTGATGGCGCACATGGTCAACCCAATAGTACCAAAGTCAGGTTGCTTGCATTATTCTTAAAAAGATAAGGATTCATTCTCGACGAGTTATGCATGCACGTTTGAATATATTAAAAATACGCAAATTAAATGGATTTCTAGTAACCTCCCACTCGGGATGCCACTGAACCCCCAGAACAAAACGATCTTTTCCTCTGAAACGGAAGGCTTCGATCAACCCATCGGTTGCCCGCGCTTCAACCACTAAATCTCCTGCAAGTCTGGATACACCTTGCTGATGGAGACTATTGACTGCCTGTTTGTCAGAATTACTAATTGACCTCAGCAAACCATCACTTTCTAATTGCACCTCATGCCTCGGGCCATACTGCTTAGCGGGAGGTTCACTAGAATCTTCACGATGATCCAACAGTCCCTCAACAACTTGGACTTTCTGGTGGAGACTGCCGCCCAAAGCAACATTAATTTCTTGGAATCCGCGACAAATACCGAAAACTGGGATGTCCATATCGAGCGCCATTTCAATTAACAGGAAAGCGCTTGAATCTCGCGCCGGATCATGAAACGGTTCTGTAGAGAGCTGATCTCCGTAATGGTGCGGTTCAATATTGCTATGAGAACCCGTCAAAAGAAGACCCTGTACGCCGCGTAGGTAAGAGTGAAGAAGATCGCGTTCAGCCCATGCAGGAATTAGCGTAGGAAATGCTTCCATACCCTCCGTAATGGCACGCAAATACTTGTCACCAAGTGAATGGTATGTATGAGCCCCAACCATTTTAGAGTCCGCTAGCACGCCAATCCTTAATGGCTTTTTGTCGATCGAGTCCTGCACCTTAAATAAAACCCTTGAGGATAATTTTAACCATTACTTAAAGGACGGCTAATAGCTTTAGTTTCAAGAAAATCCTCTAAACCAAACTCGCCCCACTCGCGACCGTTGCCGGATTGTTTATAACCACCAAAAGGGGAGGTATACACGTGAGGTGCACCATTAACGCGTACCATCCCAGCACGAAGTCGACGCGTGACTCGATCTATTCGCTTCTCGTCGTAAGTCTGAACATAGGCCGCCAAACCATAAGCCGTGTCATTGGCCACATTGATTGCCTCCTCTTCGGTTTCGAAAGGAATTAGTACCAACACGGGTCCAAAGATTTCCTCGCGAGCTATAGTCATTTGATTGTTAACATCGCCAAAAATTGTTGGCTTAACAAAATAACCCTTTGCAAGTCCGTCAGGCTTCCCAGCGCCACCAGCAACGACTCTTGCACCCTCGTCAATGCCTGTCTGAATCAGACGTTGAACTTTATCAAAGTGAACGCGACTTACCAGAGGCCCGATGTGTTTGCCATGCTCATGTGATTTTGAGACATCGATAGAATCGGCTGCTTTTCTGGCGTACTCCATTGCCTCTTGGTAACGATCAGCTGGCACCAACATTCTCGTTGGCGCGTTACATGACTGGCCCACATTTTCCATGCATGCCATGACCCCGCTGATAACTGCTGTCTCGAGATCGGCATCATCAAAAATGATATTAGGCGACTTCCCTCCTAATTCCAAAGTCACCCGCTTTATGTTCTTAGCGGCAGCTGTCGAAACGGCGATCCCGGCGCGCGTTGACCCTGTGAAAGAAACCATATCGATATCATCATGGTTAGAAATTGCTGTCCCCACACCAGGACCATCCCCATGAACCATGTTGTAAACCCCGGCGGGTATGCCAGCCTGATGTACTATTTTGCTGAATAATTGAGCCGACAGAGGTGCAATCTCGCTCGGCTTTAAAACCATGGTACAACCAGTAGCCAAGGCTGGTGCCACCTTGCAAGCTATTTGATTGATGGGCCAATTCCACGGTGTAATAAATCCACAAACTCCAATGGGTTCTTTCACTATCGTGGCGTTGCTTTTTTCAGAATGAAATTCATATTTTTTTAGGGCCTTAAGAGTGGCGGCTATGTGGCCTCGTCCACAATCTGCTTGATCTTCCATCGCGAAGTCGATCGGAGCACCCATCTCAATACTTATCGCCTCAGCCATCTCTTCATAATGGCTTTTATAGACCTCCAATAATTTTTCTAATAACGAAATCCTTTCTTCCGACGTAGAGAAACCAAATTTGCAAAATGCTGTTCGAGCGGCCTTTACCGCAAGATCTACGTCTTCAACGCTTCCAAGACTGACCAAACCTACATTTTCCTCAGTGGATGGATTTTCAATAGGGTAATCATTTTCTTTGATCGGACTTACCCATTTACCATCAATATAAAAAGATCGACAATCTCTCATGATTTTATCCGTTTTAAGAGAATTATATTCATGTTAACTCAAATCAGGTTTCTACTTTGTCTTTATAACAATGACATCCCAGTGTTCCTGGTAATTTTTTAAGCCTTAGGCAATCTATTGTTGGTTTTTAGGCAATATATATCTGCTTCGGTAATGCTCACCAACCGTGTATTTTCGTCAATCAAACACGGATTTTAGCTTGAGCAGAATTCAAGATTTCTTTTGCATCACCTTATGACTTAGCCAGAACAGTAATGCGGGTCTCGCCTGATCAATCAGCAAATAGAGTATCTTTAAAGCGAAACCAAAAGTTAGGTGCCCAACCAATAGCCTGACTGATTTCATCAGCTTGATTGGCAAGAGAATAACTATTTGTCACTTTGATACCAGATTTTTTCTTTTGGGAAACGCCGCCAAATAATCAAAATTAAGACTCCAAGCACCGCTAGCATGAGCATTCCAATCAAATCCATTGCTTGTCCTACATCTCCGCTCCGATACTCTACTTGATTTTTGATGGCGCCTCCAAGTCCTGCTGCGAGCCCTATACAAAGGCTTCCCATCAAACCTGAAGCCCCAGCCGTTGCTCCCTCATGACCAGTTTGTGTAGCCAGCATCGCTGAAGTGACAAGTGTATTGTAAGTGAGACCCATGGCAAACCCCATTAGACCCCAAGCCGAATAAATGAATCCAATTGGTATAGAATTTACCGAGACAAGAGCCATCATAAAAAATGCCACTAAAAAAACTAAAGCCCCACTTAATAACGAGTGGCGATGGCTAAAATATCGATCTAAGGTTGATTGCAAGAAAGACGCCAAAACCCAAGTGAATGCGGCGCAGGTGAACACCAAGCCGGTTTCAGTAACACCCATTCCCCTGTATTCAATCAAATAAAGCGGAGTGTATGATTCGACCCCATAAAATACAAAAAACAAACCTCCAAGCAAAATAATGCTCAGGGCAAGCGGTGTTTGTAGCTTCCACCATTTATCAGGTAAGACAATGCCAAGAGGTCGCCAAATCAACCAGATAATAGGCGCCAAAAATAACCATGATTGATTCAAAGGTGTCGATGTCAATGCGACCACTAGCGCGCAGCAAATACCTATACGAAGCGCAGTCCAAAGACCAGAAAAATCAAGGCTGCTCGGTTTTAATCGAAGCAACTTAAGTGGTTTCAATAATATTAGGACTATAGCAAATAACACTGGCAATTGCAGCCAGAAGAGTCCCCGCCAACTCCAATGCTCTACCAGCAAACCTCCTAGTGCGGGTGCCAACAGAGAAGGGAGAAGCCAAGCGCTATCGAGCCAAGCAACCATGCGAGATTTCAGATCTATCGGACACAAACGATTGGTGACCGCATATGCCAAAGTAAAGACAATACCACCACCGATGCCTTGCAAGACCCTAGCAATGATGAACTTGAAAATAGTGTCCGCCATTATTGCCATTAAAAGTCCTACAAAAAAGCATGTGATTGCTATCTGGAATGCTCCGAACGGTCCGTGACGGTCTATCCAATCTCCGCTCCATGCGGTTGCAACCATTGCAGCCAAAACATAAGAAGAAAGTGTAACTCCATATAGAAGCTCGCCTCCCAATTCTGAGCTGATAGAGGGGAGGGCGATTACCAAGGCCATTTCATCAAAGGCATGCAGAGAGACAGCCAGTATTAGGCCAATTTGCAGAAGTCGGTTCAATTGTCTTCTCTCAAGAATAATCTATTGCTTTAACCACTGCATTTTTTTCACCGGCCCGACCACCAGACCAAGAATCATCAAGAGTTAATCATATCTAATAACTATGCTAAGGCGTCTAGCACGCGCTTCACTGCTCCAAACATACTGCGGATATCCTGTGGTTTTGCATTTAGGAATGGGCAGAATTGCAAAATATCCATTGTATTTCGAATCACCAAATCTTCGTCCCAAAATAGCCGCTTGTGGACCTCAAGCCCTCTGGTCCCCGGAGCGCTCTCACGGGGTTCTAACTCAATAGCGGCCATCAAACCAAAGTTTCGGACATCGATCACCCTCGGATGGTCATCAAATTGGTGGGCTTCGTCAGCGAACGTTTCTTCCAATTCTCGCGACTGCTGAAAACTACCCTCCTCCTCGTATACCTCCAGCGCTGCTATTCCGGCCGCAGCTGCAACCGGATGACCAGAGTATGTGTAACCATGGAATAATTCTGGCATATGTTCAGGGCCACTCATGAAAGTATCATAGATTTCATCCTTTACAAGAACTGCACCCATGGGTATAACGCCGTTCGTGAGTCCCTTCGCACAGGTGATAATGTCAGGTGTAACGCCAAATCTCTCGGCCGCAAACGGGGCCCCCACTCGACCAAAGCCTGTGATAACCTCATCGAATATCAGTAAAATACCATGATCGGTACAAATCTCTCTCAGTCGTTCAAGATAACCTAGCGGCGGCGGAAGAATACCCGTTGCTCCTGCCACCGGCTCGACGATCACTGCTGCAATGCTACCCGCTTGGTCGTCAGAAACAATTAATTCCTCTAATTCCTCGGCTAAGTGCCCACCCCACTTGGGTTGGCCACGGCTGAAGCCAGCCTCGGTTATATTATGTGTATGAGACATATGATCGACTCCACTGATGAGATTGGAGGCAAACATTTTACGATTAGGAGGAATCCCGCCGACCGATATACCACCGAAGTTAACACCGTGGTACCCTCGGTGCCTGCCTATCAACCGGGTGCGGTTTTCATGACCCTGCAATCGCTGGAAGGCGAGCGCAATTTTCAGTGCCGTATCAACAGATTCAGAGCCCGAGTTGGTAAAAAAGCAACGGCCAAAACCCCTCGGCGTGAACTTGGTGAGCTTCTCAGCTAATTCAAAAGCCCTATCGTTACCAAATTGAAACGTAAGGCATAAATCCAAATTAGCCACCTGTTGCTGCACAGCATCAACAATCTTGGGATGGCAATGCCCTAAACCCGAGGTCCATAAACCGGAAAAACCATCATAGAGTTTTCTACCATCACTGCTTGTATAGTGGTGACCGTCTGCCGATACAACCATCCGAGGATTTTTTTTGTAGTCTCGATTGCCTGTAAACGGCATCCAGTAAGCATCTACAGCAGACGAATTCTTCATAACGTTCCCCATTTATTAAAACTAGAATCCCGTGACCCCGCTTGGCATAGCCGGGAAGTCACCAACCAATTGTGCTCCATTCTCAACCTCCTGAATCGCAAATTCCACGATCTCTAGAGCTCGCAACAGGTTTTCCTGACTCATATTCAAGGCCGGGTACATTCGAACAGTCGGTTCCGTATCGCATATTGCCCAAACTCCATTGATCAGCATCTCGTTCCTGACTGTCCGAGCAATCCAACTATCCTCATAACCCTCATCCAAGTTAGCGGGATCCGGATGAGAAAAAGAGATTCCCATTAACAGCCCCAGACACCGAACTTCCCTAACAATAGCATAAGTCTGAGTCCAAGAGGCCATGCGTTCCGCTGCAAGGCCGGCAAGATCCGCTGCGGAGCTGACAATTCCATCGCGTTGATATATTTCCAACGTCTTCAATCCGGCGGCACACCCTCCGGGCGTACCAGCAAAAGTACTTCCACTTGATGCGCGAGGATTGTCCCCAAGTATATCATCGCGCGTCGCCACACCAGCGCATGCCTCGATACCTCCCGATAGATTTTTTCCTACGACAATCATATCGGGAAGTACTGAGTAGTGATCAATGCCCCACATTCGGCCAGTGCGCCCTAAGCCAGTAAGTACCTCATCAGCGATCATCAACCAACCGAACTTGTCACAGATTTTTCGGATTCCCGCAAGAAATGCCTTAGATGGAATCCAGTTACCACCCTCCGCCAGGCCCGGCTCAATTATCACGGCCGCCACGTTGTCTGCCGGTGCGATGTAATTCGGTATATGTGTCTCCAAATACCACAAACAGTAATCTACGTACTGATCGGGCGACATACCAGCAGGGATATTTTCAGAGTATGGGAATGGTGCTTTTAGAACGCCTCCGGCCCAAGGCTCCATGTAAAGGTTATTCTCGCTGCCATATCCGCTCAACATTTTTGTTCCAAGCGACTCCCCGTGAAAAGCTGAGGTAAAACTTATTATGTAACGGCGTTGAGTATGGCACAGCGCTAGATGAATGGCTGCTTCGACTGCCTCCGTGCCGGACACCTCAAAACTAAATCGAGGAAAATGTCTTCTTGGCATGACGTCAGCCAATTGCTCGGCCAATTCGAAGCGCAACGGATGTTCCCAATGATAACCGTATCGGATATGTGCCTGGTGCACAGCTTCAACCACTTCGGGGTGGCAATTCCCCAGCGGATTTGTCGCCCAACCATTTTGTAGATCGATGTAGCGATTGCCGTCAAGATCCCAAACATAATCTCCCTGCGCCCGATCAATTATTATCTGAGCTGGTGGCTTAAACCCTCTTGCCGCCGATTTTTGAGCACTTTTCATGTAGCGCGCGCCATGGCGAAAAAACGCTTGCCCAGATTCTAGTCGAGATTTCGTTATTGGTCCTGGTAGATCGTACGTCAAACATAACCTCCTGCTTCGACAATTACCCTTTCGCCCAATCACTTGCCAACGGTTTCACTAAGAGTCATTATACAATCATTCAAAAAATTAAACAGTCATTTAGCGGCGCATACTCGTTCCAGTCTTGCCCGCCTTGCATAGGAAGAAAAGTAGAATGTCTACAACCAATCCTGCAATCCATCAAGAAAGACGAAAATTGCTAATCGACGCCACAATAACGGCGGTTGCCGAATATGGATTGTCAAAAGTGACATTGGCAAAGATTAGTTCAATCGCCGGACTCACTGCAGGTACAGTGAATTTCCATTTTGACAGCAAAGAAGCGCTGTTATTGGATACTCTCCGCTTTGTCTCTGAGGAGTTTGATCGGAGTATTGCCAATGCCCTAAAAAAAGCCGGAACCGACCCGTCAAAGCGATTAGCCGCGATCATTGATGCCTCTCTGGACCCAGATATAACCGAGCACAGAAAAATGGCAGTTTGGCACGCTTTTGATTCAGAAAGCAGGGGGCGACAAGACTATCAGAGAATCCGTGGATCACTTGACAAACAAAATTTTAAACTGATTCTCAACCTCTGCGAACAAATCATTAAACAAGCAGGCAAACAATCAGACATCGATGCCAGAGCCATTGCGAATGCAATCTCAGGAATAACAGAAGAAGTTTGGAAGGAAATCCTATTTGCAGGGGAAGATTATGATCGGGATGACGCCAGATATGTATGTTTATGCTTTTTGGCAAGCATATTTCCTTGGTGCTATGAGATGCCAAGCAAGATAGACAAAAATTGCAACCTATCAACCAAACCAACCACGATTACAAAAGCCACCACAAATGACATCAACCAAGTCGCTCGGCTATTTGACCTGTACCGGCAGTTTTATGAACAGGACCCTGATCTTTCCCTGGCTCAACGCTACATACGTGAGCAAATTACGAACGACAGTTCAGTGATCTTTATCGCTTGGAGCGGCGAAAGCGAGGACCGTCATGCCGTGGGGTTTACGCAACTGTATAGTTCCTTTTGCAGTGTAGAGGCAAGCCCGATCTGGGTTCTTTACGATCTATACGTTGAGGAAGATCGCAGAGGGAAAGGAATAGGTAAATCACTCATGCAGCAGGCCCATCAAATGGCAGCGAAGAGCGATGCGTCTCGCATAGATCTTGAGACAGCCTTCGACAACGTCAACGCTCAAGCGCTATATGAGTCACTCGGTTACCAAAAGGATAATGAATTTTATAAGTATTCCCTCGAGCTATGAGCTATTTGGTCAGCCGGAGCCCATTAAATGGATTAATTCGAGCCCTATGGTGGCCGCAGCGAGGGCGGTGATCTCAGCATGATCATAGGCGGGAGCAACTTCAACAACGTCTGCTCCGACAACGTTCGATCCTTTCAAGCTGCGAATCATCTTTAACGCCCTATCAGAGCTTATGCCACCTACGACAGGAGTTCCGGTTCCCGGAGCATAAGCGGGATCTAGGCAATCAATATCAAAAGTTAAATAAATAGGCATATTACCAACACATTCCATGACCTCTGATTGAATATCACTGATTGTCATGTCATTAAGTTTATCAGCAGGGATAACCTTGAATTCATGACTATCGCGGTCATAAGCAGTTCTGATACCTAATTGGATAGAGCACTCTGGTTCTATAAGTCGCTCTTTCGGCGCCGTATGAAACATACCGCCATGGTCGTATTTGTCGCTTTCCTCGTAGGTATCGGTATGCGCGTCAAACTGAATAAGAGCTAGGGTGCCACGATGCTTATGAACTGCCCTTAAAAGCGGCAGTGTGATAAAATGATCTCCGCCTATACAAAGAGTTTTCTTGCCTAAGGCATGAATACTTTCAACATTATCAATGACTCGATTTACCATATCTTCAGATTCACCCGGGGGAAACTCCAAATCACCAAAATCCAAGATCTTTAATCTCTCAAAAGCACTATAACCCCAGGGATGACGCTTCTCTCTCATCTCCCAACGCAAGTTTGCGGAAGCGAGCCGCACAGCCTGAGGACCATGACGGGTCCCGGCGCGTCCCGTAGTACCCAAATCATATGGAATTCCCATCACGACCAGGTCTGCATTTTCGACATCTCGAGAAACTGGCACACCCATGAAGCTTCGCAAATTTGCGAACATGGACTCACTGTTACTCGGTTCATCTCCCGGCATTATCGCTCCTTAAAACTTGAGAACATTCTTCTAGCGAAAGTTTCAGTCTATCCATATCTCTGTGTCCCGGAGTTCTTCAAGCGTCCGCTGCAACCCAATACGCAAAGCGCCGACAAGGTCATTAATTTGTCCTTTATTTATGATTAGTGGTGGAGAGATTATACAGATGTTGATAAAGGGTCTTACGAGCAAACCGAGCTCTTGACAGTGCTTATCAACCATATCTCCAATCGCATAGTCTTTTTCCAGCAAATCCGCTTCATCTTTGCCGCGAATGGTCATCTCCACAGCGGCCATTAGCCCCATACCTCTTACATCACCCACTAGCGGATTATCTCGCAAGGTTTGAAGTTGTGCTTGAAAGTATGGTCCCAACGTTTGCACATTCTCAAACAGTGCTTCCCTCTCAAGTATGTCCCAACTAGCAAGTGCGGCCGCACAAGCAACGGGGTTGCCTGACCATGTGTAGCCATTCGAGTAGAGACAGCCATCCGAATTCTCCCCACTAATTTTTTCCATGAAACTGTCCGAAACAGCATACCCACCGAGAGGCACATAACCGGAAGTGAGCCCTTTGGCAAAAATAATAATATCAGGAATTATTCCAAAAACAGCCTCCGACGCGAACCAATGTCCAAGCCTGCCGAATCCCGTTACAACTTCATCCGAAATATAGGTGATGCCATGACTCTTGATCATTTCCCAACACCTTTTATGGTAGTCAGCAGGAGGCACAATTACCCCTCCACTGGCGAGAATGGGCTCGGCAATAAAACACATGATATTGTTGGCTCCAACTTCTGCTATTTTCTCCTCCAACTCGCGAATTAGAAAGTCGCAAAATGATGCCTCTGTCTCATATTGGGAATGATAGTAAAAACACGGCGCCGACAGGAAATGAACGTTTTCGGAAATAGTGTCCATAGCTGTCTTGTCTCTCTCTTTACCGGTCACAGAGGCCGACAGATACGTACTCCCGTGATAAGCTTTTTCACGAGTAAGAATGTGTTTTCTGTCGGGCTCGCCTCTGATATTTCTTGCTAGCTGACACAATCGCAAAGCAGAATCGACGGCAGTTGAACCACCGGTAGTGAAAAAGACACGATTCAGATCTCCAGGTGTTTGACTCGCAATGCGTTCCGCCAGCTCTACTTCTCTTCTGTTAACCAACGAAAAAGAAGTGGAGTAACTGAGATTCAATATTTGAGCTGCAACAGCCTCAGCTATCTCCGTGCGACCATACCCGGTTTGCATGCACCACATACCGGCAGGACCATCAAGAAGACGATTACCCTCAGAATCATACACATATACTCCCTCCCCTTTATCGATAATCGAGGAAGAATCATCGTGCCCAAGCGAAGATAAATCTCCCCAAGGATGCAATAGATGTTGATTATATTTTTCTCTGTAACTATCGCTTTTCAAATTCACGACCTCTGGACTCACAGAGCGAGTGTTGAGACCCATCGCCCATATAACTGGTCAGCCACAAACCTTAAGTCTGCAATGTTTTCTTTAAAATCTTTATCGATACTCTTGTAACTCTGAACACTCTGACTGTCTTCGCTCAAATCCTCTCGCCAATGATCTATCCAATCTCTGAGTAAAGGCTCGGTCATTTCCACATGGCATTGCATTGCAAGCACATTGTTGCCTATAGTGAAGGCTTGATTTCGACAATGTTGGGAGGAAAACAAAAGTTTGGAGTTTTCTGGCAATGAAAACGTTTCTTTGTGCCAGTGAAACATAGTGAAAGGATCAGAAACCTCCCCCAGCCAATCTTGTGCTGCCAAATCATCCTCCCGCGAGCAAGCATGCCACCCTATTTCCACACGTGGATTAGGTGAAATTGTTCCGCCAAACGCTTTAGCTATCATCTGCCCCCCGAGACAATGTCCCAAAAGGGGAATTCTCTTTGTCGCTGCAAGTTTGATGAACTCGATCTCTTGATCCAGCCAAGGGATCCGATCATTTACACTCATTGTACCGCCCATGAAAACGAGCCCAGCAATCGTATCGTCTATGCAAGGTGCTGGCTCCCCTTCGTATGCCCTGACGAGTCGGACTTGAATATTTCGCTGCCAGAGGAAGTCGGCGATGTAACCTGGATTCTCATCATCCATATGCATAAAAACGATAATTTGCCGTGTCATATCAACCGCTACACCATATCAAGGATTTTGTAGAACATCATGCCAGCTGCCATAAGAGGTCTTCGGAAAATCTTGCCACCAGGCCAAGATAGATGCAGCATCTTACTCAGAATATCCATCCGATAAGTGTTACCATCGATAGCTTCAGCAAGCACGCGACCAGACATATGAGTTGGCGCCAACCCATGGCCTGAGTAGCCAGTCGCATAGAGTACATTACTATCTTGTATACGCCCCAATTGCGGCATGCGACGGATACTAACCCCAATCTTTCCAGACCAGGCATAATCGATACCCACTGATTTGAGAGTGGGAAACACCTTGGCCATATGACTTCTCATCACGTCACTTACATTTGGAGGTTCAAGACCAGTGTAGTTTGAGAGGCCACCCATTAATAGCCTTTTGTCCGCGGTCAAACGGTAATAATCAAGTGCTGTCCTAGAATCACATACAGCGACATCACGGGACATAGTCCGATTAATTTGGTCATCAGATAGCTGTTCCGTCGCGATTATACAACTCACTGTAGGCAACACTCTTGCATCAAGATAGGGCACTAACTTGGTCATATAAGCGTTTCCGCAAAGTATGGCAAAACGAGCTTGAACTGAGCCATTTTCTGTCGAAATCACGGGGTTGTTAGAGTATTTTATTGCCGTGACTTTGGATTTCTCAAATATTTTCGCTCCGAGTCCCTCTGCAGCCTTGGCCTCGCCAAGGCAGAGATTCAGCGGGTGCAGGTGCCCCCAATCCTCTCGATAATATCCTCCTAAATATAGTTCAGAATTTACAAATTGTCTCATTTCCTCTCGATTAAGCAATTGAATAGCTGGTTCATCAGATGACCAATTTTTATAGGCCTTTAAATGCCTTTTTTTTAGGGCAACTTCGCACCATCCCCATTTTAAGTCACAGTCTATTTTATACTTTTCAATACGCTCGCTTACGATATCAACGCACTCAACACCCATGTGTTCAACTACATCAACGCCCTCTGGGCCAATTGTGCGTCTGAAAGCAGATGGATTATTACCAAATCCACCAATCAACTGCCCTCCATTTCGTCCCGAGGCTCCCCAACCAATTCGATTGGCTTCGAGCAAAATAACCTCATAACCACGCTCGCTCAGCTCCAAAGCTGCGGCGACACCACTGAAACCGCCACCGACTATCACAACATCTGCATTCAAGTCATTTTGCAATTTGGGATAGTTAGTTTGCCAGTTCGCAGAGGCTGCGTAGTAGGAGGCTGTGTGTTCGGTCGAATCTTGAGAGCGTCTAAGAAGCATAGTTATCTTTAAGCCCTTGAAGTTGGATTGAATATTGAGTTTGACTATGTTGATATTAAGGAAACGTTATCCTTCTTAGGACGTGCCTCAGAGCCAGCCAAACTCCAGCGCTTTAGCGCCAACAGGTACCACTGAACAAATTCTGAGCAAAGAGCCTCATACTCGGGATGATAAGGACCAGGCTCAAAAAAGTTTGAGTTCACCCCTTCGCTATTCCGCAAAATGATATATTCATCCTCCAAGGTCGTCTGATGCCAGAGCCAAGTCAAATCGTCTTTCGCGTAATCCACCCCCTCCTTTGCATCGCCATTCACATACCAAACCACTTCCATATCGGTTTCGGTGATGCCTCGCGGTGTGAACCGATAAAGGACACAGTGATCGGGATAGTTGAGCATAAAGGCTAGCGGTCCCATCTGAAAGTCACCGGCACCCCCATCGTAACCTCTAAATTTACCCATTAATGGTGCCACCGGCTCACCATCTTTGCTGCCTGTTTTGAAACCATCATAAAGTGCATAGCGACTATGGTAAGAGCATGCTCCAAAGGCGGATGAATCATTATAATAAGCGTAATGATCATCTGTGATTCCTTTGACACCAGTGAGTTCCTCCGCCCTCGCCAACATAGCTTCGTTTATCGGCTTAACTTTTTCGTCTGGGGCAGCAAGCGTATGCATCCGTGCATATTGGCGATGTGAACTCGAACAATGATAACACTCAAGATAATTCTCAAGACACAATTTCCAGTTTGCACTAACCCTATATGTCCTGCTGTCCGCAATTCTAGCACTCGCCAAACCGTAGGCTCCCAAGGGCTTTGCGATATGACTGAGGGGTACTGAAAAGTCAGGCGCATCAGGGTCACAATTAATAAATATCATTCCCTCGAACACGACAAGGCGTACCTTCTTTAAGCCATAGTCAGCACAATCGAACCCATTCAGACGTTCCATCTCTCTGGCTCTTTTGAGCGAACCGTCTGTGTTATAAGTCCAGCCATGATAAGGGCAAACGAACGCTTTTTTGTTACCACTGCTCTCCTCACAAACCCGAGCGCCTCGATGCCGACAGATATTGTGCATTGCACCAATCTGCCCAAGATCGTCACGGCTAATAATTAACGAATCTTCGCCAATTTCAAAAAGGAAAAAATCCCCGCTATGACGAACTTGGCTAACGTGTCCCGCGTAGAGCCAACTCTTGAAAATAACGCTCTCCAGTTCAGCCTGGTAAGTGAAATGGGACCGGTAGAAATAGCGATCCATGGCAAATCCGGGTTTCTGTAACTGGACAGCGATCATGTCAAGCATCTTTTTTTTGCTGTCCGCAACATCCGTAGCTATGAATTTCATTTGGCAAGCATCCTGAGTGACGGTTTAAATGCGTGAACGCATAATACATCAATTATCTAAATGGTAATATAGATTACTAAATGTTCATTTAATTTATTCATGTTAAGAAAGGTTCAAATCGAACGCAAATACCACTCATAATCGACATTTGAAACTTTAGCTGCAAACATATCACACTCACTTCTCCGCACTGCACTAAAGATTCGGTGATATTCAGCTCCAATGTAACGTGACAAGTTGTTGCCAGATTCGAAAACTTCGAGCGCTTTGTCCCAGGTTCGAGGCAAAGTCAGGTTATGCTCCATCTCTACTCCCTCTCCAATCATCTCACCAGGGTCAGATTGAGAGATAATTCCATGGTGGATTCCTGCTGCCACAGCCGCCATAACCAAATATGGATTAGCATCAGCTCCAGCCACGCGATGCTCTAAACGGCGATTCTTGTGACCGGAAACAGGGATTCGCAAGGACACGTCTCGATGGTTATAACCCCAGTTAGGTGCTAAAGGGGCATAGTTTCCCGGGACCAGGCGTCGGTAAGAGTTTGCGTTTGGCGCAAAAATGGCCATAGCCTCGGGCATAGTGGCGATCAGACCTCCTATGGCGCAACGCAATTTTTCCGATATCGCTGGTGCCACTGTGGAAGATAAATCAGCAAAAATATTTTCTCCTTGCTGGTCATAAAGGCTAAAATGTATATGCAAACCACAGCCAGCTATTCTCTCAAACGGCTTGGCCATGAAACTTGCTGCCATCCCGTGTTGCCTGGCGACCCCCTTTATAATCCTTTTGAGCAAAACAGTTTGATCGCACGCCACAATCGGATCTCTAACGTGATGAAGGTTAATTTCATACTGACCTGGAGAATATTCCGAATGCACCGTTGTCATTGGCACGTCTTGCTCAGCACAAGCAGCCCTGACGGCCTCAAGGAACTCATCGTTGTCCCAGAGGTCTTCCGGCATAGCATATTGAATGCCACCTTGATCTATGCCGGTACCGGGAACCTTGGCCAGTTTCAGGTTAGGCATCGAACCATCCCCGGCTTCAATTAAATAAAATTCTAGTTCGGTTGCAACCATTGGCGACAAACCCAAGTCATAAAGCGGTTCAAGCGCGCTTTTAAGCACGTTGCGGGGATCAAAAAGGATCGGCTTTCCATCGAGATCATTGAAGGTAGAAATTACCTGCCCAGTCTCAGATCCCAGCCAGGTAATTGGCGCCAAAGTGTTTGGGACAGGGGAAATAATCCTATCCGGGTCCCCTTCCAGATTTAAAAAATCAAGGTCACCCGTCATCTCCCCAAGCACATTAAGCAAAAGTGTCGTCGCAGGACCATTGACCCCTGTTTCGAAAAAGCCTTCAAACTCTTGTCTAGGTATCCGCTTGCAGCGAAAGATCCCGTTGATATCAGGAATCAATAACTCAAGCGAGTTGGTTTTTGGATATTGACGCAAAAAATCTTGCAACTCATTTTTCTTACCCATACTGGCTAGTGCCTCCCGAAGTGTCCTTTACAGAGGTAATATTTTTCAGAACAATCAGCGCATCCAGACCGACACATCCATGCTCAGTGATCAAGACTGGATTTATATCAATCTCACCTATTAAGCAGGAAAACTCAGCCACGAAAACAGAAAATCTGGCTGCAGTTTCACAATAGCATTGTATATCTAACGCAGGCTTTCCACGAAAGTCAGTCAGAATCGTTCGCATGGATAGCTGATCAAGAGCGCAAGCCACCGTGTCGGCATCGAATGGCGGATATAATACGCGCGTTTCATTCAAAGCTTCCGCATAAATACCCCCGAAACCGACAATTACAAACGGACCGAATTGACTGTCATTCATCATGCCTAGAATCATTTCCACACCATAAGAACTCACCATCGGCGAGACGATAGCGGCCTTTCCGAGACGCTCGCTGAGAGCCAAGTAAGCCTCTCTAAGTTCTTCTTCAGAAGTTAAATTTAGCACAACGCCATCGCGTTCAGTTTTGTGTTTTATATTAGGCGCGGCAGTTTTAAGTGCGAGAGGGTATCCGAAAATTTTAGCAGCGAAGAGTAAGGTCTGCTCATCATGCACCAACTTGCTGGGATTCATTGGTATCCCAAAGTCAGAGAGGAGTTGACCCGCAATTGTTTCATTTATATCAATTTCTTTTGAAAGTCTCTGACGCCAGCTCACAATCAGTTCACTATCCGCTGCAACTGGCACTGACATCTTGCGAAGATGAAAATCTCGATATTGTAGTAGACATTTCGTGCCTATAAGGAACTGGCTCACCCCGTCAATAACCGGTAACCCTTTGTGGGTTGAATCTATGGCCAGTTGGTCGCTTCCGCTTCCCTGCCTGTTGGCTACAAGAAACATTGGCTTCCTAGTCACTGACCGGGCTTCATTTAAGTATTCCACATAATTGGGATACACCAGGCTGTCGGGTCCACGATCATGCACCACAGCGCCTAGCGCTGCCGACTTGTCCTCCATTAAGGCTGAAAAACAGGCTGACATTTTCTCGTCAGCTCCAGGGCCACCGGCCCAAGCATCCAGTGGATTTATAGCTGGCAAACTTGGATGAAGATTATGCAAAAGTTTTGCCTTGGTTTTTTTGGACAGCTCGGCTATTGGCACATCATACTTATCAGCCAAGTCCACGAGAAGTTGGCGCTCACCCCCCGAATCATGTAGACAAACAAGGGCACCCGACCGAACAGACTCTGGCTGCGCAAACATAATCAAAGCAGTTGCCAACTGATCCATATCCTCCACCCTTTGAACACCAAATGCCTCAAAAACCGCGGAGTAACACCTATCGCTACCAGTTAGAGCCCCAGAATGAGATACCGCTAGCTCAGCAGCAAAAGGGGAGCGCCCAACTTTCACAACCACAATGGGGATTTTTTTTTCCTGCGCTTTTTCAAGAGCCCTTAAAAATTTTGCTGGCTCCCGACTAGTTTCCAGAAATAAACCAACAGCCAAAGTTTCTGGAAGATCGAGCGCGTAGTCCAGATAATCCTCCATGGTCACCGAAAACTCATAACCAGTTGATACCGCAAGGTTAAATTGTAATCGCTGTTCACAATCAACTATACCCTGCATCCCTGCGCCCGACTGGCTGATTAGACTTACACTACCGGGAGGAGGATGATCCCTAGTATCGAATGCTCCGGCCAGCACATGATCTCGGACATTAAAAAAGCCCAAACAGTTGGGCCCAGCAACAAGTAAACCGGAGTCCAAGATTTTCGATTTTAGTCTTTCCTTAAGAGGAGGTTTTGTGTCATCTCTCAATATAAGTGATGAGAAGATCGAGCATGCTTTGACGCCCAAATCAATGATCTCATTTACCGCATCCTCCAATCGGTGATCGCCGACGGCCAGGATCACGTGGTCTGGGACCTCAGGCAGATCAGCCAGGCTAGCGTAGCAGGTCAAATCATTGACCTGTTCATAGGACGGGTTGACGGGATATAGTCTCCCGGGAAAGCTCCCTCTAGCGAGATTAACAAATATTTCGTTCCCAACGGAACCAAGTGTCCTCGAGGCCCCCAAAACTGCTATTGATGTTGGCTTCAGTAACGGGTTTAGCCGGTGCTCAGTCATTAAAAATTTGGGGCTGGTGTCTGTCTTCTTCTGGCAGGTGCGAAGACGGGTCCATCAATGACCTTGCAGGACGCCATAACCCTAGTCCATTTTAGCTCCCGCTCATAGTAGATTTCTGCAATCAGAGATTGTCCTTTTGAACCATATCGAGCATCTACTTGAGCAAAAGCAATATTTGTCTTTGCCGTGGGACACCAAGCTGCAGATGTAATCGTACCAACCTCTATGTCCGCATGGTAAACGAAAGCATGCTCAGCCGGCTTGTTGCCCTCGACATCTAAATAAACGAATGCATAACGAGAACCCTGCGCGCGTTCTTTCAAGAGTGCCTTTCGACCATTAAAAACGGGCTTATCAAACGAAACCAACCATCCCAATCCCAGTTCGAAAGGAGAGCGCGAACGACCACTCCTGATGGCTTCGTCGGCCGGAACAAAATCCACGCCAGCCTGCAGAAAACCAGCTTCAATTCGAAGCATATCCAGCGCACTACTCCCGATAGCGCGGATACCATATAGCTTCCCGGCATCAAAAAGAGCGTCCCAAAAAATCTCCCCCAGATTCGGTTCCATCCATACTTCATAACCTAGGTCACCTGTGAAACCCGTCCTGCTGACCATTAATTGTGAGCCAGAAAAATTAAAATAAGCCATGCCAAACGGTTTCAATAATTCTATTCCCGAGAAGCCCATGGCCTTTAGCACCGCGCAAGAGGTGGGCCCCTGAACGGCCAAAGCAGCCACCTCTGCGGTTTCCTCGCAAATGGTTACATCGAATCCCTCAGCAGTCCACATCAGCCAATCAAGCGCTCGCGTGTAACAGCACAAACGATAATCATTTTCGGATAGACGGAATATAGTGCCATCGTCCATTACTTTTCCTTCACCATCGCACCATAAGACATAGGATACTCTGCCAACAGCTAGCTTTCTGATATCTCTTGTGATTAATTTGTTGATAAAGGCACCGGAATCGGAACCCGATATGCGGTATTTAGTCATCGGTGAAAGATCAAAAACACCAGTGCTGTTGCGAACAGCAAAGTACTCCATATCAATCTCAGTGAACACCTGTGGCGTGGTATAACCTTTCCAGTCTTCCCAGAGATTAACTTCACAAGCCGCTTCGCAACGCGAGTGAAATGGAGTATGCAATATCATGGACTCATTATGTGGAATCATAGAAATTTGGCCTTTTCAGTTTTTTTTTTTGCGAAAGAATCTCTTTTGCAGTGTTCAAACCCGCTAGCCCCATTACACCCCCACCGGGATGAGTTCCTGCGCCACTCAAATATAGGCCATCAATCGGAGTCCTATATTGGGAAACACCCGGAAAAGGTCTCATCATCAAAACCTGATCCAAACTTATTTCTCCATGATGCCAATGTCCACCATGCATCAAATGACGTTGTTCGATATCTAGAGGCGTTAACAATTCCACCGATAGCGTTTGTTGCTTAATGTCAGGATAGTATTGCGATAGACAATCTATGAGCAGGTCCTGAAAAGGTTGCTTGCCTGCTTCCCAACCACCTTCTAGGTCATAAGGAGCATATTGCACAATTGCCGATAAAACATGCTTGCCATCTGGCGCCAGACCTGAGTCATGAATACTAGGAATACTTATGTCCATAATGGGTGACTTGGAGAATTGACCATATTTGGAAGGATTGAATGCTCGTTCTATGTATTCCATATTGGGAGCTATTAATAATCTATCACCAGTCCGAGATTCCGCTAGTCCTCTGAACTTGGGCAAGCCGTCCAAAGCAATATGCAGCTTGGCTGCATCACCCTTCATCCGCACGTTCTTTACCCTACGCACGGTATCAGTCTCCAAGTTAACTGGGCCAACAAATTTCTCAAACGTCGTTTTCGGATCAGAGCTGGAAACAACGATCCCGGCTTTTAATTCACGTCCGTCTCTCAGAATTACTCCGGTTACCTTATCAACGTCAATGCTGATTCGATCGACAACGGCATTGAGTTCAATATCTACACCAAGTGCCTTCACAGCTTTTGCCATCGATTGGCCCAGTTGGCCCATCCCGCCCCTTACCAATGAGACACCGGGACGACCATACCCAAAAATGTCACCCATGTGCCGATAGAGGTACCCAAAGACAGTGTTCGGCGATCTTGGACCCATATGAGATCCGAGCACTGAATCAACACTAATCGCCGCCTTTAAAAGATCATTATCAAAATTTTCTTCCATTACGTCATATATATTGATCAACCCTAAACGCATCAAATCGCGCATGTCTGACTTACCGAGCATCTTTATCTTCATACCTAAACCCAGGAGCGCGAGGACGTCTCCAAAGCTTCTCTCGATCAAGCTCGGCGGCCGACGCTTGAATGCCTTACTTAAAACATCACAAAATTTCATCATCTGCTTGTTAAATGATTTAAATGCCATCTTGTCTTTTTCGGAGATTCCAGCACCTGCAAGCCTATCTCCAAAAATGGTTAAATGATTACCAGTCTCGCTAAGAATAGTGGTGGGAATGTTACGTGCCGATAACTCAAAACCATTCTGCTTGAGGGACATTTGGGAAATCACGCTTTCATCCAATTGGTACAACCACTGCGCGCAAGAGGAAACTGAAAATTGTTCGAAAAACTCGGTGGTTGCGCAAGCCCCGCCCGGGGAATGAAGCGCTTCGAGCACAATTACCTTTTTACCGGCCTTAGCAAGCGATGCAGCGCACGCCAAACCATTGTGTCCGCCGCCAATCACAACGACATCATATGCTGATTTGAGGTCAGTCATCATCATATCCCCGCGGGACGAGGGATGCCCTGTTTAGATCCATGAGTATTTCCCTCGCAGCGTTTGCTCCGGGCGCTGCCATAACTCCGCCGCCCGGGTGCGTGCCTGAACCACACATATACATTCCCTTCACGGCCGGCACCCGATATTGCGCATACCCGGGGAATGGACGATTGAAAAGCAACTGATCGAAGGTCAACTCGCCCATGAATATATTGCCCTCAGTGAGCCCCACTTCATTTTCAATATCTTGTGGTGACCTAACCTCGCAGTGAAGAATCAGGTCTTTAAAATTAGGGCTGTAACTAGATATCTGGTCTATGACCGTTTTCCCAAACGCGTCTCGATCCTCGCTTGTCCAGTCACGACCATCTATCTTGGGCGGCGCGTACTGAACGAAAACCGACATCATATGCTTGCCTGGGGGCGCCATGGTAGGATCCACCTGAGTAGGGATAAGCATGTCCACATAAGGGTCTTTTGACCAAGTCCCGCTCTTCCAATCATCGTAGGCCCGCTCCATTCTCGGGAGCGAGTCAATAAAATGTTTCTCACCCAGGCAAAGAGGACTTTCTTTGGGTAATCCATTGAACGTAGGCAAACCATCCAACGCAATATTGAGTTTGCCCGAAGATCCCCGAATCTTAAAGTTTTTCGCCTTACTGACCAAATCTTTGGGCAAGTCTGTCTCTTGCATTATTTTTAAAAAGGTTCGCTTTGGATCCAAATTTGAAACGACAATCCTCCCGTGAATCTCATCACCATTTGTCAGCGCAACACCGACAGTTTTGCCATTCTTGACGATTATCTGCGCGACTTCCGAATCACATTGAACTGTTCCGCCGAAAGATTTAAACGCACCAGCCAAAGCATTTGATACAGCTCCCATTCCACCGCGGGCCAAGCCCCATGAGCCGATTGATCCGTCAACGTCTCCCATATAATGATGTAACAGCACATAAGCGGTGCCGGGAGAATACACGCCCAACGCTGTTCCAATAATACCGCTCCCGGCCAAGTGGGCTTTAACGACATCTGACTCGAAATATTCCTCAAGGAAGTCACCAATACTCATGGTCCAAAAACGCATGGTATCGGCTAAACCAACTTCACCCATGCCACCGAATGCTTTAGCCATGCCAATGAGCTCGCGGATATCTCTCGGTTTTAACGAAGTCGGGTCTGGTGGGGTTCGCATAAGAAAAGGGCGAATGATCCTAGTCTGCTTCATGACGTCTGCTTCGTAGCGGCTGTAGGCATCAGCGTCTCGCTTGGAATGACGTGCCAACTCTCTGTGATGACGTTCATGATCGGTATGATTGCCGAAGTAATCACCATTTTGCATGAAGGTCACGCCGCCACCATAAGGCACCACCTGCAACCCTTGACTCGGAAGCCGCAAGTCGCGAATGATTTCGGGTCGCAACAAACTGCATACATATGAGCAATTGGTGTACTTCCAATTTGGGTAAAGCTCTCTGCTAACAGCGGCACCACCGATGTAGCCATTGCGCTCTAGCACGACCACCTTGAGCCCAGCTTTTGCCAGATATGCGGCATTCGTAAGCCCGTTGTGTCCTGCTCCGACTACAATTGCATCGTATTTTTCAGCCACCTACGCAGCTCCAAAAAGAGAGGAAGAATTAATCAAAATTTCAACCCAAACTGTCTCGGCAGAATGCCCAATCACCTAACTGCTGTCAAACACAAAGCCGAAGTTTTACCTTACATCGATCGAGGCGAGTATACAATAATTTTCTAAATGGTGGTACAGGGTATTAAATGGGTATTTAATTGACAAAGTCGCCGGTTTTGGGAGGCGCTGATGGCAACGCTCAGTGACTCGTTTTTAGTGACTGGGACCATTTTTCTTTTTACTATGAGAGCTGAATCAAACTAAACTATTACCCCCTTCTTAGAGCGTTCAGTTTTCATCATCAGGAGTAGTCATGGAAATTCAGCACAGCGACAAGACCTTAGCCTGGCAAAAAATAGTTAGAGAGTTTGTGGAATCTCTCCTGATTCCCTGGGAAATAGAAGCCGAGCTTAATAAGGGCATTATCCCTGATGATGTTGCTCAAAACATGCAAACCCGTGCAATCGAGTTAGGCCTCTCTCGGATGGATGCCCCAAAAGCGTTTGGAGGGTTAGGCATGAGCATGGTTGATCAATTGGTAGCTTGGGAGGAACTTGGAACAGTAACCAACGCTCTTTGTTGGTGCTTTCCTGAGGCCCAAGAATGGATGTTCGAAGCCTGTGGGAACAGTGATCATCAAATCAAAAATTACCTTCAACCATTGATGGATGGGCATCTTCGAGAATGTTATGCGATAACTGAATCTGAATCAGGGTCTCATGAAGTTGTGGAAACCAAGGCAGAACGTTGCAAAGGTGGTTATGAAATTTCTGGCGAAAAATGGTTTGTTACTACAGCTAATTTGGCCGATTTTTTCTTCCTTCAAGCCAGGTTGGAAAGCGGGGAAGATGCATTGTTCTTTATAGATAAAGATTCACCCGGCATTTCAATGATTGAAAACCCACTATTTTCGCATACCTTTCCATCGCATCATCCAACATATAAGTTTGAACGCGTGTTTGTGCCAGAGGTAAACCGTATCGGAGAGGAAGGCGAGGGCATGACTTACAGTCGGAATTGGTTCCGGCATGAACGATTAACGATAGCAGCGAGAATGCTGGGTGCCGCGAGAAGAATGATCGAGGAGGCAACAGAATGGGCGTCGCAACGAAGGATTCAGGAAGAGTATCTAATCGACAAACAAGCAACGCAGTTTGCCCTAGCTGACTGTGTCACCGAGCTCTGGGCATCTAGGCTCATGGTTTATGAGGCAGCAGCAGCGCATGATCGAGGCGATGACCCTAAGGGTCTCCATATTCAGTGCTCAATGGTAAAACTTTATGCCACGGAAATGGCCAATCGCGTAGCTGACCGCTGCCTCCAAATATGGGGCGGGCGCGGTTACCGCAGAGACAATGCAGTGGAACGTTTTTATAGGGAAGTTAGAGTTGACAGAATTTGGGAGGGTAGCAGCGAGATCCAGCGAATAGTAATTGCCAAGGCCCTGCAGAAACGAGGTCTAAAAGGTATGTGATACCTCGCCCAACAGAACACTGGAAATCAACCGTTTGTTATCACCGCGTTTTAATAGCACCGAGTCATTCTTCCCGCTGTTTGTAATAACAGGCGATTACAGTCTCATCAGGCCATGTATGGGTTTTCGTGACTTTGCATCCAGTCTGGCGGTCTATAAATGAAAACCTCGACCTCATCACCGACTTTAATTAGTCCTGGCACCTCCACCACTCCGACAAGGCCTCGACTATATTGAGCGGCTTTCGCAAACGCAGTGTCGTGAATAGGTTTGCCAGAACTTGTGAGGTATTTTGATGCCAATTCCTTTCCCATATCGAGGCAAGGAGGGTTATATTCTTCTACAAGTAGCTCCGCACCAGAGGGAAATTTAAAGGTGCTGCCCTTGGGGATTAAAGAAAAACTGGGCAACCCTGCAAAACATAAATTCGCGCCAATGCTCCCAGCCGTGATTACCTCAGAGAGATCCATTTCCTGAGATATGGATTCCAACTCCGCTTGAGAAATAGCGGACCACTGACGCTCATTTCTGCGGATGGTACCTTTTTGCTGTTTGTCACCGGCGCCCCAAGCCTTCCTCTGCAGGGAGGCGTGGCGATCACCTAAAAACCCGTCCATCTCTGCCTGCAGAGAGTCTCTCTCCTGCTTAACAAGATTCTCTCCCGGGATACCTAAAAAAGCCGCTTTGACAAAACCTTTAAATGACTTTGACATAACCTATGCTCCTAAAAATCCATTACCTAACTAAATTTATCTAAGTATAAACAGTTTGCAAAACGAAGAGTTTCGACCCTTGCCTCAAGAAGGTTCCTCAATATCTCTGCGCCTCTCAACAACATTCATTTCTATTGCTACAAACCCCACAATCCAAACAAATTCGTCCCAGGCAAACATATAATGACCTAAATAAATCCAATAGCCTATCGCGAGCCATAAAAGGGAGTAGAGAAGCACCTTCACCGTGTTTGCAACTCGAATAAATAGACCGCTTGTAACATCCCTATCCTGAAGCCAGACCACAACTTCAATGCTGAATAGGATTAGCAACCAAGTGATTGATTCAGCTAAATCAACCCACGATGATCTTAGTTCCAGTGCTAAGGCAGCTTTGTCCTGAACGATGAGATGATCAGGTGGATCATTGAAAAAAAATTCTGTCGCACTAGAGAGTTGACTGCAATTTTCACTGGTAATTTTTGTATAAACTAGGTTGTATGCGTAAGATAGGTTTTGATCAGCGAGTTGACATAATTCAGCCACCCCTTCAATTATGGGTGCCTGCGTTAAATCATAAACAGTATTTGCATATGCGTAAGGAGTATGAGCTAAAACAACGTAACAACAAAGCCGAACGATAAGGGATAGGCTCTCATATGTTCGAGACAGATCTCGTCCCGATAACACGTGCGTTTCCATCTCAAACAACAACAACAAGAGTAACCACGCCGTCTCATCAATCGTCGTATTATAGGCACTTGTCCATTGCAAAAATGTGCTCCCAGCATGCAAGGTATGCCCTGCAATCACCCAGTCATCCCTGAAATAAAACACAAAGTTAATTAATAGAAGCGAGTACACCACCAATTTAATCCAGGTGAGGGCACTAATGGCTGTTAAGGGCGCTTTGGCAGTCGCTAACTTCATCTCGTCTATACTTTGGCGATTGAATCCAACTCAGCTGGTTCGCCTTTAATTGTAGAAATGTAACTTTGGCTTTCACTATATACTAAACGCGCAATAAATCCGAAATGCTGCTTCGCTCTATTAAAGCTAAAAGCTTATTTTTGGGGCATAGCAACACCGAAACTATGGAGTAGCAAACCCTAATTTCCTGCCTGAACGAAAATTTGGATAGCGATTTTTGCAGTTTTAGTTTTCTGACGTTTACGTACAGAAAAAAATAGCTTATCCTGTCCTGATGGGATCAGTAAAATCAGTTTCACAGTATTGCTAGGGCATTAGAAATTGAGAAGACTTATTTTGTTTTTTTAAGGGGAGAATACATGGGCAACTTGGATCAAATACAAACTGACGATTTGTTCAAGAGAAAGTTAATCGTGACTTCAATTGCAGCCGCTCTCGGCATGACCGGGACACCTCTGGCCATTGGCCAAGAGACAGCTCTAGAGGAAATCATCGTGACGGCACGTCAACGAGCGGAATCTTCGCAAGATGTGCCTATGATGATTCAAAGTCTCTCGGGTGAAGACGTGCAGAAACAGGGTATTACGACCCTCGAGGACTTTTCCAGGTTTGTCGGTAGTTTGAACGTCCAAACCACCACTGCTGGGCAGAATACAATTGTTTTTCGCGGCGTTAGTGACGGGGGCGGATTCCTCGTAGACCCTACGGCAGCGATATACCTTGACGAACAAGCCATGTCGATGACATCGATGGCACCCGATATCTACCCGGTAGATATTGCGCGCGTAGAGGCTCTGGCAGGGCCGCAGTCAACTTTGTTTGGGGCAACATCGCAAACGGGAACAATACGGGTAATCACAAATAAGCCAGACCCATCAGAATTTTCGGGTAACGTCGGCTTCGGTCTCAGTAGCGTAAGTGACGGTGACACTGGACATGATTTTGATGCGACCATCAATATACCTCTAGTGGAAGACAAAGTGGCCTTACGAATGTCTGCATTTAGCGCTGAGGATGGCGGCTTTATCGACAGTGTCCTTGGTACCACTGTGGTTGATCCCTCCTCGGGTTCGGGAGGCCTTTTGACCAATGCAAGAGACGTGGAGGATGATCTCAACAGCGTCGAGTGGGCTGGAGCTAGAGCCCAAGTGCGTTGGTTAATGTCGGATAACTGGACCACAACCCTGAGCGCAAACTACCAAGACATTGATTCCAAAGGGTTTAACGACATGGATGAAAATGTTGGAGACCTTAAGACGGTTAAGTTCTACGATGAGTTTCGAACTGATGAGTGGTTACAAACAAGTCTTGTAATAGAAGGGGATCTCGGGTTTGCTCAACTTACCGTGGTTGGTTCCTATTATGATCGGGAAACTTTATATCAGCATGATACCCAAACATATGCTGCCTACTTCATGTATGTTATTGGCGCATATTATGCTACCTACGACTTTGGCGCAGATCCAATGGGCGCCCTAACCAATGATCAAAAGAACGAATCAAAGTCCTTGGAAGTTCGTCTAACCGGGAGCGGAGAGCGCGTCAGCTGGACTGCAGGCATGTTTTACATGGACTCTGATGAACAGTGGGATTTCACTACTTGGGTTGATGGTTATGCTTCATCAACGGCTTTCGCCACATGGTCTGCATATGCAGCTTATTATGGTTTCACTGTCCCAGAGTCAGATGTATGGTGGTTCTCCGCGCAAACGACGACTCGTGAGGACAAGGCGGTGTTCGGCGAGTTTGATGTCAAGCTGACCGAACAGCTTTCGTTCCTTGTTGGGGGGCGGTATTATGAAGTCGATAGGGGCATTAATTGGTGGAACGAGAAGCCCAAGGGTAACCCTTATGGAGGGAGCGGTTTCGAAAGGAATCCACGTTCCATGAAAGACGATGGGTTCTTACCCAAATATGGACTCCAATATAACTTCAACGATGATGTAATGGTCTATGCGCTCTACTCAGAGGGCTACAGGGTTGGCGGTACTAACCGAGGCAGAGGTATACCGACGCTTCCCGTTGACTATGAGTCTGACGTTATTGAAAACACAGAATTTGGTTTGAAATCGACATGGATGGATGGAAAACTGCAGGTTAATACGACCATTTACGACATGAAGTGGAAGGATATGCAGCTGGAAGTCACGGACCCTAGCTTTGCTATTGGTCAACCTTGGCAAGCAGTGGTAGCTAACCTTGGAGATGCTGAAGTCAGCGGCTATGACATAGACGTTACTGGACTGATTAGTGAAAACGTTCAATTTGGCTTTAACATCACTAAAATAAGGGATGCCTATGTAATTCCTAACAGCCTTACCTACCCGGATGATCGTTTCGAAGGTGGGGAAGCCACACTAGGCCTCACTCCCAAATCAAATCTTCCGTTTTTCGCCGACACTTCATACTCAATGTATCTTGAGTACTCTGGTCGAATGTCTTTATTCGGAGGTGGAGATGGCTTTGTGAGGGTGCAGCATAGCCATAATGGAGACTCACTAAACCAACTTGATGATGGCGCCAATGCCCCGCGACAGACGCAAGGGGACTACAGCGTGACCGATTTGATTTTGGGATATGAGTTTGGAGATTGGAAAGCGCAACTGAGTTTCAATAATATTAGTGATGAGCGCGGTATTTCCTACAAAGACTCTACGGATTTTGACCCTTATTTTGGCAGAAACAGTAACAACGTGATTCGACCAAGAAACTACAGCCTATCGTTCAGGCGCTATTTCTGAACCTGACCTAAAGTCTCAAGGGATCGAAACTACCTTACGCATACGGCATGCAAAGCGTGCCGTTTTTGCGTTGGCCATCCTCAGATCAGCCATATGGCCATACCTCCAATCCATGGACCGCGTTTCGAATATCCATTGTCAAATTGACCATTGCTACGCGTTTCTGTGATTTAATGTCGTAAAGACTAATTGTCGAAGGGGATGAACCCGCGGCAATTAATCGATCGTTTATAACGCAAAGTCCGCGCCCGAATGCCTGTCTTGCAATGCGACTGCTGTCTACCCCATTAAATTCGAGCTCTGTGGAATCATAAGTCGGCACTTTAAAAGCCAGTGACTCATCATCTCTTCCGACATATCGGATCGCGTCACTTCTAGTATCATTAAATATCACTCCACTAAGAAAAGGCCTCGCATTGTGCACACCCTCTGGCAAGCTACACAGCGGTGAGATGCTAATATCTGAGGCCAATCGAAGCAAAGCGCGCGTGTGCAGTCCGCTAAAATAAACGCCGCTCTGTTCCACATGGATCATATTAATATGATAGTTGTTAGAAAACGGGGGTCCCCCTCCCATTAACGGATCAAAGCGCTGACCCACCCATTGCTCACCGTTTTTAGAAATGTATAAACCCCAGGTAAAAGCTTTTTTCTTGAAATTAAAGACTAGTAGACTGTCATATCCAGTTGATGTAAGGAATAGCAGATGATCGCGTCGACTAATCTCGTGACAATGTTTCAAGTAGGGATTCTTGAAAGACTCGAGCAACTTGAAGTCTGGACTGTAGCAAAATAATTCATCACTGGCCGCGATCCAAACCTTTTCATCATAGAATTCTATCCCACGCAATCCTCGATCCCATCCACGACCTGCGAAGTCAATTTCCCCTGTATTCCAGTCGATATGTTGGTTTACCTCCCGATTATTGAAATCGATCAGGTACACACCCCCATGGCTTTGTCCCTTCTCACTGCCTCGTACCACAGAAGTGACGATCAGATCTGGGAGCCTAGCAGTCATTAGCGCACGATGATCGTGGGATCATTTGAATCAAGTAAGGGGTCCAAGATCTCTTTGAGGCTCTGGATATGGGCATCAAATTTCTTCCAGGTATTAATGGATTGACTATAAATAGGCTGTCTCACCTGCTCGGAGCTGGCCGTCCGGACGGCACGCTTAGTCTCATGAAAGTTTACGCACTCCTCTTCAAAGGGTAGATTACAATAATCTAGAATCCGTTTTACCTCGTTTTCAAGATCTGAAACCACATCCTCATACTGGACTCGCAGAACTTTTCCGGGCAACAAATTATCCCAATGTTTCATAAGTTTATCGTACTCAAGATAAAATTCTCCCAACTCAAAAAGGTCATATGTAAAAGTCTGCCCTTTTGCAAAATGTTGCTTGAAACAGCCCACGCAACTATCAAGCGGGTGCCGGCGAGCATCTATTATCTTTGCGTTTGGTAAAATTGCATGCAAAAGCCCCACATGAGCAAAATTATTTGGCATCTTGTCTGTAAAATAGGGGGTGCCCCGCCTATGGCGATTTGTTCGATCTAGATATAGTTGACCTAGTTCTGTAATTTCGCTATCACTCATCTCCAGAATACCGCCAGGGAAGATCCTACCTTTTTGTTTGTTTGACACCATCTGTGAGACGATGCCTAAGTCGGGTAACTCGCTGGTACCCTCCACAAGACTGTGACTGGCGAGTATTTGTTCAATGAGAGTCGAGCCGGATCTAGGTAACCCGACAATAAAAATCGGATCCGGATCCTTAACACCTGTTTGCGATTTATTGACGCGGTCAAAAAAGTCAGCGTTAAAAGTTTCTTTTAGCTTCATATGGGCAAGCTCTGTCTGCACCGGATCATAAGTTATTGACTTTCGGTTTTCCTCATTGCCCTGAGTATAATACTCGAAGGCCCGATCGTAGTCCTCACTGTCCTCAAAGGCTTTACCCAAGGTAAACGCAAAGTGAACGACAGACGTGCTCGCCAATGATTGTTGTCCGATGCGCCTCACCATGTCGTCAATCTCTTTAGCGGAAAAACGAAACGTCTTCAGGTTCGACAAGCTAAAGTATATCTCCCCCAAATTAGGCCTGAGATCTATAGCTGCTCGGTAGGCAGCAATACCCCCGGCCTGATCACCGAGAGTTTTTAAAACATGGCCTAGTCCCAAGTGAGCACCGGCTTGATTGGCGTCAATTTCTATTGATCGCTGATAGGCTTTCGCAGCCTCCTCGGTTCGACCTGCCATCGCTAGGGCTGCACCGTAGTGATAGTGAGTGGTCGAATCGTTAGGGTCCATCTTAAGCGCGGCCTCCATTGCTTCAGCGGCCTCCTGATCTTTATGCTGCTCCCGCAAAGCCGCCCCCAACTCATGCCATGCAAGGATAAACCGAGGTGCATATTCGACTACCTTTCTTAACAATTTTTCGGCCTCTTTATAGGCTCGAGCATGAATGGCGATTCGCGCCAGCAACAAGCCGGCATTAACATCCTTTGGATTATCGGCGAGAACCGCTTTCGCGGCTATTTCTGACTCTCGGTACTTTTCTTCGGCAAAAAGTTTAGTAGCTTTCTCCAAATTAGCCTGCATTGGCGAGAGATCAGCTGCATGCGATAGGGCAGCGTCTCCCGCTTCGTGCCGTCCGAGGTTTTTAAGTGCCCCTCCGAGCTTAAAGAATGCGCCGGCATTCTTTGGCTTTAATTTGATAGCCTCTTGCAAAAAAGGTAGGGCGTCTTCCCATCTCTTCAAATTTAGCAGCACTGTCCCAAGATCCTCCTGTGCGTTGGGATATTCAGGCGCTATCTGAACAACGGTTCGCAGAATTTTTTCGCTTCCCTCGAAATCGTTTTTGCGCAGCAAAATAGAGCCGAGAACCGATAAAAAATTTACCTCTCGAGGATCCTCAAGTAACTGCTCTCTGCAAAGCGATTCCGCTCTCTCAAGATCACCACTCTTCAGAAGCGTTATCACGCGTTCGAATGTTCGCTTTTGCTCATGTCCTGACAAAACTCTTACCACACTCAATGATCATTTTTTAACCCCGACCGTTTCCGTCGATATTTTGCCACAAATTAAAGATGCAGTTGTATCTTAATACTCGGCGTGTGTGACTTGCTCTGAGACAGAATTTTCTGTAGGTTGCAAACAAGTGCATAAGTGCAGGCATTTATGCAAATCTCGGTAAAACAATGCTTCTTTTTGTCTTGGTGAGAATTAGTAAAAATACCTTCGCCACCTCAAACTATTAAAGAGTCGCTATGAAGGATATATCACTCAAACAAGGGCTGATCTCAATTGGTGTAGCGCTAGCTATTTTCTGGATAAGTCCGCTACTTTTTTCCGAACCAGTAGACACTTATGCGTTAGTGTCAGATACACTCATTGATGGGATATCGGAAAATGGTCTCAATAATAAAGTTGTGCTCGTAAAAAAAAATGTCATATCTGATATTGTCCCTGTTACCGAAATTCCCCCAAATGCTATCAGAATTGACCTACCAGGTACCACGCTTATGCCGGGCATGATTAACGCCCATGAGCACCCTATGATCTTCAGACATGATTACCAAAATGCTCACCTGGAAGCTTCTTCGGCATATAAAGCTCTTCTCGGTTTATCCAATCTCCAGAACCTACTGCTTGCGGGTTGGACCACCATTCGAGTAATGGGTGACGCAGACGTCTATTATGCTGTTCAAGATCTAAAGCGCATTATTGAGGAGGGGGTATTTTGGGGTCCGCGTTTAACTGGAGCCGCCCATTACATTTCAGTAACTGGCGGGGGGGGTGACATTAATTATCTATCGCTCGAACAAAATGTGATTGCAGATGGGTTAATCGTTGACGGGGTAGACGAAATTCGCAAAGCAATTCGACAAGAAATTAAATATGGGTCCGACTGGATTAAGATTATGGTCACTGGGGCCTTCATGTCAGTGGGCGATCATCCTAAAAATGTCTCGTTCAGCCCTGAGGAGCTTGCAGCTGCGGTGACAGAAGCTAAACGACAAAACGTTCCAGTAGCTGCCCACGCTCACGCAACAGAAGGCATAAATCAGGCGATTATTTCTGGGGTTCGATCGATTGAGCACGGCAGCTTTATGAACCAAAAATCGATCGATTTGATGGTCAAGCACGGCACATTTTTAGTCCCGACAATCTATGTCGGAGATTATTATGCGCTCAGCGGCAAGTTACGAGAACAAACGAAGAATGATGATTTTTATCTATCATTCAGAGACTCGTGGTTACAACTGATCGGCAAAGCACATCGATCGGGAGTCAAGATCGCGGTAGGCTCGGACCTTTGCGGTCCTATGGTCGAATCAACCATTTGTGCTCGCGAATTCGCAACGCTGATCGAGGCAGGATTGACCCCCATGGCCACCATCAAAGCTGGTACCATTGTAGGTGCCGAGCTACTGCAGTGGGATGATCGAATCGGTAGTATAGAAGTCGGTAAACTCGCTGATATAATTGCGGTGCTAGGCAACCCCCTTGAAACCATTGAAGCACTTGAGAATCCTGTGTTCGTCATGAAAGACGGACAGATCATAAAAAACAACTTGGGGCGATAAACTTATTATGGACCTATCTGATAAAACTGTGCTGGTAACGGCCGGAGCATCCGGAATTGGGTGGGCAATTTCTCAGGCATTTGTCTCCGCAGGCGCCCACGTTCATATTTGTGATGTCTCTAAGGACGCTTTGAAGTCAGCAGAAAATGAGACGCCCAAAATAAGTTCAACACTGGCGGATGTCTCTAATCTAAATCACGTTGATAAAGTTTATGAGGATATAGAGACGTTGTATGGGCGGCTTGATGTGGTGGTCAACAATGTCGGAATTGCAGGCCCGACGGCAGCGCTTGAGGATATTGATCCAGAAGACTGGACACATACACTGAATGTGGATCTCAATGGTTTTTTTTATGTGTCCAGGAGAGCTGCCCCTTTTCTAAAAACCTCTAGTGGCTCTATGGTAAACATAGCGTCCACGGCTGCATTATTCGGTTTTCCCCTTCGATCCCCTTACGTAGCGTCAAAATGGGCCATGATTGGCCTAACCAAAACCTGGGCAATGGAGCTAGGGCCATTTGGAGTGAGAGTAAATGCGATATGTCCCGGCAGCGTAAATGGTCCTAGAATAGAGAATGTGATTGCTAATGACGCCAAACAAAGAGATACAACTATAGACAATATTCGCGAGGTATATCTCAGGCAAAATTCATTGAGGGTTTTTGTCGAGGCTGAGGATGTCGCACAAATGGCCTTATTTCTGTGTTCAAGAGCGGGTAGGCATATATCAGGGCAAGCAATCTCGCTTGACGGCCACACTGAGGGGTTGTCCAATTGGTTTGACTATAAAGCAGAAAAATTTTCTGGATAGGAGAAAAACATGAAAGCGGGATGGTTCGAAACATTTGGAGATGCCAAAGATGTGATTCAAATCGGTGAACAGGCGAAGCCCAAGGCGGGACCCGGAGAGGTTCTGGTGAAGCTAAAAACAAGCGGCGTAAACCCTTCTGACGTTAAAAAACGGGCTGGCGCGTTTCCTAATCTCCTAGACGATGGCCTCGTCATACCCCATAGTGATGGAGCGGGCGTCATTGAAGCAGTGGGTGAAGGGGTTTCGCGCAATAGGATCGGGGAGAGGGTCTGGGTCTATCAGGCCCAGTTTGCACGTTCTTTGGGCACGGCGGCAGAATACGTCGCCTTGGATTCTAAACGAGCCCCAACTCTTTCCGACAAAGCCGACTTTAATGTGGGAGCTTGCCTTGGAATACCAGTTATGACCGCACATAGATGTGTCCATTCGGATGGAGATATCCATGGGCAGTTGGTTTTGGTAACCGGCGGTGCGGGTCGCGTCGGCTACTACGCAATTCAATGGGCAAAAATGGCGGGAGCAAAGATAATTGCTACAGCCAGCAATGAAGCAGATGAGAAACTATGTTATGAACTTGGCGCATTTGCTGTCGTCAACCATAAAGTACCAGGATGGGGTAATGAAATTTTGAATTTGACGGACAACAAAAAGGTTCAGCGAGTGATTGATGTTGAGTTTGGCGCCAACTTGCCGGAGATACTAAAATGTATCGGAGTCAATGGAACCATTGCCACCTACTCATCGACCGCCATTAAACAGCCTGAAATCCCGTTTTTACAGATGATGTACATGGATCTTACAGTACGGATGATTATCGTTTACGCGATGCCTGAGTCAGCTAAGGAGAAGGCAATAAATGACACCAACGATATGCTGGCAAAGGGGTTATTCAAACATCGGATTGCTGCTGTGCTTCCCCTATCTAATTTAGCTGAGTCCCATGAGCTAATTGAGCAAGGCAATCTGGGTGGTTGTGTTATAATCACGACTTAATAATGAGAATTTAAATGGTTATCTAAGTCAAAACCTACCGCTGTTTGAGGGGGAGAATTCCGATTAATTTGCCGCACCGAAAAGGCACAGAGCCTCAATGTATTTTCTTTATGACTGACCACCTCATATTATTTAATCTGTCAATTTTGAGGATCAAGTGGGATGAGATGTACGGCGTGGCACTATGATTAGAAGCAACATAATTTTTTTTGGCTTACTACTCCTTGTCACCGCGTGCACTCACCATAAACAAGAATCACAAGACATCCGAATCAAAGCTAATTCGGAATCTTTAATTGGTTCAATTGAGAATGGGATATCAATCTTTCGTGGCGTACCGTTCGCAAAGCCTCCAATCGGCGATCTGCGTTGGAGAGCACCCAGAAAACATATTCCACGATTAGGCGATCAGCATGCCAAACAATTTGCACCGGCCTGCATGCAAGACGAATACCTTACCGATTGGTACCGAGATGTAATAGCATCCTTCGGGGGGGATGTGGATGAAGCGCCTGTTCCTCGGCAGGTGAGCGAAGATTGTTTGTATCTAAACGTATGGACTCCAATGACCGACTCCTCGGCAAATTTACCTGTCATGGTCTATATTTATGGCGGAAACAACCTCTCAGGTTGGACCTATGAACCAAATTATCTAGGCCATAAACTCGCCAAAAAAGATGTTGTCGTTGTGAGCATCGCATACCGGCAAGGTATTTTCGGGGCATTCGTGAACCCTGAGATAGCAGACCAAGAGGGAGAAGATAACTCGGGCAACTTTTTTTTGCTAGACCTTATCGCGGGGCTTCATTGGATACAAGAAAATATCCATTCATTTGGAGGTGACCCGGCCAATGTCACGGTCTTTGGCGAGTCCGCGGGCGCTGCAAATATCGGCTATCTGAGCGTGTCGCCTTTGGCTCGAAATCTTTTCAAGCGCGCCATAAAGCAAAGCGGTGGTTTTGAAATTCATCATGATTACGCAAATGCTTATGAGGAAGAGAAAGAACTTGGGGCAGGATTCGCAAAAATGCTCGGCGTTTCAACGCTAGCCGAACTGCGGGAAAAGTCTGCCGGGGAGGTCCATGCTCAAGCCATGAAATATTACGGCGATAGCTCTTACAACGCAAAACGAAAAAATTTTTTTGCGATAGTCGATGACCATGTAATGCCAGATACGCCCGCTAGAATGATTGCGCAAGGACAGATTCATTTGGCCGATTATCTTATAGGCAGTAACTCGGACGAAAACTTGATGTATACCCCCGACAAAGTAACAGAAAAGGAAGTAAATCAATATATAGAAGACTGGTTCCCAGCCCAAAACTTCATGAGCGTCAAAGATACGCTATCCTCTTTGGTCAATAGACGTGATAAAATGGCCGTCCTCGATGACAGTGTCGACTACTCCTGTCCGATCCAGATATTAGCTCGAGCTATCAATCGCCATCTATCAAACAAAGTTTATGTTTATTATTTTTCTAGGGTCCGCGAACATGACACCGGAAAATATATTGGAGCATATCATGGGGCTGAGTTGCCCTATGTTTTTGGAACTCACGATGATTGGTTACCTACCAGTAAAAATGACTTAGTCTTGACCGATCAAATCATGACGTACTGGACAAATTTTGCCCGAGTAGGAGATCCCAATGGCGACGGCCTGCCTCGCTGGGAACCTTATGGAAAACAAAAAAAACCTGTCCTAAACTTGGGGGATAAAGTAGCAATGCGAGAAGTTCCACACAAGCTTTTATGTGATTTGTTTCATGACCCAACAATTTGATGTAAATTCAATTAGAAATTCTCGAATGCAAGACTCTGTGGCTGTAAAATGACTAAAACCATCGAATCAAAAAAAGAACTTGACTCGACTATCTTCTGGGCCACTTTAGTCGTGGTTGCCGCTGCAGCGGTCCCCATACTCAGTGCCCCCGTGAAAGCCCGTTCCGTAATTACTCACCTCTATGATCTGGTAACTCTTAATTTTGGCATACTTTATATTTGGTATGCGGTCGGCGTCATAATATTTTTAGCTTTCCTCGCTTTTAGCAAATACGGCTCTGTAAGGCTGGGCGAAGCTGACAGCAAACCGGAATTCTCGACTTTCAGCTGGATCGGCATGCTTTTTTGTGCGGGAATTGGAGCTGGGATGTTGTATTGGGCAACCATTGAGTGGGGTTTCTATATTGACAATCCACCTTTTGGCGTGGCGCCGCGATCTACAAATGCGATTGAGTGGGCCGCCAGCTATGGGATTTTTCATTGGGGCATTACTGGTTGGGCTATTTATTGCCTGCCAACCCTTGCTATTGCCTATCCATTTTATGTCAGACGTGTTCCTTACCTGCGTCTGAGCACTGCCTGCTCTCAGTTCCTAGTTGGAGGAGTGAATAGCAAATCTGGCCGAGTCATTGACTTTATATTCATGGTTAATTTAATTGGCGGAACAGGCACGTCTCTTGGACTTTCAACGCCAATGATCTCCGCGGGTATAGCCAAGTTAACCGGCTTATCAGCAAGCTTTGTTCTCGACTTTTGTGTCATGACTTTTTGTGTGGTCCTCTTCTCATGCAGCGCCTGGATGGGGCTAAAAAAGGGAATACAACGTCTTTCCGAATTGAATATGGTTATCGCTCTGGCGTTACTCGCTTTCGTCCTCTTGGTAGGGCCAACACTTTTTATCTTAAAAATGGGCACCAACAGCATTGGGTTAGTGCTGCAAAATTTTATTCAAATGAATACTTGGACAGACCCCTGGATAAACAGCGGATTTGTAGAGAGCTGGACAATATTCTATTGGGCCTGGTGGGTTGCTTTTGCGCCTTTCGTGGGTATTTTTGTTACCAGAATTTCCTTTGGCCGGACATTACGACAAGTCATTTTAGGTATGCTCGGGTTTGGGAGTATGGGTGTGGGTATTTTCTTCATCGTTTTGGGTAACTATGCGATGCACCTCGAGTTGAATGATATCTTGAATGTTACCAATATAATGAGGGAACAAAGCGAATCTGCCGCCATAACTGAAGTTTTTATGTCCTTGCCATTTGGTTACTATTGCCTCGCGGCTTTTTGTCTTATTTCTGTAGTTTTTGTTGTTACGACTTATGATTCTGCATCTTACACACTCGCATCAGTTGCAACACAAAGACTTCGCGCTGGGGAAGATCCTGCCAGGTGGCAGAGGCTGTTTTGGGCCGGCGTATTGGCCGTGTTGCCTATATCACTCATGTATATTGATGGAGGCCAAAAAATTATTCTGTCAGCAACCATAGTCTTTTCGTTGCCTCTTCTGGCGGTCGGGATAATCATGGGTGTATCATTGATTCGCGCCCTGCGCGAAGATGACCAACACCGAGAAATAAAAGCTGAGACTTAAACTTATAAAAACACAAGGTGCAAAAAGTGGCTTCTACAATAAATTCTATCAATCGATCTGTCATTATTACCTGCGCAGTCACGGGCTCGGGCGATTCCGCTGATAAAACTCCCCATCTGCCGATAACACCCAAGCAAATTGCAGATGCATCAATTGATGCCGCAAAAGCGGGTGCCGCTATTGCTCATATCCATGTAAGAGACCCCGACACAGGAGCCCCCGCGCGTGACCTCGCACTGTATCGGGAGGTCGTTGATAGAATCCGTAGCAGCGATACCGATGTAGTGATAAATCTCACTACCGGGATGGGAGGCGATCTGTTTTTGGGCCCTGACGATGATCCGCTTGATTTTGACCAGACAACTGATTGCGTAGGCCAGGTAGAACGCATGGAGCATGTTGAAGAACTCCTTCCTGAAATCTGTAGCCTTGACTGCGGATCATTCAATTACCCTGTCGACAATTATGTTTATATCTCGTCAACGAACATGCTTCGCATAGGCGCCGAAAGGCTGCAAAAGATAGGGGTTAAGCCAGAGTTAGAAACATTCGATTTGGGGCATATCTGGTTTGCTAAACAAATGATTGCAGAGGGAATTATAGAGAGCCCCCCTCTTTTCCAAATCTGTCTTAATGTCCGGTGGGCCGCCGAGGCCCTACCCAGAAATTTTCAAACAATGGTAGATAATTTGCCTGATGAGGCTAATTGGAGTGCGTTTGCCTTGGGCGCACTAGAAATGCCAATGGTCGCGCAAAGCGCTATGCTCGGCGGCCACGCGCGGGTAGGGTTGGAAGATAATTTATACCTCGACAGAGGAGTCCTCGCCACCAACGCCCAATTAGTCGAGCGAGCGCGCACTATACTTGAGCTGATAGGCTGTAAGGTTCAATCGCCCCAAGAAGCGAGGGATAGTTTCAATCTCAAATGTTTTCACTAACTCTCCTTATAAATTAGCTGCTCATGATTGTATACAAAGGCATAAATCATCCAAATCTCTGCGACGTCATGGGACATATGACAACCCGCCACTATGTGGCAATGTTTGATGATGGCTCTTATCATTTTCTCCATGCCATTTTTGGATGGTCTACCGACAATTTAGTAAAAGAAAAAACCGGATGGGCAGATGTTCGTCACGTAATTGAATATCAGGCTGAAGTCGCTGAAGGTGATTTGCTTGAAATCACTGCAAAACTACTCAAGATAGGAAATAAGTCAATAACTGTGCTTTATGAAATGCAAAATGTAAGTAAAGAAACTCTAGCAGCAACGCTAAAGAGCACAAGCGTATATTTTGACCTTGAAGTTAGGACTGCCATTCCCATCACGTCAAAAATGAAGGAATCAGCTCAGAAATACCTTGTCGAGGCCGAATGATCTGATTTATTTTTGGCGAGTTTTCAGTGGCGAATTGCGGGAAATGTCAGTTTACTAGAAATGGGATCTCTTCAAAAGAGAGCAAATAAGAGTCTTTAAAAATTGGAGCCTCCATGTGAATTCCGCAGAAAAGCTAGAAAATAGTGAAAAATCTCCTTTCGACCACTGGACCTCGATCGGAATAAGTCTCTATATGACGCTCGTGGGATACGGTGTTTTGGTCGGAATACCGGTGATCTCAACCGCATGGGTTAACTTACTGGGATTCTCAGAAGTCGAGGTCGGATATTTAGCGGCAGCTGACTTGGGTGGTCTATCGCTTGGGGCCTTCGTCAGCTCTTTCTTTATTGCCAGACTCGATCGCCGTTTGATGGTTTTATTTGCCATCTTGCTCGCTGTCACAGCAAATTGGCTTTGCATAAGTTGGGTAGATTATCAACAAGTATTGTACTTGCGCCTTCTAGCCGGACTGGGTAGTGGAATTTATACAGCGGTAGCCGTTTCCTCGCTGGGGGCAACGTCAAAACCTGCTCTAGCCTATAATTTAATGTTATTTGCATTTGCCTTCTCGCAAGCTCTTGAGCTTCATTTTCTTCCTCTGATGTCAATGTCTGGCATATACACCGTTTTTATCTTTTGTTTCTTACTTACCCTGCCATTCATCAAATGGATACCTGCTCATGCAACAAAAGCTCAGAGCTTAGATAGTTGCCCTGTTGAAGAGCATACTCAAGATGGGCATGGCATTTCAGCAACAATACCAAAGTATGTGCCCTGGTTGTGCCTCCTCGCGATGGTTATTACTTACATTAACATCGGTTCATACTGGACCTATATTGAGCTAGCTGCGCTGAGCGACCAAGCAACCCCTTCATGGACCGGAAAAGTTCTTGTTTGGTCATCATTTTGCAGCATCCTTGGTTGCGCGTTTGCCACACTTCTGAGTAACCGATTTGGTTTGATACGGCCATTATTAATTGCACTTTTCACTATGACGTGCGTAGTGGGGTTACTTGCAAATGGCATCAATGATACAACTTTGCTAATAAGTGTATTTTCATTCAACTTATTATGGATTTTTATAGATGTCTATCAGATGTCGACCATAGCCAATATCGATATGGCTGGCAAATATGCCGCGATGATGCCCGCTGCTCAGGGTCTTGGTCAAATAATAGGCCCAATTCTATCAGCATCATTACTGGATTCAGCGTTGGGCTACAGCAGCGTATTTTTGATGTGCTCGGGAGCAGCCCTTATTGCGATGGGCATCTATTTTTATATGTTTATGACATTCAGAAAGAGACTTCCAGAATTAGCTTATGCCTCTTAGAATCAATTTGCCTAAACCATTTCTCAGCCCAGTTTTGGTGAGTTTTATAGGCTGTATTTTATTCTCGTCGTTTGCCGTTGATGGAGCACCCATACTCCAGCCTGGTGCGCCAGGCGATACTACCCGACTGCTTGATGCAGACAAGGCAATCAGCATTGCCAAGTCGTCTTATACGCTTGACGACGTGCGTTTTATGCAGGACATGATCCTTCACCATCATCAAGCTACGTTAATGGCCAAATTGGCCGATCTCAATACCAATAATAAAAAAATCATTGATCTAGCGCAGCGCATTGATTCTTCTCAGGCCGACGAAATAATTTTCATGCAAGAGTGGCTTGAAGATCGCGGCGAAATAGCTCCCAATCCGTTCAAAGAAACAGCGAACGCTATGCACCATGATATGGCAGGCATGGCAACGCCAGAACAAATGGCATCACTTGAGAGCTTAATCAGCAAAGATTTCGATCGTCTTTTTCTAAAACTCATGATCGCGCATCATGATGGCGCCATCGCAATGGTTGAAGATCTCAGAGAACAGCCTGGTTCAGCATTCGACTCGCTCTTAGACGAGTTTGTCTCAGATATTATGAATGATCAGGCCGTAGAGATCGAAAGAATGAACAAGTTACTAATTGGTCTATCGAGCGACCCTCGGGCGGGATTAAAAGCTGGTCTAAATAATGCCGAGGAAGCAATTCTTCATCTCCAGCTCGTCAGATCCCTGCCCAAGCCTCCAGGTTTTTTTGATCCGGAAAACCCTGCTGGGAGAGGTGCTGAAAAGCGGAAAAAAAATAAAGAAGGAGTAGGTAAAGAAGATTCTGAGACTATTGAAGATAAAGCAAAAAATAAGCGCTATCCTATGCTAAGTTTTGCCAATACTGACATGGCCTTTCGAGACGACATACTAGTGGCCGGCAACTATCACGGGTTCAATATTTATCATATCGATAGCAAAGGGTTACCAACACTTCTCAGCTCAGTGGTTTGTCCGGGGGGGCAAGGGGATGTTTCATTGGTGGGGCACCTCTTGATTTATTCGGTAGAGCAAACCCGAAGTCGTGTTGACTGTGGTCTGGAAGGCGTCAATTCCGATACTAGTCCAGATCGTTTCCAGGGGCTGCGTATCTTCGATATCTCGGACTTGAGGCGCCCTAAACATGTCGCTGGAGTTCAGACGTGTCGGGGTTCGCATACGCACTCAGTTGTCACTCCTCCCGGTTCAAAAGATAAAATTCTTGTCTATAATTCTGGCATCCGGAACGTCAGAAAAGAAAAGGAGCTAGGGGGATGTATCGATGATATTCCAGGTGATCAGCGAACAGCACTTTTTCGCATCGACGTGATTGAAATCCCCATAGATAATCCCACAGAAGCCCGAATTATCGATAGCCCTGCAGTTTTTGCCGATTCCAAAACAGGTTCGCTTGCAGGCCTTTGGCGTGGCGGAGACCATGGCGATGACTCGCAAGAGACTCAAATTACAGATCATTGTCACGACATAACCGTATTTCCATCTGCAAACATAGCCGCCGGCGCCTGTTCAGGTAATGGTATTCTCTTCGATATCACAGATCCTAATAAACCTCAGCGCATCGATGTCGTGACCGATGCCGGGTTTGCCTACTGGCACTCAGCAACTTTCAATAATGAAGGCAATAAAGTGTTGTTTACAGATGAATGGGGCGGCGGTGGACGGGCTCGTTGCAGAGCGTGGGATCGTCTAGATTGGGGTGCTGATGCTATCTATGATATTGTCGATGGTAAGCTTGAGTTCAAGAGTCACTATAAAATGCCGGCTCCGCAAATGGAGTCGGAAAATTGTGTAGCACATAACGGCTCTATCATCCCCGTTCCCGGTAGAGACATCTTCGTTCAAGCATGGTATCAAGGTGGCATCTCGGTAATCGATTTTACTGATTCTTCAAACCCCCAAGAGATAGCATACTTTGATCGGGGGCCAATTATGGAAGACGAGCTCGTAACAGGCGGCTATTGGTCTGTTTATTACTATGAAGGTACCATCTATGCGACTGAAATAACCAGAGGTTTGGATGTATTCAAATTACTGCCCAGCGAATATCTAAGTCAGAATGAGATTTTGGCAGCTGCGGTAGCGTACCCTCTAGTCGGACCTCGTCGATCATTTAATCCCCAACAACAAATTCCTATGAGCTGGCCCGCAAAACCGGAGGTAGCGATGGCATACATCGATCAGCTAATCCGCGCCGGCGATATTGATTTCAGGATTGCAACTGATATTTCGAAAAAACTGGAGGAGGTGAGAATAGCCTTGGAAAACGGTGGTGATCGAAGACTGGGTGAGCAGATAAACGCGCTTGAGAGATCCCTTCAAGAGTCAGGTGCGGGAAAATTGGCGCAAATTCGCATGCAAAAGTTAAAATACATACTAAAAGAAATGGGCAGAACCCTAATGTAGTTGCCTTTTTTGTAACTTTTTAAGATACAAGAGAGAGATAGTAATGTAGTCGAAGTAACTATAAAACTCGCTCTGTTCAAACAGCGAACCTGCTCTTTACAACCCATTTTGGGGCGTCATCCAGGCTTCCGATCTCAGTGAGTGTCCCGATCAATCTGGCTGATACCAAATAGGGGAACTATAAGCCCTCTCTTGTATCGTTTTGGGACCTCTTGGCGGCTGTTCTAACTGTAAGGCAAGACCATCCAAGAAGCCGTTTCTCGGCGTCGGTATTTGCAGGACTCTGGCATAATAAAATGCGGGCTGCCGCGGGTTAAAATCTGGGTCAATCCACTTTGCCGATAACTCGGGTACGCCTATACTATTTTTGTAACGGCCAGACACCAGATCAACTGTATTACCCACATGAGGAAGCTTGCCATCTATATCTAAAGCACGGTCGCCCGACCAAGCGACATCATAAATTTTTTCGTGCTGAACTCCATCGATAGCAACCCATCCTTTAACAATCTGCAAACGGTCCAAATTAGCTTCAACTGGATCTTTTACTGCGCGCATCAGGAATATAGGTGCTTTTTGACTATTATCGTTGACTGCAAGATCACCACCCATAGGAACCCCATACTGACTCGCTATCTTAGCGAAATAGGGGCTTGTCTCCGTCTTATCTGGAAATTTCCAACCACCGAAAATTTGGAGACGAATCCTAGGACCCGAAGTAGCATAAGTTTCTTTCCGTTTAAAAGCAGCATAAATGGCTTCTCTAGTATTTTCCTCAGCCCAAACTGCCGCAAGCCCCGACGCAGACATATTCCAGCCATTGGCACCCAATGAATTGCCCAACCGTTGCTTTGTCTCCGGTGTCGAATCGGCCGCCATTTTCCCCCAAAAATTGTTCTCTTCGGATGTTGAGAGCCCCGTGTGCGCGTCGGTTGAACCGATTAGCCCAAATTTGTAAGGATTAACACCAACCCGCTGTTGAATGGCTATCCCTTTCTTGAGCGCAGGTCTAATATAGTCAGCCGGTGAAGCAACATAATTAGATCTCCCAACTTGAATATAGTGTTCATAGTTTTCAAAATCCGCAAATTCGTCATTAGGAGAAAAATCACTGCGGGTCTCGCTGTCGCCCTTGATTTGTGTCACTTCGACAATCGGCTCCCACTTGATGCGTCGCTGCGCATAATCTGCATTTATCGGCTCACCCCTCAGCGAAGTATCGTCAAACATATAGCCCTTTGATATATTTGAGTTATGCGGAATCGCAATGAATCGAGCCCCGGTTCGCTCGGACGTTTTTTCCAACCATTCCCATAAATCTTCCGGGTACTGGCTTTGATCTGATCCGAAGGGTAAAAACTGTTTTCCTTTTTCAGCGCCGTCAGGTGTTATCACAATTCGATGTAAATTGGCTCCGAGGGGAATCGAACTCCATTCCCAACCCAAGAAGCTAGTAAATTTCCCAGGGTCATTATGCCGCTCAGCTGACTCAATAATATCATCCCATGCAGCCTTAGACGTTGGCCGCATGTCACCGAAAACGTTGAGACCAGACAGATCATTAGACTGATCTTTAACAGGATCCGTATGGTCTTTTATAACGGGGCTTTGCGGCAAAAATCTTCGAAAAAATGCCAGTCCAGTATTGTTATCAATAGCGTCATTAATTAACCTGAAAGCATACCAGCGCTCCACGTTTCCCAATAGCCCCAAATCGGTTTCAATGAACTTGTCTTCTCGAACAGCGCGCATTACACCAAGCATTTCGGCATGATCAGATACCACCAAGAAATCAAGCGGCGTATTAATTTGTACTCGCGTCCTATTGAAGGGGTGGACGACCGGTTGACCCTTTGCAAAGCGATAGGCTGTATCGGGATCGGCACTATGATTATTATTAAGAAAAGCATCGAACGAATATGAAGAGTGCAGATGGGTGTCTCCAAAGAGGACTTTCTTTTCTTGCTCTGACACAACCAAGGGGCTTTTTAGCACCAAGCTTATTGCTACTAAGTTTAAGATATTTCTCAAAGCTTTATCCCTTAAATTTTGGACCTAAACTCTTCAGTCAGTATTGATTTCATCGCCGTCGTAAACCAGTTAAAAAGACGCTCTTCTTTTTTTACGAAACTGAAAAAAGTAGCTTTTTATGGTCCAGTCTATTATATCAGCTTAACGGGCATGCATTAATGGGCTCACCTGCGCAGAAAAGTTACTCTATATCAGATGCTTGAACCGAAAGATTTCTCGTCTTTGAAATAATCCAGCTTTATTATACGGATCATTTTTAGCCCAATCTTCCGCGACACTCAAGTCTTCCGCATCGATAATGATTAAGCTACCAATCATTGCGTCATCCTCCGAGAGAAATGGGCCCGCATACTTAACTATGCCTGTCTCGGCGACATAGCTCAGATGTTCGGCTCGATTCACCATCCTTTTTTGTAGCGAACTTTTTTTATCAATGCATATTAAGCAGTAAAGCATATTTTGTCCTCCATCAATCAGGTTTAAGTGCTGGGGAATGTGTTTAAGAAACTTATACCGTTTAAGCAAAGTTCAAAATCATTCCTATAAGGTTTTCGAAGCAGCGCTAATACAATAGATTTTCCAATTAGGACGCGAAGAAACAAAGCCATGCAAACCCCAAATGGACAAAAACCACTCGCCTTGGCAAACAACGCTCCGCTGGGCTGGCCTCACTCTAAACCAACTTTGGCCCAACAACGTCAAGTCAAGAAGGTGTCCCAAAAGCGCTAGATACGTTAACCAAATCCCATGCTTTAGTCACATAGGGTTGTCGCCCCATGGCTGACACTTTAGTGCTTGTGGGGAACAACCAAATACTTTGCCCCTGTCGCTTGTTTTGCGTAGGCCTTGATATTTTCCGGTTGCAACATTTCCTCGAAAGATACCTCCGTTGAGTACTGACTGAGAAAAGTGGTTTTAATTTCTTTCGCTACTCGCTTGCGCATCTGTTGAAACTGTTCCATACCGATCTTGGCTATCATAGGCATTAGCAACCATCCCCCAAGGCCCCATTGCATGCCATAAGACCTATTTAGAATTGTGGGTGACTGATCAAGCCCACCATAAATATAAACTTGCTTGTGTACATCTGAACCATACCGACTGTATTGCTTAGCAGATTTGTTCGCCGCTATCTCCATAGCAGACAAGATCTGGCCCGGCAGCTTACCTTCATTTCCACCACCTGTCGCATCAAACCCAAGAGTGGCACCGGTTGCCATTAACGCATCAATTAAAGACTCCATAAAAGTTGGCTCGGCCATATTGCAGACGTATTCTGCTCCTAGATTTTTGAGGAGATCAACTTGTTCTGCTTTCCTTACAATATTAACAAGAGGAATATCATCATCTTTACAAACCTTGACAAGCATTTGTCCTAAATTTGAGGCTGCCGCGGTATGAACCATTGCACTATGTTTTTCTAGTTTCATAGTTTCGATGAATGCCAACACGGTCAATGGATTTACAAACGACGATGCAGCCTCAACCGGATGTGTGTCATCATCCATAACCAAACAATTCCTAGCCGGAACACATCTATATTGAGAGTACATGGCGCCACCGGCAACGCCAACAGTCTTCCCGATCAAATTTTTGAAAGAGAGCCCCGCGTCTTCAACAATGCCGCCACCTTCGTTACCCACCTGCATCGACTGGTCAAGTCTCTGCGTCATCGCCTTCATCAAACGGTCATTTACCTTGATTTTCGTGACTGTTTGATCGCCCGAACCAGTGATTTGAATATCATTCAAATCGGCCGCAAACGTTAGAAGAAGTCCTAAATCCGATGGGTTGATTGGCGAGGCCTCTACTCGAATCAGGACTTCATCCTCTGCTGGAGTTGGCTTATCCATGGTTAAAATCGATATTTCAATGTAACCTTTGCTGGTTAGTGTGGATCTTATTTCTTTTGACATTAGTGTTGTCATTTTCATCCTCTCTGACAAATTAAGTTTTTATACCGACCCAAATTTTACAATTCGGCACAAGGGTCGAATGTGTCGAAAGCTATCGAATCGGCCATAGAATCATGAGATCAATCATAAATTTGCGAGAGGTATGTCCCTCCCAGACTCATGATCCTCTCTACCAAACCCTCTATTTGCTCGGATGGCAATGGAGTCATTAAGCAATTAGTTGTCCCTGCTCCAACTTTTGCCTGCACAAAATGACTTACACGATCAAGCCTCAACAATTCCCGTCAATAGAATGCAGAAATGCTCTCCCTAATCAGCCTAGCGGTACTTTTTCCGAAAGCAGCATGTGAAAATTTTCCTCCTCCTTCCGCGCCAAAGGTTAACTTATGTCGCCCGCCACCATCTTTTTTTGATTTACCGTATCTTGACTCCAAGATTAAGCGCTCTTTTTTAGGAAGTTGATCTATAACTAGGTCGCAAGAAACATTAGTCATTTGCTCGATATCTTTCTGAGGTATTGAATCATCAACTGCGACCGTATTCCAATGCTCTTTATTCATGTGCCAACCGGGAACAACGGCTCCAAAAAGATCCCGAAGCATCATTGCCTCTTATGGAGGCACATTTTAAATTAATCCGTTTCAGATTTTGCTTTTTCCAAATAAATCCATACATTTTCCCTTTACTTTTGAGCATGCACGGTCCTGCGCCAAAAGGAAAATCCTCTATCGCTTGGGGACGGGAAAGAAAGTGAGCTCAGACTTGTTCAGCCTGCATTAAGCTCCCTTTTTTTAGGATCATAGCCTTAAAAAGGTTGATACATAATTTGAGAAATACCTAAGTCACTATTTTGACTTGCTCGAGCCAAATAATTTAGACCACTCGAGTGGGATTTAAACGGCTTTTGCCCAAGCAATATAAGTTCACAGTTATTGCTACAGACGCAGGCTTGCAATCAGATATCCACTTTATACTTTTAGGAGAATTTATGCGACTTAACCTTAAAAAATTTTGACTTCAAGCAAATCATAGAACCTAGCATCAATCCAGGAAATTATTCTTCACAAAGTCGATGTTATAAAATTTAGTGAAAAGGTAAAAATTCGCATGAATCAGCGACTCCGCAAAACACTTCCAAGCCGATTTTTACTGGCAGTAACTATTGGAGGTGTAATAGGTCTTGGCATATTGAGAGGCCCTGGAGAAATTGCTCAAACAATTCATGATCCGTCACTCTATCTTTTATTATGGTTATTTGGTGGGTTTTTTGTGCTGTTAAGCACCGCCGTTACAGCAGAACTATTTGGTATGACACGTAGATCAGGTGGAACCTATGCTCTCGTGCGACGAGCTTATGGCGGTTACTGTGGATTTGTGATTGGTTGGGTTGACTGGTTGAGCTTCACCGCAGACCTAGCTCTCAAAGCAGTGGTCATAACCGAATTCTCATCCATTCTGTTCCCGCCGGTCGCAGATTGGTCGATTCCGGTGGCCATAATGGTAACTTCGACGTTTGCACTTATCCAACTTCGGGGAATCAGTGTGGGTGCCACAATTCAAGAAATAGCGACAGGCATGATCAGTTTGGTGGTCGTGAGTATGGCTGCAGTACTTTTTTTTGTTGGCATACCCGAAAGCAGCCCAACCGAGTTTTCAGCGAATAGTAGCAGCCTAGTTGATTGGGGTCTCGTAATAGCAACAATTGTTTTCACCTACGATGGATGGCTTTATGCATCCTACTTTGGAGAGGAGATTAAGGGCGATTCCGGCGCATCCGCCCGATCATGCGTCAAGGGGATGGTTGTTGTAATAATTTTATATATGTTTCTAAATTTTGCACTCGTAAAAAACTCCAGTTTAACAGCGTTGGCGGGAAGTGAACTTGCAATCGCTACAGCTTTCGAATTGGCAGGGCTGCAGTTAGCCGAGAACCTTGTGGTCATAGCCGCTATCCTGATCCTATTGGGGCACCAAAATCTAGAATATATGGGTGGGCCAAGAGTTCTCTACGCCCTAGCGACCGACGGGCTAGCCGATCGACACGCACAAAAGCTTGGTCGTGGTGGAAACCCCACTTACGCCTTATTGGCCACTTGGCTAGTCACAGTTGGATTAATACTGATCGGGGGATTTGAATTTCTTTTATTTTTATCGGTGTTTTTCTATATAACGATATACCTGGCTCTAATTACAGGAGTAATAATCCTCCGTAAACGTGAACCAAATGCAGAGAGACCATATATGGCATGGGGTCACCCGTATAGCACGATTACATGTCTGTTCGGATGGTTTTTGTTGACGTCTTTTCAAGCCTATTTAGAGAGGGGCACTGCGATTTATGCTGTCATCATGGCAGCTGTTTCGTGGCCAGTCTATCGTTATCTTAGCAGAGATCCTTAAAAACCATTAGCGAACCTAACTAAGGCAGCTTAACTTGGAAAAACGACCACTGGTTGCCGGTAATCGAGCAAACCCCGTGTTTTTTGGCTCACAACTTTATCCTTTCTTATGCTTTCTTAGAAAGTCCCAAATCATTTCATTTCCCCAGTTAATGCTACCATAACCTTTTTCGCACACTGAGGCAGACTTAACAATATCTTTCTGCAGCGGTTCGCTGCAAAAACCTACGCTTTCATTTTGGCCGGGCCAATAATGTCCTCCACCAGGTATCTCACAAACTTGTGCTTCGTTGCCTGAAAATTCACATTCTCGCCTCGCTATACAATTTATTCCCTTGTCTTTAGTATGTTTCAAATTTGACTTAATAACTTTGTCACTGCATTCCATATTTCCAGCCCATGTGTGAAACAACACTGAAGCCGGTTCATAAAAAAATCCGTCTATGGACGGGGAACCATTGGCTGGCGTAGTGATGTCTGCAGAGCCGTAAATAATTAACAAAGGTAATTTTGATTTTCTGTTGCAGGAATTCGATATTGGTACCGTGCTTCCAACTATAGCCGTCGCACTCAATAGTTCCGGGTAAAGGCAAGAAAATCTATAACTCATGGCGCCGCCGTTACTCATTCCAATCATGTACCTTCGCTTTTCGTCCACACGATAGTTGGCGGAAACATCTGTAATAATGGATTTTAGGAATCCTAAGTCGTCGTAACATGAGGTCCAGGCGCAGAAATTAAATTCACCACATTCCGGGGGTCTTGGATACTCATCTCGATCCAATTCACACTTACGAGGATGATTTGGCTTCTGCTGAGCATTGGTCACCACGTCGTTCCATGAGCTTATGAACCACGGCTCACCCTGATCAATAGAATTGAAATGAGACCCTTGCGGATAAACAAGCACTATGCCTTCATTCTCGGCAAGAAGATTCATCCCTTTAGTTGTCTCTTTTTCGAAACCGCTTGCCGTTCCAGTATATCCATGCAAACCAAACACTACGGGAAATAATTCACTTTCACTGGCTTCATACTGCTCAGGCAAAAACATTAGGTACTCCCTTTCAATACCCTCCCATTGTTTTTTAACCACAAAATATTGCCCCTCGGTTCCATTCGCAGAACACAGGGAAAATCCGAGTAAAAAACTTAGAATATATTTCATGGTTATACTGTAGTCACCAAAGCCGGCGATATAACAAGTCTACACTGATCAATCAAAAATGGCATTGCGGGATCAAAAGGAAACCCGGTCTTGTAACTAAGCTTAAGATACAACGGCGACCTTCGATCCATATCCACACCCAACTATTATTCCCTTACCGCTTTAAAAGTCATCTTGTCATATTCAATGATTCATAAGCTATCCTATTATGGATAAACATCCAAGTTTACCGATGAGTCTACTATGCAGCCCTGTGGGCGAATAAAATCGCGATGACATTGCCCATCAGGAGGACAAAAACAATTGTGTTGATGTTATTGATTGAACGGTGAATTTTTCGACCGTTGAAAGTGTGGCACAATTAGACAATGAACATCTTCCTATTGGCAGTAATTATCAGCATGATTTTCTATCTCGGCATTGGTTGGTATGTCGGTAGAAAAGTCAAGGATTTAGATGACTATTATGTGGCTGGCCGCAATGCTCCTACGCTGTTAATCGTCGGCACTTTGGTCGCTAGTTTCATGAGCACCAATGCTTTCCTTGGAGAACTCGGCATGTCTTATTCGGGACATGCCCCGTTGATTATCATAATGACAGCGGGCAATTGTTTAGGCTACCTGTTCGGCGCCATCTTCTTCGGGAGATACCTCCGTCGAAGCCAATCCCTAACAGTTCCAGAATTTTTCGGGAGGAGGTATCAAAGCAGACGTCTTCAAGCGCTCGCCGGATTCACCATCATAATCGGTTTGACATGCTACCTGTTAGCCGTGACTTGGGGTATAGCACTAGTTGTATCCAAGGTAACTCAATTGCCCTACGCTGCCTGCATCTGCTTAGTTTGGTTGGGCTATACTAGCTTCACTTTATATTCAGGGTCAAAAGGCGTAATCATAACAGATACCGTTATGTTTATGCTTTTCACTATTGTCGCTATGATGACCCTTTACTTCATCATACAGTCAGGAGGGGGCTGGAGTGAAAGTCTTAATCAGCTTGCTCGATATGAGGGCAAACCAGGAATCATAGCTTGGCATGGACTAATTGGAGAAAATTCTAATTGGAAAACACCGGCAGAAGCGCTCATTTGGGCTCTTATATTGGGATGCGCTTGGGGCGTGGTGGTTGCAGTTAGTCCATGGCAAACAAGCAGATATCTCATGGCACGTGACGAGCATGTTGTTGTCCGATCTGGGTGTGGCGCATGTGTCGCAATGTTTCTACTTTACTTAATTAATAATTATAGCGCTGCCGCAGTAAACCTTATAAATCCCGAAATAGATCCACCTGAAAGTGTCATGATCTGGGTGTCTATGAATCTTCTTCCACCTATTCTTGGAAGTTTATTAATTTGCGGCATCCTATCAGCAGGGCTCTCTTCAGCGTCAACATTTTTATCTCTAATAGGTTTCAGCGCGAGTAACGATATTTTTATCTATGATTCTAACCCTCAAAAGAAACTTCTGGTGACAAGGTATACAATGGTCGTTTTCGGTCTGATAGTAATTACATTGTGTTTACTTGTGCCATCCAATATTTTTTGGATAACCTACTTTGCTGGGCCAGTTTTCGCCTCGTCATGGGGTGTGGTTGCATTCATGAGCGTGTGGAGCAAGAGCATCACAGAGGCAGCAGCGTTTTGGGGAATGATTAATGGATTTTTCGGCAACATAGCCACAAATCTTTTTAGCTTAGCGGCGGGTTTAAAGCTCCCTGTCTATATGGATCCAATATTGGTGGGAAGTTTATTAAGCTTAGTCACTGTCTTGGGGATATCGAAGGTTGGAACCGTAAGGGAGGAATCTCTGAATTTCAGAGAAAAGCTCCATGAGATGCCGATGATGCTGGCAAACGAAAAAGAAATAGCCCGAACATTAATCTGGCCAAAAATCATGATTGTAATAGGTGTCGCCACTATGATACTTATGCTCATGTTCTACGCCTTACCTTATCGAGAGGCAATTGAGGGAACAAGCTCAGTCACAACATTGAGTGGAGAGATGATTTTAGCGATATCATATGGTTTAGTTATGATAACAGGGGGTGGGTTCGTTTTTTGGCAGGTTAAAAAGTGTTTCCGAGAGCAATACAAATCAAACCCATGATGTTTCATAAAAGAAATATCTTCGCTAACCGCCCCACGCATGACGAAGATGTCGTTCGATTTATTGGCTCCAATTAAATTGAAAATACTTCGTCTTACTGAGAAGTGGGTGTCTTGTAAATGCAATAGTTGCACTAATTTTTAACAAAAACTGGAATTTCATGATTAATTTTGAAAAACACGATGACCATGCCCTCCTAAAGCCACAGGACTGGACATTCCCAGTGCCCATTGCCTATGGGCCAGGCAGATTATCAGAAATTGGAAAAAGATGTGCCGATCTGGGAGCTCAAAATCCACTTATAGTCACTGATAAGGGCAGTTCTGATCTGCCATTTATAGGTGAACTAAAAAACTATCTAGCTCAATTTGGCATGAACTCAAAATTATTTTCAGGGATATCTCCAAATCCACTTGAAGAGGATATTTCCGAGGGAAAACGCATATATCTTTCGGGCGGACATGACCTCGTCATAGCAATTGGCGGTGGCAGCGCGATGGATGGTGGCAAGTGTATTTGCCTCACGGCCAATAATAACTTTAATTTGTGGGAATTTGAGTTCGAGAAACCCGTGCCTGAAATGGGGGAAAATGAACACTTTCCTACACTAATTACCATTCCCACAACTGCAGGCACTGGAGCCGAAACCGAAAGCACAGCCATGGTTACTCACAAGAGCAAGGTAATGAAGCTTTGTGTATGGCATCCAAAGCTAAAACCATCCTTGGCTCTGTTGGATCCCGAACTTACTGTTGGGCTACCGTCTAATTTGACTGCCTGGACGGGCGCTGACGCAATGACTCACGCAATCGAAGCCTTTCTTGTGCCCGAATTCCACCCTCTTTGCGATGGTCTTGCTTTGGAGGGACTAAATTTAATAACAACATGGCTGCCCAAAGCTATTCATGAACCGGAAAACCTGAGGGCTAGAGGTGGGATGCTAGTTGGATCTTGTCTCGCGGGGGTTGCTTTTTTGAAAGGCTTAGGCATGGTCCACGCTATTTCACACATGGTCGGAGCTGAATTTAATACCCAACATGGCTTAACCAATGCGATTATTCTACCTGTCGTTTTACGATTCAACCTACCGGGCATGGAGAAAAAAGTTGAACGCATGGCTAACACCATGGGCCTAGAAGACACCAGCATAGACTGTTTTACTAGTGAGGTGAACAACATATTAGATATCGTAGATATCCCAAAGTCACTGAGTCAGATCAATGTTCCTTTAAACTGTTCCCAGCGCATAGCAAGAAAAGCACTAATGGATAGCGCTGCAGCAACCAACCCCAAGCAAGCCAGCGCTCGGCAGGTACAAGAATTGGTAGAAACGGCCATTGTTCAGGCTAGATAACTGAGAGGTGATTAGAACATGCAAAATCTGCTTAATTTTTACATCGGGGGAAATTGGACTAGCCCAATGTCCTCACTAACCATGCCGGTATTGAACCCAGCCACCGAAACGCAAGTGGCATCTGTAGCAATGGGAAATAAGGATGATGTCAATGATGCTGTTGCGGCTGCCACAACAGCGTGGGAAACCTTCTCCAAAACGAACAAATCTGAACGATTAGAGCTATTGCGCAGATTGAAAAATGAAACTGAAAAGAGGCTCGAAGACTTGGCTCAAGCCATGCGAATAGAAATGGGTGCGCCAATAAGTATGGCAAGAGAAGCCCAAGCTGACGCGGCATTGGGGCATCTGGGCGGTTTCATAGAGGCACTAAAGCAGCTGCAATCAAAAAAAACACTTGCAAGTGGAGATATTGTTTTAAAAGAACCAATTGGGGTATGCGGACTCATCACGCCGTGGAATTGGCCTATAAACCAAATTGCACTCAAAGTGATTCCTGCCCTTGCCACTGGATGTACATGCGTGCTCAAGCCTTCCGAACATACTCCAATCTCGGCGATGATTTATGCTGAAATTATTCATGAGGCCGGATACCCTGATGGAGTATTTAATTTGGTGAATGGCGACGGGCCGACGGTTGGTTCAGCCTTGTCAAAGCACCCTGACATTCAGATGATTTCATTTACAGGTTCAACTCGAGCCGGGAAGTCGATCACTTTAGATGCTGCCGACACCATCAAACGCGTGACTCTGGAGCTTGGTGGAAAATCTCCCAACCTGATTTTTGCCGATTGCGATCTGGAATCCAGAGTGACTAGTTCAGTTAATGAATGTATGTTCAATTCGGGACAATCATGTGACGCACCGACACGACTACTGGTTCAACGATCATGCTATCAAAAGGTCTTGCAGATCGCCAAATCGGCGGCTGAATCAATCAAAATCGGAGATCCTGCATCAGAGGGGGAACATATTGGGCCGCTCTTTGATCAGATTCAATATGATCGCGTGCAAAAAATGATTAAGGTTGGCATCGATGAGGGAGCTACTCTTCTTTGCGGTGGTCTTGGCAAGCCACGCGAATTCGAGACCGGCTGGTTTGTAAAACCCACCATTTTTGCGGATGCAAAAAACAGTATGCGAATCAGTCAAGAAGAAATTTTTGGCCCGGTATTAGTAATCATCGCATTTGACGATGAGGCAGAGGCCATTTCAATTGCAAACGACACGCCGTATGGTCTGGCCGCTTATCTTCAAACTGGAAATGTCGACAGAGCGCTAAGAATAGCGTCTCAGTTGCGTGCTGGCGCGGTCCACATCAATGGCGGTGAGTTTAACTATGGCTCCCCCTTTGGCGGTTACAAACAATCCGGAAACGGCCGAGAAGGCGGAGCAATGGGGTTAGAGGACTTTCTCGAAACCAAAACGTTGCATGGCGTCTAATCCCGAAAGTATTACTGATTCAGGAACAACTGGGTCGAGTCATATGATCTGTTAAGAAATTTGATATCTCTCTTATAGAGGTTTTGGCTTCTGGTAAATTATTGTCCCACTCAAAAACGTGCCAAAGGTCTTGCCAAACTCTAAGCTTAACTGTCCCGCCTTGCCGACATAATTTATCCGCCAAACTGACCGACTGGCTCATCAGCAAATCCCGAGTCCCAGTGCTAATATAACAGGGTGGAAAAGTGCTATCGAACGCACCATTAATGGGCGAGATTTTAGGATCAGATCGATCATTTTCGCCTGCGTAATGTTCAGCAGCAAACTTCAAATGTTGTTTAGTCAGTGCCGGGTCACGCCCGTCATTAAAATCGATACTGTCTCCAGAGTTGGTCAGGTCGCACCAGGGAGAAATGAAAGCGGCAGCATCTGGAAGTCTCAGAGAGGCCTGTCTCGCAAGGTGTATCAACGCAAGTCCAAGATTGCCTCCAGCCGACTCGCCAACAAGGCCAAAAGGTTTATCGCTCAAAGCTTGATACACCGAAAAGCTATCATCCAAGGCGGCTGGCCATGGGTTTTCAGGTGCAAGTCGATAATCCGGAATTATCAAAACAGCACCCGTAGCCACTGAAATTGGAGCAGCAATTGTTAAATCTTCGAACGGGCTTCCTGATACAAAACCCCCGCCATATCCATAAAGTATTTGCCAATTGACTTTTAATTGCAGAGGATAGACATACAGACATGGTATCCCTCGGATTTCTTTGATTTCAGTCTCAAAGTTCTTTTGCTTAAAAATAGATTCAACTGAAGGTGCGATTTCTTGCCGGGTTTTATATCTTAATTCGGAAAGACCAGATAAGGATCTATCTGTCAGAGGTGTCTCAGCATTTTGGAGTGCCCTTCTTGCTTCAATGCTAAGTAACTTCATACAGTTAAGCCAGCTTTCCCGAGAAAATTTCTAATTTCACCGTCATTGGCGGAGACACTGTCCTGTTAGCAGCTGAAGTGAAGCGGAGTTAGCATTCGGATCTCGCTATCATCTGTTTGGCAATAATTATTCTTTGAATTTCATTTGTGCCCTCTCCGATGCAAAGAAGGGGCGCGTCACGATAGAATCGTTCTATTTCATATTCAGGGGAGTAACTATAACCACCAAACACTCGCATACCATCAAGGCTATTTTGGACAGCCGCTTCAGATGCAAAAAATTTTGCCTGTCCAGCCTCGAGATCGCATCGCTCTCCCTTGTCAAATTTAAGTGCGGCTTGTTCAACCAGTAGGCGAGAAGCTTCAGCACGAGTGGACATTTCCGCAAGCTTAAGTTGGATAGCCTGATGCTGAGCAATAGGCTTACCAAAAGTTTTGCGATCTTTAGCATATGCGAGTGACATTTTAGTTGCACCTACGGCCATGCCGACCCCACGCGCGGCAATGTTGATGCGGCCGAGTTCAAGCCCACCAGCCACTTGTGCAAAACCTCTACCCTCCTCTCCGCCAATTAAATTATCACCACTCACACGAAAATCTTGAAAGATCAGCTCAGCGCTATCGATTGACCGGTAACCTAATTTTTTGAGCTTTTTACCTACAGTAAAACCCTCGCTTTTTTCACATAAGAATAGACTCATTCCTTTATACGCTGGTGACGCCGTTGGATCCGTTTTTGTTAACACAGCCAAGCAATTGCCCTTGACACCATTGCTAATCCAAGTCTTTGTACCATTAAGTATGTAAGCATCACCATCCTTTTTCGCCACCATCCGAATGCCTTGGAGATCTGTACCTGCGTCTGGCTCTGTCAAGCCAATGCCTCCCCTCAATTCCCCAGTAGCGAAACGTGGTAAAAATCGTTCTTTCTGTGCCTCTGTTCCACCACGCTGAATACAGCTAGCCATGATTAAATGAGAATTGAAAATGCCGGTAGGCGCCATCCAGACTTCACAAATTCTGGATACAATCCGAGCATAAGTAGTGGCGCTTAATCCAAGACCGCCATAGTCTTGTGAGATTGTGGCGCCAAACAAACCAAGCTCCTTCATTTGCTCGACTAATTCAATAGGATACTCATCCAATTGATCAAAATGATATGCAATCGGCCTTACATCTTTCTCGACCCAGCGATCAATCGTGTCAAGAATTTGAGTTTCCATTTCTTTATATTCGACCCCATTAAAATCTAGCTTATTCATGTTTTACATTTGACCTTAATCAACATTACAAGGACGCAAAGGCACAAGCATTGAGCGTTCAAATAAACAAACGTCTACCCTATGCTGGTTACGACCAGTTGTCTTCACAGTTACAATACCTGCATCAGGTCGCGATTTTGACTCCCGTTTCGCGACCACCTGCGATTCGGCATAAAGGGTATCGCCCGGAAAAACGGGAGCGACGAGGGCAATTTCCTTCCAGCCCAAATTAGCAATGGCTTTTTCACTGACATCAGACACGCTCATCCCCACTAGGATAGCAACTGTCAACGGGCTACAGATTAACGGTCTCCCAAACTCGGTTCCTTTGGCGTACTCTTCGTCAAAATGAAGCGGATGTGTATTCATAGTCAATAGAGTAAACCAAGCGTTATCTTGCTGGGTCACCGTGCGACCGGGGTAATGCTCATAGACATCCCCAACGGAGAAGTCCTCATAAAAACGCCCACTTGCCGCACGATACCGATTTGGCCCAATCTCCTCATCCTGTCTAATTCCCATTTGCAAACCTTTACTTGCTAATTTATTCAAATATACAAACAATAGTATCGATGGAAAAGAGATAACGAGGCAACCATGCCAGCGTAAGAAATAATCCCCGATAGATCAATTATTTTGCGAAAGGCCTGTGTCCAGTCCAAGCTTGGCAATAATCTTAAAAAAAGCCGGGGGACTACCTCTTGCCCTTGCTGATTCATTGATCACTGCACTGGAAATCAAGACCAGTGCTAACTTTAGACTAATGTTACAACAAAAAGGAGTAAAAACTTAATGAGTTTACCGCTGCATGGAATTCGGGTACTTGCGATCGAACAATTTGGCGCTGGACCTTACGGTTCAATGTACCTTGCAGATCTTGGGGCTGAGGTCATTAAAATAGAAAGCCGCGATAGTGGGGGCGATCCGTCCCGCCACACCGGGGCCGCTTTAATGTCAGACAACGACAGTGCATACTTCCAAACCTTCAATCTCAATAAAAAAAGCATCACATTAAATCTTAAAAGTGAAGTGGGAAAAGCAATGTTTCATGACCTCGTAAAAACGGCCGACGTAGTGTGGAACAATCTCAGGGGTAATCAACCAACGCGACTCGGCTTGGACTACTCTAATCTAAGAGAAATAAAGGAAAACATCGTATGTACGCATATATCGGCATATGGACGTGATAACGATCGCGCAGATTGGCCCGGTTATGACTACCTTATGCAGTCCGAATGCGGCTTCTTAGAGCTCACCGGCGAGCCGAACTCGCCTCCAGCGCGATTTGGACTCTCAATGATTGATTATATGACGGGTATAGTTGCCGGCATGGGATGCCTAGCTGCTCTGATCGGACGAGCCAAAAATGGTGGTCGAGACGTCGATGTTAGTCTTTTTGATGTAGCACTTCATCAGTTAAGCTACCCAGCCACTTGGTATATGAATCACGGCATCCGTACCGAGCGACTTCCGCGTAGCTCACATCCATCACAAACTCCTGTACAACTTCTAAAAACTTCTGATAGTTGGATCTTCGTCATGTGCATGACAGACAAATTCTGGGCTCTGCTAATTGGCATTCTCGAAGCTGAAGATTTAGCCCATGATCCTCGGTTTGCGACAATGCGAAATCGCGCAAAAAACCGCGATGCACTTACCCGTATTCTTGATGAAATTCTGCAACAAGATTCAACAGCTAATTGGCTAGTGAAGCTGCAAACGCATATTCCCGTGTCTCCGGTTTATGATTTGCCAGCCGCCTTGGAAAATCCATTCGTGAAGGAAGTGGGAATGTGCACTGAGCTCAGGCATCAAGGAAAAAAGCTGACCGTGTTGCGCAATCCTATTCGGCTGGATGAAGAGCGTTTAGCCGCATCACCCGGCCGTGGTCTAGGCGAGAATAACGAGGAACTGCTTGGCAAAGAGCTCGGTTTCGCAGGACAACTTGACGAGTTAAAGGCGCGCGGCGTTATTTGACAAGGCGCTACCAAAAATTACCGGCCCCCTTGATGGTCCGAGATTTGCAAAATCTAAGGCTGAAAGCACATTGGCGATTTTAAAAAAGCAGCGAAATGAATATGTTGCGGAGGATACAATTCATCCTTTATAGCACCTTGAGAAAGTCTGAGGTCGTTCTATCTAAAACATTTGTTATGCCACCCGATACTTGCCAAACACAAAATCATTTTTTGAAGCACCCACAGCGTTAGTTAGTTAACGACCGTCTCCAACACATCTCCCAAGCTCATTAGTCTCAGCGTGTTTCCAACTCGCTCTAGCTGTGTAATAGAAGCATTGCTTGGTCTGAAATATAGGGTTTTTTGACATCCAAGCAATTGACCAACCACGGCATTCAAAATCATAAAATGTGTGAAGATTACCGTGCATCCTCCAAATTCAAGGAGTTTTTCCATCGCATCCGCTCTCCAATCAAGCAACGATTCGCTTTGAGACACCCATTCTTCCTGCATGAATTTTTTTATCCACTCAGGGCGGTCTTTCAATCCAACGGGGGCTTGAATTTCCCTGAAACAATGGTCGATCTCGACAGAAGCACCAAGGGCCAATGCAAGCGGTTCCGAGGTCTGCCGCGCTCGCAACATAGGGCTACTAATAAGCCTAGTGTCTGTGTCGATCAGACCAAGTAACGCTGCACTCGCATGAGATGCTTGCTGATGTCCCAGGTCGCTTAGACCAGGGTCGGAATCCTCCCCCCATTGCGCCGCGGCCTCGCCATGGCGTACGAGGAAAAGTTTGATCGGTTTTTGGTTCATTGCACAATGATCCCCCAAGGAAAAATAGCTCACATCAGAATTAACGCAGGATTTACATCAGTCAAAAAGGCACAATTCACCTTAGGCATTTTGACATGCTAGTGATTATCAAGAAATCCATGCAAGATCTCACAGAATTCGATTTTTTCTTTCTTGCCCGCAACAACATGCGCCACCTCTGGCATGGTCACACCAACTGCATTGGGGAGACCCTTCTCCAAAGGCATTGTAGTTCTCGGACCTGTAATCACATCACAGCCAGCATGAATTATCAAAGTCGGAGCAGAAATGTGTTTCATGTGAGGCCTTATATCATGAGTATTACAGGCCTCTGTAAATCGGAGGTGAGCCGTAAGATTATTCTCAAGCGCTCCCCAAACTTTACCGCTACCAAGAAGCTTGGCGCGATTGGCGATGTAATAATCTGGTCGGAATGAGTACACCGCGACGAGTTCTTGAAATGCGAGAAATCCAGCTTTCTTATGCATAGTTCCAAGTGCATTGAGTTGATCGCGCATGCAATCATCCGAATAGGCCCAGCATCCCATGTTTACCATACAACGCACTAGATCTGGCCGTTTCAGCGCAACCCACTGACCAATGCAAGCACCAATTCCCACCAAGCCAATAAAATAGACCTTTTTCATTCCCAAATGGTCGAGCAGACCAATGATATCGTCAGCGTGCAACTCGGTGGTGGGCGTAACACTCAAATCGTCGTCAGACTCGCCGATTCCCCGGTAATCAATTAAAAGTACCGAGTACTTTTCCGTCACCCCCCTGGCTAAAAAATGCTGCTTGCCATGACAAAATGTATCCCACCCTCCAACATAAACAGCTGGCGGTCCATTGCCATGAATCTCATAGTACATGTTATGCTGGTTAATTTTAGCTGTTGGCATCTTTATAACTCAGCTATCTAGGGGATGTTTTATGTCCAGCTGCTCAATTACATCTGTTGAGGTCATCACGTCCGCATAGCGCCTGCCCACGTCACGCAGGTTACTCCAATGCGCCTCTTCATTTTGATCACCACAGCAGTCCTCTGGCACAATGGTGCGAAAGCCATAGGAAAAACTATCAACAATGGAAGCACGAACACAACCTGATGTCGTGCATCCAGTAATAATAGTCGTGTCTATACAGTGTTTTGTGAGCCAAGCATGAATGGGCGTCTGAAAGAAAATCGAAGGCGCACTTTTGGTAAATTCAAAAATATAGTCGGGTGCTGAAATCCTTGGGTCAATATCAGTGAACGGATGGCCGTGAAAAAAGCTGCCATCGTAGAGAGTGGCAATCTTCCAATAAGCCATGTCATCTCGGCTACCCCATGCCACATTGCATGAAGCTATCGGAATATCGCGCCGACGAGCTTCCGCTATTAGACAGCTGGTATTATTTACCGCCCGTTGCACGTGCGGGGATCGCCCAAGTGGGCTTGCAGCGTCAGTAAAACCCACTTGAAAGTCGACGACCAACAATGCTGGTCGATCGCCGAATCCGATTTGTTCCTGTCCGTAACCAGCTTCGTCAAATTCGTCCATAGTAGCGACCCCTTTTGGCATTATTCTAGATAAGGCTCGATTTTACCATGCACATTCCATCTAAGAAAATCAAAGCTCAATTTCACTAGTTTTATTGGTTCAAACTCAAAACAAGATATCCCTCGAAATAAATTCTCATCTCTCTGCCCCAACAAACCGAGAAGAGTTCACAGCCAATGCATTTATAGAACAAATACCTCTCACTTAAAAGCAATTGTCCGAATTTAACGGATCAAATTACGTAAGACTTATTTCTAAAGCGGTGGCTTTACGATGGGCTCTGTCTCAAGCATCAGTCATCGCATCGATAAAATTGCGTTGGGCGCGGGGGAACAGCACGAAATTAATAGCCTTTAAATCATTGAACAATTTTAAATCAGAGATCTAACCCATCTCTTCAAGTGAATAAAGAATTTAGTGGGTTATTTTGGTATTAATAATTTACAACCGGCAGGGCTGCTGAGATCAACTCCGAAAGGATTTTCACCACCTAGTGCCTTATTCATTCATTAATTCCGACCAAGTGGCACGGATCCATTCACTAATTAATATGCTTTCGGCCCATCGATCAGATAGCTCTCTTTGCATCGCGTCTGTAATTGCGTATGGAGGTGGGCCGAGTTCCACCAAGAAACGTAAAGTTGCTTCCTCTGAGTTTCGAGACGACCATGTTTCAAATCCTTCTCTCCACCAGCTAAGAAACTGCTCAACCCAAGGCTTGTTCTGAGAAAACCCAAGAGCAATTTGAATTTGTTGATTGCTGGACACTCGACCCTGAAAAGAGTCAGACCGCTCAATGATTTGACTAAAAAGGTTTGCATCGGCAGTACTCAAAGGGATCTGTAATTCCCGATCAAGCACAAAGTGCGACAAATCAGCACACAACCGTAAATCAGGAACCATCTTCAGAACCTCAAGCGTGAAGAACAAGTCATTAAGGGTGCTATTACGATGAGTTTCAAAAAGCACTGGGAATGAGAATCCATCAGCAATATTCAGCCAACCCTGGATAAGCGGTAAGGCCTCGTGAGCAGTCAAAGGCATCACTCCGCCTATAATATTTACTTGAGTCGCGTTTAGTTCAGCGGCCATCTCAAGAAGCGGTTCTAGGGCGTCAAAGTCGTGGGGGAAAGCATTAATCATGCACTTTAAATCAAGTTCCTCAAATTGAGGCTTAAGTTTCAAGCAATCCTCAATTTCTGAGGTATTTGGATCTAGGCAGGCTCCGTCAAACTTTGTCTTCGAAATTCGCTCTAGATATGCTTCCGCAGGCTGCTCTGGTTGGCCGGGAATCCTGTTCTCCATAGCCCAGAGAGACTGATATATTTCAATTCGCTGTGTCACTTACTAGAAAGAAGTTAGGAAGGAGGCAGCGTTTCCTCCAGTGAGTTGCGCTGATTGAGCCGCCTTCAGGAAATCAGCGCCGCTAACATGTTTTAGCCCAGGAGCGTCATGAAAAATTCGATAACGCCGATAACGGTGATACATTAATAACTGAGGCCAAAGTCTTATGACCGTATCCGGGTCATCTCCGAACATTTTGCGATGAAGTTGAGGCAGGTCGAACCATGGCGTGGTTGGTTTAGCATGATGCGCATTGTGGTAACCGAAATTCAATATCAGCCAATTCAAAAAGGGAAACCGCCAAGACAATATAGGGCTGAAAGTGTGCTCTTGTTCCCAAGCGAGATCACCTTTATGCTCGGAGACCTCATCTGTGTACATGTTAGTACGGTAGGGGTAATCATGTTCTAGTCCGTCAACAAACCGAAGGACAATGATCATGATCATGTAAGCTAAAATATAGCCACCTAGGGCAGCCAGACTTGCATAGGCAACGCCAATTAGTAAAGCACTGCGCACCAAAATCACCGCAAGGTTCCGCTTCCATTGGTGACGACGTTGAGGGATCACAAACGCGGTAAAAACCATAATAGTATGCATTAGAATGTCATGTGCGGGAATATAAAACCATTCTAGAAGAACAGTAAGACGGTAAATTTTAGGGTGCTTTTTAAAAAACTCCTCATAGTCGAACCACACCACATCATCATTTTCTACGTGATGCCTAAAATGCTTCATTCGAATATCTTCAACAGTTCCATAACACGAACCGCATATCCATCCCAATAAATTTGCCAGTTGCAAGTTGTGCCGGTTAACTTTGAAGAGGGTATTGTGCGCGCATTCATGAATGAGATAAGCCGCGATGATCATCCCGTGCCCAAGCATAATCACACCGGGCAAAAATCCCATCCAGCCGCCAAAAAACAGCAGAGACCATCCCGCAAAGTAGGTGGCCAGAGCATAGAAAATGGCACCACTGTGCCAACGTCGGCCACGTGCAGTTTTGAAAGTCCAAGTGGACATAAGATTTAGTCGCTTCTCCCTTACTAAATTAAAATGACATTCCACGAAAGCGATATGGTATAAATGGATGTCACTGATTTGCAACTGATTTTTATGTTCATAACCAATAAAAGCCTATTATGTTAAGTTTTTGAGTGCCACATCTTGGCTTGTTGGGGAAATAAAAGATACGGGCACAGAGTAGAACCATGGTATCGCGCTGTTTTTTAGCCGATTTATGGGCGCCTCTCTAATCTCACTGAAATCCCATATTTTGGCCTAGTGGTTAGACTCATCAGAGGCTCTATCTTGGCACCATTAACGACGTTTAGGCGAAATTTTTGGGTTACCATTGCCGTAATAAAAACTGCCTCCATAAGAGCAAAGTTATTACCCAGACAGATTCTGGGTCCCCCGCCAAATGGAATGTATGCAAAGGAATGTTGTTCTCGATGAGATTCTTGATCAAATCTATGCGGATCGAAAAGTTCAGGGTGGCTCCAAAAATCCGGGTGTCGATGCAGCAAGTAAGGGCTAAAAAATAAGTCGGATCCCCCTTCTATGTGATATTCGCCGAGTTTATGATCCCTCTCAACATTTCGGGGTAATATTGGCACCGGCGGATACAGACGCATGGTTTCCTTAAAAACCTTTAGGCAATAGCTGAGATTGGGGTAATCCGAGGCGTTCGGTGCTCTTTTGCCGAGGACGGCGTCAACCTCGCGTTCGAGATTGGTTCTTACGACGGTTTGCCGGGGCAAGATGCTCCAGAGCCACGACAGCGCATTGGCTGTAGTTTCGTGACCCGCAATAAACATGGTCATGGCTTCGTTTCGCAATTCATCATCTGTCAATGGTTGTCCAGTTTCACCATCCGTTGCTTCCATTAACATCTGTAACAAATCCATTGGTTCATCGTTAGATGCTCTCCGATGGCGGATAATTCGGAAAATTATCTTGTCTAACTTGTCGATATATCCCTGATAATTTTTATTGCTTGACAACGGCAAAGCAGAGAGCCACTGAAACGGCAGGATAGCCCGCCGATTAGTCGCTGCAAGTAGTGGTGGAAACGTTGCTCCAACGGTTTGGAGGTCCTCATCGGACAATGCTGTACTAAATAATGCCTTTACCACTATTTGCAGCGTAACCTGCATCATTGCATCGGTTAAGTCAATCACCTTTCCGGCGTCACAGTCGGTCTCCCACTGAGCGAGCATTTTTTCTATGGTCTCTGTCATGAGATTAGAGAGGATAGCTATTTGACTCTTATGAAAATAGGGCTGCACCAGCAAACGTTTGCGCTTCCATTCATCACCAACGGAGGTAAATGTGCTCTCGCCCAAGACTTCTTTGACAATCTTAAAACTGATGGTTTTCTTAGTATAATTGGCGCTGCTATTAGTCAGGACTTCTTTGATCAACTCGGGATGATTGATAAAGTAAGCTCGCTTCTTTAACAGCTTAAAAGTGACAATGTCGCCATATGTATCTATAAGAGATTGCAACCAGTCGATGCGGTTATGACTGGCGAAATGCAAAAGGCTACCGATAAATGGGTAGCCTTTTGGACCGAGCGGCACAACTCTCAACTTCATGATAAATTCTTCTCAGTTTCCAAGCTTTTTTCTGCAAACACGCTTCAATTAAACAAGATCTTTCAAAGGCGTAAAGGAAAGGGTCTCGAATGATCCTCTCTTTCCAGTATTCACAAAACCGATGTTTCAAAATTTTTAATGCTCACCTCGTGATGGCCATCTAAAATCGAGAAAGCTACAAAATATGCATCGAACAAATCTTGTTGCCAGCTGGATCCTCAAGATATGCCAAGTAAAAGCTCATTGGTGCTTCGCCTCTGGGCCCCGGCGGATCCTCAATAGCGATTCCACCATTTTCAAGACCAGCCTTGTGCCATGCTTCTACCTTTTCAGAACTATCAGCTTTGAAGCCGATAGTACAACCATTGCCATGACTGGCCGGCTCATTATTTATTGGTTCTGTTATCACAAAAATTGATCCTTCGTGGAAGTAGAGATAACGCATATGCCCTTTATCATTCGGATTGGGCACCCCTGGTTTAGCCCCTAACTCCCCTAAAACAGCATCATAAAACCTTTTTGATTCTTCTATATTCCTTGCGCCCAACACAATGTGGCTGAACATAAGCATTTCTCCTATGTAACTAAAAACTTGTTTTGCGATATTATTTTTGCGTTTAAACAATTCCAAGCAACTCCACCTTGGGGAGTTTCCCACCAGTTAATTGGAAGTAAATGTCTCAATAGCATTCTCTCCGTTAACTTGAATTGTAACAACCCTTGCGGTCTTTAGATTTTCAAGGCTATACACTGCGGCAGCCGCCGAGGTAGCAATTGAGGCTGCTTGCGTGGCCACTATCGCTCCGGAGGCGGCGCTCATGCCAGTAGCTGCCCCAGCAATAGTCAACGCGGATCCAAGAAAGCTCCTGCGTTGTTGATTGTTCCAGACGAGAAACCTATATGATTTGGGCCGTCCAGTGTAAGGATCGATATAACTGGTAATCGTAGCAGGTTGCGATGGGGGACCCAGCAACATTAGGGCGAACTCAGACGGCATCCCGGGAATTAGGTTGCTTGCCATAAAACTTTTCAGATGAGTTCCCTCATAACGACCTTTAAAGTCCTCAACATTTTCAATACACGTTGAAAAATCAGAGAATTTCGTCAGCCGCTCAAAATCCTCTGCTGCCATTTTTGCTTTTGGCCAACTTTTATTAATATCTCGCAGGATAACCTTCCCACGACTTTCTTTTATAGTAATTGGTGTACAAGAGGGCATCGCGCCTTTTTTGGTAACTAAAGAGTTACTCATGAAGCTCACATCTCCCTCAGCACCTGCGAGGGAGACCCAGATTACAGAAATCAACAAGAATAGGGTACTTATAAAATGTACCATAGAAGATTCTCCTTTATAACGGACGTTACCCTGCAACTTAACTTTGAGAACAGTCGGTCACGAAATTCAATTAAGAAAAAACTTTCAATTTATTACAGCTTTTAACAGAAAACAATCAACAGCTTAATCATAAGCTCTGATCCAGACAATAAACCTCCAATAATTTTCTTATTTCTGGCATCTGATCTCAGGAGCTGTTTTTGCTGCCGGTACAGACCGACCTTCAGATGCAGAGTAAAAAATGAACGTCTTTTATTGAACGCGTTCTTCCTTTTGCTTAGGCCTTCTTGTTTTATATAAAACTTGAGCATATCAGGCGACGATGATAACGCTCTGATGATAATGCTGGTCTTTATTTAATCAGCTTGTTATGTGACTCAATCAAACTAAATTGATCGTAAATCACCAATGGCAGTGCTTCGCTCGCGGCAGCGGAGAAAGCACCCTGAGAGCCTCTAGCGCTAGAACTCTTGCACCTTGAAATCAATTGCGTCATAGTGCCACTTAATCAGATTCCCAGGTGCAACTTTGGCTTCCAAAAAGGCCTAAACAACTCAATCTTTGGGCATCGGTTCATTACAACTTTCATTCCGCCATCCTCCGCTATCCTAGCGGCTCGTTCATTATAAACACCGATCTGACTCCATAGAACTTTTGCACCGATTTCTACTGCCTCCTGGGCGATGCCAGCCAGATCCTCTGAACGTCGAAATACCTCAACCATATGGACCGGTCGGTCGATTGCACTGAGTGATGGATAAACTTTTAGACCCCGAATTTCCTCTAGACTTTCGCGCGGGTTTACTGGAATCATTTCATAGCCTGTCTCGTGAAGTACACGTAAGACCCCATAGCTAAATTTAGTCTTGTCAGGACTGGCTCCGACCATAGCAATGGTTTTTACAGCTGATAGAATTTCTTGTAAATAATCATCACTGTAAGGTTTTTTGTGATTCATATAGGCCATTTCAGGCCTCCTTGGGTGCGCCAACGTCAGCCCTCAAGTCTTGCGGCGCCAGTGGCTCAAGAAAAGGGTTACGATAAAGTAGATCATGACTTTCCATACCAATGTCTATGGAACAATCAGTTTTTGCGCCAACGACACAAAGAATTATATAGCCATTGTCTATCTGACGATTATTCAATGCCACCTGAGCACTTTGATCAATAGTGCCCTCGATGAGCTTAGCAGCGCAGGTAATGCAACCACCGTAACGGCAACCATATGGGAGGTCGACACCATGATCAAGCAACTCATCTAGCAATGATCGCCGGCACATCACCTTGTACCGAGCATTGTCACGGTTGGTAAGCGTGATGGTCATCATAACCAAATATCGCTAGTGCAATCGCCACCGGGATACCGAGTCTCATGGCAACGCGATGGACCATTTGGTTCCTTGCCAAAATCTATAATAAAATTAGGGTCAATCTGCATTCCGCCATTTTCGACATCGCAATTCACCATCAACATACAACCGCCATTGACACGAATTTCTGGATAGAATTGGTTATCCCATGTGCTGAAAAGCGATGTGGTAACGTAAAGCCTCTTGCCGTCAAGAGATAGCTGGATCATTTGTGGCCCGCCATTCACTTGTACTCCATTCACTTTAGGGTTCTTATTCAACACGCCACCCATCCAGACCTGACCAGTAAGCTTTGGGTTATGAGGGTCTGAAATGTCATATTGACGGATATCTCCATGCAACCAGTTACAGAAATACAAGTATTTATCGTCCATGGACAATAGGATCACTGAGATTATACCGGGGACCGGAATCGGCCACTCAGGGTGCAGTTCGTTGTCGACATCAATAATCTTTTCCCACTGCCACTCATCGGAATCGTCCTTCCACCAATGAATAATATTGGCGGAGAGTGCCGCACCGCAGAAACCATGAGTGCTGTCCGGGTTATGGTGAAAACGCACTTCGAGGGGGATCAAACCATCCTCGCCAAGGTAGAAGGTTTGTTTCGGTACTCGCTTCTCAAAATCCCAAAGATGTATGCGGCGCCCATATTTCAGATGACCCACTTCCTCTAGATCAAACCCAGGCATAAACGTATTAGGAGCAGCCCACTCTGAGGATGCCATAACATTGTGGCGGGGCTGGTACCAGAAGTCGTAGCCAAATGGGATGTCCCCCATCGAATTTTCCCAGCGACCCAAGATATTGAATTCCTTATCGAGGTGAAGATAGCCACCCGGCGCCTCGCCTCGTGAGTCGCCTAGCATTGAGATAATGATTTCTGATCTCAGGCAATGGATAGTATGCGGCGCCGAGAGACCGGTCTTCGCTTTGATCTCGACTCCCTCGATGATTTTATGCAACCTCGGTGCACGCGGATTAGACGCCGTATCGATAATATGGATATTAGATGATCTTACCCCGGGAACCAGCAAATAGCTTCTACTCATCGAATTATCATCGAAACACGATGAGCAAGCATTCCACCCCATATGATGCAATTCATCACCGATGCCCGGCATCTCTAACCGGTGAATAACCTCGGAATACGTTGCACTGTCCGGATCGGAATCGATGGTACACAAATAATCGGGTTGCTGTATACCAGTGCCCGTATAGATGGCAATGGTATACAGAATCTTCTCTCGAGGCGCCTTGATCGCTTCAGCAGGACTGGCATAACCTGGACCGCAACACTCCATTCGAGAAACTCCACTTTGAAAAAACTTAACTATTCGCGCATATTACTTTCTTCGCTAACCTCACTCAATCAATTAGCAGCTATTAGATCTTTCGTTGAAATAGTTTTGAGACACATCTCTAAATTATTTTTGTCTTTTTTTCGAAATATTACTCAAAACCAATGCGTCGTATTTATTCTCTTCAAAAATCATGCGTATGAATTCTGACTCACCACTTAGTTTTAAAATTCATTCCAAGGCTGTTCCACAGAGCAGAGCGCCCCGCTCTTGACAATGATAATTCTTTATATACCATACCCCCTATGGGTATAAGACTAGCGCCAATACTAATATTTTTGATTGCAATTGACCTTGAGGCAAGACCTATCTCATATTCAGGAGCATCAACGCTAATGGCCTTTTCGGACACCATGAAAAACTCTGTCTACTACCATTACTCACCATCTTATAAGTACTCCTTGGGAGTTGAACTTGTCAGGGATAAGGTTCAAAAGAAAGAATATGCTTTTTTTAGATTCACATCCTTATTGAATCGCAAGAATACTAAGCGGTCGCAACGAAATCTGTATTTTCAATCAGGCATCAGTTTTAATGAATCCCGAAACCGTTTCTACGGAATCCACGGAGACTGGGAAACTAGGAGGTGGTATACGGGTTTCAATTATAAAAAAATCGATACTGGCGCAGTCATTTACACAGATCAATTCTATCAATTTGGAGTGGCCCCATATGTCGGAGAGTATGGTGATCTCCACTCATGGGTTATGATCAAAACCAGAAAGAACTTTTTGGAGAGCGATTGGTCAACTTATCCGGTACTGAAATTTTTCAAAGGCAATGCACTCATTGAGCTGGGCTACAGCAAACAATCTCATTGGGATGCCCACTTAATGTATCGGTTTTAGGAAGTTTTTATGATGAAAAACTTTTTATTATTACTTTTGTTGATTATCCATGCTTTGGCACAGGCAAATGGCAACGAAATCGATAACATTCACCTCGATCATGCTCATGATCGATTAGTTGATGGAAAGAAACTCGAAGTGGATTTAAAACGGTTCGAACGATTTATTGAGGGACTGGCCTACTCCCAAATTGCAATTGTCAGTGTTAAAGGGATGGTCTGTGATTTTTGTGCCCGAGGAATAGAAAAGACTTTTAAAAGAGACTCTGATGTGACAAAAGTAGATGTGGATTTAAGCAATGGAAAAGTCTTGATTGCATTCAAAAGAAACAAAACAATTGATTTTGATGATATTAAAGAAAAAATTCTAGCCAACGGTCAGAACGCAACCGATCTTAAAGTTTTGATAATCTAGATAGCATGGACATAAAGAATAATTCTGCAAACTTTCTCTCTCTGTTAGCATCCTCTGCTACCCTGATATGTTGCGCCTTACCAGCACTTTTTGTTGTTTTAGGCGCCGGCGCATCATTTGCGAGTTTGATAACGATTTTCCCTTTTTTAGTGACTTTATCGCACTATAAAACATATATCTCGCTTTTCGCACTGCTTATGATAGGCATAGCGGGTTATACCAATTATAAAAGTTATTATTTACCCTGCCCGACAGACCCAGAACTCGGAAACGCTTGCATGCAAATGAGAAAGAGATCTCGATATTTATTCTTTTTTTCCGTCGGTCTTTTTTTAATGGCTTCCACATTCACTTATCTTATTCCAAGGCTGATATGACATGAATCATCCGAGTCACAAAGATCAATTAAAAAGCATCAATCGCATAGAAGGACAAGTTCGCGGTGTTGCGAAAATGATTGACGAACAAAAATACTGCATTGATATCCTAAACCAAATAAAAGCAATTAGAAGCGCAATTTCGACAGTGGAAGGAAACATCCTGAAAAAACATCTTAAAGCGTGCGTCAAAGAAACTCTGAGTAGTGAAAAAAATTTTGATGATAAGATGGAAGAACTACTGAAGACTTTGAAACGGTAAAAGCTGTCAACTAAATTATCATTTAGCATCATAATTGAACCTTAAAACACTCAATAACCGTCAAGGTTAATTTTCTTGTGGATAGGTAGCTTTGAAGTAGGCTGAATAACTCTGTAACATCTTCAATCAGTTTTTCGCATTCCCCGGATAAGCCAAAAAGGTATTGCCCAGCCCGCGTTTTGCGAAATTAGCAACACGACAAAAATTGAGTCTGGCTTTCGATCTACAACGATACTTATAATTCATATGGCTCCTTTTCCTGAATAAAAAAAGAGCAAGCTCTAACGGGCAGTTAGGCGGAGCACTTGATTGAGGGTGCCGACAATCCAAAGCACATTGTAAACAAAATAGAATCGCATTACCGATCGGAATATGTGAGCTATACATGTTTTGTTTTTCACTATCATAAAAGAAAGAGAGAATAGCGCTCGAAAAGGCTCCATAAACTGTAGCGACTATTAATACCCTGTTGCCGAAACAAACAAAAACTGGACTCTTTGCTCACTTTTCCGCACTCAAGGTTTATTTATTATTCAACTTTGGTTTGCTTACCTTCGTCATAAGTAACCCATTTATGCTGCGTGGGCGTGTAGTCTTTGCTTGTTGCAAGTTGGACTTGTTCATCTATCTTTGCCATCAACTTGCGACGACGAACAGCGATTGGCTTGTTGTTTTGAAGTGGGTTAAATGCAACGAAATTAAGTGTATCAAGTACAGTCATAACAGCCTCCTTGTTAGCTAAAAGCATTGTGCTTTCAGAGTTAGGTGGCTGTCATCCGAAGATTAGTCGTCTATCTGTAGGAATTTGTTTAACTGTAGTTTGGCGCTACTCGTCATAGGTTTAATATCTATCCCAATATTATCGATTGCACGTTCAAGTACACCTATTTTTACATCTAGTTTCTGCAAGATGCGACTATCATCATGCTGCTTCTCTATACTTCGTGATGTAACCAAGCGCGGTAAGTTGCCAAGACTTGCATCAATTAAACTACCGTGTCCGAAGTCTAAATTCCTATCAAACCAAATCTGCAAGCTAGCATCAGCAGTTGCATGTGAGTTTAGACATGGTTGATTATGTTGAAGGCTTCTGGCAGTAAAAATGGTACATGTTTGTAAAGGCGTCGGGATTACTTTCCTCGAACTCATGCCACAATACCAAGTCATGGATATCGGATGCTTCGCCATGAAACTCTCTAAATCGGGAGTCTATACCTTGAGCCTCAAATCCGCAGAACTTGAGTCCTAGTTCATCGAGAGAATTTTTAATCTGTGGGAGGGTAAAATGATGCTCTTGCACGTGAAAGATTAAGTCTATCATCCCGCTGAGATGAAAAAAATTATCCGTCGTAGTTAATAGCTGATGGAGCTCGTCATGCGATTCTACTAGTGATTGCCTGAATTTTCTAATGTCAGCTTTAGATGTCCCTAAGCTCAGTTCTGCGATCTCTTTTCGAACCTCTGCAATAAAGTGTCGAGCCAATTCACTATACAAACCTATCCTCATCAAACCACCTGGCTTTAATAAATCCACGAGAACTCTCCATCCAGTCATCGGTTCATCC
>CACEBC010000002.1 GCA_902557735.1 Porticoccaceae bacterium
TAAAGCCCAAAAAGCCAAAGGGCCTCACGACCCAACCAGTCTCCTCTAAAGTTTCGCGCACAGCCGCCGTAATAATATCTTCCCCCGGAAGGACATGCCCTGCAGGTTGGTTTATCACTTGGCATTCGTCGATTGTTTCCTTCACGACAAGGTAACAATCGTTATCGGCAACCACTGTTGCTGCGGTCAAGTGAATACGTTCGTCCATGCGAATGGGTCCATTGAAATTGGTAACTTTTGAAAGCACTTTCTTACTTATTTTATCATGACATTGTAGACCAGAAGAAAATAGTTAATCACAAAAAAATCGTTTTGGGAGTTAATTTCGTAAACAAAAGTATTCACATAATCAATGACCTCAAAGCTCGGCTGGACGATATTTTTATCTTTTCGAGTGAGGTGAAAAGGGCATCGCAGTAAATCCAAGAAAGCTTATTTTTGGACATTGCATCTGTCTGTTTAAACTCTAAAATACAGATTTCTAAAACACGTAGTATTCATGCTAAAATCAGAGGCTGAGGGCAACACTAGGGACTTGAGCGGTTCCTGTTCACAAATGAATCCAAGTTGACGAGGCAGAAAATGGCGTATCAGCATATCGTAATCCCCGAATCCGGACAGAAAGTCACCGTTAACACGGATTATTCACTAAACGTTCCCAATAATCCGGTGATTCCTTTCATTGAAGGAGATGGTATCGGGGTCGACATTACACCGGTAATGATTAGCGTCATCAATGCAGCGGTTGAAAAAGCTTATGGCGGAAAGAAAAAAATATCTTGGATGGAAGTTTATTGCGGAGAAAAAGCGGCAGAGCTATATGAAGGAGATTGGTTCCCCGCAGAGACTTTGGAAGCTGTCAAAGAATATGTTGTATCCATTAAAGGGCCTTTAACCACCCCGGTTGGCGGCGGGTTCAGATCTCTTAACGTTGCGCTTCGACAAGAGCTGGATTTATTTGTATGTCAAAGGCCCGTCCGCTGGTTCGAGGGGGTTCCATCTCCTGTGAAAGAGCCTCACAAAGTAGATATGTGCATATTTCGTGAAAATTCTGAAGATATTTACGCTGGAATAGAATGGAAGGGCGCTAGTGACGGCGCAAAGCAGCTCATTGACTTTCTAAAAAACGAAATGGGGGTATCAAAAATTCGCTTTGAGGATAACTGCGGAATCGGTATAAAACCCATTTCTGAAGAGGGTACCAAGAGACTAGTGGGCAAAGCAATTCAATATGCGATAGATCAAAATAAAACCTCCGTTACTTTGGTGCACAAAGGAAATATTATGAAGTTTACTGAAGGAGCCTTCTGCGACTGGGGTTATGAAGTTGCTCGGGAGCAATACGGCGGCACGGCTCTAGATGGAGGACCTTGGCATGTCGTGAAGAATCCAAATACAGGACAAGATATAGTAATTAAAGATGTAATTGCGGATGCGATGTTGCAACAGATCTTAACAAGACCGAATGAATATAGCGTTATTGCAACCATGAACTTAAACGGGGACTATATATCAGATGCGCTCGCCGCGCAGGTAGGTGGAATAGGAATAGCACCTGGTGCAAATTTATCGGATGATATAGCAATATTCGAGGCTACTCACGGCACAGCGCCAAAGTATGCGGGTCAAGATAAAGTCAATCCAGGCTCACTCATTCTATCCGCAGAGATGATGCTAAGGCACATGGGCTGGAGCGATGCAGCAGATCTCGTGGTCAAAGGTATTGAAGGGGCAATCTCTCAAAAGAAGGTAACCTATGATTTTGAGAGATTAATGGAAGATGCTCAGCTTCTATCGTGCTCGCAATTCGGAGAAGCAATCGTAGAAAACATGTAATATTGGTTATTACATTTTATTAGACGGTTAAACTAATATTTTGGCGTTTACCAGACTGAAGCGCGAGAGTTTTACAGTGACATGAGGACCCAGCAATACTGATATATTGCATTGCTAAACACGGTTTTGGTAATCTTAATAGGCATCAGTATAGCGATTAAATTAGACATTATTGGGCAAGCATAGGGCGTCAGCCATGAGCGACAAAACAGAGGAACGTGACGCAAATAGTGACCTAGGCATTTTGGTAAAAGAAAAGCCTCCAGCGCTCCAAAAACCCAGACTCTATCAAGTTATATTGCTCAATGATGACTACACTCCGATGGAATTTGTCGTAGAACTGATCGAGAAATTTTTTAACAAGGATCGTCAAACTGCGACCAGAATAATGCTTATGATCCACAATGAAGGAAAAGGAGTCTGCGGTATTTATACACAGGACATCGCTGAAACCAAAGCAGCATTGGTTAATAAGTACTCAATGCAACATCAGCATCCTCTCCTGTGTGAAGCTGAACCCTGTGATGAAGACTAGTCATTATGTTAAGCCGTGAACTCGAAGTTACTCTGAATCTTGCTTTCAAAACGGCTCGCGAAAGCCGTCACGAATTTATGACGGTGGAGCATCTCTTATTAGCTCTCTTAGATGACGCATCTGCTGCGACAGTCCTCAAGGCATGTGGTGCAGACCTTGGTCTGCTGAGACATGATCTAGATGAATTTATTGATTCTACCATGCCCAGAATCTCTGAAAAAGATGGGGATCAAGAAACAAAGCCGACTCATGGATTTCAAAGGGTCCTACAAAGAGCAGTCTTTCAGGTCAATTCTGCCAGCACCAAAGAGGTGGTGGGTGCAAATGTCATCGTGGCAATCTTTAGCGAGCAAGAAAGTCAGGCAGTCTACTTTTTGAGATTACAGAACGTGGCTCGTATAGACGTCGTTAACTATATTTCCCACGGTATTTCGAAGATGGCCGATCAATCCGAAGCTTCTAATACTGATCAATCTCTAAATGGGCAAGATCAAGAAAGTGATACTCCAGCTGAAACAGACGACCTCTTATCACAATTTGCCACGAACCTAAATTTCAAAGCAGAAAAGGGGTTAATTGATCCGCTTATCGGTCGAACATCTGAACTAGAACGATTGAGCCAAATCTTAATGCGCCGACGTAAAAATAATCCTTTATTGGTCGGCGAAGCCGGTGTCGGAAAGACAGCTATAGCCGAAGGTTTAGCTCAACTCATCATTGAAGGAAAAGTCGCTGAACCGATACTTGATAGCACGGTATATTCGCTGGACATGGGTTCCTTACTTGCTGGGACTAAGTATAGAGGTGATTTTGAGAAACGGCTCAAGGGAATCATCACCGAACTAAAACAGAAGAATAAATGCATACTCTTTATAGACGAGATTCATACCATAATCGGCGCTGGGGCCGCTTCAGGTGGAGTAATGGATGCGTCCAATATTCTTAAACCGCTTCTGTCGTCGGGTGAAATAAGATGCATTGGCTCAACCACGTATCAAGAGTACCGAGGCGTTTTTGATAAAGACCATGCATTATCAAGACGATTCCAAAAGATCGATATACCAGAGCCGACTGTTGAAGAAGCGCATCAGATTTTAAAAGGTCTTAAATCACGCTTTGAGCACTACCACTCTTTGCGTTACAGCGATGCATCGCTTAAATGCGCTGCGGAGCTTTCGAGTAAATATATTAATGATCGATTCCTGCCTGACAAAGCGATTGACGTCATCGACGAGGCAGGAGCCTTTCAGCGACTCCAAGTCGGAGCCAAGCGCAAAAAAACTGTTAGCGTTTCTGACATAGAGAAAATCATCTCAAAGATCGCCCGAATTCCACCCAAAAGCGTCTCTAGCTCCGATAAAAAGCAACTGAAAGGGTTATCTCAAAAACTAAAGATGACAGTGTTCGGACAGGATCATGCAATAGACCGATTATCCACTGCTATTAAACTTGCTAGGGCAGGTTTACGTGAAGATAATAAACCCATTGGAAGCTATTTATTTGCGGGCCCGACTGGAGTCGGCAAAACCGAACTCAGCAAACAGCTAGCCAAAATATTAGGGGTTGAGCTGATTAGGTTTGATATGTCTGAATATATGGAACGTCACACAGTGTCCCGATTGATTGGAGCCCCGCCTGGATATATTGGTTATGACAAAGGAGGGCTGTTGACCGAAGCCATTAATAAACAACCTCACTCTGTTCTCCTTTTGGATGAAATGGAGAAAGCTCATCCTGACGTATTTAATTTATTGCTTCAGGTCATGGATCATGGAAAATTAACAGATAACGATGGCAGAAAGGCCGATTTTAAAAATACCATTATCATAATGACAACCAATGCAGGCGCAGAATTAATGAGTCGAACGTCCATAGGATTTTCTACCCAAGATCATAGCTCTGACGGCATTGAATCAATAAAGAAAATGTTCACTCCAGAATTTCGCAACCGACTAGATGACATTGTCCAGTTCGGCGCTCTCTCAACCAAAGTTATCAAGACGGTTATAGATAAATTTCTCGTGCAATTGCAGCTCCAGCTGGATGAAAAACAAGTATTTCTCAAGGTAGACAAGAGTGCCCGATCTTGGTTGGCGAAATATGGTTATGACGCTAAAATGGGTGCAAGGCCCATGGATCGCTTGATTCAAGAGCACATAAAGAAACCTTTAGCCGAGGAAGTGCTTTTTGGTTCGCTTGCAAAGAACGGCGGTACTGCCTCAGTAACAGTCGAGGATAACGCCCTTTCAATAAAATGCCAATCGGCTAACAAAACGGAAAAGGGTTCCCGCGCCGATAAAGCAGCGCTCTAAAAGTTTTTGTTTGGCATCAGTTACCACATGCCAATCCGGGATTATAACGCTAACGCTCTCTATAGGTGATTCGACCTTTGGTTAAATCATAAGGCGTCATCTCAACCTTGACTTTATCGCCTGTCAATATGCGGATATAGTGCTTACGCATCTTTCCAGAGATATGGGCTATGATTGTATGCCCATTCTCTAATTTTACCTTAAACGTAGTATTTGGAAGTGTATCTACCACTTCACCATCTAATTCTATATTTTCTTCTTTTGCCATTGATTTATTATCTTGTCCATTAATCCAAACCTGCGCCAGTGTGCCTTATAATCACTTTTTTAGCAAAACCATAAGCGCTCCAGAAATAATTTCTTTCTCAACAATTAAAACGGTCACCCCCTCATAATTACAATATCTGCTTAACTAAGTCGATTCACTATTAAATGCTATCACTTAATAATTGCGTCCTGTCGAGAGCAATTTCAAAATAAGCCAAGAATGTTTCTTTAAGAATTTAAAACCTATTGATTAGCACGGAATGCTACTTTATGTATCAAGCTTCGAATATCATTGACGCCAAAATCCGGCCAATCTATCGTTCGATGCCGTTGGATCTTCAAGATATCGAGAAAAGCCGTTCGAGAGATCGGCTGTGCCCCTAATCTCTCTAAGTGAGGGGTCATCAGTTGGCAATCAATTATACTGAAGCCCGCGCTCTTCAGCTCTTGACAAAGTGCGATTAATGCGACTTTAGACGCATTCGAAACTTTACTAAACATGGATTCTCCACAAAAGATTCCACCAATAGCCACACCATATAAACCTCCTATTAACTTGTCGTCGAGCCACACCTCGACGGAATGGGCAGCACCAGCACCATGCAGCTTGCAGTAAGCTTTCTCCATATCCATAGTAATCCAACTCCCTTTATTTTTTCGATTTCCATCAAGGCTGCAACCCCTAACTACTTTATTAAAAGCTAAATCGGAAGTTATCGAGTATCGATTTTTTCTTATATTTCTCTTGAGGCTACGAGAAACGTGAATATTATGCGGATACAATATGCATCGTACTGGGGGACTCCACCATAGCAATGGATCGTCTTCGCTGTACCAAGGGAAGATGCCTTGTCCATATGCCGTTAATAATGTCTCCGGTTGAAGGTTACCGCCGATCGCAAGCAGGCCATCAAGAGAAGTGCTCGCACTCTCTGGATTAGGAAATTCTGGATTTACAGGATCTAAATAACTTATTGGCATGACACTAGGTGTCAAGGTATCGTTCAGCATCGAGAGCCGCCATGCAACCACTTCCAGCTGAAGTAATTGCTTGACGATACACGCTATCCATAACATCACCCGCTGCAAAAACTCCTGGTACACTCGTCTGAGTGAGATTCCCCTCAGATCCACCAGTAACTGTAATATAACCGTTATGCATATCCAACTGGTTGACAAATAACTCCGTATTCGGTTTATGCCCCACCGCGATGAAAACTCCTGCAATAGGGATCTCTCTTTCGGTATTGGTTTTAATCTCATTCACTTGAACGCCAGTAACACCCATATCATTACCTAAAATTTCTTTAAGAGTATGGCTCCATAAAATTGTGATCTTACCGGCGCGCTGTTTTTCAAACAGTTTGTCCTGCAACATTTTCTCAGCTCTCAACTTGTCTCTGCGATGGATCAATAACACTTCTGAACAAATATTGGACAAATAAAGTGCCTCCTCCACAGCAGTATTACCTCCGCCAACAACCACAACTTTTTTATTTTTATAAAAAAACCCATCACACGTTGCGCACGCTGAAACTCCTTTTCCCAGATATTTTTGTTCGGACGATAAACCCAAATACTGTGCCGAAGCTCCGGTCGCAATGATTAAAGCATCACAGGTATAGGATCCGGATCCATTGAGCAAAAAGGGCGTCCTATCGAGAAAAATCTCTTCGATATGGTCGCATATAGTATTGGTGTTAAAACGCTCCGCATGCTTCTGCATCCGGAGCATTAAATCTGGGCCCTGAACACCGTCTTCATCACCTGGCCAGTTATCCACATCAGTAGTGGTAGCCAGTTGCCCCCCTTGCTCAATACCCGTTATTAAAGTGGGTTTGAGATTTGCTCGTGCCGCATAAACAGCAGCGGTCCAGCCAGCCGGACCTGATCCAAGGATTATTAGCGAGTGATGTCGTGTTTCGTTCATTGATTACCTCTTTAACAAATTAACTAAAAGTTCGAAATTTGGATGTTTAAAGCCCTATGATATAGGCATAGGTTACTCACTCCCAAAATTTTTTTATTATCATTTGATAGGCACATGATTTAACCTGCCATGAGGGTGTTTCATCTATAATGAGCTACAATTGACCATCCAGTGGAATTAAACAAACAATTATTTATACATAACGGATCCGAAGCAGTGAGCACAAATTCGAGGGTAGCAAGATTAACGGCAGAGGGCGCTTTAATGGGTTTAATATTGATATGCGTCATAATTTTTATTGCCTTAATAACCTACTCATCAGATGATCCAGGATGGTCCACTTCAGGGACTGGAGAAACTATAAAAAACGAGATCGGACTTGTGGGCTCGGTCCTAGCGGATTTCTTTTACTATGCTTTTGGGTTCATGGCATATGTTTTTCCTGCAGCGCTGACATTGCGAGCATTTGAAAAATTAAGGAAATACTTTCGCTCATCTGATGATCAATTTGACCTCGAGGGATTAGTCTTGACCATATTGGGATTTATCTTAATTATGGCTAGCACAACGGCTTTGACGCATATTCATTTGGAGACAGCGGATATAAATTTTCAATACGCTGGCGGTCTGCTGGGTTTCACTGTTGGAAACGCTTTCATAGCGGCATTTAGTCAAATGGGAAGCAGTCTGATTTTGACAGCACTGCTTTTATTTGGCATCAGCGTGTTCGCGGACATTTCATGGTTCAGATTTGGCGATGTAATACGCTACAAGATCATTCATTTTTATAAAAATGTAAATGAGCGGCTACTAATCAAGTTAGCCGAAAGGAGAGACTCATCATTATCTCAAAAAATTATCGACGAGAGGAAATCCAAATTATCTATCGAAAAAGCAGCTCAAGCGACGAGAATCGCTCCAGTTATAGCGTTGCCAGCTGATGAAGACTTAAGGAGCGGCCGCTTTGAGAGAGAAAAACAACAACTATTATTTGAAGATGGTGATCTGCAAGAATCTTTGCCACCTTTAAGCCTCCTCGATTCCTCGAGCATCGAAAAGGGAGCCGGCTATTCAACTAAATCGCTTGAACATCTGTCTCGTTTGTTAGAGCATAAACTTCAAGATTTCGGTATTAGTGTAAATGTTGTAGAGGTTTTTCCTGGGCCAGTCGTAACCCGTTTTGAAATTCAACTAGCCGCGGGAGTTAAAGTCAGTCGCATTACGGCTTTAGCCAAAGATTTGGCCCGCTCTATGGCGGTCATAAGCGTGAGGGTGGTAGAGGTAATCTCAGGAAAATCTGTCGTTGGTGTCGAAATTCCCAACGAAAAAAGAAAAATGGTAAGGCTCAGTGAAGTGCTTTCTAGCGATGCATATGACCGTTCATCATCGCCCCTAACGCTAGCACTCGGACACGACATATCAGGAATTCCAATTGTCGTTGATCTAACTCGAATGCCCCATTTGCTTGTAGCAGGTACCACAGGCTCTGGGAAATCCGTTGGAATAAACGCTATGCTCTTAAGCTTACTTTTTAAATCTTCATCAGAGCATGTAAAACTGATTTTGATCGATCCCAAAATGCTTGAACTCTCAGTCTATGATGGTATTCCCCATCTGCTCACGCCAGTCATTACCGATATGAAGGATGCCGCTAATGGACTGCGCTGGTGCGTCGGGGAGATGGAACGTCGCTATAAACTCATGTCTGCGCTGGGAGTCCGAAATGTCTCAGGCTATAACCGCAAAATCGAAGATGCCGAGAAACAAGGGAAGCCAATTGTTGATCCATTTTGGGAAACAAATACGTCTGAGGATCGGAGTGAGGCTGATCCACCCCCAAACCCGTCATTTCTAGATGAATTACCTTACATAGTGGTCGTCATCGATGAGTTTGCCGACATGATCATGATCGTCGGTAAAAAAGTAGAGCAGCTGATAGCTCGAATTGCTCAAAAGGCGCGCGCGGCTGGAATCCATCTCATTTTAGCGACACAAAGGCCCTCGGTTGATGTCATAACTGGCCTCATAAAAGCTAACGTACCTACTAGAATCGCCTTTCAAGTTTCTTCAAAAATCGATTCCCGAACTATTCTCGATCAGGGTGGTGCGGAACAATTACTAGGTCATGGCGATATGCTTTATCTTCCGCCCGGTACAAGTGTACCCGAAAGAGTTCATGGTGCTTTCGTTGATGATATGGAAGTTCATCGGGTTGTAGCGGAGCTAAAACGCCGAGGCGAGGCAAAATACACCTCGGGAATCACAGATGAACTTGCCGTGTCAACGATAGCTGTGCCCGGATTTATATCGGATTCTGAAGACGTATCAGGCGAAGTCCAGGATCCGTTGTATGATGAAGCAGTTAGGTTTGTAGTCGAATCCAGGAAAGCCTCAATCTCATCTCTTCAAAGAAAATTAAGAGTAGGGTACAACAGAGCGGCACGTCTGATTGAAAAAATGGAAGAACAAGGAATAGTCTCTCCAATGACAAATGGCGGGATACGCGAAGTTCTGGCCTCTCATCGGCAATAAGTGATGACGCAAATAAATATCTTTCTAATTCTTAGGGTTTTGTTGCTCAAGGCAGGATTGATCATATTATTCAGTTCTTTGACAAAAGCGGATGATTCAGCAAGTTTTAAGCTGTATCAATTATTGGAGCGAACAAATAGCTTGTCCGCTAGATTTCAGCAACAAATCAGCTACGAGCAAGGCAGCATTATGGCCGAGCAATTTCGCGGTGATTTTTTATTTTTGAAACCAAACTATTTACGATGGGTGATTGAACCACCCGCAGCGCAAGAAATTGTCTCAAACGGCGACAAAATATGGATCCATGATGTCGAACTTGAGCAAGTAATAATCCATGATTTTAAGAATGATTTGTTAGCTACTCCTAGTTTGATTTTCTCCAGTTCCCTTGCAGACATTAATAGGTCTTATACGGTAACAGAGCAACAAGCAAAAGAGCAATCACAATACTTTGTCTTGAAAGCAAATTCTCGCTCTAGTCTATTCATCCGTCTTGAACTTGAATTTTTTCAAGGGGTTATATCTCAGGTTAAGCTTGTTTCCGACGATCAAATAAACATTATTTCCTTCTCTAACACAAAAACAAATATATCTCCGGCAATAGACTTATTTACTTTTGATCTGCCGAAAACTGCCGAAGTGCTCTATAATTATGACCGGTGAAAATAAATTGCAAATCTGACATGAAACCAATCCCATGACATCAAAATATTTGTGCCAATTTATCGGCTTTTGCCTTATGCATAGCGCGTGTATTTGAGGAATTTTTATGCTAGATATCAAGGAGGTACGGTCTAACTTAAATGACGTCGTATCAAGGCTAAACAAAAAACATTACAAATTCGATTCGGAGCTTTTTCTATCGATTGATCAAAGACGAAAGGCGCTGCAAATTGAAGCCGAGTCACGTCAAGCCGAACGCAATGCGTATTCGAAAAACATAGGTTCTTTAATACATCAAGCAAGGTCAGAAAAATCAGAAGTCGAAAATTTGAAAAAACATGGGGAGGTGCTAAAAAAAGCCGCTCAAGAGGCTGAGGAATTATTGGAACAAACTCAAACGCAGCTGGAGCAATTGTTAAGTGAAGTGCCAAATCTTCCAGACTCAAGCGTGCCAGATGGCTCCGATGAATCGTCTAATATTGAGCTGATGCAATGGGGGAACATTCCCAATTTCACTTTTACGCCCCGAGACCACGTTGATTTGGGGGCCGGTGTTGGTGGATTGGATATTGACAGAGCGGCAAAAATAACTGGTTCGCGTTTTGCCATTATGAGAGGAAATCTAGCATTAATGCATCGAGCGTTAAGCCAATTTATGTTGACAACCCATGTGCTTGACCATGGCTATGAGGAAATACATGTGCCCTATATAGTGAATGACCAATCGCTTTTTGGTACGGGTAATCTTCCCAAGTTTGCTGATGATTTATTTAAACTTAATGATGAAAGAGAATTCTATTTAATACCCACAGCAGAGGTTCCCGTCACCAATCTCTTCCGAAATGAGATAATTGATGATTTACCGAAAAAATTCGTCTGCCATACTCCTTGTTTTAGGAGTGAGGCCGGAAGCTACGGTCGCGACACACGCGGAATGATCAGGCAGCATCAGTTTGATAAAGTCGAGCTTATGCAGTTTGTTGAGCCCGTCAAATCATGGGACGCCCTCGAGGAGTTAACGGGAAATGCCGAATCAATATTGCATAAGTTAGAACTGCCATTCAGGCGCATCGCGCTGTGCGGAGGAGATCTGGGTTTTTCATCAGCGAAGACATATGATCTCGAGGTATGGTTGCCCTCTCAAAATACATTTCGTGAAATTTCCTCTTGCAGCAATTTTACCGATTTTCAAGCTCGCAGAATGAAAACAAGATATCGTAGCAAAAGCGGTGATCGGCCTGAGTTGATCCACACTATAAATGGGTCAGGCTTGGCGGTGGGCAGAACCCTTGTAGCCGTGCTGGAGAATTATCAACAAAATGATGGATCGATATTGGTGCCGGATGTTCTCAGACCATACATGAATGGTCTGACCAAAATTGAACTTTCTAAAAATGGATTTTGAATCCATGATAAGGATTATGGCTCTTTTTAAAAAATTATTTAACTCTGTGAAGATTGGTCTTTGCTCGATGGCTCATTCAATTTAAGTAAACAATGAGGTTTGCGAGGAAAAAGTTTCATCGACTCAAGAAACCAATTGCTTTTGTTTTCTGCGTATATTGATCAGACAAGAATTATTTAAGATAGAAAGTCTATCTGCGATGGTTAGGAACGAGCGACCCATGAAAATAAAACATCTAGCCGGCGCTCTTGGAGCGGAAATAAGCGGTATAGATTTAACTAGTAATCTAACTTCGGCAGTTTATCAAAGTATCAGAGCTCTACTAATTGAGCATGAGGTCATATTCTTTCGCGATCAGGATTTATCTCCAGCACAACAATATGCCTTGGCGTCTTTATTTGGGCCTCTGCAGACTCATCCAGCATATGCTACTTTGGAAGGGTTTCCCGAAATCACTATTCTTGAGAGTACTGCGGAGAAACCGAGCAAGATAGAGTGTTGGCATAGTGATATGACTTTTCGCCCACATCCTCCCATGGCGACTTTACTGCGCTCAAAAACGATTCCTGAAAAGGGTGGTGATACCCTCTGGTCTAGCCTGACTGCTGCCTATGATGGCTTGTCTCCAAAGATGCAGAATTTTCTTGCTGATTTGACGGCTGTTCATGACTTTTCCTATGGCTTTAAAGAAAGCCTCGCTGAACCGGGCGGCTCCGAGCGCCTCGCCCATGCTGTGGCAGATAATCCGCCCGTATCGCACCCAATAATCAGAACTCACCCTGAGACCCGCAAAAAAGTAATCTTTGTAAATCCTCTTTTTACTACTCACATTGAGGGGTTATCGGCAGCAGAGAGTCGAGCAATTTTGCGTTTTTTATATGGGCATAATACTACCCCTGAGTATACCTGTCGCTTTGCCTGGGAGGCCAATTGCATTGCTATATGGGATAATCGCAGTACCCAGCATAAACCAATAAATGATTACTTTCCCGCCTACCGCTACCTAGAAAGAATCGTAATCAACGGAGACAAGCCTTATTGAGATGCAAGACAGAAGTCGATCATTGCCTTGGCGACTCGATACTGATCTGTGCTTTGCTCTATAGATGCCATGGCTGCAGCATAGACCTTTGGAGGATATGCTGCGCGTCGAAGCTGGAGGAGAGCACGACAGAACTCGGGAGAAAATTCCGGGTGTCCCTGAAAAGTCAAAATGTGGTTATCCAGAGTGGTTGCAGCGATAGGGCAGGTATCAGTTGAGGCCAAAATCACTGTTCCCGGAGCTATAACAGTCACTTGATCCTGATGACTGTAAATTAAATCGAACGATTTTCCCGCAAGTATATTTGGCTCTGCCTCCACCGTTAATTTTGCTTTCTTGACGCCCAGAGACCAGCCTGACTCGGCCAGTTTGGCCTCTCCACCAAGAGCATGTGCTACCATCTGATGACCAAAGCAAATACCAATATATTTTTTTTTGTGCCGGTGAAGAGTCCTTAAAAACTCAGCTAGTTCTATCACCCAAGGTGTTTGCTCGTATACGCTGCTTTTACTGCCGGTCATTATGAAAGCATCAACCTCATCCAAGTCGACTGGATAACATCCCTCATTAACTCGATAAGTAACAAACTCCAACTTTAACTGAGCGTCTTTATTAGCAATCCGCAACAAACGCTCAAACATCAGGGGATACTCACCATGATTTTCAACTAATTCGCTTAGTACATCGTCTGCTTTCAATATACCCAGAGTTAATTTCATTGACTCACTGTTTTTGAGAAGGGTATTTATATAAGTAATCCTCGAGATCGCGCTTTATTTCAGGTCCATAGAGGTACAAGCCGATTATATTGGGTACCGCAATCAAAAACACCATAGCATCAGAGAACTCTAACACCGCAGATAATTGAATCATGCAACCTAGAGCGACAAAGCCACAAAATCCCAGCTTAAAAATCATTTGAGTAGCGTAAGCCTCGCCAAATATATAAGTCCAACCTTTAAGCCCATAATAAGACCAAGCGATTGTGGTCGAGAAAGCAAACAGTAGGGCGGCTGCAGCTATTATATAGGGAGACCAGCTGATATGGTGCGCAAACGCTGCTGAAGTAAGGGCAATGCCCTCTAAACCTAGCTCGTCCTCAAGCAGACCATTGGGGATGGCTGTAGTAATAATAACCAACGAGGTCAGGGTGCATATAACCATAGTATCGATAAATGGCTCAAGCAGGGACACCAAGCCCTCGGTAACCGGTTCATCGGTCTTCACAGCAGAATGAGCGATCGAAGCCGAGCCTATGCCTGCCTCATTAGAGAATAGGGCTCTTTGAAAGCCAACAATGACGGCTCCGATCATACCACCCTGAACGCTATTCCAACTGAAGGCACTATTGAAGATAAGTGCGACAGCTCCAGGCAAATGGTCTGCACTTAAGCCAATAATTAAAAGCGCAGAAACAACATAGAGCACTGCCATGATGGGCATAATTCTCGACGCTGCAGCGGCAATGGAACGAATGCCTCCTAAAATGACCAAAGCCACAGCTGAAGCCATCAAAAAACCAAACAACCACCCGCGACCATAAAAGAAGCTATTTTCACCGCCAGTGATATTCAAAACCTGTGCATAGGCTTGATTAGACTGAAACATGTTACCAATGCCCAGACAGCCAATCACTAATGCCAAAGCATAGAAACTACCAAGTGCCGTGCCTATTCTAGGCCAGTCTCGGGTTCGAAAGAAGTGTTCCAAATAATACATTGGGCCACCAGATACGGAGCCATCCGCGTTAACCCGCCGATACTTTACCCCGAGTGTGCATTCCATAAACTTAGTCGACATAGCGAGAAAGCCCGCTAAAAATAACCAAAATGCGGCACCAGCTCCCCCTATTGTAATCGCGACAGCCACACCACTTATATTTCCGATACCCACGGTACCGGAGGTTGCAGTAGATAGAGCTTTAAAATGCGAGATTTCACCTATAGAGGTTTTATTGGACGACGGCCGGATGAGGAGCCTTACGCCATGGCCAAAGCCTCGAAGATTGATCATACGGAGGTAAAAAGTAAACCAAAGCGCAGCGGTCGCAAGCCACAGCACTATTAATGGGAAATCCTGATTAAATAGCTTAACTGGGTAGAACACCAGTTCCGACAGCCCCTGAGCAATGGGCCCAACCCAGATCTCTATATGCGCATCAATACTCATGAAATCTCTCGTATTAGCCCTTGAGCCACTCAATATAACTAATAATCTACCTAATATTGTCTCTATAACTTGTTAGTTTTTATACTTCTCTTGTTTTTCCAGAGAGCGCTCTCTCTCTCATATCCGACTGAATATAAACCTGATCTGTTGTACCCATGCTGGCATGACCCAAATCATCAGCCATGTGTTTTAAAGGCCTAGTGGTGATATCTTGTGATGCCCCAGTGTGCCGCAACCAATGGGTTGTCGCCTCCCTTAATGCCTTGGCTTCATCATTGAAACCCTCAGAGCGCATTCTCTGGTAAGCCAGATCAAAAGCTTCCTGCACTATGCGCCTTAGCTGGCGAGAAGTAACGCCGCCAGTGCCGCGGTTTTTAGCCACAAGTGAACTATTTACACCGAAGTTTGAACTCATAGATAGACGGTAAGCCTGATAGCGCTTAATATAGGGCGCTAAGGCGTTCGGCACTGAAATATCCCTAATCTTATTACCCTTGCCCAGCACTTTAAGCCACTGATTGCCATCGGTATCTTGCCAAAAATCTTTCCACGCCGGCTGCCAGTTAGGTCTCTCAGACAGCTCAGAGACCCGAAGATACAGTGATTTAATCATAGCGATAATAAATAACGTACGCTCGTGACTGGGATCATTATTTGCGGCGGCCTCGGCGCACTCCAGAACCGTTTCCCATTGCAAATCCGACAACCGCTTTATATTTTTCTGACTTGCACCTTTGATCAAATATGCAGACTGCTTGCGAATTGCAGGTATGGGATTCCCAAAGGCATATCCTTCGTCGGTCAAATAGTCATAAAAGCAGGAAACGGCTGAGTAACAAATTTTCATGGCTTGATGTGACAGAAGATGCCCATCTCTACTAATCTCTATATCAACTCCAGCCTCTAAGGCCTCAGCTCGGTCCTCTTTTGCCATTTTTGCGGCAAATGGACGCCAACTATTATTTTGACGTAGCGCTCCGTCGATTTCTTTAAAGCGGTCCTGCACCGAGACGCCCACCCAGCTGGAGTCAGGACTGTGCACGAAATCAAAATAAGCTTCCAAATCTGGACGCTTGAGCTGGATAACGCTTTTACTTACCAAGGTCCAAGCCCACAGCAGGAGACGTTCAACTTCATTGCGATAGCCGCGATATGTAGCTTCGGACTTTCGGCTGTAGCTTTTTAAAAATGACTGGGTATGCAAAACATCACTGCGAACCTCTGGTATCGACTCGCACAACTTGTATATAAATTGCTTTGAATCTGGGTAATCGTCAAACATCGCCATTCCCATGGGCGAGCGTATAAAACTTTTGTGTGAGTCAAACAATGGGGTGGCATTAAATGCTTTGGGCACGGGTGAAAACTTCTCAATTTAGCTGGTTACTTGACCCCACAGATGCTGCTAAGCTAGTGGAGGTTAGATCTGACTAGCAATAACTGTATCAATATATTTTGAGAGTGTCTAGTTATGTCCACTAATTGAGATTAGAGGACAAGTTGCGCTGCGCAGATATGATCTCTGCCACTGCCCCAAGCCCACAAACATTTGCGCATAAAAGCTGACAGTTACGAAAGTAAAAAGTATCATATAGATGTCTGACTTGCAGTCAAAGAAAGTTCTCAACATGAAAGAGTACACCTCGGATCAAACCCGATGCTAGGAATGTCGATGTCGCGATTAATACAACATTTCGCATTTGTCATCTTTTTGTCGTCTCCAACATGGAGTCATAGCGAAGCTGAATATAAACCCACTGGGCTGAACTTAGACAAAGGATCGAGTCACGAAACCTCTGGGCATCAATATACTCGGATAGCGCCGATCGCCGATGCTAAACGACGTTACAAGGAAATCTTAGAAAGACTGCAAGAGAAACATTACAAGCGGCTGGAAATAAACGATGCTCTTTCCGAACTGTATCTAGACGCATATATCGAATCTTTGGATCCCCAGAAGAGTTACTTCTTAGAGTCAGATATAGTCGAATTCAACAAGTGGCGTAATCTACTGGATGATTTTCTTTTGAATGGTGAGGTCTCGCCTGGTTATGCGATATATAACCGTTTTCTGCTTCGTGCTGAGGATCAGTTGCTCAAAAATTTAACCCTTTTGAAAAGTGATTTCGAATTTGATTTGAATGGCAATGAAGAGCTCATCATAGATGCTGAAAAACGAACTTGGATCGACTCCCCTGATGACGCAATGGATTTTTGGCATAGGCGAATCAAGGATTCTCTGATTCGCCTAATTCTTAACGATAAGGATCCTATAGCAGCACGAGAATTGATAATTAAAAGATATGAGAATCAACTGAAGCAATTAAAACAAAGAAATGGTGACGACGTATTTCAGCTTTATGTGAATGCGTTTACGACATTATATGACCCTCACACTGCTTACTATTCCCCTCGAACTAGCGAGAACTTTCAAATTAATATGTCATTATCGTTGGAAGGCATTGGAGCCGAATTATTAACGGAGGATGACTATACGAAAGTCGTTCGCGTCATACCGGGTGGCCCCGCTGATCTTCAAGGAATTTTAAAAGCTGAGGATAAGATCGTTGGCGTCGGACAAGGAGATCAGCCTATAGTGGACGTTGTTGGTTGGAGAATTGATGATGTTGTTGCGCTAATTAGAGGGCCAAAAGACTCAATTGTCCGCTTGCAAGTCCTACCCTTCAATTCTGAGACCATCGACATAATTGAAATTATCCGTGACAAGGTCAAACTTGAAGAACGATCTGCGCAACAGCGGATAATAGAAGTTGCCGTTCAAAATGAGATTTTTAGAATTGGTGTAATCGAAATACCAGCATTTTACATGGATTTTGAAGCTTATCAGCAGCGTGATCCGGAATATAAAAGCACTTCTCGAGATGTATTTAAATTGCTCAAAGAGCTTTCGAGCGAAGATATTAATGGCATTATTTTGGACCTTAGGAATAATAGCGGCGGATCACTCACCGAAGCTATTCAACTAACCGACCTATTTATCGAAACAGGGCCAGTGGTGCAAATTCGAGATAGTAAAAAACGGGTATCTCCCGTCCAAAAGGCTAAACGCAGAAGTGTGTATAGAGGGCCTCTCATTGTCATGATAAATCGATTAAGTGCATCCGCCACCGAAATATTTGCTGGCGCTTTGCAAGACTACGGGCGAGCACTTATCGTAGGAAGCCAGAGTTTTGGCAAAGGAACCGTCCAAGATATAACTGGACTTTCCAAAGGCCAGCTTAAAATGACAATCTCCAAATTCTACCGAGTTTCTGGAGAGAGTACTCAAAACAGGGGCGTCATCCCTGATGTTTCTTTCCCGTCCCGCTTCAATGTTGAAGAAATTGGAGAGAAGCATAAAGAAAATGCCTTACCATGGGATCGTATAGCTCCTGTGCCTTACAAATCAAATCAACGACTAAAACAACTGACAGTCGCTATTAAAGAAAAGCACAGAGCACGAAGCTTAGCCGACCCTGATTATATTCATCTAATCGCTCGAAACGAATTAGTAAATGAATGGCAAAATGAAGATAAATTGTCACTTAATTTAGATAACCGTCGTGGGCGGCTCGAGGAATGGGACTCTAGAAATCTTTCTTTAGAAAATCAACGAAGAATTGGAAAGAACGAGAATCCTTATGCCAACGTGGAAATCTGGAAAAACGCAGAAGCCGCAAAGGTTGCGACTACACACACGATTAAAGAAGGCGATACACTTTCCCAGATCGCAGACAAATATGATGTAGCCGTGGATAAATTATTACGAGTAAACGAGCTTGCCGATGCAAATGACATTAAGATTGGTAAAATGATTAAATTAGAGAGGTCCAAAACTCAAAATGACGAGGATGCACTTTTGCTTGAAGCAAGTCAGATCTTGATAGATCAGATCAAGTTGGAATACGCCAAAAGTTTGCAATTAATGGGCAATAATGCAGGATACTATAGGCAATGAAAATGCGTTTAATGTGTTTCAATGTAAACGGAATCCGGGCCCGTCTGCATCAACTAGCCGCCCTATTAGCTCATCACAAACCCGAAATCGTCGGCCTGCAAGAAACAAAAGTTCAGGACAGTGAGTTTCCCGCGAAGGATATCGAGGCTCTGGGATATAACGTTGAATACTTTGGTCAAAAAGGTCATTACGGCGTGGCGCTTATCAGCAAATCCCCTGCCCTAGCAATTAGGAAAGGTTTCTCCTCGGATCAACCGGACTCACAAAAAAGATTCATTCAGGGCTCCTATAAATACTCAGGAAATACCTTCCACATTATCAACTGTTATTTTCCGCAAGGTGAAGGCCGCTCTAATCCGGTCAAATTCCCAGCCAAACAAAAGTTTTACGACGATCTTTTCCAGCACATCCAAACAAACTTTACTCCTAATGACCGGCTTATTGTTATGGGAGATATGAATGTCGCGCCCAGTGATTTTGATGTAGGTCTAACTGAAGACAATAAACAGCGATGGCTTCGTTCTGGCAAAAGCTCGTTTTTGCCAGAAGAAAGAGAATGGCTGCGTAAACTCAAGAGCCTAGGCCTAATTGATACCTATAGAATGATCAATGGTTCTGAAAAACGGGTTTATACTTGGTTCGACTATCGAAGTCGAGGATTTGAGCAGGAACCAAAAATAGGATTACGAATTGACCTTATCCTCGCTTCTAAATCGGTAAGCTCTTTCGTTTGCTCGGCCGGAATAGATCTGGAGGCTCGGGGCCAAGAAAAACCGTCTGACCACTGCCCAATCTGGGCAGATATCTCATTATAATTCAGCTTCTATTTCTGGAAGAGCCGTAAACAGATCGGCGACCAAACCGTAATCGGCGACAGAAAATATAGGCGCCTCTTCATCTTTATTTATAGCAACAATGACTTTGCTATCTTTCATACCGGCGAGGTGTTGTATCGCGCCAGAGATCCCCACCGCGACATAAAGGTCCGGAGCCACTATTTTACCCGTCTGACCGACTTGCATGTCGTTGGGTGCATATCCGGCGTCGACTGCTGCTCGGGAGGCGCCTACTGCCGCTCCAAGGGTATCTGCTAGCTTGTATATCATGGAAAAATTTTCTTCGCTTCCCAGCGCTCTTCCACCAGATACGACTGTTCCAGCAGCTGTTAATTCGGGACGATCCGATTCCGCAACCTCTTCTCCTATAAATCTTGATTTTTGGGCATCGTGCGCTGAACTGATAGGAATGATTTGTGCTGATCCACCAGAAGTTGCTGCTGCATCAAAGGCCGTACCGCGAACTGTGATTATTTTCTTGGGATCATTGCTTTTCACTGTTGCTATCATACTTCCAGCATAAATTGGACGCTCAAAAGTATCATCGCTTACCACAGCAATAATATCTGAGATGGCCTGCAAATCCAATAAGGCGGCGACCCGAGGCATGAAGTTTTTGGCGGAGGTAGTAGCGGTCGCTAGTATGTGAGAATATTCTGCGCTTTGCTCGGCCACGAGCAGCGCCAAATTCTCAGCAAGCCCGAACTCATATGCCTGATCATTGGCATGCAAAATCTTTCCAATGTTCGCGACCTCAGCCGCCTGTTCAGCGACGCTTGTGCTATCTTTCCCAGCAACTAACATATCTATGTCCCCGCCAATCTCAAGAGCAGCGGTCACCGCATTTAAAGTGGCTGCGTTTAGAGAAACATTGTCATGTTCGGCTACTATTAAAATGCTCATCAAATCACCTTAGCTTCATTTTTAAGTTTATCTACCAGCTGTCTGCTGTCTTCTACAATAATCCCAGCTTGCCTATCGGGAGGCAATTTGACCCCGATCAAGTTCGTTCTTAGTGCCACGTTTACCCCCAACTCTTCGGGCGTGACAGTCTCAAGTGGTTTCCGTTTAGCCTTCATTATATTAGGCAGTGAAGCATACCTTGGCTCATTAAGTCTTAAATCCGCAGTCACTATAGCCGGAAGCGAAAGAGACAGCGTTTGCAGGCCTCCATCTACCTCGCGGACAACCGTTGCTTCCGAGTTTTGAATCAATAAATCTGAAGCAAATGTGGCTTGCCCGTAGCCAGTTAGCGCTCCGAGCATTTGTCCGGTTTGGTTATTGTCCCCATCGATGGCTTGTTTGCCAAGCAGCACAAGGTCGGGCTCTTCACGAGCGCATAATTTTTGCAAACATTTCGCTACGGCCAGCGGCTCGACAACTACATCAGTTGACACAAGTATGGCGCGGTCCGCTCCCAAGGCTAATGCGGTTCGAAGTTGCTCCTGCGACTGTTCCTGGCCAACGGATACAGCGACAATTTCAGATGCCATCCCTTTCTCTTTTAGTCTCACTGCCTCTTCTACAGCGATTTCACAAAAGGGGTTAATTGACATTTTCAAGTTCGCAAGATCTGCGTCACTACCATCAGCCTTTGGCCTGACTTTTACGTTGTAGTCCACGACTCTCTTGACGGGTACTAGTACTTTCATGAGGTCCCCTAACCTGGCAAGTGATCTAAGCCATCCTGCAGCTGACGGGCGACTTTACGATCAAGTTATACGAAGCGCGCCATATTGCCAACTTTTTAGCGCAAAATCAATGACCGCATCAGCTCGATATTCTAAATTGCAAAAATGTGTCATTGAGTGATTACCATCTTTTTACGCCCAACGAACCGTATAAGATCGTGTTTTACATCTTTTCTCGAAAAATTGCATTTAATGGCTATCTCTGTGCATTATTTGTAAAATGTGACGAAATCTTGCTAGCGTTCTTGGAGGTGGAACATTGGAAAGGGAATATATGGATTATGACGTGGTGATTGTGGGTGCCGGCCCAGCCGGGCTCTCAGCTGCTTGTAGGCTCAAGCAGATCAACGATCGCATTTCCGTATGCATTGTTGAAAAAGGTTCTGAAGTCGGAGCCCACATTTTATCTGGCGCCGTTTTTGAACCTTCTGCCATCAATGAATTATTTCCAGATTGGTCCGACAAGCAAGCCCCTCTCGTTACGCCGGTGACAAAAGATGATATTTATTTCATGTATAGCGATAAACGAGCCTTCCGTGTTCCATCGCTCCTCGCGCCCAAAACTATGAATAACCACGGTAATTTCATAATCAGCTTAGGAAAATTATGTCGATGGCTTGCCGAGCAAGCTGAGAATATGGGAGTCGAGATATTTCCTGGATTTGCTGCATCAGAAATACTATTCGGCGACGAAAATGAGGTCAGAGGGGTTATCACTGGAGACATGGGCGTTGATAAAGATGGTAAAGAAAAAGATTCTTTTATGCCGGGCATGGAGCTCAGAGCTAAGTACACATTATTTGCTGAAGGTTGCAGAGGACACCTTGGAAAACAATTGATATCGAAATATGGCCTTGACCAAGACAAAAATCCTCAACATTACGGAATTGGCATTAAAGAGTTATGGAAGGTACCAGACGAGAACTATCATCCAGGGTTAGTAATTCACTCGGCCGGTTGGCCTCTGGGATTTGGACGCAAGTCAACTGGCGGCGGCTTTTTGTATCATCTTGAAGAAAATCAAGTAGTCGTGGGACTGATCACGGATCTCTCCTACACTAACCCTTATCTCAGTCCCTATGACGAGTTTCAAAGGTACAAGCATCATCCTAAAATTGCCAAGTATCTCACAGGTGGGGAGCGCCTATCTTATGGTGCTCGGGCATTGACAAAAGGCGGCTTGCAATCGCAACCGAAAATGTCCATGTCGGGCGGACTTTTAATCGGTGATAATGCGGGCACCTTAAATAGCGCAAAGATCAAAGGGAGTCATACCGCAATGAAGAGCGGTATGCTTGCAGCGGAATCGATTGCGCAGGCAATTGAGGACGGTCGCGCACATGATGATCTCACAGATTATGCTAAGAGATTTGAACGCTCATCGATTTTTGCCGAACTCCATATGCAAAGAAACTTCAGCCCTGCTCTGCACAAACTGGGAACCTTGATTGGAGCCGCTTATGCATTTGTAGACATTAACCTTTTTAATGGCAAATTGCCCTGGACTCTAGAGGACAATAAACCTGATCATCAGACGCTGAAACCTGCAGCTGAATGCACAAAAATTGATTATCCAAAATATGATGGCTTGTTAAGTTTTGACAAATCATCATCCGTTTTTCTTTCGAGCACAAATCATGAAGAAGACCAACCTTGCCATCTAAAGCTCCTCGATAAAGATTTACCATTGTCTCTGAATCTACAACTATATGATGAACCCGCACAAAGATATTGTCCTGCCGGAGTTTATGAAATTATCAGTGATGATCAGGGTCAAAATCGCTTTCAAATCAACGCTCAAAATTGCGTGCACTGCAAAACATGCGATATTAAGGAACCCAGCCAAAACATTGTTTGGCAAGTGCCTGAGGGTGCTGGCGGCCCGAACTATCCGAATATGTAGTTTGCTCGATGCTAATCTTCAAGTCTACTCTAAGTCGAACTGAACGCCCATGCTCTCGATTACATGACCACTCGGCATCCCTTTCGGCATTCCCCAGGACACCAGCTCATAAAATACGCTTCTACTGATCAGACCTTTCATACCATCGCGAACCAACACCAGAGGTATTGGTTCGTCTGAACCTCGCTCATATTCAATGCAAAAAGGGTGGTCATTGCTCATAACTATCAGTTCATCAGTATGAGTTAACAGCGAAATTATTTGATGGCCAGCCTTGCACGCCCGATCCGCTCGAATTATCAAAAAAGGAGCTAATTCTACGGTAATCCTCCATTTTTCCTCTGGAGTGATTAGAAAATAGTCATCCCCCTCTCTTAATAGAAGGGAACTGAAGAATTTAACGAGTGAAGCTCGCCTAATTTCGCTCCCCTCATGCAACCACTTCCCTTGACGATTAATAACTATGTCAATATCCCCACACAACGGAGTTTTCCAATCTTCAACCGGCGGTAGATTTTTCATTGACTGACTTTGACGTTCTAACTGAGACTTGAATAAACGAAAAAGATCCTCAGTCATATTAAAAGTCTGAGTTGTGAATAAGAGTATCGCTATCAAAACTTATGGTTTTAAATATATCGGCAAAAAGATCCAGAGATTCGTTCACACCGATAGTCCATTCCACAGTTTCATTTATATACAGCTCGATGGCTGCATAAGCCAAAGACCAACATGCCAGGTAATGATACTGATCGGACAGACATGCTGATGCCCGGCTTTTACCCACTGATCTTATCGATGCCCCTAATATTCGGGCATTTGCCTTTTTTAAACGGTCTAACTCCTCAAAAGATGGTTTGTCTCTCAGGCTGCTTAAATGTTTTTCTAATCTATGAGCAAGCCTGTCTAACTCTGGATCGGCTAACTTCGCTAGAAGATATGCTTTCGGTTCTTGACCCGTGTAATTTTCCAACTTAGGCGAGTGAGCTTTAGTCAAAATCCGGTTAATGTTCTCTTCATAATCCTTTACTACTCGCAATAGGATTGCATCTTTGGAATGAAAATGCTTGTATATCGTCCCCTTTCCCACCCCAGCCAAAGCAGCGATTTTTGATACAGTGATATCTGATATACCGCCTTGCAAGCATAGGTTTCGGGCTGCATCAATGATTTTCTGCTCTCTCGCAAGGAATAAACGTTTCTTTTGTCTAATTCTATCTGGACTGATATTAGGCTCATTCATATTCGAAATTTTGTTTTTTATTTTGGGCTGAGGGAAAACCGCCGTTTCACTCCACAAATTCTATCTAACTAAATTAGCAAATCACGATTTGAAGCTCTAACGAACTGTATTTTTAACTCCTCGTAGCTCTCAACGGCCGGGAATTGCGGGTATTGTTCAATGACCTGCTGCGGGGCTCGAAATAGAATTCCAAAATCTGCCTCTTTGAGCATTTCCATGTCATTGTAGGAATCTCCTGCGGCGATAGTTTTATAATAAATACTCTTTAGAGCAACCACCGCTTGTCGCTTTGGATTCGCTTGTCTGAGTTTGTAACCAACCAAGAAGTCATTGTCGTCGACCTCTAATTCGTGACACATGAGAGTCGGAAAACCGAGCTTCTTCATCAGAGATTGAGCAAATACATAAAATGTATCAGAAAGAATAATTACTTGAAATCTCTCCTTCAACCAACCAAGAAATTCAGTTGCACCATCAAGAGGCTCGAGCTCATCGATTACTCGTCTAATACCATTCAGGGTCAAGCTATTGTCCCTTAAAATATCTAGCCGATATCTCATAAGAACATCATAATCTGGCTCGTCTCTGGTGGTTCTTTTTAAGGCTGCGATACCGACTTCATCAGCGAGAGCGACCCATATTTCAGGTACCAACACCCCTTCGAGGTCAAGACAAGCAATTTCCATGAATATATGGCCCCGGCAAATATTTTGAGAACTTTACGAAAAATTTGTCTCTGTATCAATTATAATGTTAGAAATTAACCATGATCAATCCAATGTTTAATATCGGTTTAACAAGAAAAAGGAAGTTCGGATATATCAAAATATATTTTTCTAGTTTCCAGATTGGGAATGCCGAGATATTCCTCTATCACTGGCCGCGTCAAATGCGGGGCAAATAACCTAATAAATTCATACATATAGCTTTTAAGATATGTGCCCTTTTGAAACCCAATGTAGGTTATGCTTGGCTCAATTAAATGACTAACATCGATCGATACTAATTCTGCGCTTATATCTTGACAAGCCATGCTAGCGATAATGCCAACTCCCATACCTAACTTAACATAGGTTTTAATTACATCAGAATCTGTTGCAGCAAAAACGACATTCGGAACGAGTTTTTTTCTGTTGAAAGCCTTGTCAAGTCGAGACCGACCAGTGAAACCGAACACATAAGTAACTATTGGATATTTAGCAATATCCTCTAATTTTAGAGCGTCGAGTTTTGCTAAAGCATGCGATCTTGGAACAATAATACTTCGACTCCACCTATAGCATGGCAACATAATAAGATCTTTGAAAAGCTCAGGAGCCTCGGTCGCGATCGCAAAATCAAGTCCCCCCTCTTCCACCTTATCCGCGATCTGCATTGGGCTACCTTGATGTACTTCCAAGGAAACTCTTGGATATTTATTCATAAATTTTTTTATGACTGAAGGCAAGGCATAGCGAGCCTGAGTGTGAGTCGTTGCTATTGATAAGCTACCTAAGTCAGGGTTAGTATATTCGTCCGCTAATCGTTTTATGCCATCAACCCTTCGCAAAATATCGCCAGCCATTTCAAGAATTTCTTTACCCGCGGGAGTTACTCTGATTAAGTGCTTTCCGCTTCGAGAAAAAATTTGTACACCTAGCTCATCCTCTAACATTCTGATCTGTTTGCTGATACCCGGTTGGGAGGTATACAAACTCTGTGCGGTAGCAGAGACATTGAGACCATGGTGTGCAACTTCCCATATATATCTCAGTTGCTGAAGCTTCATATCTTAAATCCTTGTTATGGCAATTTAAGAAAAGATCCTCGTTTGGATTCAATGGGACCTCTAGTTATTGCCAAACTTTCTAAAAATGGCTTTGTTATTCTAATATCGAATACACGTGCAATCAATTTTCCGTAGTCCTCTCCATGAGTCTTCCTGAAAAGGAATCAATAAAGCAATCAATTCGATATCAATTATGCTAGCAATCGCTATGCTAGCTATCAGTTTCAGTCATTCTGAAATCTCATTCGCGACACCATGAGGGACATGTCCAGAAGAAATATAATCACGTGCAGAAGTGCAGTGAAATTGTTGATCATCGAAAAAAATATCAGCGTTAAATGATTTTAAAAAAGGCGTCTTATCTAATCCCCCCAAAAATAAACTCTCGTCAATACGAATATTCCACTTTCTTAAAGTGCGAATGACGCGTTCATGAGTCGGCGCTCCTCTGGCTGTCACTAAAGCGGTTCTAATAGGACAATTTTCAATAGGGAACTCGATTTGCAATCCATGCAATGCATCAAGAAAACTTTTAAAAGGCCCTGGATCCATTGGTTGATTGGCCGATCTCGTCTCATTTTCATAAAAAGCTTCCAGCCCGTCTTGTTTAAAGATTCGCTCGGAAGCATCTGAAAACAAAACTGCATCCCCATCAAATGCAATTCTTAGTTCGTCCAGTTCATTCTGCTTTTTTTTGGAGGGCAGTAGCGTTGCAGCAGCCAAACCATAATCGAGCGCGTTTCGGACATCCTTAGCGTTAGTTGAAAGAAACAAATGACACTGGAAAGCTGATACATATCGGTAGGGAGATTTTCCACCTGAAAAGGCCGCACGAGAAATATTCAAGCCATAATGAGCGATCGAATTAAAGACCCGCAGCCCCGTATCAGCGGAATTTCGTGATAAAAGAATAACTTCGACTCGAGGGTTTCCATCCAGCTTGTCATTTATGCTGAGTAGTTTATTAACTAAAGGAAATGCCTCTCCAGGATCTAATGCTTCATCCTCGTGATCACGCTGATAGGATGCATAAGCTTCAACTCCTTTTGTCTCGAATACATTGTGACTAACTCGCATGTCAAACAAAGCAGCGGAAGAGATCGCTACTACTAACTTTGGTTTTACGATTTCTACCATATCAATTCAATAGGTTGTTTCGTGAGCGTTGACATCTGACTCATGAGCATTAGCATGGTATTCTCGAGTCAAACGAAACACCACTGGTGCGAGAAGAATTAGGGCAACTAAATTTGGTAATGCCATCAAGCCATTTAGCGCATCCGATATTTTCCATACTAATCCAAGTGTCATTTGTGTCCCCAAAAATACGCCCGCTACCCAAAGGGTCCGAAAAGGTATTATCACAGCTGGGCCTAATAAAAATTCGGCACACCGCTCACCGTAATAACTCCAACCTAATATTGAAGTAAAAGCGAATAATACAATGCAGGTCGTTAAAATATCGCTTCCCAAAGGCAGATTAGTATCAAAAGCACTTAGTGTCATATTCGCGCCTTCCGCTTCTCCGTTCCAAACTCCACTTACCACCAATACCAAACCAGTCATCGTGCATACAACAAGAGTGTCGATAAAAGTTCCCAGCATAGCTATGGTTCCCTGCCTTACCGGGCTATCAGTCTCAGCGGCGGCATGAGCAATCGGAGCCGATCCTAAGCCCGCCTCATTTGAGAAAATACCTCTAGCCACTCCCATTCTTAGAGCCATCGAGACCGTGGCCCCGGCAAATCCGCCCGCTGCAGCCACGCCATTAAACGCGCTGTCTATTATCAAATAAATAGCAGCAGGCACTTTATCGTAATTGAGAATCAAAATGATTGCGGTGCTGGAGATGTAAAGTAAAGCCATCGCAGGGACAAGCCTCCCAGCAACTTCTGCTATCCTTTTTAACCCCCCTAGAAGAACAAGAGCAACAAGAGCCATCATTGTAATTCCGCTATAAAACGTCGGGATAGAGTATGTTTCAAGGAGCACCTGAGATACAGCATTTGATTGAACAGTGTTTGCCAATCCAAAACCGGCGATCGCACCAAAAAACGCGAACATAGCGCCGAGCCAAGACCATTTGGGTCCCAATCCGTTCTTAATATAGTACATGGGACCGCCTACTTTTTTTCCAGTGTCGTCTGTTTCCCTATAGTTAACAGCTAATACCGCTTCTGCGTATTTGGTTGCGATGCCTACTGTGGCAGTACACCACATCCAAAAGAGAGCTCCAGGTCCGCCAATTCCCACAGCTGTTGCAACACCAGCAATATTTCCAGTCCCAATGGTAGACGATAAAGCGGTCATAAGAGCATTAAACGGGCTTATTTCACCCTCACCAGACCCATTTCGTCCTCTAAAAAGAAGGCGGAATGCATACGGAATATTGGTAAGCGTCTTACCTTTGAGCCCAATAGTGAGATAAATGCCCGTCCCCAGAATTAGCGTTAACATGAAAGGGCCCCAAATAATTGCATTTGCCGCATCTACAAAAGCTTCCATATGTTAACCACCTTAATATTGATTTTGTTAAAACCGTTCGGCAGGTATTCTGCAGGGCTGAACACTGCCACTTTGGGCTAAGAGGCCGAATAGACCGCCAGTATGAACGAATACAATATCCGATACACTATCGAATCGACCACGTTCAATTTCTCGTAACATTCCATAAAATGCTTTGCCAGTGTATACAGGATCTAGGATGATTCCCTCTAATCGTGCAATCGTCTTAATTACGTCATATACCTCAGGTAAACAGGCTCCGTATCTGGGACCTTTATACTTATCGATGATGAGAATTTCAGGCACCTTTGGCGGCTCATATGACCTTCTGCAGCGAAGCCAAGCTTGAATATCAGATTGGATCTTATTTTTAAAATAGGCTTCGTCGTCACATACTGCAAATCCAATAATTTGCGAATCGATCGAATGGAGACCACATCCCAATAATAGTCCAGCCTGTGTACCGCCCGAGCCTGTAGCAAGAATTATGGCCCCCGGCGTAATCTGATTCTCGTTAAAATCGATAGCCAACTCCGCCGAGGCATTAATATAACCGCAAACGCCTAGGGAATCACTGCCACCGGTGGGTATAAAGTAAGGTTGATGGCCGAGGTCGCTATAATGCTTCAACCATTCTTTAGCATGTATATCTAGCTTAGAATATTCAGCCTTATCAAGATAGGTAATTTCAGCGCCTGTAAGTTTGCTTATGAAGAGGTTTCCGGAGTTATCTGCCGGGGAGTCCAAACGCAGCAAAAGGTGCGTCTTTAGGCCCAATTGAGCTCCCAAAATAGCGGTTGCCCTGCAATGATTGGATTGAATACCACCGCAGGTAATGACAGTATCTCGACGTTTATCGCGGACGTCCGCTAAGATAAATTCAAGCTTACGAACTTTATTGCCAGTTGTACCACAACCGGTAAGATCGTCACGCTTTATCCAAATCCGAGGACCGCCGTACCTTTCGGACAATCTATCCATTGGTTGAAGCGGCGTCGGCAATTGGGCCAACTCGATTTTCGAGGGCATGAAAGTCATAAGCCCAAACTATAACTGCTAAAACACTATATTAACTTGATCGTGCCTTTTGGCAATACAGCATGCACTGCTGATTTTTGAAATTTCAATTGAGTATTTTGTGCAACGTCAAGGATTAAATACGCATCATCCAGTTTACTAATCTTTCCCAACAGTCCGCTAGTCAGTATCACTTCGTCTCCCTTAGAAAGAGAACCGATAAGCTCGACGTGTTCCTTTTGTCGCTTCCGTTGCGGTCTTATAATCATGAAGTACATTAACCCGAAAAGGCCAGCAAAGAGGGCAAATTGAAACATCATATTTGGAGCTGCTGCCTGATTGGCTGCTTGGGAATATGCATTTTCGATAAAGAGCATAGTTTTTTCCTTTTACTTTTATAATCGCGTCACTGAAGATTAAACAAGAAAATGTAAACTTTTTTCAGCCAGCGAATCATAGATTGTTTTCTATCCAACGAATACTTTCTTCATGATGACTTTTTGTCTTAACTTTGGTCATTATGTTGACTATCCGCATACTTTTATCGATGATAAAAGTGTAGCGAAGTATTCCCATATACTCTTTCCCCATAAACTTTTTTAAACCCCAAGCACCATATTTTTCTGCAATCATATGATCTTGATCTGACAAGAGAGTAAAGTTTAGGGTTTCTTTAGTTTGAAACTTTAGCAATTTTTCAGGTTTGTCGGGGCTAACCGCAATCACTTCGGTCTGAAGCTCCGAGAGCTGTTGCTTGGAATCTCTCAGTCCGCATGCCTGAACCGTGCAACCCGGAGTCATAGCTTTCGGATAGAAGTAGAGTAAGACATTCTTTTTCTCGTGAAAGTCTTGCAGAGAGACCATTTCGCCGAACTGATTCGGCAAAGAAAAATCAGGGGCGATTGATCCGAGTTGAGGTAAAGCCATCTTAATTTCTCCAAAGACTGATAGTGATTATGCTCCAGATTTTTTATTTCAAGTTTCTTCATATCCAAGCTATCATTAAGGTTTCAGCAAGTGCGCAATCGCCTCCATCTCTTCAGCTAGCTCATTTTCTGAGATAGTCATCCTCTCTCTTGAGAAAACGTTAATCTCAAGATCTTGAACGATCATCCATTCACCATTTTGGCATATACACGGAAAAGAATATATTAATCCTTTGCTAATTTCGTAACTTCCATCACTCACGACTCCCATGCTCACCCAGTCGTCAATACGTGACCCCAAAGCCCAATCACGCATGTGGCCAATCGCTGCATTAGCGGCGGAAGCGGCGCTAGAAGCTCCCCGAGCTGATATAATTTCTGCTCCTCGCTGCTGAACTGTAGGAATGAATTCTAGGTCATACCACTCGTGACTTACCAACTCTAGGACAGGCCTTTGATCAATCCGACAATGATGTAAATCTGGAAATTGGGTGGCCGAGTGGTTACCCCAAATAATCATTTGGTTGATATCATTAATCGATTTATCAAGTTTTTGAGCAATCTGAGACAAAGCACGATTGTGGTCTAGCCGAGTCATTGCCGTGAATTGTCTTGGATTAATATCGGGAGCATTTCTCTGAGCAATCAGAGCATTGGTATTGGCAGGATTACCGACCACTAGCACCTTAATATCTCTTGAGCCAACCATATTAATTGCCTTCCCCTGAACAGAGAAAATTGCAGCATTTGCCTCCAGTAAATCCTTTCGCTCCATGCCTGCTCCGCGCGGCCGAGCACCTACAAGCAATGCATAGCTACTATCTTTGAACGCCTGTTCTGTATCATCAGTGCATATAATTTCGGATACCAAAGGAAAAGCGCAATCGTCCAATTCCATAGCCACGCCCTTTAGCGCTTTCATCGCGGGCGGGATTTCTAGCAACTGCAATACCACTGGTTGGTCATGGCCCAGCATCTCTCCGGCAGCAATACGGAACAAGAGCGCATAGCTGATCTGTCCAGCAGCACCTGTAACAGTTATCCGAACCGGTGATTTCATTATTTCTCTCCATTTGATACCTAATCCATATTATAAGTGCCGGAGCCCACTTTTCCCACTCATCGCCACATGAAAACTAATCTTCTGGCGTGAAAAACCTCTTTAAAATGATTACTGATGATCGAACTCAAGCGGAGAGAAGAGCATACTCATTTTGCATCAGACCGTACAAATCCGTCCTAAAGCTTGAGGAAGCAGGATCTAACCGTTCAATAATCTCAACTAAAATTTCATTATCCTCTTTACCTCCCCAAGTTTTCCGGTATGTACCGTTCTGATAACCATTATCTTGTCGGAAAAAATTTAAGACATTTTTTCCCACGTAGCTAACATATAGGCTTTCGAAGGTCATTTCTATATCGTTCATCAATCTACCGAACCGTCTCGCATCAAAACGCTTTGTTTTTAGCGTATGCGCAGCAAAATCTTCAATATCCTTACGAAATTCTCCAGACGATAAAGAAGAGTCCAAATCCTGCTTTAGCCGATGAGCAGACTGAGATATTGAATTATGTTCTATCAAAGACAAACTTAGGCCAAAATGCCAGATATCAACCAATTCTAAGGTTATTTGATGTTTGTCCGGGCTTTGTTTTTTCCACCATTTCCAGCCATAGTGGTCCATGAGCTCCGCGCTTTCAATCCAAATAGCCCGATACCATGCAAAATTTTGTTTGCGCCATTCTGGATGAACTTTTTCGTTCATTTCATCTTGAAGTTCGAGCATCGTAATGATTTGTTGCTCCATCAATCATCCCTCATATTCTAACAAAATTATTGTTTACTTTTTCGATGCCTATCCGGGTATTTGGTCCGTGTCCCGTCACCACCAAGGCCTCATCATTTAATGTATATAGTCTTTGTATGATCGAGGTTTTTATCTTATCAAAGCTCCCACCCCAAAGATCGGTTCGACCTATACTTCCCTGAAACAAAGTATCTCCCGCCACCAGAGTTTTATATTGCTCAAACCAAAAACTCATGGACCCAGGGCTATGCCCTGGAGTATGAATCGCGATCCCGCCGCAACAAGCAAGATCTTGATCATCTTTCAAAAAATAATCTGGATCGGGCACGGGTTTGTAAGGAATACCTATCATTGCGCATTGACTCTCGAGTATATCCCATAGAAATTTGTCTTCTCGGTGCAGATAAATAGGAGCACCAGTTGCCTGTTTGATATCTCCAGCTGCCAAAATATGATCCAAATGCGCATGGGTGTGGATAATTGCTACCACAGTTAAATCAAGCCGTGCAATAAGTCTTAGTATTTTTTCAGGTTCGCCTCCCGGATCTACGATCATGGCTTTTTTAGACATTTTGTCGGCAATCACTGAGCAATTGCACTGCAGGGGGCCTACAGGAAAAGTTTCGATAAAGAACGGGCTTTCGTCCGATAAATTAAATGTCATAACTTTACCAACTCCTCAGCGATTGTGAATTTTTTTAGAGAGTGTTACCCAGTCAAAAAAAAGTTCTTCCCACAGCAATTTAGGATTTGGATTTGACTCAATCAGCCAATTTCGCGCGTTATTGAGTTTATCGTAGAAAAAAAATATTTGTGGACAAATAACCCCGTCAAGCTGCTCTTTGGCCATACTATGAACTCGAAATCGATACCAATCTATTAAATCAAGCGTCTTCTTTTGATGACATTTTTGAGCAGCTTCTATTGGCGAGACCTGACCAGACCAGAGGCTATCCAAAACTGCATTGAATTCTTCACGCTGATTTATCATTGAGCCGGTTAGGTACTTTTCCGCCAATAGCGGCCTTCCGTTAGCCAACTCCAAGGATTTTTTTATTTTATTTTTATCGTAAGGACCTTTGAGTAACCATTCAAGAACCTTATTTTCTGGTGGAAGAGGCAATGTTATTTTATGACACCTGCTAACTATTGTGGAAGGAACACGCCCCAACTCATGAGACACTAATACGAAAACGATCTTCCCTTGTGGTTCCTCGAGAATCTTAAGAAGAGCCACTTTAGCATCTGTACTCATCTTTTCAACCGGACATACCATGATGACCCTCCAGCCACCTTGTTGAGCAGACTGAAATACAAACGAAGAAGTGGCTCGAATTTGACTGATCTTGATCGCTTTATTTTCGTCCTCAGGTTTGATCAGGACAAAGTCAGGATGATTTCCAGTCGCAGATAACATACATCCTTTACATTGCCCACACTTATCACCCACTTTTAACTCAGACGACACACATAAAATTGTTTGAGCAAGTGCTAGAGAGAAGTTTTCCTTACCAACAAACTCGGGCCCTGAAATTAATACAGCATGCGGCATTAGACCCTGACGGTATCTTGAAAGTAGTCTTTCCCATTGGTTTAATTGCCACTCAAAAGGATAATAAAGTCCCATCCTCATGTTTGAGATGCCACGAACTGCTCTAGTAGATTCTTAATTTCGTTCTGAACCTCTCCAATGTTTTGTGAGGCATCAATAAGCTTGCAACGATCAGGAAAAGCATTGGCTCTCGTCAAATAACATTCCCTCACTCGATTAAAAAACCCAAGTTCCTCACGCTCAAACCTATCAGGTTTGCTGCGTCGGTGTGCTCTTTTCAAACCTAAGTCCGCTTGAATATCGAATATAAGGGTTAGATCAGGACGTATGAGTCCTTGCACCAAGTTTTCCATCCCCTCAATTAAATCAGTAGGCAGACCTCTCCCGGCTCCTTGATATGCGTAAGTCGCATCGGTAAACCTGTCACACACGACCCATGAGCCGGAGGTGAGAGCGGGTTCAATTATTTCGTGGATATGCTGTGCTCTCCCAGAGAAAATCAACAAAAGCTCTGTCATAGGACAAAGAGACTTGTTGCCGGCTGCAAGCAGTACATCCCTGATTTGCTCGGAAATCGGTGTGCCGCCAGGTTCTCTAGTCGAAACATTTTTAATACCGAGATCATTTAAAAAATCACAAATGAAACGAATGTTCGTGCTCTTACCAACGCCCTCAATACCCTCTATACTAATGAAGCAACCTCTTGTTTCGCTATCGTTCATGAGTTTCCATCGAAAACATTTATCCTACATTACAAACGGTTCTAACATGTCAATTTATTTTTCTTGAACGCTTCGTAAGTTGATATTTTTTCACCGCTTTTTTATGTTCTTCATAAGACGAGGAAAAAAAGTGGCTTCCATCCCCTTTAGACACAAAATACAGGCTTCCCTCGTCTTTGGGATTTAAAGCTGCTTGAATAGAAGCCCTGCTGGGCATAGCTATGGGGGTGGGCGGAAGACCTCTTATCACATAGGTATTATAAGCTGTTTTTTGCCTTAAATGCGACCGACGGAGGTTTCCATCGAATTCTTTGCCCAATCCATAAATTACCGTAGGATCGGTTTCAAGTCTCATTCCCCGCCTCAGTCTTTTTACAAAAACACCTGCTATCGTCCTACGCTCCTCGGCCAAGCCTGTTTCTTTCTCAACGATAGAGGCCATAATCAATGCCTCATAAGGAGTATCATATGGCAAATGGTCAGCACGCTTAACCCACTCTTCTTCCAGAACTGTTTGCATCTCCCGATGAGCACGACGCAATATATCCGAGGCCTTATCCAGACTCATATATTTGTAGGTATCTGGGAAAAACCATCCCTCAGGATGATCTAAAACGATTCCCGCTCTCTCCAATAACTCCTGGTCCGATAAGAATTGTGAATCAGAGAATTGGTAGATAGATGATAAGTGCTGCCGCCATTGAGAAAAATTCCAACCCTCAGGAAAAGTAAGCTTGTTAGTAATTACCTCACCATCATGAAATTTCGACAATAACGATATCGCAGTGTCTCCGTCTGCTACCCAATATGTGCCGGCCTGAACGCTGGTTTGTCCGGACAACTTAGCAAAAATTTTGATGATATCTGGGCTATCAACGACACCTTGGTTGTGGAGCTTTCGAAACACGGTATTGTGTGAATTGCCGCGATCAATCTTCCATTCATAGCGATTCAAATCGCTTTCTATTATTTTATCTTCGGGGCCAAGAAGCTGCAGATTTTCAATCGAAATCGGTGCCATCATTCGTTGGCTAAAATTGAAAACGATCACTGCAGAGCCTAAACCAAAAATAAGGATTGATAGAAGAATAGCCCGCATGAAACTGCTGTTTGTTTAAAAATAAGAATCTAGGTTAAACAAGACTGAGCATCATTACAAATATTTTAGGTCCAATGCTTGATGGTCTGAGGGCTCGTCAGTATTCCGATCTGAATGTGACACGAGCCGGGTGTTTTGCTCAAGAAAGGGGGCACTTTCAACTCTTGACTGTGATTTAAGATTTCCGAGGAGTGATCCTTGTGGAGTCCTGAGAGAACTGAGTAGCGACTGAAGCAGCGTTAACTTAGCCCCATGAAAAAGAGCATCAACTATTTTGTGTTATGTAATTAATGGCATCTTCCACGGTAGCAATCTTTTCGGCATCTTCATCGGGAATTTCAGCATCAAATTCTTCCTCTAATGCCATAATGAGCTCTACAGTATCTAAAGAATCTGCGCCTAGATCCTCGACGAAGGATGATCCTGTTTGGATATCATCCTCTTTAACCCCAAGCTGCTCTGCTACCATTTTGATCACTCGTTCTTCAACACTGCTCATAATTCTATCGCTCCTTTATAGCGGGACGCTAAATTATACTCTCGAGATTTTCAATTCCAACAAAATACATAAACCTTATTCGTGAGCACGGCATTTTACCTTAGAATTAAAAAAATGCTAGCGTGTTAGCATGCATCAAAAAAAAATTTTGAATTACAACTAGTTATGACATATACATGCCACCATTAACATGGATATTTTCGCCTGTTATATAATTTGCTTCGTCGCTAGACAGAAAAGCAACGACCTCAGCCACCTCTTCTGGCGTCCCGAATCTTTCTAGCGGAATCTTTCTTTTAATATGGTCTCGACTGTCCAACGAGATTTTATTTGTCATATCTGTGCTAATAAAACCGGGCGATATGACATTCACCGTGATGTTACGCGAGGCGACTTCGACAGCAAGAGATCGAGAAAACCCTTCTAGACCAGCTTTTGAAGCGGAATAGTTGGTTTGACCTGAGTTGCCAATACTTGCAACTACTGAACTTATATTAATTATTCGGCCCCAACGACGTTTTATCATATCTCGCAGAAAAATTTTGCAAATTTGCTGCACCCCAAGAAGATTTGCTGTAATAACGTCATTCCATTCATCGTGTTTCATCCGAATTAACAGGTTATCTTTTGTTATTCCAGCATTGTTAATAATAACGGACGGCTCAGAGTTAAGGTCAGCCATCATAGATTTCAAATTGGATATAGATTCAGGATCTGCTATGTCGAGGAGCATACCTTGACCTTCTATCGCATCTTGCTTGAGAAACGCAGAGATTCGCAACACCCCTTCATTAGTAGTAGCGGTTCCGTATACTTTGAAACCAGCGGAACCAAGAATTCTTGCGATCGCGGCTCCAATTCCTCTGCTGGCACCAGTTATCAAGGCAATCTTATGTTCCATTTGCTAACTCACTCACTCTGACGCCGCAGAGATGGCAGATTCAAAGGCATGGATTGTGTGAAGCGGATAAACTCGGATGTTTTTATCTATCCGACGTATCAATCCGCTTAGAATACTTCCTGGCCCACATTCGATAAAAATGTTTGCTCCTTCACTGCAAAGCCGCTCAACACACTTGACCCATAAAACTGGTTGATATATTTGCTTAAGGACGGCAGCTTTTATGCCCTCAGGGCTGTCCTCAAAGCAACCGTGCACATTGTGAATTACAGGTATCTCGGCATACGAGAATAATACATTCTTTAATCGCTCACCAAGCTTCTCGGAAGCAGAGCGCATCATCGGGGTATGAAATGGCGCGCTAACTGGCAATAAAATGGATCGTTTAGCACCAGCTTTTTTGCAAAGAGAAATTGCTGTCTTGACCGCTGCAGCAGTCCCCGCAATCACTATTTGACCAGGAGCGTTAAAATTTACGGCAGAAACTTCTCCATTTTCTCTGGCCTGTTCGCAGCATTCTAAAACGGCTCGATCATTCAAACCTATCACTGCAGCCATGGCACCGGAGCCTTCTGGAACAGCAGATTGCATCAGCGCACCACGCTCCTCGACAATAGATAATGCTTCCTCGAAAGAGATGGCCCCAGCGCACACGAGCGCAGACCATTCTCCAAGGCTATGCCCTGCAAGATAATCGGGTGTTATTCCGCCTCGTGCTAGCCATAAGCGCCACAGTGCTACACTACAACACAAAAGGATTGGTTGAGTGCGGACTGTGAGGTTAAGGGCTGAGGGGTCACCTTCTTGTATTAGCTTCCACACATCATAGCCTAATATATCAGAGGCTTCTGAAAATGTAACGCGAACGGTACGTTCACCAGCGAATTCGTTAAGCATACCCACTTTCTGGGAACCTTGGCCTGGAAAAACAAAACTGATATTGTTAATAGGATTCATCATAATCGACTTGATTACCCACCTCTCAGCTAAACGTTGAGTGCTGTGGCAAGATTCTGCGCCAAGCTGCTCGTGACAGCCGACTTCGCCACATTAATACTTTCTGTAAAAGCCTCAATATCAGCGCTACCGTGACTTTTTACAATGCTCCCTTTCAGACCCAACAGGTATGCTCCATTGTAGGCAGATGGATTCAATTTTCGATAAAACTTCTGACCATCACCTATCAAAAGATATTTTCCGAATTTTGACATAAAATCGCGATTGAATTGATCTTTAAGAATTCGCCTGATCAAGTTTGCGGCCCCCTCACTCGCTTTCAAAGCTATGTTGCCCGACCAGCCATCGCACACCACCACGTCTGCATCAGTGCTGAAAAGCTCGTCGGCTTCAATAAAACCTTTAAAGTTAAGTTTCGCATCGTCTTTCATCAATTTCGCGGCATTCTGGATAATCGGAGGCCCCTTGCTATTCTCGACGCCAATATTCAATAATTTAATAACCGGTTCCGATGTCTTCTTAACCAGTTCCGCAGTTAACGCTCCTAAAACGGCAAACTGATAAAGTCTTTCAGCTGAGCAATTTAAGTTTGCCCCAAGATCAAGTGCGAGATAACCTCCTTTTTCCGAAGGTATACTACCGCAAATGGCCGGTCTAGATGTGCCAGGCAGTGTTCCTAAAAATTGGATCCCAAAAGCCATCAGCGCCCCAGTATTTCCAGCACTAACGCAGGCATGGCACGTGCCATCCCCAATCGACCGAACTGCTTGAGCCATGGACGAATCTTGTTTTTCACGTAATGTCTTTGAAGGTTTTTCATCATCAGCGACTGAAGAGGTACATGGAACAATGGTCAGCCGAGATAGAATTGAATTTTGTCCAAACTTTTCCAGCGCATCATTAATCAACCGTTCATCACCAAAAAGGTGAAATTCAGTTTTGGGATGGTGTCGTAAAAAATACATCAATCCTGGAATGGTAACAGATGGTCCCCCATCTCCGCCCATGGCGTCTAAAGCTATTCTGATTGAACCAGACAAGTCAGCACCAGTTATTATTCGGGGATCTCAACAACTTTTTTTCCTCGGTAAAAGCCTTCAGCTGACATGTTATGCCGCAAATGTTTTTCGCCAGTGACTTCATCTACCGAAACGGTCGGGTTAGATAGTTTATCGTGAGATCGACGCATTCCTCTTCTTGAACGGGTCTTACGACTTTTTTGAACTGCCATATGGTACTCCTTCTTTTTCTATTGAATGACTCTTAACTCTTCAATTGCTTCAATATATCGAATGGACTTCCTCGAACACAAGCGTAAGAATCATTCGCTAATTCATATAAACTGTTGGTACATTGTCCTCGCTTGTGATAACTGACGATAGGCAAAGCCAAAATTAATTCATCTTCAAGCAGTTGATGCAGATTAAGGATGCCTTTTTCAATCATTAAAGAGTCAATTGATTTGTCTTCCCATATCAATTCATGCTCCGCATCAGCTATTTTTAGTGTAAATTCACTCTCAATGCAAATATCCACGTCATTAAGGCATCGTTGGCACTGCGCTACCGCAAACACAGAAACTGAACCCTCAATCAAAGTAAATCCGGACTCATCAATTTTAAAGGCTATAATGGCCTTCGCAGAATCATTGATGCGGACCGTCGCCGAAGCCAGGCGAGACAGACAGCCAACTGGAATGTCGCCCGATAATTCGGTTGACGCATGGGCCAACTTTCTGGGGTCGACTTGAGCGGGTAAAGGCATATCAATCGCGGGATCACCAAAAGATTGGGCATGATAGGAGGAACATAAAAGCGTGTCAAAAGATAATTCAAAAAACTCGGATTCCTCAGCCACTGAATACTATGACTAGCTAAATCCACTCGCGTCAAGGACACACATGAACAATATTATCTTAGCATCGAGCTCTCCCTATCGAGCAAAACTTCTAGATCAAATCGGTATCCCTTACCAAATCGTTGTTCCGAACATTGATGAAACACCGAAACAAAATGAAACAGCAGCTAACCTGAGCAGACGACTCTCGCTTAAAAAGGCAGAAACTGTAGCTCATTACCACAGAGGCGCAATAATCATCGGTTGCGATCAAGTAGCTGAGCTAGAGGGGCAAAGTATAGAAAAACCAAGAACCGAATCTGTAGCGATCCAGCAAATGGAAAAACAATCAGGTAAAAAGGTAAGATTTTTTACAGCATGCACGGTTGCGAAGCTACATCAGGATGGCCATCACCTAGAGAACCATACCGCTATTAACGAAACGATAGTGGAGTATCGACAATTATCTTCTAGACAGATTAAAACCTACATGAGAATTGAGCGACCTTACGATTGTACGGGAAGTTTCAAGGCCGAAGGCTTGGGCATAACTCTGTGCGCAGCCATTCAAAGTGACGACCCATCCGCCATAATAGGCCTTCCACTTATTGCATTAATAAATTTGCTAAAACATTTTAAGATAAATGCTGTTTAGTTTTCCTCTGCAAAGTGTCGATCGACTAATAATAAAATCTCTTCAAAGTCACGTGCAAAGCCAATTGGCAGGTGCTTTGCCAAGATGGCCTGATCATGCACACCGTAAGCGGCCCCAATACAAGCAATGGAAGCATTTTGAGCCATTTCCAAGTCATGTTTCGAATCGCCGATCATCAAAGCATTGTTTGGAGCGATATTTAGTTGCTTAAGCAGCTCCAAAACCATTTGCGGATCTGGCTTTGAAGCAGTTTCGTCCGCTGTCCTGGTAGCATCAAATAGATTCGTCAGTCCAGTCATATGTAGAGATCTGTTAAGCCCGTCCCGACTTTTTCCTGTCGCTATGGCAAGCATATAATTTTTCCTTTTCAGACGCTCAAGTGTTACGCCAACGTTCTCGAACAACCTCAATTCGATCTGCTGGGCTGATTTATAACACGCTTTATAAATACTAATAAAGGATTCTTGCTCCAATTTGGTTGAATTTGGAAACAAAACAGAAACTGCGTTCCAAAGACTCAAACCGATAATATTTCGAATATCGTTTTCCGAAGGTTCGCTAAAACCAATCGTGCTGGCGGCCTGTTTCACAGAGCTGATAATGAGCAAAATCGAATCTTCGATTGTTCCATCCCAATCGAAAATTACTAATTTTTTTTTTAACATATCTTTCCTAAAACTTTTTTTAGCATGTAGGGTAATTCTGCCTTTTTTTCCAAAAGAACTCCTGTCGATGGATTCTGCAGCCCTATTTTGTCTGCGTGCAAAAATAACCTTCTCAAACCAAAGGACCGCATTTCAGCATTAAAATTTTTATCACCATATTTCTGATCTCCCGCGATCGGATGGCCAGCATATTGACAGTGCACTCGTATTTGATGGGTTCGTCCCGTGACAAGCTTAATGTTTAGAAATGTACAATTTTTATACCGTTTGATGACGCTGAAATCTGTGATTGATTCTTTCCCTCGGCTATCTACCCGCACAATCCTCTCGCCAGAACTAAGCTTATTTTTTAAAAGAGGCGCTGATATGGTTTTTTTTTTAATTGGCCATGAACCTTTTACCAACGCATAGTAAGATTTCGTCATACCGCGTTCCTTGAGTTGATTTTGCATCTTTATCAAAGCACTTCTTTTTTTTGCAAGCAAAAGGATCCCAGATGTGTCTTTATCTAAACGATGCACCAATTCAATATATCTTTGCTCCGGCCTGGCTGACCTGAGACTTTCGATGACACCATGACTAATACCGCTTCCCCCATGCACTGCCACACCTGCCGGCTTATCTAAAATGAGCATTACATCATTCTCATAAATGATTAAATTATTAAGTTTTGACCTTTCACTGGGATTAGTGATACCGTTTGGGCGAATTTGTGAGACGCGGATAGGCGCGATCCTCAACACATCACCGCTAATGATGCGACTGCTTGCTTGCGCTCGTCGCTTATTGACTCGTATTTCTCCTTTTCGAATTAACCTGTATAAACGGGACTTAGGAACACCTTTGAGATGTTTTATTAAAAAATTATCTAGGCGCTGACCGGAATGCTCAGAGTCTACCTCAAAAAAAGAAACTTTATCAGGACTAAAATTCTGCATTTTACGTACGAAGTATTTGCCACCCGTACATTTTAGCGTAAATCAGAAATATTGATAACATTGCTGTAACGCTCTGTTTTTGTTAGTATGATGATGGGGTCACACTGACGTGACTAAAACAATTGCAGTGTTGCAAAGAAAAGCCCGCGTCAAAATATTGGGCAAAGACAACAGAGAATTAGCCTCGAATTTAATGGCTGGTTCTCGCGTAATCGACTGACTGGGATCAGCGGACAAATTCGAATTTAGATACTTTAATCAGTTTATTGGTAAAATATGTTGCGTGATAAACATGCCTTTATTGAGATACAGCCATTCATTGGGCGGCCACTAGGTCGACGATTACGGCAACCAAAAATCGCACGTCCAGAGGCATGAGCTTTGAGTAGTTCGCGCATCAAAACACTTAGACTGTTGTTTGATTAATACGCAATGTTACTTGCGTACCCACGCAAATAGCTTTTAAGAATCGACTTGTCCTCACTCAGTCCACAACAGAGTGTAGGTAATATATGAAAAGAATGTTAATAAACGCCTCTCACACCGAAGAGGTGCGGGTTGCTATGGTTGATGGACAGCGTCTCTATGATCTTGATATAGAGAACAAAAATCGAGAACAAAAAAAGTCTAATATTTACCAAGGTAAAGTCACGAGAGTAGAACCCAGTTTGGAGGCTGCTTTTGTCGACTATGGGGCTGCTCGGCATGGTTTTTTACCACTAAAAGAAATATCCAAAGAATACTTTCAAAAGAAATCAAATGATGCCGGAAAAATTCGGATACAGGATGCTCTAAAGGATGGGCAAGAAATAATCGTTCAAGTCGAAAAAGAGGAAAGGGGTTCAAAAGGAGCAGCTCTAACGACATTTGTAAGCCTAGCAGGCCGTTATCTCGTTCTAATGCCCAACAATCCCCGCGCGGGCGGCATATCAAGGCGGATTGACGGCGACGATCGATCCGAATTACGGGAAGCAATGCGAGATCTTAAAATTCCAGATAATATGGGTGCGATAGTCAGGACTGCTGGAATTGGGCGTGATACAGAGGAACTGCAATGGGATCTGGATTATCTTCACCAACTTTGGCGAACAATAAAAGCAGAGGCTAATCAAACGAAAGCACCTCATTTTTTATTCCAAGAGAGTAATGTAATTGTAAGAGCAATCAGGGATTATCTTCGTCATGACGTAGGCGAAGTGGTTATTGACAGCTCTGAATCCTATGATCTCGCTTCCGCCTTTATCAAGACCGTGATGCCAGACTTTACGAGTAAGGTCAAGTTCTATAATGAACAAATACCTCTATTCAATCGATTTCAAATTGAAAACCAAATAGACACTGCTTTCTGCAGAGAAGTTAGTCTGCCGTCTGGAGGCTCCATAGTAATCGACATAACGGAAGCTTTGGTATCAATAGATATTAACTCAGCCAGAGCTACTAAAGGTGGCGATATTGAGGAAACAGCAATTAATACCAATAAGGAAGCAGCCGAAGAAATCGCTAGGCAACTTCGCATACGAGACGTAGGCGGCTTGATAGTAATTGACTTTATTGACATGTTGAATAATCGTCATCAAAAAGAAGTAGAAAATAAAATGCGTCACGCTCTGGAAATTGACCGAGCACGTGTTCAAGTTGGGCGTATTTCTCGTTTCGGACTGCTTGAAATGTCCAGACAACGACTGCGTCCCTCGCTTGAGGAGACCATGTCTAAAGTATGTCCGCGCTGTCAAGGTCAAGGCTCCATTCGCGGCACCCGATCATTAGCATTGTCTATTCTCCGCATGGTTGAAGAGGAAGCCCAAAAGGAATATAGCAAAACTATCAAGGCAGTCGTTCCATTGGCAATAGCGACATTTCTGCTCAATGAGAAACGGCAAGACATTGTAGATATTGAATCTCGCAATGGCATCCAATTAATTGTGCTTCCAAACCCGAATATGGAGACTCCTCAGTATGAAGTGCAACGAATAAGAGAGCAGGATGAAGATGTATCCAACCCGAGTCACCAGCTAGCTGAAAAACTTTCTGAGGGAAGTCTGGAAGGTACCAAAGATATATTGCATGTTGATGCGCCACTAGCGCAGCCAGCAGTAAAGACTCTGGCACCAGCAACTCGTGCCCCTTCTTCAAAATCAAAGGTTATAGGAACACCGCGAGAAAATTGGATTAAACGCATGTTTGGACTGTTCTTTCCATCTAAGAAGGTTATCTCAAGTCCTGAAAAAAAGACACCTCGACGTTCCTCCAAGAGTAGGAGGCCGCAGAACCGCTACAGAGATGAAAAAAACAGACAACGTTCTTCCAAATCTCGTAATAGAAATGACAAAGATAGCATTAATGCAGAAGTTCGAGAGGATCGGCAAAAAGCCCGACAAAAACAGTCCGGTCCAACAAAGAAGCAATCTTCAAAGCCTATTGGAAAGCAAAGTAAAGGGGCAAGTGATTTGGAGGAGCGAAAATCGACCGAGCCGGAATCTCTTCGACGCAGGCCTGACGATAAGCGAAAACCGCTTCGAAAAAGGCGCCCACGAAAAGCATCGGCCAAGCCGACTGTTCAGCTTACAAATGACGATACCATAAAAAATGAAGCGACTCATACCAATATTGCTGAAACTTCTGGTCAGGAATTGAAGACGGAGGATGTCAGCATCAGCCCAAGCAAGTCTGATATAGCTAAAGAAAACAAATCAGTACCGTCAAATGCTAAAGAAGGCACCAGAAAGCCAAGAAAAAGAGGACCTAGGCGCGTTAGGACAGATGAATCAACAGCAGATACCCCTGCTTCAAATGCCTCATCCTCCAAGTTACCGCAAAGCGAGATAGAACACTCGGTAAGTGACCCCGCAAAAACAAAGGCTAATGATAGCGTTGAGGAGTCGACAGAGCTCCAGACTAAAACACCCAAAGATATTCGTCCAAGAGCAATCAATGATCCGAGGAATGAAAGAAAACCGTCTGGCGAGTTAGCACATGATTCAGATTCAATGAAAGAAAATGAGTCTGCTAATTCTGGCGATATCAAGCCTCCAGAAAAATCGATCATAAAAAAACGTGCTACCAATGATCCCCGAAACAAGAAAGACATCGCTTCCAAGTCGGAAGTTTCAAATATAATTGAGGGGGAATGACCTTTTAAAATAGTTCCATAATAACTTGATGATTGATCAAAATTTGTCCTGCCACACGAGAGGAGTATAATGAATAATTGATAGGTGGGATGGCAGAGTGGTTGAATGCACCGGTCTTGAAAACCGGCATAGGTTAATAGCCTATCTAGGGTTCGAATCCCTATCCCACCGCCATTTTTAAGGACTTAATAGCTCTATAAGCGCCTAAAATTCATGGTTTCGAGTGCATTAAGATGTTAGTAAAAATAAATAGGTACAATCAGAGGTACAACATGTCTCGGGAATATTTTAGTTTGTCATTACACATTCATCTGCATTGTTAGAAAGAAGAGTTAGCAAATATATACTTGCCTAAAGATGAGACGATAGATCGATTCCAAGGAAATTACTGGTCAGTAACGAAGGACTTGACCCGATCGCTAGGGGTTTTTTATTCAAGTAGAAATCCACAAACGTCTCGTTTCGTTCGATATGAACACTAAATTTCTCGTAAACAGTTTGCAGGAAATATAAGGAACGTACTTTCATCCGACTATGAAAATGGCGGATAATTCAGTTGGTACTCATGAGTCAACTTTGAAGAATTATACTATTGACGATTTAAGAAGCTCTATGGATGCTTGGATTAGGTTTGCCAAATGCACAGAGCCTAAGCTCGAGCCTATGTATTATCATCACGTGGAAAATCGAGTCATTAACCCCATTGCTACAAGATTGGGTGGGGCGGAAGTCATCAATTAGATAGACTCTCTTATGAGCTAAAAAACTTTTTTCATTTGTGCGGCATGCGCTGTGATGATATAGATCCCCATCACTAAACCCCCTTTACGGCAGGAAATCCCTCTTACAATAAATCGACCAAGAGGTAACTATCCTTAAAAAATTAACCGCCAATTAAATCTATCATGCGCATGGTCTGACCACCTTTTACTGGCAAATACATAAAGCCCAATCACTACAAATCGGAGATGCGCAAAATTATACTCAAAATCATCAGCAAAAATCTCTTGAAACTAGAAAGCATCTCGCTGCGTACTAGTTATTAATATAAATTTTGCGTAATTCGAATGTCTTTGCTCCCTATTGTAATTGCTGGAACCATCTGCTTTGGCTTGGCCCTGATTGAAGTCTTTGATCTTTGCTAGGCTTCCCGAGTTGTACATGACGTGTGTCCCAAAGCGGCCTCTACTCAGCCTAGATTCTAAATGCGGCGTGAAAAGTCTTTGGCCTTTATTCTAAAAAGGGTCACCACAATGTTAAAACCAGACAAATTAACATAATGAGAAAGAACACTTTAAATAATTTCAGGACATGGGCTGTATACAAAGACTGTTGTTGGAATCTTAGATTGAGTGTAACTGAATCTCGGCCCTGATTATCAGAGTCGGCGGAATACATCTTAGCTGCACCTATTGAAAGCAACACCGCGATCCAAGCAGAAATAAATCCTAGCACATTCCACCAAAGCCAAGATATCTCAGGGATAAAAGTTGCAGTAACAACATTGCTTAAAAAACCAAAGAAGAAACCAAACAGTGCCCTAACCTCACCCAAGTTTTTAAAGAAAACAGCCATACATACCAATGCGAAAAGCGGTCCATTTATCATGGAACCAATCTTGTTTACGGCTTCTAACACGGTAGGAGCGATATTCTCTACCTGGAATGAAAAAGCGATCGCAACAAATCCCCAAACAAGCGTACAAATCCGTCCATATGCGAGCAACGTCGATTCTTCAATTTCCTCTGAAATATTTGGCAATATAAAATCCTCGACTGTAACGGCTGAGAGGCTGTTTAGTGACGAGTCAACAGATGACATGGCTGCAGCAACAAGTCCTATGAGAACCAATCCAACAGCTCCCTCTGAAAAATACTTGGCTACAAAAACTGGGACCACTAAATTATAGTTTGGAGAGCCATCCTCGAGCAAAGGCAATGCGCTGATAAAAGTTGTATCCTTTTGTGCTAAAGCTGCCAAGCCTAGCCCTAGTACGCAATATAAAAAGACCAAAGGAAATCGTAAGATTCCATTAAAAAACAGGATGTTTTGTAAGTCATTTTGTGAGCGAGAGGCTAAAATTCTCTGCGCTTGACTCTGATCACAACCGTAGTAAGCCATATATAAAAATATACCGCCGAACAACATTGGATAAAAACCGTAATCATTACCTGAAAATCCCCAGTCATTGACGAAAACGTGTTTTCTTTCAGTGCCGAAAAAATCCCAGTTTATAATGTCGCCTAAAAAAAAGATTGAAAAAACTACAGCGGTTGTCAGGAGAATTAGCTGCACTACGTCACTGATGACTACGGCAGAGAGCCCGCCAATGAGGTCGTACAGCAGTGTCACTGTCATTAGTAGCGCAACGGAGTAAAAAAAACTTATGCCGAACATAAATGACACCACAAGCGAACTGGCATAGATTATTACCCCAGTAGCGATAGATCTGAAAATCAAAAAGCAACCAGCAGCAGTTAGGCAACTTCTGCGACCCAAATTTAACTCAAGAACTTGGTATATCGACGTTACCTTTGCTTCTCTGACCGGAGCCAACACAAATACGAGCAGTGCCATAGCGATGGGAACCGCTAATTCATATTGAAGCCAAATGAGTCCCCCACCAACGGAGAAGCCTACAAAAGCAGGCGCCCCAAGGAGGCTATTTGTAGAGCATTGAGTAGCAACTGTCGATGCAGCTAGCGCAGATGGAGGAAAATACCTGCCCCCAAGAAAATAATCCTCACGCGACTTGTGTTTGCGTCCTACGGCCAATGCAATGGCTGCCATGCCAATTAAATAGCCTATAACCACTATCCAATCTAAAGACGCCACAAATACATATCGCCATTATGAAATTTATAGCAAGATTCTAAGTTTATTATCTGGGTATTTCAAAAGTTATGCTCTTAACTAAATAATCTTATCCTAACGGATTCCATAGGCATAATAAGCCCAATCCATCATCAGTTTTCTATGTTGCGCCAGAACATCACCCCGCTGATACAACGCCCGCGTCTTATCCCTCAAATTATAAGCCAAAGCTTGCTCAGCAATGTCCCCACTAAAGTTAGTTTTTTCCGCAGTGAAGTCGCGAAACGTTGATCGAAATCCATGCACCGTAATTTGCCCTGCCCGACCCATTCGTTTAATTACCGATAACATCCCAGCCTGAGAAAGATGTTTTTTTGACGACAGGTTTGGAAACACATATTGACTGACTTTTTGCCGTTTAACAAAACTCAGAATACCAAGCGACCGGGGAGTCAATGGGATCTCATGACTCACTTTTCCTTTCATTCGATTGGCAGGAATCGTCCACGTCTCCGTCTCGAAATCAATTTCATCCCATTTGGCTTTCAGCACCTCTTCAGTTCTATTCGCATTAAGAATCAAAAATTCTAATGCTCTTGCACCCATACCATCTATTTCCCTCAATTCACGCATAAACTCAGGAAGATCGCTGTAGGGTAGCGCTTTGTGATGCCTTTTCTCTTTAGGCTTTCTTTTATTTTTAGTTTTTTCGACGTTTGGCAGACTGAACTCTATACAACCTCGCCATACTGCAGGATTACCATTGGTTCGCAATCCGTCACTGATAGCGCTGCGCAGAACTGCCTCTACACGACGCCTGACACGATCAGCAGTCTCAGTTTTGTCAAACCAAATCGGCTTTAAGATTTCAAGAATCTCATCTTTGGTGATTTCTGAAACAGGACGATGACCTATTACAGGAAAAGCATACTGTTTAAGGCTACTGAGCCATTGTTTCTTTGTTTTATGATTTGTCCATTCATGCTGGAGATTATCAATGGTGGTATGCGCGCAACTTTCAAATGTGGCAGCTTCCAAACTCTTGGATCGCTGAGCAGCTTTCACTGATCTCTGTTCAAGGATTTTTTCCTGTTGTTCCATCTCTAAAGGATCAATCCCTCTCTTAACCATTGCTTTCAACTCAAGCACTTTAGCTCTGGCCTTGTTTAAATTATTTTTCTCAGCATCATATGCACGCAAGGACTTCTTTCTTGGCCGTTTGTCAATCTGATATCTAAAGACAAAGCGGTTCGAGTTACCTTTCTTGCTCAAGTATAAACTATCCCCCAAAGAATGGAGTTTATCAGCACCAAACCTGATAATTTCTTCCAATTCTTTTACTGTGACCTTCTTCGCCATCTTGACACTCCTTTCAAAGGCTATCGTTGGCTTTTAAGGCGTTCTCTTTCTCAAGACTAAAACGCATCTTAGCCCCCACCTCACAACGTGAGAGCAATTCTGCAGGACCAACCCTAGAGTAAATCTGCTGTCCGCTCGCCAGACTATAATATAAGACGACAAATTACAAAATACTAAAAGTTCTTTGAATATTGTGAAATAGTAAGGGCTTGGTGAATTTTTAAGACCATAAAGGATCACACAAAGATGGTCTTTTTGAATGCAAAATATTATCCCACTTATCATGATCAGTTCGGATTTACGTCATAACCTCTACTGACAAGCAATAAAGAGAATCCTAATCAGATGTTGATTTATGGAACGACTTTTAATCAGTTTTTACGGTTTTCAAAAACTTAGTATGTGGATTGTCTTATCGGGTGTACCATAGTCGGGCCATCTGAGATTTTAACAGGAGAATAATTATGAAGATCCCAGTGATATTCATGTTTGTTTTGGTATTTCCGACCAGTCAAGTTAATGCGTTTGATAACCCAAGCGGTGATCGCGGTGATTACGAGGACTTGAGAGACCCTCGCGGTGATTACGAGGACTTGAGAGACCCTCGCGGTGATTACGAGGACTTGAGAGGTCCCCACGATGACTACCAGAATAATGCATCTGATGACCGTCCATGGAGAGAAATTCTAAAAAACTGCAGGGAAATGAAGAAAGCAGGCACGCTATCTGCTAAGATGAAAAGAGAATGCAAGGCCGCACGCGAGCTCAGAAAAACAAACAAAGAGTTGCGGGAGGACTAGATAAAGTGTATTGCCGACCTCACTAAAATTGCAGCAAGAGAATACTTTTAAGCTATCATGTTGATGAGGGAGTCTTTAAAAGCTCCCTCTCGCTTCACATCCCGCCATTACTTTACCAAAAGCGGCTTTTAAATCATCAGGGGAGTTTCTGCAGCTTGGCTAAATGTTTAGCCTTCTATAACCAAGTGCTCATATTCCCTCAACCAAGACCAGTTCTGTCGAACAAGCCATTTCTCTGACTATCTTTGCGGCAGAGTATTCTTCAGATTCATAGAACCTTTTTGCATGTTCGATACTTTCAAACTCTAACGCAATAACCAAACCAGCGTTTTCTCCTTCCCTAAGATCTGGATGAGGGTTCCTTATTAACGCCTTGCCTTCATATTTTGTAATGATGGGTAAGGACATCTCTCTAAACTCTTCGAAGCCCTCTTTGTCGTGAATATTTATATGCGCAATAAGATAACCTTTTGCCATTTCATTTCCTCTTGAGATCTGAGTCACGTATTAGAGTGACTAATTAGTAGCTAAGTCGACAGTATTGATAGCTTTCGACCGTGACTCAAGTAAAAAGCTAACTCTAACATATTAACTTCTTAATGATATTTCATCAAAAGTAAAGAGTTGTAATTCAAGATATTTCGTCATGCTCCAAATCCCATCCAAATATTTACAAAACCTATCAACAGATAAGCGATGACGGATTCAATCTGAAAGATCTGCATCGGCTTAAATACCTCAAAAGTTTATTGGGGAAACATCTGCATAAATTTGGTCATATTAAACTGACTGCCATAGAGCATAGAACTGTTTAGAGCCACATCTGCTGCGATAGCTACAGCGGTCTTAATCTCTTCATCGGTTGCTCCTGCAGCTTTCGCTAGTGCTGTATGAGCAGGAATACAATATTCGCATCTCATTGCAACAGAGGCGGAGAGAGCTGCAAGTTGGGCATGCTTTAAAGGTATGGCTCCATTAAAAACATGCTTCTCAACTTCTGCATAATAAGCTTCTGCTGCTTTTTGAATCCCCGACGGATGAAGTTGAATCAGTGGATTAGCTGCTGTAGCGCTTTCCAATTCAAGCATGTCTTGCTCTTCTGCCGTAACTTCGACGTAAATTGACGTTAAAATTACAACTGCTACTAAAATACGTAATTGCATGATGTTTCCTTAATGATTAATTAGTTGAGAGGCTGAGTGCCTATGGCTCGCCTACAAAAAACCTCAAATCTCTCAATGGATTTGGGATATGTAGATTAACCGAATTGGGGATTTACCGAAAGAACCAAAGTATAGCGAAAATTGGAATTAATTTACTATTGCTAATTGTTTCTAATTGACTGGCACTATTTCCCAACCACTTGCAATGCGCGCCATGCTCGCGGCATAACGCAGTCAATAAACTTGCCAAAGGACCCACGCAATACATAAGTTCTGCCAGCTATTAGCCAATCGGTAGCTTCACACAAAGCCTCATCAGAATCCGAAACAAACGCGTTCCTAAAATCTGCTATCTCTGCTGACGGAGTTCCTTGCCCCGAAAACCATCGATACATGCCGCCTTTAATACTGACGCTATCCATAGATCCGGCGCCACCGAAGAGTTGAAATTGAATTAGCCTCTTCTGTCAATTTTCCAGATTATTCAAACCAGATCTCACGGCCCTTCCCAAGAGATTAAAGATCGCTAGTGACACCCAACCAAAAGTAATCCATCGCATAGCCTTACTTGTTACCCTCATCCGGGCGAAAATCCAAGCTATATTACCAGTATTGAGGTTTGCCGCGATGAATTCATGAGCGCCGACGATCAGGCTATAAAATCTTTCATATCTTTTTTTATTAAGATTAAAAGAGATAATTTTGAGCATCAGAATCAGGCAAGTGATCTTCAGCGATACTTATCATTGGTAATTTCACAAGTACTCATCGGAGAGCGCATTTTTATGAGCTCTGTCGTGTCATAAAACCCTATTTTTACTCAGAAGCTAAATAGAAAATTCAATCATTTATATGAATTGCAAGCTAGTATTCGCATGTGAGTATTAAATTTAATTTTTTTGATGAAAAGGCAGCAATAGTTACCGATGTCGCAAGCTTATAATGACTACCAGTCGTTTGAGAATATCGTCCGAGATTCATTATTATTTTGTCGATATAACCAAAAACTGAGGGGCACAAGCATTGCTATAGCCACCCAGTAGGAAAAAATATTAGAGAAAGAAATTAGCTGGTAAAGAACGCCAAATAAAATCAAGAAGTTGTTGAACACCAGTAAAGGCGCAACAGACGAAAGTGGCCGGCGACGCCTCAAATAATTTAGGCCGAAAAACGCCAACATCATAAAAGCCGATGAGCGGATGACGTGTAAATAATAGCTCTCTGGCTCAGGATTAAAAGTTTCAAAGGCCATAGCTGCCAAAGTAATGTTATATCCAAAAAGCGGCAGAATGGCTGATACAGTAAGATAAAAACAAAGCAAACTCATGAAAATTTTTTGCACTGTTTCTAGTTCGGGTCTCATGGAATTATCTTTAATCTCCTGGTAGCACGAAATAGTAGAAATAGATATATTAAAACGATTTATATAAATAAACCGTGCAACTATAAAACAGGTTATTGTAAGTTTCTATTATTTATGTGATAAAAACACCACAAGTATATGAAGTTAATGATTATTCTAGGGGTAATCTCACTAGTTTGGTGCATAATTGCAATATGAAATGACGCCTGCTGAGAAGACTGACACCAAATTCAATTCATCCACGCTAGAGTGTGTAGACATTTAAAGTTGCCATCAAACAAGTTCCTTGGAGGTCATTTTCGATATTATATCAGTCGCTTCAAATACGCGGTTTTATTGAGAAAACCTGCAATATTTAACCATCTTTGAGATGGGCCATTTTATAAACTAATCTGATATTTGGAACAAAACTAAGTTCTATCTCAACGTGGCTATATAGCATATTATCAAACTGCAATTTTTCTTGAATATTTCCTGCCGTACGCAAAACTTTTAATAAACTATATCCAAAACGGTTATCCTCAAGATTTTCATCAGCAGCACCCTCATCCGAGTCTAAATCTGCTGAATAAACAAAATGCGGGATAAGCTTCGGAGGCAGACCTAACTCTACTTCCAATTCATGAAGTGTATAACCGGCTTTCGAAAGGTAGGGTAAGGCGGCATTAAATTCGTCTATGAGCGATAAGATTTTGTCCGATGCAACTTCTTGCCCAAGATGAAAAGTTTTATTCAAGCCATCGGTGATCTCTTTCGAGATGTGATTTTCACCGATCTTACTCTCAAGAATTTTATTTTTCGCATCATCCAAAAGGTTTTTTAACATATAAGTCTGCTCCATTAACTGTTATTTGCTGATATTTCTCTCGTCTGCTGAGCTGCTTAATCGAACCTCACGCTGAACAATCATCAAAGCTATCGATACTAAATAATTTTGAAACCAAGGTCGGCAAATATAGAATATTTCAAAGCGAATGTTGACTAAAATTTAGATTAGCGCATACTATTTTTAGCTTAGAGAGTATAGTGGGAATCATTTCGTTAGGTGCGCACCTTTTGTTAGAAATTAAACGCTCTTCACATTTAGCCTAATATGATTAATACGTCGGCACCTCTGGAGTAGAAACATGTCGCTAGTCACTTGTCCAAGCTGTTCAGCGCAAATTTGGGACACGGCAATTAGCTGCCCACAATGCTCTTTCAAATTTCAGAGCGCCTCAAGATCATTTTACGGCGATACCATCAGAGTATTCTTCTTTTTGTTCAACATTTTTATGGTAAGTGCCTTGGTGATCGGATTGCTAGAACCAGACATTCGAGGTGAACATCTAATATATCCATTAATAACATGGGTCAGTGGCGGCACCATTCTGGGTTTATTACATTTCATGAATCCCGCAATAAATTACGCAAACCCCAGTCAGCAGCGCATCTACATGATTAAGCAACGGAAAATAGTAACGGGATTTGTTGGTATATTAATCGTCATTATTTACTTCGGCTTCTTGATAGGTAATATTTAGTGGAGAACATGACTTATTTGCGTTAGCAGATATATGGCGAGCGTGTTTGCACAATCTTGGTCAACTGAAGCTAAACAATGATTCGTGATAATCGCATTCAAGCCCCCAGATCGCTTCAGAGATAATGTGCTTTATGAAAATCGATCACATTTTTAGTTACGAATCGGCCCCGACCTCATTTAGGGTCTGATGCCCAGAAGAGTCATACAATTGGTGTAGAATTTTCACTGCTTTTAGTATCAAAAGCTGATCATAGTCTCGATTATTGTTGACTTTCTAATATCATTAGCATGAAAAGTTTATGGCAGAACTGAACGGCGAGCCGATATTTCTCACTACGAGCGGATTTTTACAAAATCAGCTGTCTACTGGTTATCTGAAGAGACTGGGAGCTTGGAGCTATTTGGTAAACCATCCCACTGGACAAAATCATTCATCTGGAAGTTCAATCAACACATCGAACGATAAAATGGCCCTGACAGCGATCGTAAGGGGTCTGCAGAAAATTCAATTTCAATCGCATGTTGAGATCACTGTCTCTAATGAGATGGTAATGAATGGAGTGACACTCTGGCTTTATGCTTGGAAGAAAAATAATTGGAAGACATACACCGGAAGCCCAATCGAGAATAGAGAACTATGGCAAGAGCTTGAAAAACTGCTTGATTTTCACACAAAAGTGACCTGGAAACTTGCAGATGTAACGAAATTAAGACCAGAAACTCACTTCGTGAAAAAATTATGTGAGTTAGAAATTGCATCAGTGATATCGGGCTTATAGTAAAATCCTAGCCTTAAATTAGGCAAGTTACACGACTTTGATGATCCAACGAATAAGACCAATTAAATTTCATGAAATTACACAAATTCAAATAGTATTATTTTAAATACCGTGGTTGTTGTATTTATTTATATTAACGAAAATCAATTCTTTGCACTCTCACAAGACATAAAATGCCGATACGTTTCAGTTCTTTATTATATGCATTCGGAGTATTGACATTGCATGGGAGTTACAATTGGAATACCTATATAGGCGCAGGCTAGTAGTTGCATCTTTGAGAGGAACGAGCGCGACCAACAAGATTAATGACCATGGAAACAGTATTAGGCATTGACTTAGGAACCCAAAGCATCAAATTGGTTTTCTATGACTACAGATCCAAACAAATCGTTTCACAATCATCAGCGCCACTTAAGGTAATGAGACGGGATGATGGAACCGCAGAACAAAGAATTGAGGACTGGCTAGAAGGGCTGAAGATCTGCTGCGAGCAAATTCCCAAAGAAGTACGAGCGACGGTGACCGCGATAGGAGTAGCAGGACAACAACACGGGCTCGTGGCTCTAAACGAACAAAATTGCCCTATCTATCCGGTAAAATTATGGTGCGATACTTCGACTCAACTTGAGGCAGATGAGATACATCGGGCGTGTGGTGGCGCAGATAAAGCCATAGATTTGGCAGGAAATCCTGTGCTGGTGGGATATACAGCGCCCAAAATTCGTTGGTTGAAGAATAACATTCCGGAGCTTTATGCCACCATGAGACATATTCTCTTGCCTCATGACTACATAAATTATGTGTTAACTGGTCAAAAAGTTATGGAGTATGGTGATGCATCAGGCACGGGGATGTTAAACATTTCTAAACGAGAGTGGTCATCTGATCTGTTGAATGCAATCGATCCTGATTTAAAACTCGAGAAATACCTTCCGCCTTTTGTAAAATCGGACAAGTTCATAGGCATGACTGATCGTGAAGTTTCAATCGAATATGGGATCCCGGAGGGTATTCCAGTATCTACTGGTGGTGGGGATAATATGATGGCTGCTATCGGCACAGGAAACGTAGTATCGGGACGCCTCACTATGAGTCTGGGAAGTTCGGGCACTCTCTTTGCATTTTCCGACAAAGCCATCATCGATCCCTCTGGAAATGTCGCTGCCTTCTGCAGCTCTACCGATGGTTGGTTGCCGCTGATGTGCACAATGAATTGCACCTTGGGGACCGAAATTCTTCGTGCCGCTCTCAGTGTGAATTTAAAGGATTTTGACGAGGTGATAGCAAAGTCAGAGGTGGGCTCTGGCGGTATCACTACGCTACCGTTTTTTAATGGAGAGCGGACCCCAAATCTTCCTCACGCAAAAGGCTGTGTATTTGGATTAACTTCAGAAAACACAAATACTGGAAACCTTCTCAGATCGCAAATTGAGTCAGCAGCGTATGGGCTAAAGTTTGGACTCAATGAGCTAATGAATTTGGGAGTTAGTGGTGAAAAACTGATTCTTACAGGTGGAGGCTCAAAAAGTGCGATGTGGCGCCAAATAGTCTCTGATGTATTTGAGGTAGAGATTGCTGTCATGCAGCAAAAAGAGGGCGCGGCATTTGGTGCCGCATTGCAGGCCCTTTGGGTATTGCTTAAAGAAAACGACCCGGATCTGGAATTAGCGTCAGTCACATCAGAGCATTTGACTGAGGATCCCTCCGCATCGACTTCCCCCAATAAGAATAATTTTTCTGCTTACAGAGACGGTTATCAAAGATATGGTGAAGCTGTTGAAATTGTCATGGACTTATATTCGAAACCAGCGGATTGACACAAAAAATTCCCATACATCTAAGCGGTACTTCTATCTAAATCTCAGTAATATCAGGTATCAACCTGGTTACAGCTACAAAAAGGCTTTGGGGGCTTGAATTCTACTAAGCTTTCGCGAGTTTAAGATTCGGCCAATATGTTGCCTGCCTCGAACCATTTTCACTTCGGAACCCTGAGCTCTGCAGTTTAGACCTTTGTTCGCCATAAAATTAGCTGATAAGAAGCCTCATGACTCTCTCGCAATATTTTTAATCACAAATGAATATTTAAGAGCCTTCAAACCATGCATTATCGTCTGACCTATATATCGGAAATCCAATCTCTCAAGGATTCGAATGGAACCAAAATTGTTCACTGCAACGATGCCATAAACCGTTATAGGTTTCGACCTTGTCATCCCGAGTTCTAACACTTTTTTTGCAGCTTCGAATCCAATTCCCTTGCCCCAGAACGCGGGAGTATAGCGATATCCAAAATCAATGCCGTAGGCCTCCTCGAGAAAGCCGCACATACCTATTAATCGGCCATTTCGTTTATACCGAACCGCATATCGACTAAATCCTTTTTTATTGAACTCATCAATGTTTCTATATACATAAGCTTTAGCCTGATCATATGAGAGCGTTTTCCCGTCTATGTAACGTCTTACACGACGGTTCCTCTCAATCTCAGCCCATGAAGCCACATCATTCTTACTGAAGTTTTCTATAATTAGTCGGTCACTTTCTATTTTCACGATCGAGCACTCAGAATCGAAGTATTTATTCAAAACGAAAGAGTATATCTACCTTGAAGGAATAACGTCCTTTAAATCGCCTAAAACTGAAGTGGCAATTTTAAGAATTAAGCCTGAGGCTTGTCAAAATTAAATTAAATTAAATGGGGTACTTCGATGCTAGCTCAAGAATCGGATCGCGGTGGCCCGCTCTCAGGCTTACGGATACGCACCAGATAAATTGCTACGCCAACGGCTATTAATACGGCTATGTATCTCGCTGGGCTCATGGCTTCGCCAACGAGTGGGTAGCCACCCACAACCCAGAAGATCCAAAAAAAAAGCATATATTTTTGGGCTGAATTAAGACTTTTTAAAGCCAAAAGTAACTTAACCATATGAACACTCGTTTGGGCCTATTGACAGACAGTGAGTCCGTAACAAGACAGCTGCACCGTCTAGAAACTGTCCCTGAGACTTAGCCCTGGTTCACGAAAAAGAGAGTCCTTACAAGCTCTATGTAGCTCCCTTCGCTAGCCATCAAAGCAATAAATACAAGAAGTATAACGGGTGGCCCCAATATAGCGAGGGCGAAGGCCATTCTTTCCCATACCATATGCATGAATATAGCCACAATGAAACCCGCTTTTAAGAACATAAACAACAGAATGAGTGTCCATCTCCAAAAACCCTGAAGCTGAGCGTAATCAACCCAGTAAGACAGCGCACTCAGAACGAAGAGCAGCCCCCAAACCTTAAAGTATGTACTGATTGGGTGCTGTTGATGACTGTCTTGTTCAGAATTATCCATAAAATCGAAGCGCCTCTACCACAAATAAAAGAAAGCAAAGATGAAAACCCAGACTAGATCCACGAAGTGCCAATACAACCCCGTGATTTCGACTATCTCGTAGCCGCGTTCTTCATAGTCACCTCTCAAAATTTTAAGGGCCACTACAATCAGATATATCACCCCGATAGACACATGGAATCCATGGAAACCGGTCACCATAAAAAATATAGAGCCAAATTGAGGCGCACCGAAGGGATTGCCCCAGGGACGCACTCCGTCTTCGATGAGCTTGCTCCACTCGAAGACTTGCATACCGACAAAAGTAACCCCAAACAATGCAGTGATAATCATTAGGGTAGCTGCAGCCTTTGGTTTTCTGGCGTAACCGCAGTTGACGGCCATTGCCATGGTGCCACTACTGGTAATCAAAACGAACGTCATAATTGCAATCAGGAGCAGAGGCACATGTTCCCCGGCTATGGTCAACGCAAACACTTCACTCGCATTTGGCCAAGGTATCACCGTCGTAGTTCTTACTGCTAGGTATCCGATTAAGAAACAGCTAAATATGAAAGTATCGCTCAGAAGAAAAATCCACATCATGGCTTTTCCCCAAGATACCCCTTTAAAAGCGTCCTTGTCTGAGGCCCAGTCATCTACAAAGCCTTCCATGCCCTCGCTAGGTGCTTCTGAAATATTACTCATATCGATAATCCACAAAATTCGGCTATGGCGGCGTAGGTACTAGGAGAACTGGACACTAAAGCAAAAACTACTAGCCACAATGCCATCAGAAAGTGCCAATACATGGCGCATAAATCCGTGGAGAGCTTTGCTGCTCTGGCACTTTCTTGGTTGCGAAGATGGCGGGCTATCGACAATCTATAGCCGGCAATCAACAACGCACATAACCCACCGACTACGTGAAGGCCATGCAAGCCGGTCAATAAGTAAAAAAATGAATTCGCTGGATTGCTCTGGACATAGAAGCCATTGGCGGCTAAAAAGCTCCAAAACGAGATTTGACCTGCCAGGAAGACTAGGCTAGCTGCACCTGCCAGCCACAGGAATTCTCGACTGAAGCCGAGAGCCGATTTGCCAAATTCATGACGAGACGCCTCGAGAAATACGCTGGCCAGTATTAGAAAGGCACTATTGATAAGCAACTGGTTGCTGTCTGCCAATGGTTGCCAGGGTTGAGCGAGTGCCTCCCAGTCAGAAATTTGAGACCTCATAATGTAGGACACAAAGAATAAGAAGAACATTGAACTAATAGCCGCCATAAGAAAGCGCAAACCAGTCTTGGCACTTGCGCTTCGAATATCCTGCTCACTCGCCAATGAACTGTTGGGAACAACTTGTGTCTCGGTCAGCATAGTCGACTCCTAATCAGTATTAACTCTGGACCAGTGAAGGAACACCATCACCATCGTCCTTGGCCGAGTCGTCCGCCTCCGCCAAAGTTACCTCGTCATGATCACTTTCGTGCACTGGCACCTCTGAAGCAGGCGTGGTCTGAAGCGTATAGTCCAATTCGGCTTCAGGAACGGCAAAATCATATGGCCACCTATGAACAACCGGCATGGCGTCTCCCCAATTGCCATGCTTAGGCGGTGTGTCAGGAGTGCACCACTCTAGCGAGCAAGCTTTCCATGGATTTGCATCTGCAATGGGCCCTCTAAAATAGCTATACCCCAGGTTCCAAACATATAGCAGCTGCGAAATACCCACGACTAACGCCACCACCGTGATGAACTCATTCATAGCATATGCAGATTCCGGAATAAACTGATAGTTCTCTGAAAGGTAATACCTTCTAGGCATACCTTGCAGGCCAAGATAATGCATCGGGAAATAGATCAAGTAGGTGCCGATGAAGGTGATCCAGAAGTGGATCTTGCCTATCGTGTCATTCAGCATCCTGCCAGTGATTTTTGGATACCAGTGGTATATCGCAGCAAACACAACTAGAACGGGAGCCACACCCATGACCATGTGAAAATGCGCCACAACGAAATAGGTGTCAGACAGCGGAATATCGATGACGACATTTCCCAAAAATAGCCCCGTTAGCCCACCCGCTACAAACGTCATGATGAAAGCCAGAGCAAATAGCATGGGTACGGTTAAGTGAATATTGCCCTTCCAAAGGGTGAAGAGCCAGTTATAAACTTTCATCGCAGTCGGAACAGCGATTATCAGTGTAGTGACTGCGAAGAAAAAACCAAAGTAGGGATTCATCCCGGCCACATACATATGGTGAGCCCAAACAATGAAGCTCAGGGCTCCAATCACAACTATCGCCCAAACCATCATTTGATATCCAAAGACAGCCCTCCTGGCGTGAACGCTGATGATATCCGAAATCAACCCGAATGCCGGAAGCGCAACGATGTAGACCTCAGGATGACCAAAAAACCAAAAAAGATGCTGGAAAAGAATCGGGCTTCCGCCGGTATGCTCGCCCTTCTCACCAAATTGCATCATGTCGGGCATGAAGAAGCTGGTCCCCAATATCTGGTCGAATAACATCATTATTCCACTGACGAATAACGCAGGGAATGCCAAAAGAGCCAGAATCGTGGCTACAAAAATACCCCAAATTGACAATGGCATGCGCATCAAGGTCATTCCATGCGTTCGGGCCTGGAGCACAGTAGTGACGTAATTGAGACCTCCCATCGTTGCAGCGATAATGAAAATTATCAAAGACACCAGCATTAGAATGATTCCCCATTCAACCCCTGGCGTTCCTTGTGATATCGCTTGAGGAGGGTAGAGAGTCCACCCCGCGCCAGTCGGTCCTCCTGGAACAAAAAAACTGGCAAGTAAAACAATTACCGAAAGGAAGTAAAACCATACGCTCAGCATGTTCACAAATGGGAACACCATGTCTCTGGCTCCTAGCATGAGAGGTATCAAGTAATTCCCGAATCCTCCTAAAAACAGAGCGGTAAGAAGATAGATCACCATGATCATCCCATGCATCGTCATCGCTTGATAGTACTCAGTAGAGTCCATATCAAGCACGCCGGGAAAACCGATTTGCATTCTCATTAGTGCGGAAAGAAACAGCGCTATCAGTCCGACCCCGATCGCAATCAAAGAATACTGAATCGCTATGACCTTGTGGTCTTGACTAAAAATATATTTTTCCCAAAACGCTGTGGGATCATGTAAATGCTCATGCTCTGCATCATGCACATAGGCCATATGTTACTCCTCTCTATAACAAATCAATTCGCTATTTCATTGGATGACAGCGACACCATGTAGGCTAATAGCGCATCCAATTGCTCCTCACTAAAATCATAAGCCACCATTACGGGCGGGTAACCATCTACCATTTTGGCATTTGGCTCTACTATGCTTTCCACCAAGTAGGCCTCATCGACCAAAACTTCAGTGCCATCGGTCAGTTTTTCATATCTACCATACATGTCCTTCCAGCCGGGTCCGAGCGCAGGGGACCCATCAATGCTGTGGCACGCCAGACACCCCCTGTTGAGCGCTAGTCTCTCACCCTGCTCTACCAAACCTTCACCCTCGCCTCCAGCCAAAACTTGAGCGAAAGTCTTCTGTGAAGAGAGCCAATCGTCGTAGGCCTGTTCTTCCTCAACTATCATTTGACCGCGCATGTTGTAATGCCCAACGCCGCAGTACTCAGCGCACGCCAAGTCGAAGGTGCCTTCGACGGTCGGCGTGAACCAGAAATAGGTAATTTGTCCGGGAATGAGGTCCATTTTGCCCCTAAACTCAGGAACATAGAAGTCATGCAGAACATCTTTTGAGCGAAGATTTACCTTGACTGGCTGATCCAGCAGAAGGTGCATTTTGTTGCCCATTACAATGATGTCATCTTGACCATTTGGATCCTCAGGATCTATCCCAAAATTGTTAACATCATCCATCATGTTGATGCTGGTGCGCCCGAAGATCTGGTCATCTCCCGGCAGTCGGAAACTCCAAGTCCATTGCTCTCCCAACGCCTCAAACTCAACCGCGTCATCGGGCACGTGAACAAAATCGCTGTACACTATTAATCCGGGCGCCAGCAACAGGCATATGCCGGCGGTGGTGATCCAAATCAACCTATTTTCAAGTTTCTTATCCTCTCTCTGATACTCCGACTTGCGCCCAGGTTTCGCTTGGTATTTGTAGACGCAATAAATCATGAATGCAACGATCGCTATGAAAAAGATTCCGGTGACCAGGAAAGTGAATGACAGAGTATCATCTATCGTCCCCCAATTAGAACCTAAGGGCGAAATCTGCCATGGACTAACGAAATGGAAGATAACCGATGCAAGTAGCAAGAGTGCGAAAATAATAGCAACAATCATAGAAATTTGACCCGAAGTGAGACGGCGCGAACTGTATCGAATTTTCCCTCAGATGGCAAGTTGTCTTGGTAAGTTAGCGAGTAAAACTCTTCAAAAACAGTCAAGGATGCGCACTCCTTATAACGGATATGTCGCGCAGTTATTCCGCCTGAATAAATGTTTGTTCAATCCTGTTGATATACGAACACAGCTCCCGATCCGATTCATCAATTTAACACTGCCCGACTCACGGATAAAGTCACTCTGCGTAGCTCAGGTGCGGAGTCAAACAAATTGTGCAAATGTCCTTTTAGCGCTAGTATCGGCCCAATGAAGATTTTACTAGAAAAAAACAAAAGGCATGACAGATGAAACGACAGATTATGCTACTCACTAGTTATCTGCCGTTTCTTCTTGCATCGGCGCTGCAAGTCTCGTGTGGAGAAAACCCCTCAATGATCACCTCGTATGACGTCCCCCAACCACCAGTAGCTAAAAAAGTTCCCCGACTACTCAATAAGCACGGCCACACACGCGTTGATAATTACTACTGGCTTAGGGATGATCAGCGTAGCGATCCAGATGTCCTTGGATATCTCAATGCTGAAAATGAGTACACCAAAAAAATACTTCAGCCCATAGAGGATCTCAAAAGCGAATTATATCAAGAAATTGTTGGTCGAATGCAAAAGGATGATACTGGCGTGCCCGTAAAGGATAACGGATATTGGTATTCTTACCGTTACTCCGGTGACGATGAATATCCGATTTACTGGCGCAGAAAAGATGATTCTCACTCATCTGAACAAATTTTATTAAATGTTAACGAACTGGCAAAAGACCATGACTATTTCAGCGTGGCCAACTTAGCTGTCAGTGACGACAATAAAATCTTGGCATATGCATACGACAATGTGTCAAGACGACAATACAAAATCGCCTTCAAAGATCTCACCTCAGGTCAACTTTTAGTGGATTCACTCACTAACGTGGATTCCGACATCGTTTGGACCAGCGACAGTCGATCTATACTTTACATAAAAAAACATCCTCAAACCTTACTCGGATATCAGGTTTTTAAGCATTATTTGGGCCAAAAACAGACTGAAGATCAACTCATTTATGAGGAAATAGATGAGAGTTTTTACACTGGCCTTAGCAGGTCCAAAGACCGAAGCCTGATTTACATCCACCACGACAGCACTTCCACCAAGGGAGTTTCAATCGCCGATGCTGATCAACCTCATGACTTATCTCCTTTCTTCGAATTAGAGGAGGCCCATGAGTACTCCATCTCGAAATTAGACAATACATTTTATATTTTAACGAATTGGGAAGCTATCAATTTTCGAGTGATGAAAGTCGATGCGAGTCAAACTAAAAATAAACTGGATTGGGTTGAGGTGGTGCCTCACAGGGATGACACTCTTATCGAATCGCTTGAGTTATTTAAAGGTTATCTTGCTCTCAAGGAGAGACGCATGGGGCAAAATTTCTTATCTCTCATTAACCTTTCCACTGGCAAGCGCAGGCAGCTTGAGTTTGATGAGTCTGTCTATGTTGTCGAATTCGACGATAATACCGATTTCAGTGAAGAATATCTGCGCATTTACTACAGTTCGCCGGTGACACCCGGATCTATTTATGACATCGATTTGAAGACTCTTGAAAAGGTACTGAGAAAAAGAGATAACGTTCTAGGAGATTTTGACGCTGGAAACTATAAAACTGAGCGACTGTTTATCCAATCCCGAGATAAGAAAGATATCCCAGTGACGTTGATGTACCGAAAAGATTCATTCAAAAAAAACAACGGGAATCCGATGCATCAATATGGGTATGGGGCATATGGAATCACCATTGATCCTTACTTCCGGTCTCATGCGCTCTCGCTAGCAGACCGAGGGTTCGTTTTGGCTACAGCTCATGTTCGGGGAAGCGAGATGCTAGGAAGAGATTGGTATTTTGATGGGCGACAAGAACGAAAAACTAATAGCTTCCACGATTTTATTGACGTCACAAAAGGACTGACTGATCTCGGATATGCGGACCCCAGTAAAATCTTTGCCGCTGGCGGGAGCGCTGGTGGACTTTTGATGGCTGCGGTAGCGAACATTGCACCCGAACTATATCTTGGTATTGCATCTCACGTTCCGTTTGTTGATGTTGTAACCACTATGAATGATCCTAGCGTCCCATTAACATCAAATGAGTATGACGAGTGGGGCAACCCCGATGATGAAAGGGACTATTATACAATGCTTGCTTATTCCCCTTATGATCAAATACGAGAAGTTAGCTACCCCAACATGCTAGTAACCACAGGGTTGCATGACTCTCAAGTGCAATACTTCGAACCGGCGAAATGGGTAGCAAAACTGAGAGCCGTAAAAAAAGACAATAACATACTCGTTTTAGATACAGATATGGCGGTCGGTCATGGAGGGAATTCAGGACGCTTCAGGCGTCATGAGACAAGAGCTCTCGAATATGCTTTTTTTCTTGGCCTGGCAAAATAACAAGGCGCCAAATTGCCGCCGAGAACACAGTCGTAGGCATAGTTATTTGGAGCAATTCTATGCGCCGCAAAAAGACTGCCGCGGCCCAAGAGAGACGGTGAGCAAATGAGCAAGAACGATTTAAACTGGCCGATCTATGGAGAAAAAAACTGTAAGGAAGCGCTTTGCCACCTGAGGGATGAGGAAGGCTGGAATGTTTATTATGAACTTTTAGCTCCCGATCTAAAAGCTGAGGCAAAATTACTAGAGCGTTTTAGACCGGTAAACCGCTCAACATTTGAATTAGACACCTATTCGCTAGTAAGAGTGTTATCCGATGATATTCCGACTTTGGATATCGGAGGCTGTCTGATGGTATTCAAAAGTTCCATAACAGAAAATTTCGCGATTCTTTATCGCCCGAGAAGCGGCATTGCAACAGACAGCGTTTTAGATTTCCATCTGTTATATCAGATGGCTTTTTGGACGAGCTATGCGGGTATCTTTTTAGAATATGACAAACTCTCATCAGAGAAATTCAACCAACTCGATTTAGAGTCATTCAACCAAGAGGACGCCGACATCGTTTGGAGTGAGATGAATAGCGGGTACCACAAAAGTTTTACTCTACCGCAAGAGTTGTCATTTTTAGGCTGGCTAGATAAATTACGAGACTTTGCTACTTCCGTTGATCGCAATAATTATGATGCGATCCCGATCGCTCCACCAAAAAATAGTGATACGTTCATACTTTTTGATCTGCCTCGAAAAAACTAATGGGAAGCTTTTCCCTGAACTCACCGACAGCATTATGAACTAATCACTTACAAACCTAAAATCTGCCTTTGAAGCATAGGACCAGCGACAAATTTCGTCATTGTGAGAATTTTTGGATGCTGACAGTTAAAGAACAGCCTGCAACTATGTTCTAGTCTTAACAATACTCTGTTTCCGGTCTAGCGACCCGAAAGTGCAGTCCGGCAAGTGCAATCAGTAGGTCAAAGGCCGAAGCCGGGAGAATTTTGATGGAGTTCGGTATTGTCATGGAATCCTCTCCTGGATATACTGCCTCTATCGTCGCAGAAATAGAGAATCTCGGCTTTGACTTTCTGTTATGCCCTGACACACAAAACCTCGCCCCTGATCCTATAGGACAGCTATCCCTCGCGAGCAAATCGACCTCCAAACTTTATCTTGGAGCCGGTGTAACCAATCCGATCACGAGGGATGTCTCAGTCGTGGCCTGCTCTATGACGACATTGCATTTGGAATCAGGAGGACGAGCTATATGCGGTGTTGGCCGAGAAGATTCTTCTACAGCTCACATAGGCACTAAAATTAGTTCAACATCTAAGCTAAAAAAGTTTATCGTGGATTTCAAAAAATATGTGATTGGGAAACAAGTTACACGAAATGGCAAAGAGTCACGGTTCAGATGGATAGAAGACACCATAACTCAGCCGCTCACTGTCGATGTGGCTTGCACAGGGCCAAAAACCATTGAAATGGCTGAAGATGTCACCGATAGGGTTAGCTTTGCAGTGGGAAGTGCTCCCGAGCAACTTGAGTGGGCTTTGAGCGTAGCCGAAAACCGCCTAAAAATAATTGGTCGCCCCGAGAAAGTATTCAACTTGGTGCATATGTAAATATCGTATGTGACCCGGATGAACAAAATGCAATTGATTTGGATCGCATGATCGCTGGCATGGTGGCGCACTTTGCTGGAATGAAAGATGCACCCTTGAATCATCTGCCAAAAAAAATTAAAAAGCGTTGCGAACAAACTGCGCGACGGTTACGACATGGCTAAACATTCTCAAGACTCAGGCAATCACCTCCAATTGATCTGAGATGAATTTGTGGACTGGATCTCGATTTGTGGATCGGCTGATAAATGTGTTTCTCGGTTGAGAATGCTAACCGATCTACGTATAGAGCATATATATCAGCTTGGCGGTTCGCCCGTTGCCCAACCCCAAGGTGAACGACAGGTTGCGCTGGTTCAGCAAGCCTCGCTTTTTGCAAACGAGGTAATCCCTCATTTTCGATAGAAAATTGCTACGTCATCAGATCAAGCGAGGGCTCCTGTGAGCAATCAATCCAATGTATTCTAACGTTGGTACGTGGTGGGGATGTTGACTCTCGCCTATCTGATCTCATTTTTAGACCGACAGATCCTGGCGTTGATGGTGGGCCCCATTAAAGCTGATTTGCAACTATCTTATCCCGAAATTAGTCTTCTTATGGGCGCTGCATTTAGTTTGTTCTATGCTTTTATGGGAATTCCTCTAGGCAGGTTGGCCGATCGCACTAATCGCAGGAATATAATCATTATCCGAATTACATTTTGGAGTCTTATGACAGCAGCATGCGGTTTGGCTTCAAAATTTATTCATTTATTTGTGGCTAGGATTGGATTGGGAGCGGGTGAGGCAAGCCTCACTCCAAGCGCGATATCAATAATCTCAGATTATTTCTCTCGGCGAGAGAGAGGGCGTGCGATAGCAGTCTATAACATGGGGGTTTCTCTCGGCACGGGGATAGCAATGGTTTGGGGGGGTGCTGTCATCAGCGTAGTAGTAGATAGTCCAGGTATTGAAGTTCCAATGCTTGGAACAATCAGAGTCTGGCAATATATTTTTTTCATTGTATCGATACCAGGCCTGCTGGTGGCCACTGTTATTTTTTTACAATATTCGAACCGTCTCGAACCGAGACTATGGAAACAAATGAAACAAGTTTTTCAATAGCTTTTGTATTCAATTTCCTGCAGGAACGGTTAGATATTTACTTACCTGTCTACCTTGCTCTATCTCTGTCCACCATTGTCGGGTATGCCTACTTTTCTTGGGTACCAACTTTGTTTGCGAGAATTTATGGTTGGAGCATACCAGAAATAGGTTATGCTTTTGGCGTGATCGTCTTAATAGCTGGCCCATCTGGAATGATCATAACTGGCTGGCTCGTCGACACACTTTATCGAAGAGGAAAATATGATGCTTCCCTTTTGATCTCTCTAACCGGCTCAGCCTTTGTGCTTCCGTCTGCAATCGGGCTACCATTGGCACCAACCGCAGAGTGGGCTTCGTTCGCTGTCGCTTTGACGATGCTTGGCGGCGCCATGACCAGCGCTGCGGGTCTAGTAGCAATTGTGACCGTAACACCAAATCAAATGCGAGGGCAGGCAACTCCTATCTGCCTCTTTCGCGTATCTTTTTTGGGACTGAGCATCGGAGCCACCTCTTTAGCACTTGTTATTGACAACATTTTTCATGATGAAAAAATGCTAACTTGGTCGATGAGTATAGTTTCTTCCTTCTCATCTCTTTGTTCAATCTTATTGTTTTTGAGCAGCCTACGGCCATTTTTCAAAGCCGTCCAGGACATTGAAGCAGAGTTGCATTGATCAAAAATGTTTAACGAGATTTTAAAATTTGTAAAAACAGTGACAAAAGGTCGGTTTCGATTGCGATGACATTCCCAGCAGTTATAATATTCGCTCGTTGGCGCTCAGCAATTATACACAGTCAAATGGGTCGACAGAAATTTTGTTACCCAAATGGAGCATAAGTTTAATCCAGCCTTCGACAGTAAGCGATGATAAAGTCATCTTTCAAATCTGGTAACCGAAAATTATCGTGACAACTAATGGATTTTCGATTAGTGGTGGACGTAGCTCAGTTGGTAGAGCCCCGGATTGTGATTCCGGTGGTCGCGGGTTCAATCCCCGTCGTCCACCCCAACTTCAACATATATATTAATAGGTTAGAAGATTTCAAAAGAAAAAATAACGATTTTAGACAGTATCAGTTTTGTAACCGGTGCCGACAGTGGGAAGCAAAGGGATGGGTGCAACCCAGTCGTCCGCCCCAATTTGTTGCGTCGCGAAACCGAGGTATAGCAAAAAATCGTCACATGGGAATCGAGTCAATTGGTACCCAAAAACCAATAAATTAAAGGCAGTATTGCATGGCAGCCCAGATTCTAGATGGAAAAAAATTGTCTCGGGAGACCGAAAGTGAATTGGGCGCTCGGGTAGTCGCCCTCAAACAGGACAACGATGGTATTCCCCCCATTCTCGCAACCATTCTTGTTGGTGCCGACCCCGCTTCTGCTACCTATGTCAGAATGAAACAAAACGCTTGCAGAAGGATTGGCATGGAATCTATCGCAGTCGAGATGCCGAGTGAGACAACCACTAAGGAGCTACTGGAAAAAATTTCGGAGCTTAATGCGAACAAAAATTGCCATGGCATCCTGCTGCAACATCCCGTCCCCGCACACATAGACGAGCGAGCGTGCTTTGACGAAATTTCACTAGAAAAAGATGTTGATGGGGTAACTTGCCTAGGCTTTGGACGGATGGCAATGAATGAGGAAGCATACGGCTCTGCCACTCCGCAGGGCATCATGCGTCTTTTAGAGGCATACAAAATTCCTTTAGAGGGTAAACACGCAGTGGTTGTAGGCAGGAGTCCAATTCTCGGAAAACCCATGGGTTTGATGATGTTAAATGCCAATGCCACCGTGACAATTTGTCATTCTCGGACCACAAATCTACCAGAAATAATTAAGACGGCTGATGTAATTGTTGGTGCTGTCGGTCGACCTGAATTTATCCGATCAAAGTGGATTGCCGATGATGCTATTGTTGTCGATGCGGGCTTTCACCCCGGTGGATTCGGAGACATAGAACTAGAGCCTTTGCATAATCGAGTAGCTGCGCTGACCCCAGTTCCGGGTGGCGTTGGGCCGATGACCATTAATACCTTGATACTGCAATGTGTTGAGGCCGCAGAAAAAGCGCTCTCGTCCTCTTAGAAAATTATCGAGCCCAACGGGAGGTCAATTCCTTGGTTAAGGGTGACTGCTAATCTTCTTGATCATGTTCGAAATTGCATCGCGGGCGAACGGCTGTTCTATGGACCACAGCTGCTGCTTAGTTTCGAAGGCTACGATATCATTGTGATTTTTACTCATGTCCGCTGCGCGAAGAGTTTGTTTTGTGCGCAATAAAATGGCTTTCGGGACCTCCCGGATATTATCCGTGAGGGCAATCGCCTCATCAAGCAGATCGCAATCATCAACACACTTCCATGCCAAGCCTTTTTCGACAGCCAGTTCACCACTAATCGATTGAGCAAAAAGAAGCAGACCCGCCGCAGTGTCCCAACAAGCTAACTGCCTAGTCATCCATGTGCTGCCGCCACCAGGATGAAGACCAAGCCCAAAAAATCGTGGCTCAAAAAGAGCATTTTTCGAGACGACTCTTACGTCGCAACCAACCGCCATATTGAAACCCGCTCCAACGGCGGGTCCATTTACTGCTGCGACCGTAGGAATCTGACATTGCGCTATACTCAAGAACCCACTGTAAATACCCGCAAGTGTCTCCTCATCAGGATTAATATCTGTCAACTGCCCACCCGCACAGAAAGAGGACCCATTACCAGTAATAATAAGGGCTTTCACACTATCATCATTTTCAGCTTGAGCTACATAAGCACAAATCTTTTTGCACACTTCCAAAGTGAGCATGTTTCGCTTTTGAGGATTATTCAGAGTCAGAACCGCCACATGATCACAAATTTCGAACAAAACGAGAGACATTTGTTTATCCAAAAAGAAAAAGTTCTACAAAGGATACCATTTTTAATGGTCCTCGATAAAAGCTTATGAAGCTAATCTTATCAAGAATTTTCTATCGAATTCAGACCATGTTATCTTCCATCTATATCAAAAGGCACTCAGTTTGATATTATCGACCATCAAGATTATGTTTTTCGACACAAATATGTCACATGAGCAAGCTTAATTGCAGCTTCTACGGAGCAAATGGATGTCCACAGATTTTGATTTATGCGTGGTAGGGGGAGGTATTATTGGGGCAGGAATCGCCCAGGCAGCGGCACTCAATGGCTTATCAACTGTAATTGTTGAACGCAAAGGATGGGGTTCCGGAAATACTCACAGATCAAACAGGCTTGTGCATGGGAACTTGGAGCGTTTTAGCGAGAGAAATATTTTACAAACTCGAGAGGATTTGTTGGAGCGAAAAATCTTATTGACGATCGCTCCGGACCTGATAAAGCCAAGCTGGTTTTACCTGCCTATATTTGCGGATAACAAACGCGTGCCCTGGTCTACCGAAATGCAGTTAATGGCATATGACATATTGGCAGGAAAAACGAAGCTCCCTTGGTATAAAAGAATTTCTGAAGATGAATGGCGTGACTTGGACGGTCTAAATCAATTCAAATTAGAGGCTGTTTATAAATTTTCCGATGCTCACACCGACGAAATGCTTCTAACACAAGAGATTGTGAGATCAGCAAAAATGCATGGGGCACTCGCCCTCTGCCCTGTCAATTTTGATGAGGCAATCAAGACCTCAGATGGTTATAAAGTGCAAGTTACCAAAGGCTCCAGAACGAGGACTTTCGAGTGTCGATTTATAGCCAACGCAACCGGGGCCTGGAGCTCTTTGACTGCAGAAAGAATGGGACTACTCAGCAAATTGCCAAATGTACAGTATGTGAAAAGCACTTTCATTGAATTTTCTCAGCAGCTGAGCGACAAACGCTTTCTTATCGAGCCCCCCGACAAAGCGGAACGATTAATTGTAAGTCCATGGCGAGGAGGAACTCTGGTTGGAGCTTCAGAAAAATTGTTCAGTGGGAACCCAGATCATGTGAAGCCTACAGTCGATGAGGTTGAACAACTTGTAAAAACCGTGCGCCATCACTTCCCGCATTTTAATCATTCTCCATCACAAGCTTGGTGTGGTCTTGGGAGCAAGACACTTACCAGAAAGCAATCCAAAGCCTCGGATCGGCGACTTTTTGTGCTCGAGGAATCACGGTACCTAGGAATATATGGAGGTCAGCTTACCAGTTACAGAATTTTAGCCGAAAAAGCTGTCAAAAAAATTTTACGTGTCTTGAATGAAACCGTTGAAGACGCCCTAGATACGCCGTTTGTAAGCTCCTCGTCAATATCGATTTAAAAATAGACTATCAATACTAAGATCGCCTCCAACCGGTGCCGTTGCGACTATCCTGGAGAACAACACCTTTTAGAGCCAATGAATCCCGAATGCGATCCGCCTCACCGAAATCTTTCAACTCTTTTGCTTGTTGTCTGAGGAGAATTGCTTCTTCAATCTCTTGTTGAGATAGTGCATCGGGGTCGTGTGCCTTCTTAAACCAATCGTCTGGGTTTTGTTGAAGTAATCCCAACATATTAGCCAAAGACAGGAGTTTTCCTCTTGCCACCACTCGTTTTTTTTTGGAGCCTTGTCTAGTCTGCCGAGCCAGCGCATGCAATTCGCTAATAGATTCCGAGGTGTTCAAATCATCCAGCAAAGCCAGAAAACCGTTATTGGTTGAAAGGTCCACGACGATATTATCCAGGTTTTCCGTGGATTGAAGACAACGATATAACGTGTCTAGCGAACGCTTTGCTGACTCCAGAAGGGAAGCGTTGAATTGTTGCTCTGATCTATAGTGTGCCGACAAAATCACGTAGCGCAAAACTTCTCCCGGATGGTGTTCCAGCAGATCGCAAACTAATTTGAAGTTTCCAAGTGATTTTGACATCTTTTGGCCATCAAGTTGGATAAAGCCATTGTGCATCCAGAAATTCGCTAATGGCTTACCGCCATTCGCACAGCAACTTTGTGCCGTTTCGTTTTCGTGGTGAGGAAACAACAAATCTAATCCTCCACCGTGGATATCAACGGTGACACCCAAATGCTTTTGTGCCATAGCGGAACATTCTATATGCCAGCCAGGCCTTCCCCTGCTCCAAGGGCTATCCCAAGCTGGTTCTCCTTTTTTTGAGGGCTTCCAAAGCACAAAGTCATTGGCGTCCCGTTTATATTTTCCAATTTCGACTCGTGCTCCAATCGTTAAATCATGCAAAGATTTACCCGAAAGTTGTCCATAACTGGGCATAGAACTAACAGAAAACAGCACATGTTTTTCGGACACATATGCAAAGCCTTTCCGAATTAGTACTTCAATCATATCCAGTATTTCCGGAATATGTTTGGTCGCGAATGGTTCAATAGTAGGCGGTTCGCAATTCAATCTAGCCATATCTTTGGAATAAAAATCGGCGTAAAGTTTAGCTATTTCCTCTGACTTTTGGCCTCTTTTGTTTGCAACATCGATAATCTTATCATCCACATCAGTAATGTTGCGTGCATACACAACTTGCGGATATAGACTCTTCAAAAGTCTAAAAAGTGTATCAAATATCACTGCAGGCCTCGCATTTCCGATATGCACCCGGTTATATACCGTGGGACCGCACACGTACATCGTAACGCGGTTTTTATCAATTGGTTCGAAGACCTCTTTCCTTCGCGACGCAGAGTTAAATATTCGTAGTTCCATGGTTATCACTTGCAGGACGGCGGGACACTTGCCACGCGCTATTTGTATTTATCCGGATTTTCTCTCAATCCTATTGTACAGTTAAACACCAAGTCGCTAGGACAGCTGAGCACGCTATCAAGGCAATAGTAACCCTCACGCTCGAACTGATAATGCTCGCCGATCGAAGCGTTTTTGAGACTCGCTTCTGCCTTGCAATTTCTCTTTATCACTAGCGACTTTGGGTTTATATAATCGACGAAGGGTTTATTGCCCTCTTCAGGGAAGGCAGTGCTAAACAGTCTGTCGTATTGACGAATGGTGCAATTTACCGCGTGAGCTTCCGATACCCAGTGAATTACACCTCGCGGCTTGATCCCCGCAGGAGGCGCTTGTCCCACGGTCTTTTCAACTATTTCGCCGTTAATCTGTTGTACCTCTCCCCTTGCGTTTTTGTCTACACTTGTCGCTTTTACGATGTACCCCCCCCTCAAGCGAACATAATCCCCAAGAACAAGTCTTTTAAACTTCTTGCGTGAAAGAGAGGTGTCTTCAGTGAAATCATTCCGATCGATAAATATTGTCGAGCTAAAGGGTACCTCTCTGAGTCCGAGATCCAATCGATCTGGATGTCGAGGAATGTCAAGTATTTCCGTTTTTGCTGCTTCATAATTGTGTAGTGACAATCGAACTGGATTCATTACACACATGCCCCTGTAGGCATGCCGATTCAAATCATCCCTCACGAAATGCTCAAGCTGACTGATATCGACAATGCCGTCAGTTTTCGCTATCGCGAGGCTGTCGCAAAAATCTCTTATCGCTCTCGCACTCACGCCTCGTCTCCGCAATCCGCGGAGTGTCGGCATTCTCGGATCATCCCAACCATCTACAAGTTTATCGTCAACCAATTTTTTCAGTTTTCGTTTGCTCAAAACCAAGTAATTGATATTGAGACGACCAAATTCATACTGCCTTGGTTTAGAGGGCACAGGAAGGTTTGCAATAAACCAGTCGTAAAGCGGACGATTGGCTTGAAACTCTAATGTACAAATCGAGTGTGTTATTCCCTCAAGCGCATCCCCCTGCCCGTGCGCAAAATCATAAGATGGATAAATTTTCCATTCAGCTCCTGTCCGCTGATGTTCAAGTTTTTTTATCCTATATATCACAGGATCCCGCATATTAATGTTTGGGGACCCCATATCTATTTTGGCTCTGAGAGTCATAGCGCCCTCATCAATCTCCCCCTTTCTCATTCTTTCCAGCAACACAAGACTCTCTTCGGGCGATCGATCCCGGTATGGACTATTTGTTCCTTTCTCCGTCAGAGTGCCACGATATCGTCTAATTTCATCTAAATCTAATTCACAAACATAAGCTTTATTAACTGACACGAGATGCTGCGCCCACTCGTAGAGCTTCAAAAAGTAATCTGATGCGTATCGAATCTCCCCATCCCATTGGAATCCCAACCACTTAACATCGTCAATGATAGCTCGAACAAATTCGCCGTCTTCTTTTTCTGGATTCGTGTCATCAAAACGTAAATTGCATTCTCCCGAGAATGAAGTAGCTAGTCCAAAATTTAGGCAGATTGATTTTGCATGACCGATGTGCAAGTATCCATTGGGTTCCGGGGGAAACCGAGTTCTGATGCTTGAGAACCCTCCGGAGTCAAGATCCGACTGAATGGTTTTCTCGATGAAATTTAAAGGCTCTTCGCGATTGGACATATCGACATTTCTCATCCTCGACTTCGCATTATAACGCTTAAAAGAAAATTCTTTAATCGAATGTTTTGCGGAAAGCGTATTTCTCAACATAGTAAATGGGGGCCCTCACTGCGGCTCACTTCACTTAGAAGCAGTTACTGTATTTTTGATCATTACCACCTTACAATATTCTGGCTAAACTCAATGAGGAATCCTATGATTACGCTTTCAACCACAATGGGTGAGTTCACCATCACTTTGGACTTTGAAAATGCCCCCCATATCATCTAAAAATTTTCTCCAATACTGTCGAGACGGGTTCTACAACGGAACCATTTTCCACCGAGTTATTGATGGATTCGTAATTCAAGGAGGCGGGCTTGCAGCGGACATGTCTGAAAAAGAAACTCGCGAGTGTATTATTAATGAAGCTGACAACGGCCGAAACAATTCCATCGGCACTCTTGCCATGGCGAGAACCGCTGATCCCGATTCAGCGTCATCGCAGTTTTTTATTAACGTGGCCGACAATAATTTTCTCAATCACACCGATAAAACTGCCAATGGATGGGGCTATGCTGTTTTTGGGGACGTTTCTGAAGGAATGGACGTCGTCAACAACATCAAATCCGTCCCTACTGGGACAGTCGGTTATGACAGAGACGTGCCGAATGATGTGATTGAAATTACTGATGTACGAATCAGTGATGATTATCGAGATCTCTGATTAACGTATTTGGTCGTCTAATGTGGCTATTTTGTTTGTATCCGACGTGCATCTTTCAGCAGAACAAAACCAAATTACTTCTGCATTTTTTACTTTTTTATCTACTCATGCGCAAAAGGCGACAAAGCTTTTCATACTAGGAGATTTATTTGAGACCTGGATTGGTGATGACGATCCCTCGGAACTTGCAGTCGCCACTCAACTTCGATTGAGAGAGCTCACCCTCGGCGGCACGAAATTGTTTATACAACATGGCAACAGAGATTTCCTCTTAGGCCGTCGCTTTTTGAAAACAACAGGTGCTAGGCTGCTCCATGACTATCATGTAATTGAGACATATAACCAACGAATTCTTTTGACGCATGGCGACCTTCTTTGCTCAGATGATCATGATTATCAGGCTTTCCGGAGAAAAACTCGGCATCCGATTTACCGTTGGATTCTGAGCAATTTGCCATTGTCCAAAAGACAAGAGATAGCCTCTACATGGAGGGCTGAGGCCACCCGTCAGAGTAGTCACAAGCCTTCTTCAATTATGGATGTGAGCTGCAAAACCGTGGAGCGCGTAATTGCTAAGACTAATGCAACCACACTAATTCATGGTCATACGCACAGACCTGCGCGCCACAAGTTAATGTCAAGTGTGAAAGAGCGAATTGTGCTCGGAGACTGGGCCACTAAAGGCTGGGCGCTCAAGCTTGATCAAGACGGATTCAATTTATTCAACTTTAAGATATGAATCGCACAATGGTTGGAAAAAAGAGTAAAGAAGCGAGTATAATTGTAGTAAATTAGTTAAGGAGATCTCAAATGGATATAAACGAACTTACAAACGATGCAACCGATGTAGGTATCTTGGACCTAGAGGTTGGTAAAGTCCTAAGGAATACTTACCTATTACTGGGCGCTACCATAACCTTCAGCGCTCTCATGGCTTTGGTATCAATGGCCCTTAACGTTCCATATATGGGGCTATGGATGCTCCTCCCATACATTGGCCTTCTATTCATGATCGAGAGAACAAAAAATAGTGCCTCTGGAATAGCTTGGGTGTTTGCGCTAACCGGCTTCATGGGTATGACACTTGGACCTATTCTGTCTGCGGTACTTGCGCTCAAGGGGCCAGAGCCTATCTTAATGGCCTTGGGGTCGACAGCTCTAACGTTTTTTGGAGCCTCAGCTTACGTATTGAAGACTCGGAAGAACCTGAGCTCCTGGATCAGCTTTCTCTCAGTAGGCATACTGGTCGCTTTCATATCTCAGCTAGTCAACTACTTTTTCCTTCAGATGCCAGCACTGACATCAGCAATGAGTTGTATTTTCGCAATCGTTTCAACTGGTTTCATAATGTGGCAAACCAGCCAAATTATTCACGGCGGGGAACGAAATTACATTTCGGCTACTGTCACATTGTTTGTCATGCTCTACAACCTGTTCTCTGTCTTCTTAACTTTTTTTGGCATGGGCGACGAGTAGGGCTATTAGGGTACCTTATTGTTTCGGGGGAGGGGCTTCTTTAGAATTGCCCCTCTTCAGCGTCAAGTGCCCCAGCCAAGTTTAAACAGGCGGATCAAAGCTCGCATGGTTGTTGCCATAGAAAATAATTATTTAGCAAATCTTAGCCGTTGGGATGAGTCTTTGGCCTGCTTGCGCGCAGAGAAATGGGGCATTACACTGACAGAAGAACACCTAGAAATCCTGCATACTGCAAGGCTATTTTACAACATATATGGTTTCTCACCTTCCATGAGACCTCTAACAAAGTTTGTCTCGGAGTCTCTGCAACTCGAGAAGGGTAGGAGTATATATTTGCTCATGTTGTTTCCGGGGGCCTCGGCAAAGTTGATCGCTGACATGGCCGGCATTCCAAAACCAAGAAATTGCCTATGAAAGGAGAAATTCATGTCTTATGGTTTAGTCGATCTCGATTGCAATCCCGATTATTCTGATGCGCAGCCGATGAGTCATGAGGAGATATCCACTCATCTCGCGCAGATTCCCGACTGGGAGCATAGTTTTTCTGATGGTGAGTCAAAAATTGTTCGTACCTTTAGCCTACGAAACTTCAATGAGGCTATTAAACTAGCCAATAAGATCGCGGTTGAAGCTGACATACAGGATCATCATCCTTCTATTGTGTTGGAATGGGGACGATGCACAGTGACTTGGTGGACACACGCTCTCTCTGGACTTCATCTAAACGACTTTATAATGGCTGCAAAGAGCGACAAATTAGCATCATAAGAAATTTAATTAGTCATAAACCTCTATTACGATTTTTTCCGAAAATATAGGCGGATCGTGAGGGATGTGGTAATGATTCCCCAGCAAAAGCTGTAGAGAATGCTTACCCGGATCGAGCTTTATGCTGGTTTGAGTCTGGCCCTTGCCGTAATGAATTATTTTGGCAGATGCGGGTATTGACTTGTCCAAATCGGGCATACTCGTCTGGTCTATCAGCAGATGATGATGTCCTGTGTTGTCAGCTTGAACTCCAGCGGGTGCGACCCCCATTCCTCTCAATCCAAACAATATATCTATAGACTCATCAGATTTAAATGTCTCGCCATCCAATGGTTTAATTATGAAAACCGCCGCTCCTTCGGGAGACTTGCTGATAAAATTTTCAGGGCCTTTGGTGTTCGCTTTCTCGTCGGAATATACTGCTCCTGCGATCCCAAGAATAAACAGCAACTTTAGAGCTCGTAAAGTCGTCACAATCTTAATCTCACTGTGTTTGATTCCCCTCTATTATACAAAAATTCGGCATCTACGTTAGTTTATCTCCAGTCTTAAGTCGATTTATTAAGAGTTATGTAATAATGACTCGTTTATCACGACGTCGTGAGAGTGTAATTGAACTGTTCAAAACTTGACAGCTATAACAAGCACCTTTCAAATAAGGTGAAACGCTTCGAATCAAAAATTAGACAGTTCTTTACTGATAAAATAGAAATCTATTCTTCCTTTCCAGAGGCCTTTCGATTGCGGACAGAATTCCGAGTTTTTCACGACTCCACTGGCGCTCACTATGCTATGACAGATTCCATCACCAAACGTCCCTATATAATAAATGAATTTTCAATCGCTGCGCCAAAAATACAAAAACTCATGCCAGTACTTCTCTCCCAAATTAACGATGATTTTATTCTTAGGCAAAAACTCTTTGGGATAGAATTTCTGACCACACTCAGCGAGGAAGCTCTGATCACGCTTCTATATCACAAAAAGCTCGACCAACGGTGGGAGCAGAGCGCGTTAAGAATTCAAGAGCTTATGGATACTATGATAGTGGGGCGAAGTAAGAAGCAAAAAATCATTCTTATGAATGACTATGTGACGGAAGAATTTAACGTAGGGAAGCGGACCTTGTTTTACCGCCAAGTCGAATCAACATTCACTCAACCAAATGGAGAAGTAAACATCAAGATGCTTTCGTGGGCAAATCAGCAAACCAGATGCTCACAAGCCGATCTCCTAGAAATATATTGCGGAAGTGGCAATTTTACCTTAGCGTTGGCCAATAACTTTCGGAAAGTCTTGGCCGTCGAAATTTCTAAACTATCGATAAGAACCGCAAAACATAATGCCAGTCTAAATGGCATTGCAAACACCGCGTTTGTCCGAATGTCCAGCAAAGAGTTGACTGAAGCTTTTGACAGGGTAAGACCTTTTCGGAGATTGAAGGATATAAATCTCGACGAATATAATTTTTCGACCGTGTTGGTGGACCCTCCGCGGTCCGGACTTGATCCAGCAACAATTTCACTTATCGTGCGCTACCAAACAATCGTGTATTTCTCATGTAATCCTGAGAGTCTCATGCGAAATTTGAGCAAAATCCTCTTTACGCATACTATTACAGCGGTAGCCATATTTGATCAATTTCCTTGGACCGATCACTTAGAGATCGGCTTGGTGCTCAACGCCCTAAGGAGATGAAGCAATGACCAAAAATTAACCTCATACTTCTGGCTCAGACAGTTTCTCACTGTTTGAAACCATCTCATGTTTAAACTGTTTCTTTGTTTTAGCTCCTAAGCTTCTCAGTTCCTCAGCCCTTATGACGAGGTTTCCTTTGCCTGTAAGAAGGCGTTTCCTGGCGTCTCCTAAAACATCCTTACTGCGTTGAAGGTACTTGTCAGCCTCATCGAGCGCATCAATATACCGAACAAATCCATCGTAAAGCCGACCAGCTTTCTCTGCAATAATCTTTGAATTGCGATTTTGATCATCGTACCGCCAAAGATTCTTGATGGTTTTTAGCGTCACCAATAAAGTACTTGGGCTCACAAGCACTATATTTCGCTCATAAGCATCTGCCATGATCTCTGGAGCATGGTCAAGTGCAAGCATGAAAGCCGCCTCTATCGGCACGAATAAAAGAACAAAATCGAGGCTATTGAGCCCATCCAATTGATCATAATTCTTATCACTCAGACCACGGATATGCGTCTTTAATGAGTTAAGATGCTTTCTCAGATACTGCATTTTTTCTAGCTCATCATGGCTATTGAAATAACGCTCATAAGCAACCAAACTTACTTTTGCGTCAATGACAATGTCCTTACCTTCTGGCAAATGCACAATGACATCGGGTTTTTTAATTCTACCTTGATCATCGGTTTTGGATTCCTGTAAATTATATTCTCTTCCCCTTTTTAACCCCGAATCTTCAAGTAATTTCTCAAGTATAAATTCCCCCCAATTTCCCTGGAGTTTACTATCACCACGTAAAGCATTTGCTAGGCTTACAGCGTCTTCTGAGACTCGCATAGTATGTTTTTGCAGTTCACTAATCTGACCAATAAGTTTATTGCGATCAGCCGTCTCTTTATCATATGCGCTTTCCACTTGTTTTCGAAATTCACCAATATCCCTTCTCAAAGGTCCAATAGAGCTCTCGATTGTTAATTGACTCTTCGCTGCAAATTGCGTCTGTTTTTTATCAAAAATACGATTAGCAAGGTTTTCAAATTCTTGCGACATGCGGATTTTCGTTGTTTCCAATAGCTCAATCTTTTGCTCATGCTCTTTTACCTGACTTTCTAATTTGGTCAGGAGAGAAGCCACTTGCTTCTCTAAAGCTATATTCTGTTTATTTTTATCGTATAAAGTATCAGTTAAATCTGTTTCCGATTTTCGGCTATTTTCGAGCTGAGTTTCAAGACGCGCAAGTTTTGCTTTTACAGTAGCAATACTGATCAAATAGCCGCTCACTGTTCCCACTGCAAAGGTCACGAGCGCAATAAATACATACATCACTTGTATCGACAATTCCATAAAGATATTGTACCAGCACCATTCCCAGAAAGGTGTTTATCTATTTTACTAATTGACAAGACTAAAAGGGCAAAGCACAGATGATTAGGCAGAAAGCATTGCCTTCCATGATTGATATTTCGATATTTGAAAAAGCTTTACAAGACAAGAATGGCCTCGTCTTAGTGCCGACGGAGAGATTAGCCAATCAAGTATGTGTCGCTTGGAGCAATACTAAGGAACTCGACCTGCCCGCATGGCAGGCGCCTCATGTTTATTCCATCCTCTCATGGCTAAAAAACTGTTGGGATGAAATGCATGATCTGCATTTGGAATCAGTCACCCCTTGGGCGATGGCCGAGCGAGCTCAAAGATTATATTTTTGGGAAAAAACAATAAATCAATTTAATCCGGGATTAGGATCACGCTTCAGTAGCATCGCTGATGAAACATACAACGACCTCTGCGCTTATTATCTGAGTATTGATATGGTCCCGAGCGACACAAGCGGTTCCAGACAATTCAAGCTCTGGTGTAAAACCTATGCCAAATTAATGAGAGATAATGGTTTCATTCAACCAAATGAGTGTTGGCAACTTTTAGAATCAAATTTAAAGAAGTGTGAACCCAAAACTTATGAATCTATTTACTTATATGGATTTCAATCAATTCCACCTCTTCAGCGAAATATATTAGGCGAAGCCGCCGATCAATGCGTGTTACTTGATCCCTTTTGTATAGACATGACTGATCAATTAGACGATCTTAGCCAAAACGTGCGCCCATCCTTCCACCCTAGATACGAGAGAATTTGTAATTTGGAGAAAGCTCGAAAAATCAAATTTTATGATGCACAAGAAGAGCTCGCTGCGGCAGCAGATTGGGCCGCTCATGAACTTAAAATACAACCAAATCAACGCATCGGTATACTGATGCCAGATTTACTAAATCGCCTCGGAGAAACTTACCGAGCGATTAACACCGCTCTCGCCGCGAAAAATATCAATATTCCGGTAAACTTTTCTGTCGGGATACCTCTTTCTGCAACTCCCATTATTGCTGGTGCACTCGAACTGCTTTCCTCGATCGAACGTGACCAACCATTATCGCACTGGCTTCGACTGATTTATTCACCGTACACAGCTTTTGAATTACTGTCCCTTCAGGAAAAAGCCAATCTAGAGCAGAAACTTAGAAAGAACTCGCAATTCAATTTCACACTCCACCAATTTTTGTATGAGATAGAAAAAATTACAACCTCAGTGAACATGAGAGCAGTCGTCGATACTTTCCGATCTCTCGCGACCGCCAAAGAGAAGTCAGCAAGTCGTAAATCAACGCTATTCACTTTTTCCGAGTGCTCTGAACGCATGCAGACCATTCTAGATAAACAAAATTGGCCAGGAACACGAACACTGTCAAGTCTTGAGTATCAACAATTAAATCAATGGCATTGCTTAATGGAGCAATTCCGTGGTCTAGATAATCTTGGAGAGAGGGTTAACTTGAGCAAAGCCGTCCAAGTTCTCACCTCAATGGCTAACGATCATATTTTTCATGAACAAACTCCTGATTCATCCCTCCAAGTATTGGGTCTTTTGGACGCTTCTGGTCTACAATTTGGTAAAGCTTGGATACTTGGATTGGATCACAAGACTTTCCCTCAACTGCCCTTAATCAACCCATTGTTGCCTGCCTATTATCAGAAAAAACACAGGCTGCCACGAAGTGACGCAACACGTGAATTAGCTATAGCGCGAAGCTTGCTTCAAGGTTTCCATGCGAATACTGGCTCATTAATCTGCAGCTATCCCTTGCAAAGAGATGAAGAACTATCCATCGAGAGTCCTCTCTTAAGAAACATCAAACCCTCCAATCTCTTTGTTTCACCAAAATCACTCGGCTATAAAGCAGAGTTTCAAGTCTCACATCAATCTGCTCAAAGCGAACTTTACGAGCAGCCTAAAGTTCCTCTTAAAATGAGCAAAGAGATCATCAAAGGTGGTGCAGCAATCTTGAGAAATCAGTTTATCTGCCCTTTTAACTCATTCGCCATTCATCGATTGGGGGCGAAACCTATCGATCCGCCGCATCAGGGGATAAATCAACGGCAGCGAGGAATTCTAATTCATGAAGTTCTTTTCAAGTTATGGAATCAATGGAAAAGCTCTGACAAGTTGAATCAATTGAGCGATCGCGAGCTCGCTTTAGAAATAAATGAGAGTATCGATCTGACATTTTCCAGTAACGATCGCTCCATGCTTTATCTGCGAGGATCCAGATATCGGAAATTGGAAAAATTGCTAATTAATAGATTGATTACAGCTTGGTTGAGAAAAGAAAAATCACGAGAACCATTCGAAGTGCTTGAATTAGAGCAATCATATACCGTCAAATTTGGCGAATTATCTCTTCAATTGATTGTCGATCGATTGGACCTCGTGGGAGGAAAAAGACTAATAATTGATTACAAAACAGGTGCGTTGAAGACAAGTGGATGGAATCCGGAAGAATTAAAAGAACCTCAACTACCTCTCTACGTTGTAGCCTGTCATCCGAATCCTAACGGTTTTGCATTTGCACATCTGAGTCCCGACGCTATCAGATTGGTTGGTGAAAGTGATGGTCTACTATCTCCAGAATTATCTGAAGTTGAAGAATGGCATGCACGAATTCTTGACTGGAAAGCGGCTCTTGATAAATTAGCCTATTCATTTTCTTCTGGCGATTGTGACACTTCTGTCAATGATCTTGCCGCATTCAAGCAGCAATATTTTTTATTACCCCTCAATCGATTTACTGAAACATTATGATCTATAAATCTTCAATAAATGGCAAAAGATGTGATGGTTAATCTTGATGACTCTGAATTCAGACAAGCGGCGATAGACCCAACAAGAAGTTTTATCGTAACTGCGCCCGCCGGTTCCGGAAAAACCGGTTTAATTACCCAAAGATATCTTGCACTGCTAGCTAATGTCGAGAACCCAGAGGAGATTCTCTGCATCACCTTTACAAGGAAAGCCGCTTCAGAAATGTTGGGTCGAGTGTTAACAGCCCTCGAGTATGCTGATACAAACCCGTGTCCTACCAATCCGAACGATGCTAAAACTTGGAGTCTTGCAAGGGGGGCGATTGCCCGGAGTAACGAGCTACAGTGGAATTTATTGGATCTACCATGGAGATTGCGTATTCAGACGATTGATGGTTTCGCTCGACACGTAAGTAATCATTATGCCCTTGAATCATCACTAGGGTATCGTCCAAATCCATGCAACCAACCTTTGATCCATTACAAAACGGCGGCACGGACGTTACTTTCAAGGATTGAGGAGGAGAATCTTATAGGGAAATATTTGGGCACCTTACTCGGCCATTTAGGCAATGACTTTGGTCTGTGCGAACACCTTTTGTGTGATCTTCTGGAAAGACGAGAACAGTGGCTCCCTTTAATTTATAACATAGAAACTAATCCGGATTACTTCCATTCCGTGATCGAGCGCATTACTTGCGAGCATCTCGAAAATTTGACCAACCTTTTTGAATCTATTTCCGACGAATTTCTATTCCTCACGCGGCAAGCTGCGAGCCGTGTCTCAAGAGAAATTAATCCAGAATTAGAGCGACTCCGAGACATCAAATGCCTTCCTCACTGCTGTGCAGCCAACCTCACCACTTGGAAATCCATAATTTGCCAATTCGTTTCAAAAACACATAGCTGGAGACGAAGACTTACCAAAAACGAAGGATACCCTCCATCTGCGAAACAAGAAAAGAAACATGCTTTAGACTTAATAAAACGGTGCGAAGAGATACCGGGGCTACTCCAAGCCATGATTTCGGTTTTGAGGTTGCCTGAAAACCATAAGGATTCGTCACAACATCAAATTCTTGTAGCACTGGGATATCTGCTTCCTTATCTCGTCGCCGAATTAAACGTCATTTTTGAAAAAGATAATGAATGTGATTTTAGTGCCATAACTCTGCTAGCACTTGATGCTCTGAAGTCAAATGATCCCTCAAACGTGGTATCACACGCTGCTTTGCAGTTAGATTATAGACTAAAGCACATACTCATTGATGAGTTTCAGGATACCTCAGCCATTCAAATAAAATTAATTGAATTATTACTTGAGGGATGGGAACCCGATGATGGACGGAGCATTTTTCTGGTCGGCGATGCGATGCAGTCAATGTATAGCTTTCGCAACGCGAATGTAGGCCTATTTCTCCGGGCGCAGCAGAACTCGATAGCACAGATGCCAATTGAATCGCTTACGCTTACGACCAATTTTCGATCTCAAGAGCTTGTCATCGACTGGATTAACGAATACTTTTCTTCAGCATTTCCGTCCCAGGAAGATCCTTCTTTGGGCGCAGTAACTTATACTAAGTCGGTTTCAGTCAAACGATCAACGCAAAAGGCGGCAGTCAATTTCTTTGGCTATAGTGGTGATGATTATGGATCCTTTGAAGCTAGGCGCATATGTGAAATCTGCAAACAGGTCAAGTCTAATCATCCAAATGATTCTATCGCTATTCTTGCGCGCAATAGAGGCCATTTAAAAGCAATCACTCCAGCTCTTGGGCAAAATAATATCGACTGGCAAGGAATTGATCTAGAGCCACTTTCCAAACGAATGCACGTCGTTGACATGTTGTCGCTAGCCCGTGCATTAATGTCACCAAGTGATCGTATAGCATGGCTATCAGTTTTGCATGCACCATTTTGTGGGCTTGGCCTTGAAGACCTATTAGTAATCGTAAACAGTACCAGACTTGGCTCAGACGAAAAGCCGCTAATTATCGATCAACTTATGGATCATTTTGGCACCCATGAGAATCGAAAAAAGTACCCTTTAAGTGACTACGGTTTGAAAGCTTTAGCGCGTATCGTTCCGGTGCTTAAAAATTTTTGGCTCAATCGTCGTCGTCAAAATCTGCGTGAATCCCTTGAGGAGTGCTGGACAAAGCTCGGCGGAATGGACACTCTGCAGAGTGAGAAGGATTATGAGGATCTAACAATTTTTCTGGACCTGATCAGCCAAACGGAAGTCGGAGGAATCATTCAAAATTGGGAAAGTTTTCAGCTGGCTGTAGAATCCCTTTCCTCAAGACCGACATTTTCAGAACTAGCGAATAAAGATCAAAACCCTGTGAAAATAATGACAATGCACAAAGCGAAAGGTCTCGAATTCGATCATGTTATTCTACCCGGCTTGTCTCACTCGGTTAGCGAGAGAGGAAAACCTCTCCTGTTATGGAATGAATATATAAATAAAGAGGGTCGCAATGATTTCATTATTGCAACTCGTGGATCGGTAAATCAAGCAGATGATGAATTATACAGCTATTTAAGACATGAGCGGACAATCCAATCTCGGCTGGAAAACACCAGAGTCTTATACACGGCTGCAACGCGGGCTGTTCACTCCTTGCATCTTTTTGGAGAACTTAAAACAAATGGCTCGGGCTGGAGGGCGCCCTCACCCAACAGTCTATTAACGAGCATATGGCCCCGATTGTCGAGAGATATTGAAAACGAACGTTATGCCGTTCATATATCTGAAAATAAAGAAAAATATAAATTCCAGAAAGATAGCCCGAATTGCGAATCCATGAGACGTCTGGTTAAGGGGTATAAACCGAAGGGCGATATCAAAAAAGGAATTAATAATTATTCAAAACAAACTAGCACGGCAAGCGACCCAGCCTCCCAAACACAAAAAACGCCGCACGAAAGCAGTTTTCGGTCCATGCAATTGGGAAAGTGCTTGCACCGCACGCTAAAACAAATCGTGAGAAGTGGCTTAGAAAAGCACGATGTGACTGGATTAGAGCACTTTAGAATCGGATGGCATTCGCAACTGAAAGAGAATGGTATTTTGTCTTCACCTGACGAACTTGACGAACTGCAACGGTCATTGAAAAATATGCTAGCAGATCCTTTTGGCAAATGGTTGCTTCAAACCGACAAGAAATCGAGCTCTGAAGTGATGTTTGATTACAGGGCGGACGATGGGTCGCAGATTAAAAGATCCACTATTGATTTGACTTTTTTATTTGAAAATACTCGTTGGATAATTGACTATAAATATGCACATCCCAGCAATGGTCAAAACATGAAAAAGTTTGTCGACAATATGAAAGATCAGTATCGCGGCCAGCTGCATCATTATGCTTCCTTGCTTAGAGGAATTGAGGACAATCCAATTCGTTGCGGCTTATATCTCCCAAGGCTGCCCCTATTTATAGAAATACCATACTGATAGTCTTTAATCTTTGTGATTTATACGTACAATGACGTCCTCGCGGCAAACAAGCTTAAGGTGCTTATATGGCTTCTAACGCAGTAGATAACATAAATATAGCAACTCATGAAACTCTAATGACTCCAGAGTCGCTCAAGAAAGAGATTCCTATATCCTCGGCTGCAGAGGCAGTAGTTAAAGAGGGGCGTCAACAAATAGAAGCGATTCTCAACCGAGAGGATCACAGGATATTTGCGATCGTAGGTCCATGTTCCATTCATGACGTAGTTGCTGCGAAAGAATATGCTCAGCGCTTAAAGATCCTAGCGGAGAAAGTGAAAGATCAGGTTTTACTCGTAATGAGAGTGTACTTCGAAAAACCACGAACTACTGTGGGTTGGAAAGGACTTATTAACGACCCTTATATGGATGATTCCTTCAAAATCGTCGATGGGTTGCAGATAGGTCGTCAACTTCTGCATGATATTTTAGAAATGGGTCTTCCCACGGCTACCGAGGCATTAGATCCAATTTCTCCGCAATATATGCAAGATTTGATTGCTTGGTCAGCCATAGGAGCACGTACCACAGAATCGCAAACGCACCGCGAGATGGCTTCAGGCCTATCATCTCCCGTAGGTTTTAAGAATGGGACCGATGGGAGTCTAAATGTCGCAATAAATGCCCTGAAATCAGTCGCAAATCCGCATCGATTTTTGGGTATAAATGGGGATGGTGGTGTCTCGGTAATCACTACACGTGGTAACAACAATGCACATATAGTCCTTCGAGGCGGAGGCGGAAAACCAAACTTTGATTCGATTAACATCTCCCTATGCGAAGATCAGCTTGCTGCTGCAAATGTTCCCGTTAATATCATGGTTGACTGCAGCCATGAAAATTCAAATAAGGATCATCATTTGCAACCTTTGGTTTTGGAAAATATTGCTAATCAAATCGCTGATGGTAATGAGTCTATAATTGGACTGATGATAGAGAGTAATATTCACTCAGGCAATCAAAAACCCTCCTCGAAACCCAATGAAATGAAATATGGAGTGTCTGTCACCGATGCTTGTATCGACTGGAGCACAACCGAAAACATTCTTTTAAAGATGGCTGGCGATGTAGACGCGTCACTTAAAAACCGTGAGACTAAAAATCATCCATAGTTAGGTTACAGTAATTTCCAAGCTGAGGGGTGTGGTTATCTTAACGATAGATTAAATATATTACTCGAAACAAAATAATGTCAAAATTAAATCATACGGAAGACTGAGGTTAGTATACTTTTATCTAAATAGATTTAGTGTGGTTAAATTATTGAATGACTAAACTGTTGCTAATCGTAGGTTTACTTCTGGGCACGTGGTTCTGGCGCAATGCTTTGCAGCGGACACCAATTGAAAAGCGTAGAGAGTTTATTTGGAATTCAGCAATTTGGGGATTGCTTCTAATTTCAATTGGACTAGTTGTCACCGGCAAAATGCACTGGATTGGCGCAGGCCTGGCGGCGTTAGTACCTATTGTAAAATGGATAATAATCTGGGGCTTGCGTGCCCTCCCGCTTATTCGAGCATTAGGTTTTAAAAAACAAATTCCCTCCCAGTTCAGAACTAACAATTTGTTTGTGCAGGTCAATTTTGCCAGTCATCATATGGACGGAGAGGTTTTGACTGGAAATTACCAAGGAAAAAAGCTTAGCGAGTTAAACTTAGACCAATTGAAGCTTCTAGCAGATAACTTTAAGGACAGTGACAGAGAATCCTTTATCCTTCTGCAGGCATATATGCTCAGGACCCATAGAAATAGCGACTTTGGAGAATCAACATACAATACCCCAAAGCCAGATTTTTCGGAACTTACGCAAACGGAGGCGCTGGAAATACTTGGATTGGATCAAGATGCCACAGAAAATGAGGTGCTCAAAGCGCATAGACGTCTAATACAACGTCTTCATCCGGATCGCGGCGGCAGCGATTACTTGGCAGCCAAGATCAACGCTGCAAAGGACAAATTGACAGCAAGCTGAGCGCTGAAGCCAAAAAATCTTACTCCTGGGAGCTGTCCCGTATGCCATGGTTAGGCTCGCAGATTAAATGGACATACCTGCCCAACCACTTATATGGCTCTCTATTAGAGTACTTGAGTTCCATTTCAATAACTGACTCATCGTTGGCAAGACCTCCCTTTTGATTGCTCGCATAGTCATAAAATACTCTTATCCCGCTGCTCGACCTAATTTTTAGATGACTCTTATCTAGCCAGTTATCGATCAATGGGAACGTCATGGGGTTACTGGGCGTCAAGCTGACTTCGTCTGCTAAAAATGGTTTTTCAATTATTTTAAAATTACCACGCAATAGATTGCGATATTCAAGAGCATATTTATTGTAATAGCTCAGGGAGATACTGCCTCTAGGATTGATGAGATTAGTCAAATCAGAAATCAGATCCTCAGGGCGAGCTAACCATTCGATCAAAGCATGACAAAGCACCAGATCGAAATCTCCATTAATCTTATGTTTAAGATGCTGGTATGGGCAACAATGCCATTCAATCTGGTCCGCCACTTTTAAATCTGCAGCTAATTTTTTCGCCATGGCTGACATTTCAGCAGAAGTGTCGTTGTAAACAACCTCATGTCCTAACTTTGCCATTCGCATGGCGTGCTGACCTAAACCGCTTCCAATATCCAAAATACGGAGCGATTTATCATCCGAATGGATGGGGAGAAAGGAAGTTAGATCACGCCAAATAACGGCGAGCCTGATTTTTCCTTTTAAACCACCATAGATCTTCCTAGCGAATTTTTTTGATATGCCATTAAAACTTTTATCCATTTTTACTATTTTCACTCAAATTTCCCTCACATCGATCATAAGCTTCATAAATTCAAATTTAGGCGACTTCGTAATACACAAGAGCATGAGCGGATTGATCAAAAAAAGCATAATATGAGTATGTTAAAAGAAACATTCTGGCCACCGCAACAATTGCTATCTACAATTGCATTCACACATAATGAGGAAACTTTCATGCCGCCTGACTCCGCGACCCTAGAGCTCGCCAAAATTCTGATCTCAAAGCCGTCAGTCACCCCCAAGGATCACGGTTGCCAAAATATTATCATCGATAGACTGAATAAAATTGGTTTTGATATAACCCGACTCGATTACAGTGATATTAAGAACTTTTGGGCCATTTGCGGTGACATTGGTCCCATATTTTGCTTTGCGGGCCATACCGATGTTGTTCCAGTTGGCGATGAATGCAAATGGAATTCAGAACCCTTTAAACCGACTGTCAGTCAGGGGTCCCTCTATGGACGAGGAGCGGCTGATATGAAGGGTTCTCTCGCAGCTATGATAGTTGCGACCGAGCGTTACATCGCCCTGCATCATCCCCGCAAATTCCGAATTGCCTTTCTAATTACCGGTGATGAGGAGGGGGAAGCAACAAACGGAACGCGGAAAGTCGTGGAGTGGTTGCAAAAAAATAATTCTCTACCCACATGGTGCGTTGTTGGCGAACCCTCCAGTGCCAAGAGCATAGGGGATACGATAAAAAATGGGCGTCGTGGATCATTAGGGTGTGTTTTGACAGTGCATGGCGTTCAAGGTCACGTTGCCTATCCTCATCTGGCTTCGAATCCAATTCATCAAGCTATGTCAGCACTCAAGCATCTGACCGAAGAAAAGTGGGATCGAGGTAACAAAGATTTCCCACCCACCACCCTCCAAATATCTAACATCAGTGCCGGTACAGGAGCGGTTAACGTTATACCCGATAAGTTAACAGTAAAATTCAATTTTAGATTCTCTACGGAACTTTCTGAACAAGTCTTAAAAGAACGTACAACCAGAATTATAGATCACTATGGTGTGAATTATACTTTAGACTGGAAGCTGACAGGTGAACCTTTTTTAACCGATCGAGGGACACTAGTCGAAAAAGTGAGCGATTCTATTTCCAACATTGTTGGTTACAGACCAGAATTATCGACTGCAGGCGGAACATCAGATGCAAGATTCATAGCACCTCTTGGAACCGAAGTTATTGAACTAGGTCCAGTCAACAAATCCATTCATCAAGTGGATGAGCATGTCAGTGTAACCGATCTTGAAAAACTGACCGACATTTATCACGACCTGCTAGTCCGGCTTTCTTGCTTATAGAATGGATTGGAGGTTATTTATTTCTGAAACCTCGGAAGAACGAATATATCAAAACGAGTCGTCTTGCCTTTTATTGAGAAGCTCGGCTCAGAATTCGAAAGGTACTCAGCCCTTAAAGGCCGCTTCACTACAACGCGATACCGAGCTTTTTTAAGAGCCACGCTAACCAAGTTAGGCGCATCCTCATCCGTGCCTATGATGCTATGAAATGCCTGCATTTCTTTCCGCACAGCGGATGATTTTCGACGCTTTTGGTACATTGGGTCAAGATAAATCACATCTGCTGATACCGAATCGATGTTCAGAAAGGTGCTCCCATCCATGAAAACAATTCTCATCCGTTTTACGATTTCTCTTATATCAATATTCAAAGCATCATAACTTTGCGCTCGATCAAAACCGTTTTCAAGCAAGCTAAAAACAACTGGATTACGTTCTACGAGGGTCACATTGCAGCCTAAAGAAGCCAAAATAAAGGCATCATCCCCCATCCCTGCTGTTAAATCTATGACATCAGGTCTATAGTTGCCAGATACACCCACAGCCCTTGCGATAGCCTCTTGTTTGACTCCTCTCGAAAGACGTCTGTACTCAAGGCTTTTGCATGAAAAATCACTGAAAATAGGGCCATGTTTTTTATGATCTAAGCTCTTCAAACAGACCAGCGCATCTTTAAATTCAATATAATAATCTCTTCCACAATTAAGATATTTTCCTACATCAGTTCTGTTGGGCTCCTCTCTAAGATCAACGCCCAAATACTCTGACAATGCTCTAGCCTTGTTTTTTAGTCGGTCATGTTTACAGACGACAAAAGCTATATGATCACTACGTTCCATACATCTTACATTCTTTAAAAACCATTTGGTTTTTGATATCTATCCGTTATTTCTCATAATAAAAAAGTAATCTCTACGCAGCACGCTTAAATAAAACTCTAATTTCACCTGATCGAGCTATTCAGTCTATCCACCAAAAATTATGCACATATATTGTGGATAACTTTGTGCATAATCCCTCTTAAATCTGACGCGAGACCTTTTAAATAAAGGTTCGAGCACAAATTGATTAATTATTAATCAATTAAAAATTATCAATAAAATCAATAATTTAAATATCTACAACCCAACAATCAATGACTTATGACGATTTTTTGACAGTTTTTTAAGAAACATCAAGTATCTGTGGACAATAAAATGTTCCTTATGCAAAAAATTAGGCGCAAGGCGAAAAAGTTATTGCGCTTTGCTAGTTATCGTGATAGCAATATCTCCTGCAAGTGCTCCCACGAAACAGTTTTCGAGTTGCACCAAGCTTTAATGCAAGTGAAGCCAACCACTTATCTTATCTTGACAAGCAAACTGAATGATATTCGTATCGATAGAGGTCTTCTTGATACTCTCTTTTATCTTATCAGGGCTATTATTTTTTTCACTTATATGTCCAAAGAGCAGATGTTGTATTCGCTGGTGGTTGATAGTGTTAAAAAATTCAGCCACCTGATCATTTCCAAGATGTCCCCATTTACTGTCAATTCTTCTTTTCAATGATAAAGGGTACGGCCCTGAACTAAGCATATTTTTGTCATAGTTAGCTTCCAACAATAGACCATCGCATAGCTTATATCGCTCTATTAGATATTTCGTAACATGTCCTAAATCAGTCAGCACCCCAAAACAGACCGTCTTACTTTTTACAATGAATTGAATCGGTTCCGCCGCATCATGAGGGATGGGAACAGGAGATATGCTTAAATCTCCAATTGTAAATTTATCGTAGTTTTCGATCATGCGAAACAAATTGGTACTATCGTATTTGATCGCCCTGCGAGAGCCAACAGTAAGAAATACAGGAATCCTATATTTGACTGCCAGAGGCATCACACCAATCCAATGATCAGAGTGTTCATGTGTCACTAAAATGGCATCTAAATCGTCACCTTTCAAATCCAAATATTTCAGTCTACTAATACTTTGTTTGAGAGAGAATCCACAGTCGATCATAATGCAAGTCGACTCGGTTTTCACCACAGTCGAGTTCCCATTGCTTCCGCTGCCAAGAGAGGCAAATTTCATAAATTGCTGTCTTAAGATAGATTACTGCGTAACAAACCCAACAAACGTATCGATTCCGAATCTGCCAGCTGTTGGCCCTCATAATCCCTAACTTTCACCTTTATGAGGCCCTCTGCGCGCTCAACGAGAATTCGGTAGTTTGATTCGAGCATTTCCTGTTTCTTGCCGCCCCCCAAACAATCGTTTAAAAAAACCCACCTTTTCCTCGACCTCGGGAGTGTAGTTCACGTAGATAATGCCTGCCGTTCTATTTTTATCGACGATCGAGAAACCTCCACGCGATGCCGAATAATTCACAGATGCCCAACATCGATCATAGCTTAGAGCGATGCTAATGTATGCCTCCTCCGCCTCATCAGCCATAATAGCCACTTTCGCATCACCACCGATTTTTTTGCGCCAACAACGATACTTGAGAATAATTTGTGGTTGAGGCCAAATCATTGGCTAGCATCTCTAAAATATCTTCCTCTCGCTCTTCATTATCAGATGACATTGGCCAGTTGACGAAATTTTCTGAGGTAATCGGGCTTTGCTGGTGTAATGCAGAAATTTCGGTGCTGTTAAGCTGGACTCCTGACTCAACGACAAATCTAAATCTGTGAGTATTATCTTGGTCAGATTTAAAACTAACGCCAGTTGTTTCTATGATTCCCAATGTGCCATCGGCCATCGCAGTCGGGATACCATTGCGACTTAGAATATTTCTAACTCGAGGCCAAACTTCACTGGGCGCTAAGTTAATAAGCACCCAACGTCGTTCTTCAAAGCTTTGTATTTTCACGACCTGCTCAAAATTATTCACCGAAGCTGGATGAGGCCGCGGAACCTCGTAATCATAGTTTAGATTATCAACTCCCGACACAGCGGGGATAGGATATAACTGCCCTATATTTGAGTTATCCATTCCTTCTGGAACAGCAATCGGCGCTACTTCTTCTGATAATAAGTAGTCGTTTGATCGGTCTCTCAAACCCAACCAACCGCATCCTATCAAAGTCATGCATAAAAGAGTGATCACGGAGCCTAGTGTAACTTTCATATTGCTTACCAACCTGAACAAATTTTAATAAAAATTTATTTTAGCATTACCCATCGCTTTCTCGACAGCGGCAACATTAGATTCTGACATAGGGGTAAGCGGCAGTCTCAATGCATTTTCTATTAACCCCATTCTGGACATGGCCCATTTAACAGGTATAGGGTTAGACTCTAGAAAAAGGGCTATGTGCAAAGATCTCAGTATTTCATCTATGTCTTCAGCCTCAAGATTTTTTCTCAGTAACGCGGCTTTACACATTTGAGCCATAAGTTTCGGTGCAATGTTCGCTGTAACCGAAATATTTCCGTCAGCACCAGCTGATATTAGTTTTCTTGCCGAAATATCATCTCCTGAATAAACAGCGAAATCAGACGGCCTTCTCGACAAGATTTGTGACCCTCGATCAAGGTCTCCTGTCGCATCTTTGATACCACAAATGTTGTCCAACATAGCTAGTTTAAGGACGACATCAGTAGACAAGTCGCATGCCGTTCGACTCGGGACATTATACAAGATCAGAGGGATATCAACTTGCTGTGCGATCGTTTTAAAATGTAAATAAAGACCTTCTTGCGAGGGCTTGTTATAGTAGGGTGTAACTAGTAGGCACGCATCTGCTCCTGCCTCTTTTGCGATTCTAGTAAGCGCTAAGGCTTCTCTTGTGCAATTAGCACCTGTTCCGGCAATGACTGGCACGCGTCGGTCCACATACTTAACAACAAAATCTATGATATGTGAATGCTCATCAACGTCGAGAGTTGATGATTCCCCCGTCGTTCCTGCGATAACGATACCATCAGTATCCTGCTCGACGTGCCAATCAATCAACCTTTTGAGCGAATTCCAATCGATTTTATATGAATCTAGATGAAATGGGGTCACTAAGGCAACTAAGCTACCAGTAATCATTAATCAATCCTCACAATCAAGGTCCGAGTCTAACTATACTCTTTGGGGCTGTAAAAATCTTTTTCCCCTTCGGGCCGTGTTTTAAATCGTCGGTGAACCCAAAGATATTGTTCTGGCTTAAGTCGAATAAACTGTTCAATCAGTTCGTTAATAGTGATAGCGTCTTTGAGGTCGTCCCCAATTGGAAAGTTATTCAAGGCGGGGTAGAAAGTAATTTTGTATCCGGCGTCACCGGGCAAACGAATATGCGTAAAAGGAATAATGGTAGCACCACTCTTTTGAACGAAACGCGCAGTAGCATTGACCGTCGCTGCTTGGACGCCAAAGAAAGGAGCAAATAAGCCACTGCCCAAGCCATAATCTTGGTCGGGCCCATACCACAAAGCGCGTCCACTTTTGAGCGCTTTTAGACAGCCTCTCACATCCTTTCGCTCATATACAATGCTATCTCCGCAGCTTTTGCTGATTCGTCCTCTTGCCTGCAAATAATCATATACTGGGTTACCATGAGCTCTATACATGCCATCGACCTTATCATAGACTGTTGTTGCCGCAGCCGCGCCAATCTCAAGAGTAGTGTAGTGAATACCTAACAATAAAACTCCATTTTCTGAAGCATTGATTAAATTTTCTGCGCCCTCAATATGCAATAATCTACTAAAACGTTCTTTACTCCACCACCATGCGATTCCAATCTCCATTATAGCGATGCCGAGGTTAACGAAATTATCTCGGACCATTTCTTCTCTCTCATCCGAACTTAGATGAGGAAAACATAGTTCAATATTGCGCTCAGCAATGCTTTTTCTAGCAGACCTAAATTTGAAAGCAAGCCGCCCAAGAATCTCGCCAAGAAGCAACAAGATGGAAAATGGCAATTGAGCAATGGACCACCAAATTCCAAACAAACACCAACTCCCCCAGTTCTTTGGGTGGAGTAGATTAGGTTTGAATTGAGTAATTCGTGAACTCAATAGCTTTAATCCAAATAAAAATCTTCGCGAAAATGCAAAGAGGTGGGGACCTTTTTAGTACAAGAGATCCTCAATTCTGACGTCAACCTCGACATCCTTTTTATAGTCAACGCCGTCGACATTGAAACCAAAAAGGTTCATAAATTCTGTCTTGTAACCACAAAAGTCTGCTAGTTCCTTCAAATTATGATCAGATATTATGTCCCATTTTGCTGCGATAGCTTCTTGAATATGTGTTTGAAGTTCCAAATTATCCACCCTGAATCTCCCCTCGGCGTCAACACGAGGCGCCGCGTTATAAAGGCACTCGTCGAAAAGCCGATCAATCTGTTCGATACAGCCTTCATGAGATCCGTCATCCTTCATTTCCTTGAACAGCAACGACAGATACAGAGGCATTATTGGGATGGCTGAGCTCGCCTGCGTTACCACAGCTTTTAAGACTGCAACTCTAGCATCGCCATTTATCCGCGACAGTGTATCTCTCATTCTTAGCACGCTGCGATCTAGATCTTGTTTGGCTCGACCAATCGTTCCATGCCAATAAAGATCCCATGTTATCTTTTCACCAATGTACGTAAATGCTGTGGTTTTTGCGCCAGGCGCTAAAGCATCTCTTTCAGAGAGCATGTCAATCCAGTGGCTCCAATCCTCACCTCCCATTACTGCGACCGTATCAGAGATCTCTTTTTCGCTTGCAGCTGATAATCTGAAATCTTGCAGAGTGCCCTTATCCGTATTGATACCGCGCATAAAGACTTCTTTCCCAATCGGTTTCAAGGTCGAATGATATATTTCATTTGTATCTGAATCAGTTCTCCTAGGCGACGCAATACTGTAAATAACGAGATCAACCTGTCCCAAATCAGCCTTAATTGTGTCAACTGTTAACTCTTTAATACCCTTGCTAAAGGCGTCTCCATTGATGCTTTTAGCATAGAGACCCTGACCAGCTGCGCGCGAATGAAAAGCAGCCGAATTATACCAACCAGCAGAACCAGGTCGACCGTTGGTGCTGCCTTTCTCGAGAAAGACTCCTATCGTAGCTGCCTCATGAGCGAATGCGGATACTATCCGTGCCGAAAGCCCATATCCTGTAGACGATCCAATAATCAATACTCGCCTCGGGCCCTTGCGAGCGCCTCTCAAAATTGCATAATCAATTTGTTTATTGACATTTATTTCGCACCCAACCGGATGGGCAGTCGTGCATACAAATCCGCGAACTCTTGGTCTAACGATCATTGCTAACAGCTCCATATTTTTGCACGGAAAAAACTTTTGCACCTTTGTGCCGATATCATAACTGATCGATCGCTCATTCCAAAAGGTTGTTGACTGACGTATAACAATTAAAGAAAATTTTAAAGTGATAGTTACATCGCTGACTAATCGATGAAATCATGTTTAATTAGACGGATGTCGTTGGTTAAGCGCGGAAAATTTTAACCAAAGCTAACATCAGGTTATATAAAAGTTAGGAAAATATAATGTCAGTGGACCAGAGTCTAGTCGCGCCCACCAAATATGGTAAACAGACGGGTTTATCATATCCCTTTCTGCGAAATGAGTTTCTTAATGCGCTAGAAACCAGCAAAAGTGTTTGCGAATCAACGGGATGGCTGCCAATTCATATAAATCTAGATGATTCAGCTGGCGGTGGATTCATGCCTTTGTACTTAAAAACTCATTCAATGGGTGAGTATGTCTTTGATTATGTTTGGGCTAACGCATACCACCATCATGGCTTCGATTATTACCCAAAGCTTGTTTCGGCCATCCCATTTACACCATCATCTGGCCCCAGAACAAGAAACGAAAAGGGTATTGATCCCGCTCAGTCAATGTCATTTCTTGATAAAGTCTACGAAAAATCCGACATCTATAAGGCATCAAGCTGGCATTTGTTGTTCCCAGATGACAGTGCCCTTGAAGCTTTTGCCGATCTTAATCTGCTTCATCGATTAGGCGTTCAGTATCAATGGTTTAATTATGGCTTTCAGACCTTTGACGACTTTCTAGCCTCACTGAACTCTAGAAAACGAAAAATGATTCGACGCGAAAGATCTGAGATTGCAGCACAGAAAATAGAAACCGAAACCCTATTTGGTCGAGATATCTCTCAAGAAATATGGGATTTTTTTTACAATCTGTACCAGCGGACCTATGCTAAGCGCAACGGCAGCCCTGGGTACCTTAATTCGAGATTTTTCACAAAAATCGGTAAGTCTATGCCTGATCAGATCGCAATGGCAGTTGCCCGAATAAGGGGCGACCCGATCGCTTGTGCTCTCTATTTTTTTGATGACAGCACTTTATATGGAAGATATTGGGGGAGTATTAGGGAATTTAACTACTTACACTTTGAACTCTGCTATTACGTTGGAATTGAGTTATCAATAGCGATGGGCTTGCAACGATTTGACGCTGGAGCGCAAGGTGAACATAAGATAATACGAGGTTTTGAGCCCCGTAAAACCCATTCTCTGCACTGGATAAAGCAGCCTAATTTTCGTAACGCCATTGGGCAATTTATCAGAGAGGAGGCTTTGGCTATCGACCATCACATCAAAGAAGCAAACAAACTACTTCCATTCAAACATTCCTAATTACCACTCTCCGGTATTAGGCATCGACATCCAGGGCTCAACTATATTGAGCGCCTTTCCACGCTGAAGCAGTTCTATTGATATGCCATCTGGAGATCTTATAAACGCCATTCGGCCATCCCGCGGCGGACGATTGATAATCACTCCGCACTCAATCAATTTGTTACATGCAGAGTAGATGTCGTCTACTTGAAAAGCAAGATGCCCGAAATTTCTACCTCCTCCATACTTTTGATCATCCCAATTATATGTCAACTCTAATAATGGCGATTTGTGTTCAGCTTTTATCGGGAAATCATCGGGCGCAGCAAGAAAGACAAGCGTGAAACGACCTTTAGGATAATCGTTTCTACTGAATTCTTTCATCCCGAGAGCACCACAATAAAAATCCAAAGATGCTGATAAATTACGCACACGAACCATAGTATGAAGATAACGCAAAATAATTTCCTCCTTTGCAGTGGGAACAGCAAAAACGGTTAAAGTACTAAAAAACGAATGTCGTTCAGGGTTTGAACCAGTTCACCCATAAAAGCACCACCCTCTGCACCGTTAACGATTCTGTGATCGTAAGACAGTGCCAAAGGTAAATATAATTTGGGGATAAACCCATCCCCATCCCAGTGGGGTTGAATTTTTGCTTTTGCGACACCCAATATTGCCACCTCAGGCGGATTAATGATTGGAGTGAAACCGGCACCTCCTTTGACACCTAAACTTGATATAGTGAAACATCCTCCTTGCATCTCGCTGGGAGTGAGCTTTCCGTCCCGAGCTTTACGCGCAAGTTGAGCAGCTTCACAGGCAAGTTCCAAAATCCCTTTCGAATCCACATTTTTAATCACCGGCACCAACAATCCCTTGGAAGTATCAACTGCGATTCCTATATGGAAGTAATCCTTTTGCACAAAAGATTTGCCTCGGTCCACCAGCGATCGGTTGAATTGCGTATGAGCTTTGAGAGAATTACACACCGCCTTCAACAAAAATGCTATAAGAGTTACCTTGGTATTTCCGGACTCAGCTTTTGAATTCAAAGACTGTCTAAATGCCTCAAGTTCTGTAATTTCCGCGTTATCAAATTGGGTAACATGAGGGATCTTTGTCCAACTCTCCTGCAGCCTATGAGCAGTGATTGACTGAATTTTTGTCAGCTCATGAGTTTCGGTGGGACCAAATTCGGCAAAATCGATATGCTCATCCAGAGAGCGCTCGTCAATTATTGAATGATTTTTTGAACTATTTGATAGTTGTTCTTGAACAAAATTATTAAGATCTTCTCGAGTTATTCGGCCTCGAAGTCCCGATCCATGCACCATCGATAAGTCAACTCCCAGTTCACGAGCCAAAAGTCGGACGGAGGGTCCAGCATATACCTCTGTGACCTCTGTTCGATTGATTCCAGATTGACCAACGTACTGCTTTTTTTCTGGCACTTTTTGCTGTGCAACCGTGAAGGTTTCTCGCCCAAACAAAGCCTCATCGCTTCCGGTGTCGTCGCCACTCAGGCGATTGCACTGTATACCGCTGTCCGTGCATCCTTTGGTTTGCATAAAAGCATCCTCTTGGATTTGGATTCTCACAACGGGATCACCCCTCTTGACCTTGCCATCAGCAGTGACCAACACTTCTACAATTTTTCCTGCGCTGTTACAGGGTACCTCGATTGAACTTTTATCAGATTCCAACATCACTAATGAGTCGTGTTCTTCAACATAATCGCCAGGCGTTACAAATATTTCTGTTACAACCAAATCCTCATCGTTGCCAGTATCTGGCACACATAATGTTGATACTTTTTCTATGTGAGGTTCCTCACCAGGTGAGTCGGAAGCGCGAGAAATCTCAATCTCAGTTTCATTCTCGTCGACATGCATGGTGATTGGAGAGGCTGGAGTAACTGAATCACCTACTTGTAGCTCTGCCACCTTATCCCCTGCTGACACTTCATCACCTTCTCCAACTAAATAACGATGAAGCACTCCACTAAATGAAGACGGCACATCCATAGTGGCTTTATCAGATTCTAAAACGATCAAAGAGGCCTCCTCTTCAACCGTGTCGCCCGGTTCACAGCATAACTCGATAACCCTCACCTGATCGACACCTCCAAGATCAGGTACCACAACAGTTTCCATTGTCACCGGTTCACTCCTTGCTAAGAGCACTTATACTATTTAGATGTAATCACGAAACTCACAAAAATAAAGGATTCTTTTTCTCTTGATCTATGCCAAATTTAACAATAGCACTATTAACGAGCTCTTTGTCTAACTTTCCAATGTCTGACAATGCTTTGAGCGCGGATATAACAATAAAATGCCGATCAACCTCAAAAAATTCACGCAGAGCTGTTCGACTATCGCTTCGACCGAATCCATCTGTCCCCAAAACATGAATCGGTGGGGGCAAATATGCTCTAAGCTGATCTGCATAATTTTTAATATAGTCAGTCGCCACGATGGATGGGCCTTGCAAATCACTCATCACCTTTTCAATGTGACAAGTTCTTGGCTCCGCCAGCGGATGCAAAGTATTCCATCGATGCACTTCCTGACCTTCTCGAACCAATTCATTTATGCTGGTAAGACTCCACACATCGGATTCGACCGAAAATAAAGACTTTAAAATTCCAGCGGCTTCAATAACCTCATTGAAAATAGTGCCTGATCCGAGCAGTTGAACTTTAAGATCACTTTTATTCCCCTTAGCAAAAAGATATATGCCTTTGACAATATGTTTATCAATGCCCTCAGGCTTTGCCGGCTGAGGGTAATTCTCATTCATCGTAGTAATGTAATAAAAACAATTTTCCTTATCTCTAAACATACTTGTTAAGCCTTGCTGAATAATTACCGCCAGCTCATAGGAGAAAGTAGCATCATAACTACGACAATTAGGTATTGTGTTTGCGAGGACGTGACTATGACCATCTTGATGTTGCAGTCCTTCCCCATTTAACGTTGTTCTCCCAGCAGTGGCACCTATTAAAAAGCCTCTAGCTTGACTATCACCTGCCGCCCAAGCAAGATCGCCGATTCGTTGAAAACCAAACATCGAATAAAAAATGTAAAAAGGTATCATCGGAAAACCATAAGAGCTGTAAGTTGTTGCGAGAGCTAGCCAAGCAGACATCGCACCTGATTCGGTAATTCCCTCCTCAAGTATTACTCCTTTTTTATCTTCCTTGTAATACAATATTTGTTCTCGATCATGAGGAACGTATTTCTGACCTTCTGAGCTGTATATGCCAAGCTGACGAAACATCCCTTCCATTCCAAATGTGCGCGCTTCGTCAGGCACGATAGGAACGACATGCTCT
>CACEBC010000003.1 GCA_902557735.1 Porticoccaceae bacterium
GGTGAACTCACATGGATCATTTGACCGGTTGGCGGCTTCCTGAATCGCGCGCCAAGGAGTCGATGCATGTTGATGACAAATTCGGCCATCTTCACCGCAGAGTTCTTCATATCTTATGGGCGACTCCATGGAAATAACTCTGCCCATGAGCGCCAGTCCGGCTCTTACATCGGCACGGAACCGATCGCGGCAAAAGTCACTGTCAAACTTGGGAGAACTCGGAACAGTGCAAAGATGCCACTCGCCTAAAAACTCGCCGTGGTCGGTGACGGCCAAGAAGTCTAGCGGTCGGTCTATCTTCGCGCGTCCGATTGCCACACCATCCTCATCCAATGGAAAAAAAGGGACCTCTTCACCTCTTGCATATCTATTTGCATCAGAAGGCGTGAGATTAATTTGGTAAGCAGGGGCATCAAATGAATAACTTGTATGAACATGCAAGTCTCCAAAAAACGCCGTTTTGAGGTGGTTGTTATTTTCACATGCTATTGCGCTTTGCTTAGAGGCAGATTCCTCTTTTGAGCCTTTAGTTTGTGGAGACCTCTCCGATCTATCACAAGCCATTAGAAGAATACTAGTGACCAGCAAAGCATTCCAGATATTAAGTGACGACATACTCAACTCTCCCGACGCGGTTTTTGACACACTTGTGTTAACAGGTCGTCAAAGATCGTTATATATGCAAGCGGATATCACTTGATAATAAACTATTATAAAAATGATCTTGGATCCTCAAGAAAATTGGCTGATTATGCAAACCCCTCACATGAGAGGATTATTTTCCCATGATAATGCTATCGAGAATCGTGACCGAGGAGTTCATAGATTATAATCAGCACGTGTCTGAGACTGCATACTACAACATATCCATTAGTTCGCTTCAAGAATTGCATGAAAAACTTGGACTTAATAGCCTATTCTGGGAATACAATGTTGCTCCTATTGTGTTCAATTCTCGGATGGAATTTGTTCGAGAAATGTTCAAGGATGAAAAAATGCAAATTAAAGTCGAATTTACGTCAAAATCGAAAGGTTTCCGCAAGTGGTCCAGAACGTTTGAAATATTAAATGGCAGCGGAAAGACCGCCGCTCACATAGTGAGTGAGGGAGCATTTTTCGATCTAAAGAAAAGAAAGGTGTGCTACCCCCCGGCTGAAATTATTTGCGCGTTTAAGGATGTTGGGTTACTTGCCAGTAACAGTTAGTGCTGAGGAGAGAGAATGGACTTGCAAATATCTGGGAAAAAGGCCCTCATGGCCGGCGGAAGCGCCGGTATGGGTCGGGCTACTGCCGAGCGTCTGGCCGAAGCCGGAGTTGAATTATTCATCTCCGCCCGAAGGGAAGAACGGCTCATGACCGCTGCGCGCGCGATATCTGAGAAGTACCAAATTAACGTGACGCCAGTGGTGGCCGATTCGTCCACTGAGTCAGGACGCAAAGCGCTTTTTTCTGCCTGCCCAGATCCAGATATCTTGGCGATCACCATTAAACCGCCACCTGTAAATGGCGACTTCCTGGAGGTTACGCCGGAGATGTGGCGGGAATCCGTGGAGACTGCGCTGATCGGGCCCATTGAAATAATGCGATACTACATACCCATAATGAAAGAAAAACGCTGGGGCAGGATCGTGAATATCGCCACATTCTCAGCCAAGAATCCCATGATTTGGCGATTGATGTCAGGACCTGCCCGTTCAGCTCTAGTCAACTATACTGCAAGCGTATCACGAGAAATAGCGCAGTTTGGGGTCAACATTAACAACATCTTACCGGGTATGTTTCAGACGGAAGGTGCTCAAGAGAACGTTGAATCTTATGCCAGGGCATTCGATTTGCCAATGGAGCATAAGGCGATAGCATCGCATTTTGAAAAGAACAATAAAATTCCAGCCGGCTTTGCGGCGAGCGCTGATGATATGGCACCCATGGCAGCACTTCTTTGCAGCCCGCTTTCCAGATTTATAGTCGGTCAAAACATTGTTATAGATGGGGGCCAACATCAGTCTTTATTTTGAATTAAATTCATCCTAAAAACAATTTAATATACAACTTTTATAAAGTGCTATCTACGTGATATTTTGGTTTCGCAAAGCCAATAATCGTTGTATTTCTCTCGACACGATCCAGAGACGATCCTGCCCCCACCATGCCGACTTCTGCATACCTCTGTCATCGAGCAATCTGAAGCTTGGCGTACCCCAAATTCCCAAAGAATATAAGCGTCGCCGGTTATTTTCTAATAGCTCCATCCATCCAGGATCACCAATGTGCTTGCGCGCTTTCAACCAGTTTAAACCTGCTCTCTCGACAACTAATCGAAGCCCTCGATCATTATTGCAATTGACACCTTCTGACATGACAGCTTTGAGAAAAGACACCAGCAAATCAACGCCTCTGCCCTGTTGAGAAGCCCAAGGATATAGCGAATAACACCGCCTTACTGGATCGCCAACCGGATCATAAATCTTTCCAAAAGAAACACCGGCCGATCGAGCCTCTCGTGCCGCATCCCAGAAGATGTAAGCACCTTTGATCTTGGTAGTTGGAATACCCCTCATAACCATCGGTAGGACTGGATTAACCCTGAGGGCAACGCCAGTATCTGATGCCAACTTCAATACCCTTTCGAATATAATTGCAGTATAGGGACTCCGCAGCGTTGGAAAAAATTCAAGAGTGATCGAACCATCATCCTTTAGTGGGCCACTCATGATATCGGCCCTCGGGAAGAGAATAGGCTCTCCCGGTTCGTTATCCGCCCGCATTTCTCCTAGACGCTGCTCTAGGTGATATAATCTATCGATGCCCCAGTACCATTCCCCAGCATAATAGAACATCGCTTCAGAGTAATGACCCAACTCTTCACGACGAGCATTTCCCCGCTCAACATAATTAGAAACATCCTGATCATCAAGGAAACCAAACTTGTGCTTTAGTCTCTCCATTTGCAGTCTATCATCAACCCAAAGAGCCTCGCCGACATCAGTTACAATTTTAATAAAGTTGACTGCGCTCTGGGCAGCAAGAATTGAATTGGCGAGATCAACCAGAGCGTGATTCGGGGGGTGACCTTGCCCGGGAAATTCTAATCCATACTCCTTTGCTACGCCTAAGCAATCGACCCCATTTAGTTTTGTTAACAAGTCCGGCTCGGGATTATTATTATCGGCAACACGGTTCACCAAGTGAAACTTAAAGTCCACAGCATAGCGATCCTTTAACTTTACAAGAGCTTGCGCCGCGAGGTGGCTGTATGGGTCCGATGCACCGTAAAAGAACTCAACTACGTGATTGTATCCTCGTCTTAACCTAAGGGCCTCCTCTCGTTTTCTTGTTCTCATAAGACGCTTTTCTGAACAGAGATGCCGTAACCAAATGGATTGCACCCATCTCTGAAATGCCCCTATCTCGAATGCCGATGGTCCACCCATGTCCTCAAACTCTGACTTCATCGATCGTCCCCCAGGCCGCTGTATTGTCCGCATGTTGTGGACATCGTTTTCATTCAGACGCTTGTTTAACCGAACTTTGGAGGCTCAAGATAGAAATCCATGACTTTTGTTGCGGAAAGGGAGGAATTAATGGACTCAAATCTCTTCAATTCATCTGCCACGTGAAGTCGCGCTTTTTCCAGTCGTTTCATGGATCTAGCAACAAACGGACCATCACCGAGGTCAAGCTCGAAGAATTTTTCGCCTTTTGCGGCAGCCTCAATGCTGCTGCGAGCAAACACCTGGTAGTGATTTCGAGCGTAATCGAGGATCGACAAGAGTGACTCCGGAAGAAAATCTTTAGCTTGCCATTCGCCTTTTCTATCCGAACCAGCCCAAACCCTGTCCACATAATGCTCCATCACGGATAAATTCGTTCCGAACCATCCCCGTGGCTCTGGATCCAGAAGAAAATGTGCTTTAAAAGGTCCCGCTAAAGCAAAGTCAGCCAAACAGGCGCGGTCTCCGAGCAAAAATTTGTTTTTCGTTAAGTGATTAGATAGGAGGTTCAGTAGCCTTCCAAAATCTTTTTGAATAGCTGATTTCTTATCGGGACCAGCTCCCTGAACTTCGCAAGCCGGCAAACCAAAGGAATTATAAACTTCTTGGCCAAAGTCTTTCACCAAAGCAAATTCGTCATCTGTAAGCTCAACATCAATGTGTTTGCCGAGGAGAATGTTTGTTCCGAACCGGACTCCGGTCTTCACGACATTGTCTGGGTAGCACCACCTTGAATGCAGCGCGTGACGTGGATACCAATGATTAAAAAAATCCTCGAGTACAAAACAGGCCCCTCGCTGAGCCGAATCAGACGGTATAACAGGCACTTCGTTAAATCGACCATGCAGAAAAGGCCCCAAAGCTATTGTATCCGTCACCACCCAACCGTCAGGCGTTTTCAACGCAGGTATGAAGCGAGTTCCAGCTCTGGCTTCAATTTCTTCTGTGTTTTTGCGATTTTTAATTACCCACTTATAGGGAATTTTTTGGTAACAAAGTTGCGCCTCTAATTTCCGAGTGAACATGCTACATTCTTGTCCTATGAGTTCATACATTCCTTCATACATTTATGACATTCCTTATATTTGGCTTTCATGATTCACGTCTACAAAAGTCATTACAAATCCATGTCTTTTATAGAAAATTTCTGCTTAAGACCCCTTTAATCTGTCTCTTTAAATCGTTGGTCTATTAGTGAAGGTGGGTGCCCAAAAACTCTGAAAGCTCTCCATACACTTGATAAAACTCTGGCGAAAACCCGGCAGAGACGTAAGCCGCATGAAAAAGGCCCTCATAGACATTCAAGGAAGCCTCAACACCTGACTGCCTCAACTTGCGATGGACTCGAATGGTATCACTTAGCAATATATCCCGAGTCCCTGTGACGAGATAAGTGGGCGGGAATCCCGAAAAGTCGCCATATATCGGCGAGATCAGCGGATCCTCGCGACTAGAAGTTGCAACATAGTGTCGCTCCGTCGCCGCTATAATGCCTTCCCGAAAACTCGGAATCCTAGGATCAACCCCTTCAAGAATATCGAGCGAGTCGCTTTTGTTCGATAGATCGGTCCGGGGTGTCCCCAGATACAAAACAGCAGGTAAATCCATCCCTTCTTTTTTTAAATAGTGTGTTAGCGCAAGGGTTAGGTTCCCTCCAGCAGAGGAACCACCAACGGCAATCTTTCTCATTGGCGAAGATTCGCGTATCCCTCTGTAAACCGTGAAAATATCTTCCAGTCCTGAAGGAAACGGAAATTCAGGTGACAATCTGTAATCGACAGATATCACCTCCATATGAGTTTGAGAGGCGATTATTGCCCCCTCAACTGCCGCCATATCTCCACCTTCAAAGGTAAATGCACCGCCATGCAGGTGAACAAACAATCCTTCACGCTTAACTTCTCTGGGAAAAATTCTGAAAATCGGGATGGAATCGATACGGTCTCTGGCAATATCGACGTCCAACAAGCTTGATAAACCCTCTATGGATATTCCTCTAGAATCTGAAACTTTCTCACGCAGCTCTTTCCAATCTTTAAGATGTCTTGGCACCTCTATCTCTGAAGTAGACTCCACAGATTCGATGTGACTCTTCAGCTCTTCACTTGCTGCTTGCGGCGGGCCAAGCACTTTAATGGATGATGGCTTATTCAAATAAAAACCTCCTAATAATAGGCCTGTCGCAAAAGCCATGGTAGCAAGACTTAAAGAAATAAGAATGGTCTTATTAGATACAGATGTGCTCATATTCTCTCCCATGATGACGCCAGTCCTCAACTTTAAATTATCCGGAGAGAAGTCAGGCTAAACATTTCAATCAAAATCCTGAAATAATCTGCCGAGTTAGCTTACCTCAATTCTAGTATTTAGCTTCTCTCCAACCGAGTCTAACGACAATTTTATTTCGTTTAATAAACACATCTTATAGTTCTGCAATAGACAAGCTTTTCTACTCGTCTGATTTGGCATTTACCTGCCTGCTCATATTTGAAACGAAGGAATCAAATAATGTGCGCAGTTAGAGAGACTGAGGCGAATCAAAGTACTCTTCTGTAAAATCAAAGATGTGATCGATAACACCTGAAGCGATTTGTTTATGCCGGATCCCAACGACTTTACAACTGATGACACGCAATGGAAGATCAAGCTTTATAAGCCCTCCCTGCTCCTGCTCCAATGCCATGGCCAATTCAGGCACATGACATAGACTGTGTGAATTGAATAACAGGTCCTTCATCATGTGGAGAGAATCCGTCGAAATCATGTTAACGTCCTCTTTCCTGAGCGAGGTTTTGTCAACAAAAAATGGCAGAACGGGCGTTATCGCCGCGGCGCTCTTATTATTCAACCATGGGTACTGCTTGAGTTGCTCTATATCGATTGGCTCTGGGCTGGCGGCCAATGGGTGCTTATTCGAGCAATACACACCGAATTGGCTCCGGATTAGATCCTTTGCAACTAGATTATCGGGCAAAGGATTTGCGCTTGGCACTCCAAGAAATGCCGCATCCACAGATCCTTTTTCAACGGCTGGATACATTTCATCATAATGAGACTCGATAAACTGCAATTCGACATTTGGATACCTTTGCCAAATCCTCTCCGAAAGAATAGCAATGAAGTTACTGGGCATCATATCACTTACCGCGATCACCACTTTTGCCTTCGATTCCTCGAGTTCCGCCATGGCAAGACGCAGTTGGCTGAGAATTCGTTTGGCGTAACCATGAAAAACTTTGCCTCGCTCGTTAGGTCGCATACCTCTGCCTTCTCGATCGAAGAGCGTTACCTTCAACTCATTCTCGAGTCGCTTGATGCTGCTGCTGAGGCCAGGCTGTGAAATATGTTGTTCCTCGGCCGCGGCATGCTCCGTCCCCGCTTCGATAAGGGCCACAAAATGTCGTAATTGTCTAACATCCAAGGGCGCAAAGCCTTTTAACGTTCAATAGGTTATTAAAATTGACAATTTGATAATAAAAGCTTTTCGATTAAAACGCTATATTTTGTGCACAAATTATAAATTGGCAAAAAAAAGCCCCTCCTAGAGGGGCTTTTCTAATTGGCATTAATTAATGCGTCATGTTGACACACAATCCAAACGTTCTAGGGCGAAGGGTCATGTGTGCGTTGTTGAAGAATGTTTGCTGCATCACAAAAATATAGTCATCAATGTCCAGAATGTTTTCACCATACAATGCTACTGACCACTTGTCTGAATTCAATCCAAGGCTAAAATCTAACTTTGAATATGCATCTGTCATGGTATATCGTGAGTAAACAGCGCTGGGATTTTCTATCACATTAGGAAAGCCGTTGGGCATGGAGTCTGTGTAATTATAAGCTAGTCGAGCAGCCGCTTCATTGCCTCCGTCGAGGGGCATCGCATACAGGAAATGTCCCGACAACTGCAGGTCTGGTGATACTAATTGAGAACCTACTTCTCCTCCCATTGTGCGCGCTTGATCATCAGTCAGTTCCGTTATCTTTGCGTCTTGATAAGCCAAATTTAATCCAATTTCCACATTATCATTAGGATTAGCTAAGAGTTCCAATTCAATCCCTTCGGATTCCGCTTCACCCGCATTGGCAAAATAACTTTCTGGATCACCGGCTCGCTGGGCAACCAGCTGCATATCTTCCCAAACCATTTGATAAATTGACAGATTGTCAGAAAAACTGCCCCACCGTCCTTTCATTCCAACTTCATAAGTCCAAAGTTTGTCAGACGAGGTAGTCAGTGAATTATAACGGGAGCATTAGGGTCTACCCTGCTTGAACCTAGCCGCCCATCGAGACCCGGCGGTGTCGCTTCCCTATTGATTTCATTGCTCCTGAAGCCCTCAGAGGCTGTTGCGTGCAAATTGACACTGTCATTAACCTGCCAGGCTAGCGACAACTTAAAAACATCGCTGCTTGTCTTACCCGGCTCGTAGGCTTCCGCAGCATAAGGGGACGGGGTAAACGAGTTGGCTCCCATGAATACTACCGGAAAGAGAAACACACCAAGTCCAGATGCACCACCCCCAAACCGGGAATTACTGCTTTCCATATCCCCTGTTCGGACGCCAAGCTTTGCTTTGAGGGAGTCAGTCAGCTGATATCCTAGCTCGCCAAAAAAAGCAGTTTTCTCATACTGATTGTTAACTGGACCACCATAAACAAACGCATTGTCACGTCCAAGGTAAGTGGTCGTGCCGCCAATTGTGCCACCCTTTCCATCCACCCACTCTTGCGTGGTGTAAAAGGTCTCGGCGACGTCAGTTTCTCTGCCGAGGTAAAAGGCGTCGAGTACCCAATCAATATTCGAATCTGATTTCCAGACTAATCGGAGTTCTTGCACGAATGTTTCGTCATCTTGCTCTCTATGGAGGAGTAATAGAAATGTATTGCCAAGCGCTAAGCTCAAGTCGGCTTCAAACTCGGCATCACTCTAAGAAAAATTGGTTGAGGAGGTCAGCTCCGCAAATCCCAAATCATAAGCCAGTGTCATATTGAATTTTGAAACTTCAATTTCAGTTGTTTCGTCGCTAAATCCGTTTCTTGAATTTTCACCTAGTGACGGATTAATCGTCGCTCCATCGTCGACTTCGGTCTCCTGCATTATACAAGAGAAATTTGCGTCGAATCGGTCATTCACTTGCCAACCAAGCGCCGCACGCAGGCCAATGTTAGACACTTTGTTAGAAGGATCCACATTGGTTGATAGATTCTTGACGTATCCGTCATCCTCCGAAGCATACGCTACCAATCGTAATGCCGCGTTCTCGCTAATAGGTAAATTGACCATACCGTTGTAGCGTTGTCGCATCTCGCCGCTTATCGAACCGATGTCGGTTGCTAGTTTATAAGCAAAACCGCTCGGGTCAGGTTTATTCGAAATGATTCGAACTGCTCCAGCCAGCGTGCCTGCGCCAAAAAGCGTTCCTTGAGGTCCTTTCAACACCTCCACCTGAGCGGCATCAAACAAACTGAAGTCCATTTTCATCGTGCTTTTGGCACTAATCATCGGCATTTCGTCCAGATAGATAGCTCCAGGACTAGCCAGGTTGTCCTGATTCAGCGCGGTGCCGATGCCGCGGATAATAAAGGCTGAGTTGAGATTGTTCCCCGCCTGCCTAAACGTACTACCAGAAAAGCTTTCTGCTATTCCTCGACCGCTCGTAATGCCAGCTATCTCTATGGTGTCTTCTCCAAGCACAGATATGGCCATGGGCACATCTTGTAGGCGCTCCTCACGTTTTGTAGCCGTAACAATAATCTAGTCGATAGCTTCAGCGCTTTGAGCAACAGCATTTGGGAGCACGAGCGCCATTGCACCTGATAATGCCAGTAGCGAAAAACTAAAAATTCTTGCTGAATATTGAATATTCATTTATGTAACCCCCCCCGTGATTAAACAAAATTGAGTGAACTCGAGCTTATCTGCGCATGCTATTGCTGAAGTCTATAGCCCGGTTAAACGCTCCAGTTCACCGCTTCGCGAGTATGTCTTGAGACGCTAAGGGTTTCTAAAAGCAATTACATATGCACCTATAATGTTTTGTTATTCATTTATGAATTGGAATTGACGATGCCTGAAAAGTCAAATTCGTCCCGCCTAATTGACCGTTTGCGAGCCTCCCCAAATTCTATATACCTATTTTTTATCAAATTTTTTAATACGCTCATTTGTCAGTCTTATTTCTGGCCAAAGAGAAAAAATAAACTTTTATTCATTTTTATATATATTCACAGTTAAAAATAACATACATATATTAATAACAAAAAATTATAGTTTGATTGTTAATTGTTAGTGGTAATGATTACTGGATAAAAAGATACTAAGAGCTCCGAAATCGTTAAAAACTTTGTAGGGGGATGCAGTAATGTTTCATTTAGATGGGCTTTTAACACGCGCGCTCACAGCTAGCGTAGCGTTGATGTTCAGTTCGACCTCGGTATTTGCCCAATCCGATACCGAACTCGAAGAGATCATTGTAACGGCTACCAAACGCGAAGAACGGCTCCAAGACATTCCTATGTCAGTGTCGGTGCTAGGTCAAGACACATTAGAAATAGCCGGAATCATCGATTCGCGTGGGATCGCTGAGAGCATACCAGGCATTACTTTCAGTCAGGCGGCGAATAATTTTAATTCGGCTTTCATAGTCCGGGGTATTGGCACCGCATTGAATCAAGACAATTTAGCGAGCCCAGTAGCCGTCTATTTGGATGAAATGCCCATGATGGCTTCAAAGAGCACCTTGAAAATGGACTTTAGTTTGTTTGACGCAAAACAGGTTGAGGTATTAAAAGGACCGCAAGGCACTTTATTTGGCGCTGGTACACTTGCAGGTGCCGTCAGAATAATCTCTAACAAGCCTGACCCCAGTGGTTTTTCTTACAAACTGATGACAGACATCGGCTCAACCAGCGGCGAGATGCGTCAGCAGTATAACGGCATGGTGAACGTCCCAATCAGTGACAATGCCGCTGTTCGTCTGGTTGCCTATGCCTCTGAGGACGATGGCTGGATTAAAAATATCACAACTGGGGCGGATCCAACAAACAAAGTTTCCACTATGGGATTCCGTGCGGCGCTGGGCTGGCAAGTAAATGATCGTTTCAATGCTAATTTCACCTATATTCTGCAGGAGACAGAGGTAGATGACGGTGCCACTATTAATCCGGCACTGGGCGAAGATACCAGGTTAGGACTCGGCAACGAGAAATCAGAAATTGAGGTTCAAAAATTGAACATGACTCTGGTTTATGACCTCGGATTCGCGGAGCTTACTTCTTCTACTAATTTTTCCGAGAATGATGGAACAATGGATGCTGATCTGAGCAATATATTTGGCAATACTTTTCCTTTCTTCCTTCACAGAGAACCAGACGATGAGGCCTTTGTGCAAGAAATGCGCTTAGTTTCGAATTCAGATTCCCGACTCGATTGGGTTTTAGGCGCGTTTTATCTGGATCGAGAAACCGATGTAATTGAAGCTTTCTACACAAATCAAGCTTTCGCAGATAGCAGAGGTGGATCAATCGGGAACACTATTTCAACCTTGGGAGTGGATCATGCATTTATCTATGGCGGTCCAGTCCCCAATTCGTATGAGGAAACCGCATTTTTTGGGGAGCTCGGGTACCAATTGACCGATTCGTTGAAAGCGACGCTTGGCTTTAGGACCGGAGATATGGAAAATGCCAATTCTCGCCCTGCCGGCGGTTCTTCGTCACTGGGTTCTTTCATACCTCCTGTAGTGTTTATGGGTGCAACGTCATTTACGCCGGTTCCTTATCAGGCGGGAACGTATGAACCTGGGAAGACCAGTAATGATGTTATGAAGTTATCGCTTGCTTGGCAAATGAATGATCGGGTCAATCTATATGCTACTGCATCTGAGGGCTTCAGGAGCAACGAGATTAATCGATCGGCATTTGTGCCTGGCCTGGATGGGCGATTGGGCTCGAGCGGGTTAGACCCAAATGATCCGATTGTCATTCCGCAAGTGTCAGCGTCTGACAAGCTCTGGAACTATGAGATTGGTATGAAAGGTCGTTGGGATGGTTTGAGTGTCAATCTAGCGATTTATCAAATGGTTTGGGAGGATATCCAGCTTGTCGCACAACGTGGTGGCGGCGATCCAACTTCATTTTTTACTAATGCAGGTGAGGCTGAGTCTGAGGGTATTGAGTTGGAAATTCTCGCCAATCCGAACGATAATTTTGAATTCGGTTTAAATGTCGCATACCAAGACGCGAAAATTACTGAGTTGACTGATCAAGAAGCTATAATGGTTGGTGCAGAGCTTGGTTCTAGTTTGGTTTCGCCTGACGTGCAAGTGTCAGGTCATTTTCAATATACATTGCCCCTTGAAGGCGGGAGAGAAGCTGTTGGCCGTCTCGGTTACAGCTATACTGATGCTTTGCCCAACGGCTTCGAAAACCAAGTAGGAAATCCTAATGCGACGAACCCACGGTATACCATGACCGATGCCTATTCAAAGTTAGATTTTAGCCTTGGCATAAATTCTGACCGATGGTCAGTGGCGTTGTACGGCGAAAATATCTTGGACAATGATGATTCCATCTTCGTCATGCAGCAGACGTTTTTTGCCAATGCACACATGACGCTGCGTCCTCGAACGTTTGGTATTAGAGTGTCGATGACTCAATGAAACAAAAAAGGGCGTGCCTTTATTTGTGGCGCGTCCTCTTTTCCCCTCTGGAGATGGCTAGTTGGCCTGCGAGAATGCGCTCTGCATTGGATTGATCCAGCAAGTTTAAAATAAAATATAGGTGTTCAAGAATTTAGATTAAGACTTGAAACTGGCCATGCGGTTGGCTAGAAACGACCTCTCTTGAATATCAGGAAGATATCGATCTCTTTATTCAAAGAGGTTTATACCAGATCGGTGTGCTCCAAGCTCGCTCCTGAATGGTTTTAGGTATATCTGGATGAGGTGACACGCCCGCCCTTATTGCATCCCACGTCGACCATCTGCAAGTGGGATTTTCAAGCACGCGCGCATAATAAAACGCCCTCTGACTCGCAACAAATGCAGGATCTTGCCATACGATGCTCAACTCCGAGGCTCCAACGTCCATATCAGCCGCACAGTTTTCTATGTTAACTGAGGCACCATTATCCGGACATCGATGTGTTTCCTCATCGGGCACAAGGTTATCTGAGCACGCCACATCAAAAATCTGTTCATAAGGTTTCCCTTCTTTTATCCACCCTTTTACAATCTGGGCTCTCTGTAAAAAAGCGCCCGACGGATCTCTCGATGCAGAAAGAAAAAAATGAGGCACTCTGTTCCCTTCAGCTAGCAATTCTCCTCCCATAGGGACACCCTTAGAATAGGCCTTTGCTATTGCGTCGGGCGCCTTATGCAAGTCCTCTTTATAATCATACCCACCGAAAAAACGAACTCTGATTCTAGGGCCGGATGTAGCAAAAGTCTCCTTACGTTTTAGCGCCTGAAAGATCGATTCGCGCGTGTTTTTCTCAGCCCAAACCCCTGCTAGCCCAGAAGCGCTCCAGTCAAGAGTGTCACTCATAATACTGGGTAGCTTTTCATCCGTGGGAACAGACCCTCTCAATTCCGGCAAACCGTCATTGGTCCCCAACTTGCCAAAATACTCATCCTCCTCGAAAGGGCTCGCCGCATTGTGCCCATCCGTTGAACCAATGAATCCGAATTGGTACATGTTTACGCCAACGGTTTCTTCCAACTCCATGCCCGTGAGCAACGCATCTCTTGCATATGCACCTGTGGTTGCTCCGTCAAACTCGACTACATTCCCATCTTCATCTCTGATATATCGCCCGTTCTCATCAAATTTTCCTCTGTTTTTAAACCACAGCTCGAAGTCCGACCATTCATCCTCAGGTGATAGTAATGGATGTGTTTCGGAAGTCCCTTTTATCTGGGTTATCTCCACAATGGGCTCATTGCGTAAACGCTGCTCAGCATAGGCTGCAGTAATGGGCCCACCATCCATGGTAACTCTTTGAAACATCAAACCCTGACTCCAGTTCGAGTTATGAGGAATGGCAATCGAATCAAGTCCATCGGACCTTAGCGCATCAAGCCAGTCCCATAAATCTTCTGGGTTCATTGAGTCTTGAGAACCAAATGGTCGGATTGGGCCGTCATCTCCAGGAAATACTATTACCCGGTGAAGATTTGCATTTTGAGGGTGAGAAGAATACTCGTATGCTATAAAGGTAGTGAATTTTCCCGGTTCATAATTTTTGTTTGCAATGTTGATATTTTCTTGCCAAGCGGATCTTATGACTGGCTCTGATTCAAGTGGCGGGTCGATGGGCTCTCCTCGTGTTAACTCTGCGTCAAGCGCAACAAACCCCTTTCGATTGTTGGCTTTGTCCGGAGACTGGATTAGCGCCGCGAGGGGATGTGTTCGCATAGGCCCCGCCGGATCTGCCAGGCTTTTAACAACTCCAAAGAACTCGGCATGATCGCTGACGGCGTAAAAATCAAGCGGCTCGCCTTTCAAGCGAATCCTATAACCGAGCGGATGCTCTATAGCTTCCCCCCGAGCAAATCGATAAGCATCATCAGTTGATGCGCGAACACCTGCTAAGCTATAGGCATCCAAAGAATTGTTTGAGTGCACATGTATATCGCCAAAGAACGCATCTTTCAGGGGATTTTGATTGAGAACTACCTTGATGCCAGTCGCATCTTCGCCAGGCTCAATCGACGTGGTTTCTGATTCAAGTGAATTGCTTTGATTTCCATTACACGCTGTCAAGCTCAGGAACAAAGCTATTTTGGGCAGTCCCACAAAAACTCTTTTCATTACGTCTATTTGGCGCCATATAACTGCGTAGCTGCCATTTGCTCAATCATGCGAAAGAATGCCACTGGATCTTTCTCTTTCATTCGCAGCATTTGAACTTCCTGACCTTCTCCCACGATGATCTCATCTTCTTCAGCGGACAACTTCGAGAGGATTATTGCTGTCGCCTCTTCAACGGTCAGCCCCTCATTCATTAAACCTTCCTCTGGGCCTATCGCAGTCCCATCTCCCTGCAACGCGTTTGCTACAACATTTGTTCTGACGACACCAGCGACCAACGTGCTGACTTTAATTCCATGGAAAGCAACCTCACTGCGCAATGCGTCAAAGAAACCCATAACAGCGTGTTTAGAGGCACTATAACCGGTCCGAAGTGGTGGACCCAACTTTCCCGCAATACTTGAGGTAACCGCGATATGGCCAGACTGTTGCTCTATCATTATTGGCATCACAGCTTTTGTCAGCGCTATCGGTCCCATCACATTGACGTCCATTACCCTCTGATAGACCTCCAACTTGGTGTCGATCGCAAATGATCTTTGACCCAAACCAGCGTTGTTGATGAGGATATCAATTCTTGAAAATCGCGCCAGAACGTCATTGACCGCTTGAGGTATCGCTTCAAAGTCTGTGACGTCATGGCTAATAGCCATAATATCGGCTATGTTCGCTCCTTTTGCCACGCATTCTTCACATACCCGTTCTAAAGCCTCAGTATTGCGCGCAGAGATAACCAGTTTAGCCGATACTTTGGCGAGAGCCTTTGCCAGACCCTCCCCGATACCAGATGATGCGCCCGTAATCCAAATGACCTTATCTCTAAAAAATTGGTCGTCGTTCTGTGTATTATCATTCATGAAAGTCTCCTGTTCCTTGATAAGACGAGCGTAGACCGCCCATAAGATTGGCTACTTTGGCCAACATCCGCATATTTTCATTTGGCGGTGGTCTATAAACGGTCAGGCAGCCTATTGTTGGTTTTTTGATACAGAAATCGGTGGCCCGCCAAAATCAATTAATATAACATTATCATCAAATCGAAATTCTCTCCGGACTTCTAGTAACAAAGAGATATCGATCGATAGAACTTCGTTATTTTATCCCAAATACTGGCAGCTCATTTACAACAGTTGTTCGGGACCGGTAGAAGGTCTTTCTGCATGCACATTGACCCAACGCTTTAGAATTAGATTTAAACCCTCGAACACCATTACGCTTAACGAGTTAAATGACCCAAACCTTTAATTGCATCTTTTTGTAGAGGCTCATTTTACATTAAACTCTGCAATCCGCAGAGGCCGACTCATTTAGTCATCTTTGATAAAGTGTACGTTTAAACTTTTACCATAAGTGAGATATTAAATGACAACTGAAGAAGACAGTGTGATCTTATATGGGGTCCCGTTATCTCAACCAGTCCGAGCGGTAATATGGACACTCTTGTTGAAAGATCAGGATTTTGAACTGGTAATGATCAATCCCGGTTCCAAAGGCGAGATGGGCAGCAGAAATCCAGATTATCTGAGAAAAAGCCCCTCGGGAACAATCCCTTGCATTGAGGAGCGCGCGACAGGTTTTGTCTTATCCGAAGCTCACGCGATTCTGTGCTATCTCTCCAGAAAAAATGGATGGGACGACCTCTATCCTACCAATATCCGGATACGTGCCAAGATAGATTCTTATCTCCATTATCATCACCGAGGCGCACGCGACGCCTCTCTGGGTCTTTTTGCCCCGCGAGTCCGAAAGGATCTGAATATTCCAGAAGTCATGCAAACCATTTCAATAACGTTGTTGACACGAGCAATTAAGCTACTCGACTCAGCCTGGCTCTCAGAGTCACCTTTCCTGACAGGTCATGGAATGACAATTGCGGACATCGCTGCCTATGTGGAAATCGGTCAACTTCATCATAGATTCACCAATCTTTTTGATTTCGGTCCCTATCCCAATGTCAGCAAATGGCTAGATCGAATGGCGCTGGTCGAGCACCATGACAATGTTCATGCATCTTTGCAAGCTCTGGGCAATTTAGCAGAGAAAAGCCCAACCATTGACGATATCAAGGACGCGAACAAGATGGGCTACGCATTGATAAATGAAGTTTTACGTAGGTCATAGCAGTGTGAAAAGCCTTATCCAATTTATAAAATATGTTCAAAAACGGGCAAAAAATGTCTAATCCCTCGCTCCCTTGCGCTTTTGTACTGATCAAATTTCGATTTCCCATCTAGTGCCATCCGGTTCTCACACTACCGTGAGATTGCTCGATGAGCCACAGATAACGCAGGCGCCGATTAAACAGAAGTAGCCTATGCTCTGGGTGCTATGACAACCCGTTCGGGTCTTGAAAGCCAAACAAGAAAGCCAATCCGGTATTTAACATCCTCGCACAGAAACCTCTCAGTATAGAGGCGGGCTCAAATATCCCGTCCCCCTGCTCTGTCTCCCTCGGGTAACATGTATTTAGACTATTGAATTATTCTTTCAAGATATCAGCGTCTGCCTTACTAATTCTGGTCGAAATCGTTTAGTAGAGCACTTAGCGCTACAATTCGGCACAATCCTTTATAAAGAGATTTTTAATCTACATCATCCTGAATTATTTGATGGCCTCTTTGTCGGAGCAACAGGCGCAGAGCTGGCTTATATCAATGGCCGTAAGAACAGACTAAAAACCAAGATAATCAGTCGATTGGATATCAAAAGACGAGCCATAGTAAGGCAGCGCAAGACACTCGCTGATTTCTTGGGAGACTGCGAAGATTTTCTTGATGCCGCGCCGAATATCCGAGAGCACCAGCAAGAGTATGGTGAGCTGCGGATTGCTTCGAGTAGTCAATGCGGGATCTTTTAGGACTATCCCAAGTGCGGCGGCGAGGCATTTTCTGCGAAGGAATTTAATTATTTTCCTGACTCTCATCAAGCTTGGATTGAACAGATTTCCAAATTTAGTGTACGCGGACACATAAAGAAATACCTCGGACACCACCGGGGAAGGGCCTAAATTTTTAACTTTATTATCAAATTATTTCTGTGTTCATAAAATCACTTAAACGATCAAATTGGTCAGGCAACCCACCGAAGAAATAGAAACCTCGATCATATCTCCTGAAACAAGCCAGATTGGTGGGTTTCTCGACATGCCTACCCCAGCGGGGGTGCCGGTTGCAATTACATCTCCAGGTTTAAGCGTCGTAAATTTGCATAAATAAATCACGATATCGACTACAGATGCGATCATTTCGGAAGTAGACGCCTGCTGCATTATTTTGCCATTCAGCCTAGTTTCAATTGTTAATGTCTGAGGGTTTTCAATCTCGCGCTTTGATGCAACCCAAGGACCTATGGCCCCAGAGCAATCGAAGTTCTTGCCGGCCCCTATAGAATCCTCCTGAAAGTCTCGGACTGATCCATCCATAAAACAGGTATATCCTGCAATGAGCTCAAGGGCTTGATTCTCCGAAGTTGCTTTGCCCTCAATACCAATTACCGCAGCCAATTCACCCTCGAAATCATAGCAATGAGTAGCCGGACTTTTAAATAATTCACATTTATGTCCTACGAGCGATTCTTTATTTCTCAAAAAGATTGAGGGATTCACAGGAACCTTTTCATCAAGGGAGTCTTTCGATTCGAGCTCTTGACGATGTGACATGTAATTCCGTCCCACACAAAAATTCCGACCTGAGGCAGTGGGTGGGAGAAAAGATATTTTTTCTAACTGAGCTGCAGGTATAGACGGATTCTCACCTAGATCAATAGTACCTCGGTGCCAAGCAGACAATAGATCTTCAGCCGACCTATAATATGCCGATAAGTCTAAAACTTCTTCGTCTTTGATAAAACCATAACAAATTCGATCTTCATATTTAAATCGGATAAATTTTGATTCTTTATTCAAATGACGTTTTCTCTTTTGTGAATCATATGATTATCTGCTCTCGCGGCCATGCACCCAACTTGCCTGTCTAAGCTCAAGTAAAGTCTGCCTATCGAGCGAATATATCAAAAGAAGCGGAAGGCTTGCTGCATAACCAATAATCGGAAGCCAAATCGCTCCGAAATAAACAGCATCAATGGCTGACTTTGATTGCTCTGCCCCCTCTAGCCCCTCAATATAACCACCAGCAGATAGAACCAATCCAATCGATAGGGGGACCAGCATTGCGGATGTTTTTTCAACAAAGCTATAAAGACTTGCAAAGATACCCTCGCGCCTGAGTTGAGTTCGGTGAAAGTCATACTCGATTGTATCGGGTAGCATTGACTGGCCCATCAGAATCATACCCCCTGTAAAAAAACCAAAGGTAAATGTTCGAATAATAAATATTATTTCAGGTTCGTCAGGTGTAAGGAAAGCAAAAGTGGCTATAGTAAGTATCTTTCCGACCGTGGCGATTATAAATACTGAGTGTTTTTCCATATGCGAAGCTAACCAGGTCCAACATGGAATCGAGAGGCCTATAGCCACGAACATCGGAATCCCGAACTTGACAACAGCTCCTTCACCGCCTTTGTAAATATGCACTGAGAGATATATCATCATTGCAAATGTCACACCCGAAGCAAAAAGCTGAAATAATTTAATAAGTATGAGCTGCATAAATGGCTTATTTGCAATGATGCTCTTCAGCCACTCATTCAACATCAACTTTTTGTTAAGCCTTTTCGTCTGACTAGCACCGGCTGTGCCCCAAAAGCATGCCAAAGCTGAAACTAAAATAATGGCAGAGAAGATTAACCCCATAGAACGATATCCCTCGAGGCCTCCTCCGAAATAAGTGAAGACGAGAAAGGGCGCTAGTCCAGAGGCAAGCACCCCAGAAATCGACACAAAAAATGTCCTATAAGACATTAAAATAGTTCTTTCGTGATAATCACTGGTCATTTCAGCTGGCATGGATAGATAGGGGATATTAAATGCTGTATAGCCTGTGAAATAGATAACAAAGGAACATGCTAGATATGCTGTTAAATGTTCGCCTGACAGCGCAGGTCCTGCAAATACCATTATGCACGCAAAGCTTGACAGGACACCTCCTCCCAGCAACCAGGGGCGCCTCCTGCCCCAACGAGAGGTTGTTCGATCAGACAACATACCTATGATGGGATCTGTAAAAACATCGTAGAATTTCGTGAAAAATATAATCGCGCTTGCCCTCGCGGGGCTGATACCTAGATAATCAGTCATATAATAGAGCATTTGGAAGGCAACCAGATAGTACATGGTCATCGTGCTAATAGAACCAATCGACCACCCCCATTTCAAGCTGGTATTCAAGTACCACACCCCCAGAGTAAACCCTTCAATGAAAAAAATTATATAACTTAAAGATGGCCAGTATATTTTTGATTCGCAGCGAGATGGAGACTATAGCGCTGACTCGGTCAATGCCAGAGCAGCGCTGTCCACCAGGTGGGCTTACAGCATACTAGGTGACGCCAGCATTGTCTTATTCTCGAGGCCAATCGCAACTTGCTGTATTTTGACCGAATTGGATGCGAATTCATCAAGCTTTGATTAAAACACCAAAAGAGATATTGTAGGTCATCGACGAGGGTGCTCTTCCATAATTAAAATCATTAAAAACTTGTCAAAAAATGCATTGGGCGCGCTCTTCCTGAGTTTTTCTGTACTGGCATTCTCCGTTATGTCGACTTTGGCCAAATTTCTTGGCAATGATTTCGACGCGATACAGATTGTTTTTTTTCGCGCCCTTTTCAGTCTCTTTATCATAGCGCCTGCTCTCCTGAAAGCGGGCACTTCGTCGGGTGGGATTAGAACATCGGTGCCTGGTCTTCAAATCACCAGAGGTCTAGTTGGCGCAATAGCCATAACCTTGAGCTTTTACGCAATTATCAATATGCCCCTTGCAGACGCACTTGCTATTAGGTTTTCCAGTGCGCTGTTTGTAGTGCCATTGGCGGCGGTGTTTCTCAAAGAGAATATGAGAATCAATAAGATCTTAGCAACAGCAGTTGGTTTTTTTGGCGTGTTAATCATGCTGAACCCTGCAGGGAACATGTCACCTGCCGGTCTAGCTGCTCTTGGCGCAGCCATAGCCTTTGCGTTAGCTACTATCCTTGTATCGATTGTCGCTAGGCATGATGAACCAATTACGATGATGTTTTATTCGAATGTAGTTGCCGTCCTGCTATTGATTGGTCCCGCATTGATGGTGTGGAGATCTCCCAACCTTGATCAATTTAGTCTACTTATTTGTATGGCCATATTTGCCTCAATAGCTCATAATCTTTTTATTCGAGCATTCGCGATCGCTGAAGCTTCAGTCATCGCCCCGATAGATTACCTCCGACTCCTGGTTGCAGCCGCCTTAGATTATTTCATTTTTGGCGTCGTTTTAGGTAGTAACACCTTTATCGGTTCAATGCTAATAGTGGTAGCTGCTTATTTCATTTTGAGAGCTGGATCAGCAGAAGACGTGCAAAAGCCGTCTGCTAGGCTTAAATAAACTGAGACTAATCCATGTTTTTGGCTCAAACACTCTCACAATAGCCCGCCAAGCGGGCTGCGTCCCTTTGACGGAACCATATCGCCCATTTTAGGCTCCTCAACGAAATCAATATAAAAATAGATTCATCAAATGTTAACCCAATTAATATGCTTGCATTTCGAGCTAGTTAGTTTGCCGAATCCGGCACTTGGGGCCTAATTGTGACGTCGGAAAATTCGAAGAAAACGGGCAATGTCAATCCATCTAGGAGAATCGTAACAGGAATTGATTCAAAGGGACGCTCTCATGCTCAGATAGATGGACCTACTCCCGGTTTCATTGATTACGGGCGGGCTGCGAGCAGTGAAATTTGGATCGATATGGGCAGTGAACCCTCATCACAAGAGGATTTGGTTTCAGAACAACAGCGACTCACACCCCCGGAAGGCGGTTCTGTCTGTCGCGTTTTTACTATGCGCCCCGAAGGAATGATGGAAATAAAAAATAGTGAGTCCAAAAAATTTAAAACCGATGGAATCATGGAAAATCACGAGATTAATGGACCTCGCTGGCATACAACCGCCACGATTGACTATGGGTTTGTTTTAAAAGGCCAAATCGAATTGTTACTCGATGATGGTAGCCATATTCTTGGAGCTGGCGACGTGGTGGTGCAGAGAGCAACCCGGCATGCGTGGCGCAATCCAGGGCCTGATGACTGCGAGATCGCCTTTGTACTCATCGATAGGACAACAAGGACCGTCAGTTAAAAAAAACATGGACAAAATTTACTACATACACATACAGAACTCCCATTCGGTGCTAAAAAATTATCACCGCAATATATTTAAACAATTAAAAGAGCAAGGAGGGAAAAATGCGTAAGCTGCTAAAATTGATACTAACCACTCCCATTATGCTGGTTCTGATATCTGAGCAAATTATCGCTCAGGAAAATGAACAAGCAGCCGAAAACATAGACGAAATAATCGTTACCGCCCGTCTAAGGGAAGAAAGCCTCCAAGATGTACCGCTTACCATTTCGGCATTCTCAGGCGCCGATCTTGACCGAGCAGGTGCTAATGCTATGTATGATATTGCCAATAGCGTGGCTGGATTCAATTTTGAAGATTACCCCGGTGGGGCTTACCCTTCTCCTACAATTAGGGGACTGTATACCAACATACTCGGTTTTGAATCTAATATATCCTTCTACTATGGGGGAGTTTATCTCCCTAAATCCTATATGTTTGATTTGGGAACCCTGGGAATTGAGCGTATTGAGGTTGTAAAGGGTCCTCAAAACGCTCTTTATGGGAGAAACGCTTTTGCCGGAGCCGTCAACTACGTCCCCATCGCCCCCCCAGAAGATTTCTTGGTTGATGCAAAAGTCACTGTCGGAACGGATGAGCGGACCGACTATGGGCTAACATTAGGCGGACCCATTTCCGAAAATGCATCCGTCGTAGCTGGATTTTTGTCTACAGAATTTGATGGCACTTGGTCAAACGCTCATCCCAATGCAAATGATGGTTGGGCCACAGACGGAAATATGGGTGGACACGATAACACGTCTTACTTTGTGACGGCATCTATGCGTCCCTCGGATAGACTTTCATTACTTGTCGGCTACAGCAATTGGGAAGTGGACAATGAACGACAAGGAGGTTACCAGTTAAGCAGAAACACAGGAGGCACGAATTGTAGTGTGGGAAGCGACGGAGTTCTTCAATTCTGGTGTGGTGAACTTCCAGAGACCGGAGAGTCGATTGCTGACCCGCGCGCAGGCGGTCTTCAAGCGGAACATGACCTAATTAGATTTGAGGCATCATACGAAATAAATGATGCTTGGACAGTTAATTATCTGTTTGGCCGCATAGAGTCAGATGCCTTTGCCGTCAATAACAGGTCGGTTGACGCGGTTAATGGCGATACCGGCCTCGGACAAAACTTTCTTGTAATGCCAGACGGTTGGTCTGAAGCGGAGTCACATGACTTGCGCTTCGATTATGCTGAGGGTGACACCATATTTTCGATTGGGGCATACATCTCAGATTTCGATAATCGCGCGGACCGATACGTTGTTTTTCCTGACTTTCGCGTCGATTCTTCAACTGCCATACCCGCATTCAGTTTTAGTCACTGGGATCCAAACGATCTCCCAGGGCCTGGCGTCATGGGTGAGGCTGGTCTTGTTATGTGGGCTGATGCAGGTTGGAATACACTCTATGCTCTAGGCATGACAACTGAAGTAGAATCGACCTCATTTTACGCGCAAATTGGACAGGATTTTTCTAACGGCAAATACAATATTTCCGCTGAAGTACGATATTCGGACACCGAAAAATCACAGATAAATACATACAGACCTTTTAAACCATTACCAGAGTCTGATTGGATATATGACAACGCCTCATGGTCGTCGGTAACGCCTCGACTAGTATTTACATGGAACCAATCAGATGATAGGAGCGTTTATGCTTCTGTAGCGAAAGGAGAAAAGGCCGGTGGGTTTAACGGAGGGGGATTACCCTCAGAGCGAATTTTTGAGCCCGAGACAAATATTACGTATGAACTAGGAACAAAAAATGTATTGACTGACGGTCGTATGGTATTAAATGTAGCGGTTTATCTTGTTGACTGGGACGACTTACAAACAAATCAGTCATCGCAAGACCCCAATCAACTAGCACCTATTACTACCAATATCGGAGCCGCTGAGTCGAAAGGATTCGAGGCGGAATTCAGTTATAAAGCCAATGACAATTTAAGTATCAGCGGAACCTATGCCTATGTGGATGCCGAATGGGACGATGGACAGTTCAATCCAAAATGGCTTCTGGTTCAAAATGCCGCGAGACAATATATTGATGCTTGTGATGATATTGCCTGCCCCCTAGACGCCTCTATTGGGGGTAATAGCTTAGAACGGCATTCGAAACATCATGCCAGTGCCCAGGTAAGATATGAAGGGCAGATGGCTTCCCTTGATGGGGCTTCTTTCTGGCTAGAGGGCAACTTGACCTACAAAAGCAAACAATCCATTGACATAATGAACATGGCATGGATACCAGACAGAACTTTAGTACATTTTAATGCCGGCATTTCGAATGGTCGTTACTCTCTTGAGACATGGGTAAGAAATCTGCTTGATGAAGAATACATATCATCATCAGTTTTTCAACTAAGCGTTGCTAGAGAGAATAGGTATCAGCCAGTTTATGGGGATAAACGCGCGATCGGGCTGACACTGAGATATAGCATGTAGCTATTTGGCAACTACAACAGGGCAGGGATATTTCCCTGCCCATACTTTTTTTCAGAACTCAGTCACAAAGAGGTATGTATAGGTTTTTGTCGATATCGGCGACTTTTGCAACATTTTTCCTACCGCCCCCTGAACACTCCCGACGAAATAATAATGGGCTCTTTCTTTTCTTGATTTTCAAATTCTTCGCGACAGCCGATATCTTTCCAGTTAATCATGACTAACGACTCCGCAATGGCTTTTCGCAATGAATCGCCAGGGCCCACAGTGATGAAAACATCGGGGGCAAATTCCATGGCTGCCACTTGAATGGCTTTGCTAAAAAAATAAGGCGCGATAATTTGGTGCCTCAAAGTGTAATCATACAATGAATGATGATCATAACAGTGGGGATACCATATAGCCCCTCTTCCATCCACCATTGGTATCTCAGACGACGTGAAAAGTGATTCAGCTATGAGTTCGCTTGCCTCGACCGCTATGTGAGAGAGCATTGATGTATGAAAGGCAGCATGATTTTTCAATCTTAGGGGAAATTTTTCGGCAATTTTGGGCGCTAGCTTTTCAAATTTTTCTAGTCCTTTCTCATTTCCCGCAAATACCAGCATCCCGCCGAAGTCGATAGACAACCTCAGAAATGCACCTGCTTGACAATCGATTTCTTTTGCCAATTGCATGATATTCTCTTTTCGCTCAAACGTTGCCTCCCAATCAGCGCTCATCCAAGGGTATACAAGTTGGCCTCCTCTTCCTTTTGACTTCATCAATACCCCCATTGTATTCACAATATTAAACCCGTCCATCAAAGACACTGCCGAGGCGCAAGTTATAGCTGTGTACCAACCAAGAGAATTGCCTGTCACGGCAACTATTTCATATTCATTATTATCGATCGAGAAGAAATCAAGGAGGGAAGAGACGAAAATCAGAGAGGAGGCGTTTTCACTGCTGGTGTGAGTTTTGACAGAAAATCGTTTTTTTTTATCCAACTCGCTGAGTGTGATCTGGCCAAGGGATCTGCGTCGATCATCCAAAAGTTGGATCATATCCCGACCATCTTTGGAGGCCTTCGCCGTTATCGCTCCTAGGTCACCTGGCCCATAAGATCCTCTCCCAGGGCACACCAACACCGCGGATCGTTTCATTTGAGACAATCCATTATTTCCAATGCCGTTTTTACTATAGTCCGTTTTGAGGGCATAGTGGCGGCATAAGCGGGTCCCGTCGCAATAAATGAATCCTCTGCCGAAAGAATCGTAATTGGAGATCTGAGCTCAGGGTATAGTTTTGCAATCAACCCTTCTGCAATGTTTCCGGAGGTTCGGCATTCGTCGACAATCAGTATATTTTTTACGTCAGTTAATGCTTTAAGAAGAGCCGAAATCGGCAGAGGCGACAACCAGTTTAAATCAATAAGACGAACATCCAAACTATGTTTGAGGCGAAGTTCATCAGCCGCTTGAGACGATAGGTAGAAGCCATTCCCATAGCTGATCAGGGCCAGATCGCGTCCATCCCCTCGGACGCTTACTTCTCCGAAATGCAGCCCACAACTTGTGTCTGGATATATTGATGCCCAACTGTTGTCATTTTGAATGTTTAAATCCCGCGTAGAATAGAGTGCTATAGGCTCCAGAAAGACTACAACCCTTCGCTCAATCCTCGCTAGTCGCACACATTCTCGCAATATTTGTGCGGCCCGACGGCCGTTTGACGGGCAGGCCACCACTAAACCAGGTATGTCACGCATTACTGCGATGGAATTATCATTATGAAAATGCCCACCGAAACCTTTCTGATAGCCAAGTCCCGCCACTCGAACAACCATGGGGTTATAAAATTGACCATTTGAAAAAAAAGAGAGTGTAGCTGCTTCACCACGCAATTGATCTTCAGCATTGTGAAGATAAGCTAGAAACTGGATCTCAGGAATTGGTAGAAAACCAGTCTGCGACATCCCAATCGCAAGACCAAGAATAGATTGTTCATCTAACAGTGTATCCATCACGCGACCAGCCCCGAAGCGCTGCTGGAGCCGCTTTGTCACGCCATAGACACCTCCTTTTTTTCCCACATCTTGACCAAACAATATGACCTCTTGATGTTCCAGCATTAAATCTGTCAATGTCCAATTTATAAGGCGACCCATTGAGTGAGGCTGACTGAAATATCGCGATTCTCTACCAAAAATCCGTTTTCGCTCTATCAGATCAATAGCTTTTTCTGAGCCAGAATCGCTGACTGGCGGGATTATACTTTGCATCACCTCCTCAGCTGACGAGAGACGAGGTCTGGACTTCACTTCCTCTAAAACTCTCTGACATTGGGCAGCCACATTATCGTATATTCCTAGTATATTTTTCGGAGCAAGTTCACCGTATTGCATTAGCAATCGAGCGCTCTGCAGAAGCGGATCATTCTCCTCATTCGCCAATATCTCCCCTTCGGACAGGTACGCGGTCTCCATATCAGAACCCGCATGCCCCATCAGTCTGACAAATGAAAGATGAAGAAATGCTGGTTTTCTGTTGTCCCTGACAAATTCAGAAGCATCTTGGGCAACCTTGCGCGTTTGATAAAGGTCTAAGCCGTTAGCATGAAAATATCGCAATCCGGGACGATTCGAAAAGCATTGCCTTATCCAGTGCTTCGGAGTTGGCACAGAAATCCCGATCCCATTGTCCTCGCAAACGAATAGGATTGGCATCGCAAGATTCTTATAACTTGTCCAACAAGCAGTATTAATTGCCCCTTGGGCGGTGGAATGATTGCTGGAGGCATCACCAAAACTGCATAAAACTATCGGTTGATCATTAATATTTGAACATCTGATTTTTGATTTTGGTAATCCTATCGAAAATGCCGCGCCAACAGCTTTTGGCAAATGACTTGCGATGGTTGATGTTTGAGGAGAAATGTTAAGCTCCTTCGATCCAAGCACCTTATGACGGCCGCCTGAGATGGGATCTTCCTTTGAGCAACTAAAACTAAGTAATAAATCTCTGATAGGGGTACACGCCGAAGAATCCATCGCACGCATAATTTGAAAGGCAGCATCTCGGTAATGGAGAAAAGCCAAATCATTTCGTGATACCGCTTTTGCAACTGAGGCCATGTTCTCATGACCTGAAGAGCCGATAGTATAGAAGCCTTCCCCACTCTTTTGCATTTTTCTAGATAAAATATCAAGATGTCTTGAAACGCATTGAGCGCGAAAAATTGATACTGCTTCCCCTTTTGGCAAAGCCATGTCTGGACTTGTAGCAACTCGGGGAACGTTTTGTTCGATCACCCACCTTCTGAACGCCAGATCCAGTCTTGTTGCGCTATCCATTGATTATTGGAGCATGCCAATTAGTGAATTACTTGCTTCGAATTGCAATTTCTGCTGTCAATCATGGCAAATCTTTGATGCCCTATCTATTTAATTTATTAAAACATTCGTCGCTTTGGTCTCGCCATAGGGTCTAGCAGAGGGTCCGTATACCCTATTTGTAAGCGTACCAATTTTCTCAACCGTTAGGTCTATTGTATCGCCATCCTGAAGCCAAACATCAAATTCAATGCCACTGCCAGTGCCCACAGTTCCTGAACCCAAAATCTCACCAGCATGGAGGGTTTCACCCCTTGAAACATAAGCAATGCAATCCTCTATTTTGTGATAGGCTTGCCCACTATTTCCGCGACTAAATTCCTTGCCATTGATGTGCGCTGTCATTTCTAAATTATGAGGATCGCCAATTTCATCCATGGTAACAATCCAAGGGCCCAGCGAGTTACTGCCGTCGAAATCTTTTCCTTTGGCGGGTCCAAGACGGGCAGCCATTTCGGCGAACAATGTATCCCGCGCAGTAAAATCATTGTAGATCGTGAAACCAAATAAATGATCTAAAGCATTATCTGGAGTTATATCCCGGCCTTTTTTCCCGATAACCCAACCCATTTCAAGTTCAAAATCCATTCGTGAAGAATACTCAGGCCAATTTATCTCTTGACCATGCCCCGAAATATTGAGGGCATTGCATTTATAGTATCGGGGTGCCTCATACCAAATATCGGGCACTTTGGCACGATTTGCGGAAAAAATTCCAACCTCGCGTCCAATTTTCAAGGCATTTGATACGTGTGCTTCAAAGGTAAGGAAATCGCGTAACGAAATTGGTCGCGGGAGAGGGGGCAAAAGTTTGACCGAATTCAAGCCGCGCTTATTATTTTGACCCATTTCAGAATCGACAAGGCTGTCCGCTTTGTCCAAAGCCTCTTGCCCGGATTCTATAAAAGCCTGCATTGATCCAAATCCTGTGAATGGAGCCCCATTTTGATCTATTTCCGACGCTTGCAGATCGATAATCGCTGTATCACCATCAGTCACAACGCCCACTTTTTGTTCGCTACCATCACAATAAGTCGCAAGTTTCATTGTCTCAAATACCTCAATTAACAATCTCTCAGGCTCAAAAATCGCCCTGAATTCATCAGGCGCACTCTTCGTAAGATTCATACTGCGTCAATTCATCCAAAGCCGGTTTAATTTCCTCCTGAATCAACCGTATGGTTTCAATGACATCTTCCTTTGGCTGCTGAGCAAAGTGAGGAATATAGCAGAGATACTCAAGAGGATTATCTTTCCAGGCCTTCACGAGCTCATCGCGAATAGATGAGACAGTCCCCACCATATTTTGAGGATTCTGGCAGAATGCATCCACCCAGGACTCCAGAGGTGCATTCGAATTGTCCTGACTATCCGCTCTGCCGGCAACCTTTCTAAAGTGGGAGTAGAAGTTTTTAGTGATATCCGCGTCATGATGCAATACTTTCTCGCGGGCTTCTTTCTCAGTATCACCTATCGCAAACCACCTGACCCCGGCACAGTTTTGTCCGAGCGATAAATTCCTCCCAGCCTTCTTTGCCTCCTTCTGGTAGATCTTTGCAAACTCAGCGGTCCGCTCAATTGATGAAAAATAAAGCGGAGAGTAACCTCGATGAGCCGCGTATTTTACTGACTCTTCGCTTCCCGCCATTGCAACAAATACTTGAGGAATTTTGTTCTCATAAGGAGCAGGTACCACCGACACTCTTCTGACCACTCCCCCGCTATCAACCTCATCCTTTGCCCCCAGTCTCGCCGTGGAGTCGGACATCCACCACTTTATGCCATCTTCATACGGGCATGGAACCTGCCAGAGTGGTGTGTTGTGCTCAATACTCTCCTTGGTCCAACAATCAATGACTAACTCAACTTGTTCTGTCCATATATCGCGGTTCCTTTGATCCTCGGCAGCCGTCGCCCCATCGTGGGTCGCACAAGCACCCAAATGTTGTCCGATAACATCGGTCCATCTATCCTGAAATCCTCTGGCAAAGCCCACAAAATATCTACCTTGCGTGAGGTGTGACAGAATGGCAGTTTCTTCAGCCACTCGAAAAGGGTTCTGCGTGCTCATCACATAACCCAAGGCACCTACACGAACATTCTCCGTAATCGCGGCCCAATAAGCATTCAAAACACCTGGGCTCGGTCCCACTTCGTAGCCCTCAGAGTGGAAATGATGCTCAATACAGCCCACTCCCCACACTCCCATCGAATCTGCGGCTTTTACGATATCAGTCATTCCATGAACAACGCTGCTATATCTGCCCGAGTGTCTCCCAATCGGTCTCAACTGCTCCCTTTCCTCTTCGTCTTTTGCTGGAATTACTGGGTACAGATTAACGAGTAAGTTTACCATTCCATTTCTCCGTTATTTGATATCACGTTAGTGTTCAATATCCTGGTTTAAGATCTGGGTCCGCCGAGACGCGACCCTCAGTCTCAGGCGAGTACTGGCCTAGGCCTGACTTCGAAATATATACATAGCGTCTGTGCTCATGATCAAACTTGCCATCTAATGCGTCGCGAATCCAATCGGCTTTAGCGTTAAACTGAAGTACTCCACCAAAATGAGGAGGCTTTACGATCAGATGGTAATAATCCTCAAGAACCCAAAGCTCCTTTGGGCCGAGCAACTCATCATAAAACTGCTCCGCACTTTCCAACGGCGATAGCGGATCATACTCTCCTGTCATAATCAGGAATGGCGTTTTAATTTTTTTACCATAGCCTCGAGTATTCATTTTAGATGCCATTATATCGAAATCACTTTCATCCTGGATTCCCGCCATATACATGAAAATCTGTTTGAATCGGGGACTAGATTGCTCAAATAGCCCAATTTTATCCCCAAGGCATGACATTGAAGCAGCAGTCGCTTTAATACGGTCATCATGAGCAGCGGCCCGCGCCGCCCAGTGACTTCCCATGCTTTGTCCATGCAATGCAATTTTTCCAGAATCAACCTCAGGTCGATCCATAAGCCAGTCAACAACAGCGCTAACTGCTTGCTCATAATTATCATCATTAATGCGAATTTTTCTTATATTACTGGTTCCCTGCCCGGGACCATCAATTACAATCGCATGCATGCCACGACTCGTAAAAGTGCGGTCAATAGGTTCTCTATGAAACTCCTTTGTAACATCCATGCCAGGTAAAACGATTACACATGGGGCATTAGGCTTGCCATGGACAAAATGAAAGTTTGCCTGTATTTCTTTGCCTTCCCATGGGATTTCTACTCTCTCTATGGGATAGTCTGCCACATCTATCAAAGCATCAAAGCAACGTAACAGTTTGTCATGATATTTCAATTTAACAGGGTGATCATCCTCAAAGATGGCATGCTGCGCCTGAATATAGTCAAAAATCGCTTCTTGGTATGTGAATAGCGCGGTTCGTTTGTGTCCGGAAAGACGTGCTTTCTCAGCAATAGATGCCTTGTAATCTGCCCTACGACCCAAGGCTTTCGGCACTTGTGCATATGTCTTTACATTATCTGGAAGTTCTCTTTCCTCATACTCATAGTTAATGATCCTGCCTGATTGATTAACGATCCAATCAAGAAGCCATTGCTGGTTGTCACGCTTTCGTTTATGAGGGATTTTCATAAAATGCTCCTATGCCGTAGGGTATTGAAGCTTGACGAATTCAGTCAACTTAAGGATAGCCCGCTGATCGGGCTAGGTAGATAAAACAAAGAGATCCAAAAAGTCACTGCCTTTCTCGGGCATAGTTAGAGATCCGTTTAGATTCTATTGGAGTCAGTAAAATACGCTAATTGGATAGTGCAAGGCAATATCGGCCCATGCTATGAACATGCCTTTTGTCTGCACAAGACCGGTCACCTGTTTAAACAATGAGTCGAGTCGGCCAGTAAGTTAATGCCGAGTTTGGTTAATCGGTTCCCATTTTTCTCAATAGCAAGCCAATACTAGTTGATGTCCTTCTCATTTTACTGAGGTATTTACTTAAAACCTCATCGTCAGATGTTCTCTCACGAAAAAATCTCAGTGATAGCGCACCAAACAAGAAACCTTCGGAAAAGATTGGGACAGCCAACGCACTAGTGCGATCTGCCCAATTCCAAGTTATATTATGCTCTGCAAATGCGAATCCTTTTTTTTGCATTTCTTCAAGTGTCTGCGCCATTGCCTCGGGATCTAACGCGAAAAGGGAAGGACTCACCGGATCTTGTCCAATAGAATTGAGTATTTGTCGCCTGGTCTCCTCGTCACAGAAGGCTGTATAAACAATGCCTGCGGCAGAATTCAGCATTCCTGGCATTGCCCATCCCGCAGTAAGCTTTCTTGAGGCTGCCTCGGAACTATCCAAATCTGTGGATGCTCTGATCACCATGGAGTTCCCTTTACGAGTACTAATGCTGAGCGGCCAAGGAATCTCACCACTGAGATCATTAAGCAAATCATTGAAACAATCAATCAGTTGTTTGTCTTCCAAATAGCCTGCTGAGAGACTAATTATCTCGGGCTCCAACCAATAACGGCCCGACTCGTCTTTTCTCACAAAAGCCAACCCCCGCAGAGTTTCGAGGATTCTATACGTCGTCGGTCTGGGAATTTGGGTTGCCATCGACATATAGTTTGCGGTTACGCCATTTTCCTGGTTTAAGAATTGGATAATGTAGAGCGCTCTATCAATAGATCGGACATAATTACCGGTTTTTATTTCTCTTGGTTTCATCGCGTAGGTCTATCTATGGGCGTTGACGAGCCGATGCCGATTCAAGCACTCTGAACCCAATATTAGCATGGGATAAGCGGAAATGTCTGACGTTATCACTCACACGCTAAAAAAACCGTTTGAATTTGGATAGTTAATAGAATTTATTTTAACTACTTTTGAGGCGGTTGCTATCGAGGTATCAGAATTACCCTTGAGCTGTTTCAGCGGCCAGCCTCATCGGCATCACCGCCCCATATGATAAGGGAGCCTCGTTGGAATGAGGGAGCTCAATCGAGGTCGCTAATGACCGTGGGTAAGTTGCCTAACCAGATAGCATCAATGGGTGGCTGCCAGGAGCATAATTAGACCATATAATCTAAATACCCACTGACGATTGTTACTGAAACTATATAATCTCAAGGACCATACATCATAAGTGTCGAATTTAGCACAAATTCCGATGGTTTGAGGAGCAGAGACATACCATGTCTCCACTCCCCAGACTATTTAAAACTTCCCGCTCAAGCGTATACCGAAATTTTTGCCTGGCAAAGGTACCTGATCCTTAACAAATGACGAATGATTCCTAGCAACTTCGTCTAAGAGATTTTTTCCATATAGGGTTACGTTAATTTCCGCGTTTTGTCCGAACTGAAATGATCGCGTTACCTTCAAATCCAACATCTGGTGACCGCTCGTCGACGTCTCATTCAGCCCAATATGATTCTGCTTCTCGACATCTTGCAGGCTTAATTTTACTTTGATGTCGTTCGCCGTATAAATCATAGAGAACATATTTCTGGTTGGCACCATTCTTAGAATATTTGACCCATCTGAAAATTTGCCTCGGACTTCATCCCTACCAAACATGAGAGAAAGCACACCAGAATTGAGCGCTATGTCTGTGCCAATTTCAAGTTCATAGCCCTCGAATTCAGCGTCTTTCTGAAGATAATCCGCTCGAATCATGCCACCATGATCGTCCTCATGCTCTTCATGCTCTTCTTCCGTCTCATCCTGCAAGTAGATATAACTATCCACTTCATTTATGAAAAGGGTGAGGCCGGCAAAAAAGCTCTCGCTCTCATAATCTAGACTGAGATCAATATTTTTTGATTTCTCCGAGTCCATGCCGACGTTACCCACCTCAAATCTACCAGTCGCCAGATGAGGGCCGTTCATAAACAATTCAACATCTGAGGGCGCACGCTCCACGACAGCAAAACCCAGCTTCACATCGAGGGAATCGTTAAGTTGACGACCTAAACTAAGGGCATAACTTGTGTTATTGAAGTCTCTATCGAAAAAGTCGATCTCTGCCATTTCTTCATGCTCATCATCATGATCGTCGTGATCATCATGATCGTCATGATCGTCGTGATCGTCATGATCGTCATGATCGTCGTGATCGTCGTGATCGTCGTGATCGTCGTGATCGTCGTGATCGTCGTGATCGTCATCGTGAGTAATGGATCCATTCTTCTTAAGCCGATCATGGCGGAGGCCTACATCTAAGGTGAATGCCCCGAGCTCCTTGGAGAGGAAGTAGCCCATAGTAACTTCCTCGCTGGACACTGGGTTCATGAATGATTCATGTCCCACAATCGAAGTATCTTCTTCGAGGAAATTCAACACGAACTTCTGAGCCAAATTATCATTCCCAACATCGAATACGGCACCAAATTCTTGTGACTCACTTGCAAAGGTTGTAGGACCTTCGTCGTGGTGACCATCACCGTGGCCTTCTCCTTCATGCTCATCATGATCGTCATCATGGTCATCTTCACCATGTCCCCCCATCTCTGCATGCCCTTCAACCAGAACATAATCGCTGTCTCGAAATGTGAAATCCACTCGATTTAAAAAACCGTTGTCGAGTATAAAGCCACCTCTTACATCAATAACATCGGAATCGGTCATGGCGAATACGCGCTCTCCCTCATGCTCATCATGGGCACCATGATCGTCATGGTCATCGTGATCGTCATCGTGCTCGTCATGATCATCATGATCATCATGGTCATCGTGATCATCACCACCTCCATGCCCGTGCCCTTCATGCCCTTCACCGTGATAGGGAATACCATGGACGTTCTCATTGCTACGGAAAGACATACCCAAATATCCCCAGTCTCCCGTCTTTGAGATGCCTATCCTGAAGGCCTCAGAACCGAAATCTGAATTGCTCAGCGTTCCCATTTCTTCACCATCATGGTCGTCGTGATCGTCATGATCATCGTGATCGTCATGATCGTCATGGTCGTCATGGTCGTCATGGTCGTCATGGTCGTCATGGTCGTCATGGTCATCGTGATCGTCATGGTGCTCGTCTTCGGAATGAATAATCGCACCAGGGGGGATATCATAGTTATCGAATTCCGAATCTTTGTAAGACAAACTCAGATTGAAACCACCAATGTTGTTTTGATAGGACAATTCGCCAGATTCACCATCATTTACCGATTGACTTTCCAAACCAAAGCGAAACTCAGGCTCATCAAAATCTTGTTTGGCTATCGTGTTGTCCACAACATTGATGATCCCACCGATGGATCCTTTAGAATGCATCAGCGATGAGGGCCCCCTAACAATCTCAATCTGCTCTATATTGGTCAAGTCAATGTCATTGGGATGGTCAGCGCCTAGACCTGATACGTCACGGTTAACCATGCCATTGTTGAGAACTTTCACCCTAGTGCCTGACATGCCTCTAATAATCGGCTGCCCCACCGCTGCACCATAATCCGCAGAGGCAATACCCAGTAAATTGTCCAGTGACTCTCCTAAACTTGCGGTGGCATCACTTGAGATGTCATCGCCATCGATAACATGAAGGGGATTGCGAATTTCGCTAGCGTTATTCCCAACAAAAGAAGACGTCACAACCACCTCTTCTATCGTTTCCGACGCCAAGCCACCGCTGAGCGCTAACGCCACGCCAACGGCAGTTGCAGTTCTCTTAAATTTCATTAAATAACTCCTGTATGACACTGATAAAAATGATTAAAATTTTATAATATGAGCATTGCCCAAAAAAAATTGGGTTAATACCTTGATCTAGCAAACGGCATCACCGTCATCAACAACATTCGATTTTCATTCCTCCATAAAATCCAACGTCAGCAATAATCTCCGGATATTGCTGTCCAGCTGAGGTGAGCGATGGATGAGTCCGTTACCCTCATTGCCCGCCCATGACTCCCCCTTGAGCAAAGCAACATCGCCTCGCCCTAAATACTGAACGTCAGTTGCGCTAGCAAATAACCCCGATTGATCATCTGGTTTACCCCGATTCCCGACCCCCAACTTGGTGCGATTCGCAAAAATATTTGGGAGCCATTCTGTAGCAGTACCTTGGTAAGTGGTCACAAGCCGACACGGCACTCGATCAACGTGGAACCTAGGGCACATGGCGCGGTCCAATGCGGTAACTCTGAGCCCAATGCGACTCAGATCGAATAAGCCACTGTAAATGTTTGCCAGATAGGCGATGTCCTCAGCTAGAGTTTTTACAAAGCTTGAGAAACCAAGTTCTTTCTCAAAGGCAGGGCAAATGGCCTCAGGCGGAGCAATGAGCGCGATCCTCAAACCCGGAAATGTATCAAGTATGGTATCGGCCGCCTGGGCAAGCTTTTCGCTGACATTGCGATGCCATATGGCAATGTTGACGTCTTCTCGATAGATGCCAGCTAGTGACTGCGGCTCGCTACCCTCTATGCATCCCCAAGAGTAACTTGGCGTTTCAAGAGGAACCATGTTATGGGATAGTTGATTCATGCACTCTCCGTCCACGCCGGAAACGGGTCAGGCAAAGTAGCCCAATATGCTTTTCCTCTCAAAACTTCCTCTTCATTGAGCAGGCAGGCATCCAAAGCTTCAATCATGTCGTTTTGATTTAATCCTTGACCTATAAATACTAACTCTTGACGCATATCACCGAATGGCTCCACCCACTGCTTTTCTATGGAAGCCAAATATTCTTCATCGGTGGGCCAATTCTTTTTTGGCAATGCCTTCCAAAACATTCCTGCGAAGCCATAATGAGCTATACCGCCAGCCTGACTCCATTGTCCGGCATACTCTGGACGGGATCCTAACCAGAAGTAACCCTTCGACCGGATCAATTTCCCGAACTTTTCGGTTTCATGAAGAAAGTTGTAGAACTTTTGTGGATGAAATGGTCTCCGAGCTTCATAGACAAAACTTGCAATCCCGTACTCTTCGGTTTCGGGAATGTGGTCCCCTCGCATCTCTTTAAGCCACCCAGGCGCCTGCTGAGCTTGCTCAAAATCGAATAGACCGGTATTTAGCACCTCATCTATATCTACATTACCCAAAGAAATGGGAATTACCTTTGCCCGAGTATTGAGCGTTTTTAGTATCGCTGACAGCCGCTGTACGTCTGCTGCGCTAGCTAAATCAGTCTTGCTGACGAGGATTACATCAGCGAACTCGACTTGATCGACAAGCAAATCGGCCACGCTACGCTCGTCTTCCTCACCCAGAGATTCCCCTGTCTCTTGGAGGTACTTCGCTTCATCATAATCGTTAAGAAAATTGACCGCATCCACCACTGTAACCATGGTATCCAAGGTTGAGACATCTGACAGCGAAACTCCATTTTCATCGGCAAACGTGAAGGTCTCTGCCACTGGCAGCGGTTCAGAAATACCTGTTGATTCAATCACAAGGTAGTCAAAACGTTGCTCAAGCGCCAGCTGAGTGACTTCCTCAAGAAGATCTTCACGCAACGTGCAGCAAATACAGCCATTGCTCATTTCTACAAGTTTCTCTTCACTCCGATTCAGCGAAACTTCGTTTTGCACAATGCTTGAATCGATATTGATCTCGCTCATGTCATTCACAATAATCGCAACCTTTTTCCCCTGTCTATTATTGAGGATATGACTAAGAACCGTTGTTTTTCCAGCCCCGAGGAATCCGGAAAGCACTGTGACAGGCAGTCGTTTATTCATTCTGTTCCAGAAATATTCTGTGGTGCACGATTGGTTAAGGCGCAAAATGATACAACATATCATTTTGTAATTTCAACCTTAATACTGATGTTGGATGCAAAAAGTGTCAGCCAATTAGTTGGCAGTTCTCATTTCTGGAGTCTGAGCTCAAAGTGGGTGAGCTAGCGGAAATATCGCTTTTAAAAAAGTTTTGCGATCATTTGATATTAATGCTTCGAGGTGAGCGATTAACCCACAAAAAGATGGGTGAGTGAAATGAGCTATGCACAAATGACCCAAAATTTTTAGTGTCTTCTGCGGCCATAGCTATTAGCGCTCTAAACTAAATGAATCTCATGATTTAGGAAACAGAAATTTGTTCTCGGATATGAGTCTCAAGCTCAGAAAAGCCGGAAGTATTTGTAAAAGGCCATGTTATTTTGCCTTCGCACTCTGATAGACAGCTAGAGCTGGAATGGCTGCTGCAAGAGCAGTGGCGCTTATAACGAGCAGCGCATAATGGATGCTACCCTCGGAAAAGATAAGAGCATCAATATGGAGACCATAATTATAGGACAGGAAATCATTTGCCGCATTGAGACTAAGAGTTAGCCCTGCCCCACCAATTAAAATACTTGCGACGCTTACAAGAAGCGCTTCAAGTTGGATGAGAAGAAAAAGAAAAACTGGAGGGGCACCGATTACTCTTAGCAGGTAAATCTCTCGCTGCCGCTCCCTTACAGATGCGAGCATCATCGCTGTCAATCCAAGTAAAGCCGCCACCAAAATAAGACCAGAAATTAGTCGTAATGTGTTTTCTAGGATACCCATCATTTGCCAAAGCTCTGAAAGGGCGACTCCCGGTAGGATCGCAGTGAGGGGTTCAAGAGGAGAATCATTAATACTCCTTTGCACACTGAACGTAGCCAACCTCGAATTTAAACCCAGCATAAATGCGGTGATCTTTTCAGGTTCATAAAGCAATTGAGTCGATGGGTTTTCCAATGAGGAATTCTCCATCGATCCAGGCGAATTAAAGTGTATCGCCTCAATACCCTCGAGACTCACTTGAAGGGACTGGTCGACAGGTGTGCCAGTGGGTCTCAATATACCGACAACTGTAAAGGGATTGTCATCGTGCAGGCTGAAGCTGGTTTTGCCCAAGCCGTGGGCCAAAATTATCTTTTTGCCAATCGTGTAATTTAATTTTTTGGCAACTTCAGAACCAAGGACAACGTCAAATACACGTTTGAATGAGTTCCCCTGAGCGAATTCGAGCTTCTGCTTATTGCCAAAACTGAAGTGCTCAAAATAATCCCTACTGGTCCCTACAACCCTATAACCTTGATGCGAGTCACCCAATGCGATAGGAATTGCCCAACCCACTTTGGGGTCTGAAATGATGCTTTTGTACGTGTGCCAATCGATGTTGTTTGTTGGATTTCCAATGCGAAAAACAGAGTAAAGCAAAAGGTTTAAGCTGCCGGTTCGAGCACCGACGATAAGGTCAATGCCAGACACGGTGCTGTGAAAACTATCTTTAGTTTGGCTTCTTATATGATCCACTCCAAGCAGGGCATATACACTCACGCTCATCGCAATAACGGTAAGCAACACTGACCCTCTTCTACTCGAAAGACTCTTTGTTGCAAGTTTGAAAAACATTAATTGGTTGCCTTTTAGCTATTGATATCTGACAGAGGGTCGATTCGATCGAAACCATCGGATAACGATAAGTCATGGCTAACAAAAATCAAAGTCGTTTTCGTCTCAGACACCATCTGATGAAGTTCGGACATGAAGACATCACGATTCATCTTGTCAAGAGATGAGGTTGGCTCGTCGGCGATCAGTATCTCCGGCTCATTTATCATCGCCCGCGCGATGGCGGTACGCTGCTGTTGCCCAATACTCAGCTGTTCCGTTGGCTTACAATAATCCGAGTCCTCAATCCCGAGAGTAGAAAGTAAATTAACAATGTTCTCTTGCAATAAGGATCCACGAGCTTTTTTTGAGAATTGATTGGCGAGCCTAATATTATCGATAGCATTGAGATAGGGAACGAGATTGAATTGTTGAAAGATATAGCCAATGTGATTTGCCCTAAAGCGGTCGAGTTGACGATTCGTCATCAGATCCAACCGTTTAGAGAGCACAAGTATCTCTCCAGAACTTGGCCTGAGAATTCCACTTAGCAAATTCAGCAACGTCGACTTGCCACAACCTGAGGGGCCATGCAAGAAAATTCGTTCATACTGGTTAACTGCCCATGACTTAATATTTATCACAGTTGACTCAGGCGACTGCGGGTATTTGAAGCATACGTTTTTAAGTTCAATTGTCATAATGCTCGCGGACTCAACGGATAGAAATAGGTGTAAACCAATGAGATACACAGTATCATCACCACTGTAAAATATAAACTTCAAATAAAACAAATGGGCGTTTATGGACATCGCTAAGTTTTGTTCAAAACCAAACTTCCATCCGGGGCCCCTGTTTGCGGTGCTCTTTGCTTTAACAGCAATATTTGCTCACAGTTCAAGCCAGCAAACCTCTCCTGATTTTGGAACTGGCGTCAGCGAATATGAAACCATTGATTGGATCGATTTAATCCCAAAGGAAGATCTTGATGTCCTTCTCAATCCGCCTAGCTACATCACCGATATTCAAGATGGTTCAGCCGAGGATGAGATCGGCAGCCAACTTAAGACAGATCCAGTCTCGGTTCAGAACGATCGATACCAGCAAGCCTTGGTATCACAGAACATTAAACCCGACATGGATAAGCGCAAAGTCCGCGTCCCCGGCTTTATTGTTCCCTTAGAATTCAATGACGAGCAAATTATCACCGAGTTTTTTTTAGTTCCATACTTTGGAGCATGTATCCATCTGCCTCCACCCCCGCCCAACCAAATTATCTATGTTAAATATCCTAAAGGACTTCTGCTGGAGGCTCTTTATTACCCATTTTGGATCTCTGGAATACTCCGAACCTCTTTAATCGAGAATGACATGGCCACGGCCGCTTATGCCTTGGATATGCAATCCTACGAGGAATATTCTGAAGACTAGGAAAAATGTGAGCGCTGTAGCCGCGATCAGACCCATGATCTCCATACAAGGCAACTTCCAACTTAATTAAGGCTGAGAAGAAAATATTTAAGGCCACCAAAGCGATGGGGTTTTCGTTACGCGGACTCGGAAAAAGGTCTGATCGTACCAGATCAGAATTACAAATTAACGAATGCAAAACTTCCTTCGATCAGCATCACTACTAAGCTATCTCAGACCATAAGCGTCTGAAAAGGCTCAACAAAACTCAATTATTGCTTTTTGCTTCGACCAACTTCCGTGAGCAGCGCAATCAAAGTCGAAACTTTTTACAAGCATTAAAGTTAAGATAGTGCGCCCAGGCTATTATCGAGGCACCGATAACCGTCACAAATTTCTCGCCGATCTCGCCAAACAGCTCATGACCGAAAAAAGTCACAAGCACCAATATACCTAGTCCCCAGGCACCGAATAGCGTGGCTTTGCGCTTTTTGTGCTTACGCCAACCAGAACTGAGCGCCCAAACGCTCACCGGCAGAACCAACATCAGCATGCAAAGGTGGAATGCCTCTTCGTCCAAAAGGATGGAGAACGAAGATGGAATTGTCACTGCTAAAACCGGCAGAGCGAGGCAATGGATGATACATATATTTGACAAGCAAATCGCTGCCACATCGCCGGCGAGCGATTTATTGGACATTTTTAAAACGCGTTGGCTGTTCTCGTCCATGCTGGTGCTAGGCCGCTCTATTTTTGCATGTAAAACAAATACCGTTGATTTCGAGTTGCGGGCTTTCCAACTCAAACCCTGCAGATGCTGCGTCATTTTTCATATTTTTGATGGTCAGGTCAGGGATGTCAATTTCAGTAACCATTTTGCACTTAACACAAATCAAGAACTGTGAAAAAAGATGTTCATGTTCGCAAGCAATGTGACTGCATGCGGTGTATCTATTCGAAACGTTGAGCCTATGCACAAATCCTGCTTCTTGCAAAAAATCAAGAATTCTGTAGATGGACATTGGGGGAAGCATTTCGTCGCACTCTGTTTTACACAACTCGCGTAGCTCATAGGCAGACAATGCAAACGGGGACTCTACCAATGCTTTCAGCACCTGCCGACGTTTTTTAGTTAACCTTAACCCATTTTCGAGGCAAAACTTTTGCGCATGATTAACAATTTGCTCACTATCTCTCATAATTACCTAATATTTATCATGTTGGCGTTTGCAGACAGCGTTATGGTGCCTTGCTTGTTTTCGTTGAGCCAATACACCTTTAGCTTTTCAATACCAGGAAATTGTTTTATCAAATCAACTTGAACAGCACTGAGAGTGTCCGCTCGTTTGCATTTATATTTATATTCAGCAGTAATCTCGTTATGAGTCTCGCCATCCTTTAGGTGATGATCTCCTCGAGAATCGTCGTGAATTTCATGATGATGTTTATGAGCTTTATCACTTCTCCCGTCACGATCGCCATGTTTATCATGAGAATCGTGGCGTCCTGAGTGTGAAAAGCGACTTTTTTCATCATGTTCTTCATGTTTAGTATGACTCTCATGCAAGAGACTTGAAATGTCGACCTTTGACATTGTTAAATCGCAATCGCCGCCGCTAAATAAAAACAGCCGCTCTGGTGAACTGAGGATTGCTTTTGCCTCGTTTAGAAGATTAATCTGCTCACGATCACGAGCCATGTGCTCAAAACCGACGAGGTTGGCTGCTGGCGACTCAATACGAACCTCCAGCTTACCTTTGTCAAGAGCAAGCATCAGATTTGAAACCCCATGTAAATGGGTTTCTTGTTGCGATGTGTGTCGATGATCATCTTGTTGCGATGTGTGTCGATGATCATCTTGATGCGATGGTCCGGAGTATGAAATCGGCGGTAACACTAAACACCCGAGCAACCAGATAAAGCGGTCCATTTTGAATACTGGAAAGAGCATATGAAATCAAACGATAATGTGGAGACTAATTTATGATACTACATATCATTTTGAGAAGGCAACAAGCTGGTATCTGGCGTTAAATTTACGCCTAAGACGACGCTGGATTGGTTGCTAACGTTTGAGGGGAGTTCTTAACCTGCCACAAATAAGGCGTTGTTTCAAATAAATATTTTTTCATAACACCTTTTGCTTAGGGAGCTTGAGAACTAGGTGCATTAAAGCCGCCTAGTGATCAGTCCCTACTTGCAAATCCCGTAAAGACCACGATGTTTGACGCACTTGGTTCCTGACGCACACTCTGAGTTAAGAACGCACGTCATCCCGTTTTCTATAGCACTGCGAATCTCCTCATTAGAATCTGAAACGATGCTAGATTTTTGTTTGTCTACTCTCAAAGCCAATTTGTCTCCCTTTGCAATGGGCGAGTACATACCAGCACTGCAAAAGCCTTCAGTACCATCAGTCTTAATACATTTTGGAATATATATCGGGCTGCCAAAGCTATATAACCCATGCAGACCGCAGGCATAAATAGGGGTGGCCTCTAAAACAGACACGACGATAAGAACAGCATATTTAAATTTTTTCATCACATCCCTCTCTGAAGAGTTGCCTGTTTCGCAACTGAACTCCTCTTCGCAGTCACAATAACAAAGCATGTCTCATGTTTAAAGGCTCTGGTAGCAAAATGGGGCAGCACAACCTGCTGCAGGCCGATCTGTCCCAGGATCGCAAAACAATTTTGGACGAAACAAACCTAATCGGTCAATACTATGTAGGTGACTAGAAAGGCCACCCAAACGTATACCATTAATACAGCGGACAATATTACTCTCCACTTGGGTCTTCTGGGGTCGCTACCAAGGAACAGATAACGAATGTTCTCAGCGAATAGGGTATTTGCTTTTGCCTTCGGGGCTATCAACAGTTGGCCCTGTCTATAATCAACCTGATATTCCCCGGACCTCACTCCATCCATCACCCGATCTACTGACAGAGCGTTAGATTTAGCAAATTCTTCAATCGGTATCATTTCATCCACCCCTCTTACCGCATAGCTTTTGATAGCAAAACGCTTGAGAAAAGTATTTCGATTCTATCGATATCTGGTAAGGTTATCACTTTTAAATTAAAATAGTCACGTTTAGTACGCTCAAACATGAAAAAAAGGTTTCTTAAATTTAAACTACCGTCGATAACACGCATCTACCTTGAGAATCGTTCTACAGTTGTCATCGGAATTAGGCAATTTAAGAGCTCCTGTGGTAACAACTCTTTCCAACCCTTTAATCATGACGCACCTCCTGAACTGCAGAGACCGGACTGGGAAAGTTATAAATAATTATATAGCTTGAAACTATAAACGTTAGGATGGTGACTGCTTGAATAACATGGGATGCCTTGTCGTCTATCAAACCGGTGTTAGATGCCACAAAAGCGATCAAGAGCGAAAACTCACTGTTTTGTCCCAATCGGAAGCCGATATCCCATGAAAGGCTATTAGACTCTCTTTCTGATCTCAAAAAATAATGCAAAACAACCGGTTTTACTATCAACACTAGCATGCTCATGGCTAAAGCAATAAACCAAATTTCCGGTATCAGATTTAAATCAAAACCACTGCCCAAAGAAAAAAAGAATAGTATTAAAAAGAAGTCTCGAACTGGTTTCAAATTTAGCGCGATATGTTCTGAAAAATTGGAGGTCGCCATCGATATACCGGCAATAAATGCTCCGATTTCCCGAGACAAACCAAGAAAGCTAGATGCTTCGGCCATACCTAGACACCAACCAATCGCTACAAGGAATATATACTCCCCAATTTTTTCAAACTTAAAAAATAGAGGACGGAGAATTTTCTGAAACATGATTAGAGCGAATACAACAAGAATGGGTAGACTCAGCAAAGTGTAAGCAAACTGCGAGAAATAAGAAGTTTCAGCTGGATCAACTAGCAAAGCGACCAGCACAAATATTGCGATAAAATCTTGAATCAACAGCATCCCTATTACCAATTCTCCAGAGTGCTTATGGTGGAGCTCATCCGCGGGTAACAGTTTTATACCAATAATAGTGCTGGAAAACATCATGGTAGCCCCAATAATTACGCTCTCCAATAATCTAAAATCAAAGGCATAAGCTACCGATGATCCCAATAAACCAAATAAAAGAGAACTTGCGAAAGTTACTTGGGTCACTTCACGAAACACCTTCAATAGCTTCTGCGGATGCATCTCAAGGCCCAGCAAAAAAAGAAGAAAGATAATCCCAATTTCTGCTCCTTGCGAAATTATGGCTTGGTCAGAGACTAGACCAATGCCATGTGGGCCTATAAACACCCCGAGACTAACATAGGCAAGCAGAAGAGGTTGCCTTCCAAAAAGTGCGACAGACGCGAGCACCGCACCACCAGTAAACACATAGAAAAAAGTTTGGATCAGTTCATGGTGCATCAGCATTCCTTTAGATTCAAAACTGCTTGTTAATTCTAAGATTCCGGGTACCCTGGATCACATAAAGACCGGGACCTGACGTTTACGAAGATTATATCTCCAACGTCGCAAGATAAATTTGTTTTTAAGCGCATTATCCTGATCCGATCTAATTGACGCATGTCGGCGCACCCTGCAGGTGCGCAAGACGGAGGCTTGCCCTAAAAAGGTTAACTTAATACTCAGGTTAGTCTATTGGCCGCTGTGATATCAATGGAAGTGGTCATTGTTTATCTAAGATTAGTTATGGCACGATAAATGCAGCTTTGATAACGACTCACTGGGCAAGCTACGACACTTTCCATCTGACCCAGCGAACTAAATGAAAACTTGCGATTTTAGACAACCAAGTATTGAAGAATTTTAAAAAACAGGCTTAACATCATGGACTTGAAAAAAGAATTAGCTTGCCATTACGGGCATGCGATGAAATTAAGCGAACTGGCCGTTTTATTGGGTTTTGACTTATTAGAACTGCATAAAACAATTGCTCAATCTAAGGGAAAAACGTTCGATAACGTTGCAATTCAAGACTTGGCGATACCTACTGACCAAGTGGCAGCTCAAATCATCGCTCAGGAGTTAATTCTCGGGTCTCCAAGCAATCGAACCAAGCAAACGCCGGAAGTAGTTGGTCGCCATACAGTAATGACCATATGAATAATGTCGCTGATGTGTTGGAAGAATGAGAAATCATGGCTGTATTTCTAGTATGAGTTTGAGCAGAATCAGATACATACACAAGCTATATGCGGCTGATTGTGCGTCTCCTCGATTTGCAGGTGCCCAATGAAACCAAATAACTTGGTTACCATAGTAAAAATTATTGGGTACTCCGAAAGCGTCACCTGAATTGATGTGTATTGTTGATGACCACTTTGCAAAAAAGAGAAAAGCCTGCGAATACTACAATCAGTCAGAGCTAGAATTACTCACTCTAGCAATTGTTATCTGTGACTAACAAATCTTTATGAATTCAGCGGCGATTCTCATGACCTCAGTCGATGCTCAGATGCATGATTATATTTCGATTGGTTATAGAGTATCTATGTTCCCATAAATAAATACCTTGCCATGTGCCAAGTAAAAGCCTTCCCGATGCAAATGGAATACTAATTTGTGTGGCAGTGAGCATAGCTTTTATATGGGCAGGCATATCGTCGGGACCCTCCAGCGTATGGGTATAGATTGAATCATCCTCAGGGACAAGCCGATTGAGCCAATTCTCTAGGTCTCTGCGAGCACTGTCGTCATAGTTTTCCTGTATCAAGAGGCTCGCAGATGTATGCTGCAAGAACAGTGTGCATAGGCCCTCCGAAGTCGGGCGTTTGGAGATCTCTGCTGAAATCTTTTCTGTGATCGGGTGAAGACCTTGGTTCGAGATTTGAACCTCAATATTTATTAACACGTGTGTCCCTTTATTTTTCAAAATTACAGAGCGCCCAACTCTAACAAATATTGATCAAAACCATCAAAAAAGGCGGAAACGGTAGAAGTCGAACAACTTTTTATCAGTGTTTATATTGTTTTTTTGACGTCCAATAAATATTAAATCCTCTTGATCTAATATTGGTCGTTCCACTCAGCCATTATACAAGTGCTGTTTTGAATCATAATGCATGTCTCTGCCCTCCAGCAATGATACCCCCATGGGGCAATACACTTTTATTTAGGTATATGTGCCTTGGCAGAAACAAAACAGTTTTAGTAGCTTACTGGAATTCCGCATAAGCCCTCTTCGAAGACCCAAACGTAGTCTTTTTTTCATGCCAAAAAAAAGGGCCCTGATGGACCCCTTACCATTACTGGTTTTAAACTTTATCGGTTGGCTCTTTTATACCCACTCTAGTAGCCTGGAGGTCATCCCAGCCAGGTCTCAAGAATATCAGACAGGCAGCAAGTGCCACTCCCGACAAGACCAAATCAGCTATCACTAAAGACACTAGATTACCTCCTTGAGTTGACGACTTGAAACCATTCTACGCAGTGTGGGACGATTAAGTTTGAAGAAATGGTATTCGCGCTCCCCGCTCATCGGCGTCCAACAACCATCTTTACCAGTGATCCTAATCTGACGTTGAAGTATCCTCCCCTCAAGGCATAAGAAACTTGTGCTCATGTATAAGTGCCTTTGCATATACAGTAAAGATCGTTTAAGTTTCATTTTCGCTAAGCTCGAGATATGCAAATTTGAGGCGCATCATTAGCCATAAAGTTTTTTCATTGCCTCTAAAAATCAAGGATCACAGAGACCATCGCTGTTTATATGCTTAAACCTTGCTTTTTTATTTTTACGTCATGGTATGGCTTTAAAGTATCAATATCACTTAAAGACGAGTTCTCTCTGCGCCACGCAAACAATCGCATCCGAATATTATCCGGTGTGATATCCAACAAGGTGAACCCGTTACGCTCAGTGACCGGGGCGGGGTTATCCAGACGGATATGACTTGCCACTGTAGGTGGTGTGCCTCTCGCCTTGCTAGGCCATCCCGAACCCGTGCCTAAAGGGCCAGTGATGATTGAATGAATTGGGTTTGATGCAAAAGATAGTTCACCACTCCCAACAATTTGTGAATGGCCTGTCGCATGCAAATCTCCGCTCAAGACGACTCCAGGTCGTCGTTTCTGGTTGGACAGCGCCTCGAGCAGACGTTGATGTTGATTCCACCAACCTTTTTGCCACATAAACTTGGGTTTTCCAGTCGTCAGTTGAAAACGTTGCCCATCTGCATACATTTTGGCGGTCTGAGTCCCAGTTTGCCCGCTGTCAGCTACATCGGGATACCACTCTCTCCACTTCCCAGCACTCCAACCAAAAGGATGCGACGGGATATGCATTAACTGCTCAACGGTTTCATCTGTGGAGCGATCGCACAACCAACGCTCGACTTCAGGCGGAACCAATCCGGCAGTCTCACCCTTCAATGATAAAAAGCCGGCACAGTCATACATGAGCGTCTCGCTCAGTCGACCCCAGCGCAGCGCTCCAAAATGCCGATTATGCCCATTAAGCATCGTGCCACTCAAAGCATTAGGCACATCTGCGGAGGGCAAAAAATCCGGCAGGTAATGATCCCTGACGAAGCTGAAAAACTGCTTTTGATAGGATTCCGGCGGAAGTGTTACATATCGATCGTTAGCCTCATCGTTTTCAAAATAATCATGATCATCGTTAATAAAATAGCTGGGGGTACTTCGAAGCTCAGTTCCATACAATGGGGTAATCTGCTCACCCGCCACTATTTTCAGAATCGCTTCATTAGTGCCACCGTAGGCTGGAGCCCTTCGATCGAGCATGCCAATGGCATTATATAGGCCCGATGAAAAGTCTCGTATACTCGACTTGCTGGATTCCAGCCATGTCCGTTGGTCCCAGTAAACATGATCACCAATCGCGATCATCGCATGCGGTTTAAATGACAACCCGCGCTGAAGTAGCCGACGACGCGTACTATGAGGCAAAAATGGGGATTGTTCCCCCTTACTCATCAAAGGATGTCCTCCTGCACAAGTGAACACTAATAGACGCAGATGCTTTGGTCGACTTTTAGGGTCAGGTGTAGTGGATAGAAGCCAAGAATCAGTTAACCGAGTATCACCCTCCATCAGAGCCAACTCGTAACTAGTGTTCGGTCTTAATTCTTTAGCGTCGAAAGCAAACCCATGGCCTCTGCTATCCGTTGGACGGCCATTAATTTTTTTGCCATCAATCAACAGAACGGCATCGTTTATTTGCCTAGAAAAAACCGCTTTAAGAGAAATATGAGAGTGATTTGCCGACGGGATTAAATGCTTAACAGGCCCTGCTTTCCAATTCTGATTTGATAAAGAACTGCAAGAACCAGCCAATGCCGTAAGCACGACAGAACTCTGCAAAAACTGTCTGCGATCGATATTCACCATATTCCACTCCGCTTCATCTGTGTGCACCCGTTCAGTCTAACTTATATCCAATCGTTCTCCACTGGCCAAGCCTTTGTGTAGATAAGCCTGGTTTTATTTAGGATTAAGCACAAAAATGAGACTTCTGATAACAAGAAAGAGTCATACTCCCCATTCCTGTTGTCAAGTTTATGTTACTTAAAAGACATAAAAATCGTTAGCAAGGGCTCCCGTTCTTCTAAACCATCAGGATATCGAGCATACTGGATCGCTATGAATTAAATAAGGATCAAATAACAATGACAAATGAAAAGTCAGTCTGTGTTGTGGTTGGCGCAGGTACCAAATACAGTTCTAACAAAGCTTATTTTGGTAATGCAAATGATGAAGCTTTTATGCCCGAGGTAAGGTGGGGGTTAGGAGGTGCGCTTCCAATCCAATTTTCATCAGCTGGCTACTCAGTCGTCATTCTTTCTCGATCAAAAGAAAACCTTATCGATCTGGAAAATCATATTAACGGAGAACTAGAGGGCTCATGCGCGGCTATTGAATGTGACGTTACTGATACGTCTTCAGTCAACAAAGCTTTTGAAAAAATTTATAAAAATCATGGAAAAATTGACGTGCTTTGTTACAACGCTGGATATGCTAAAACTCCTGAGTTAGGGAAAGAAAGAGTTGATGATCCAATTGGTGGAGGCTTGGTCGAAAATGTCGATACGAGTGCTTTCGATGACTCATATGCTGTTCATGCCTCCGGATTATTGCGCGTAGCGAAGTTGACGCTGCCCTTAATGCGTAAATCTGGTTCTGGGGCTTTCTTAGTCACCGGAAATACTATGTCACTTAGAGGTGGCAAAGGATTTGGTCTCAATGCACCGAGTAAATTTGCCCAAAGAGCATTGACCCAAGTGATGGCCCAGGAATACAAAGAGTATGGGGTGCATGTAGCTCATATAATAATTGATGGGGCTATTGACGCTCCTGGCTTGAGACGAATACTCATTGACAATGGCAACATAAAGATGATTGAGCAAGAGTCCGAGAAGCCGGGGTCGATATTCTTAAATCCAAAAGACATTGCAAACTCCTTTTTAGCGCTCGCAAATCAGCCCCCGAGTATTTGGACACATGAAATTAGTCTCACACCCAGTGGCGTAACTCTCGGTCAGAGGCTCTAAGCGAGTGTCCATAACAAATGCAATAATACTGTCTATGTATTCACGACGACAGCTTTCCCCTGCTCATCTGTCGATTAGTGAAGCTAATGGTTGCTCAGAGAGAAGTCGTAGAAAAATACTGTAACTTACAAATAGATAAATGTTTAAAAAGGCTAGTGAACTACCAGGAGCAAAGAAGAGCTTATGACGGATCCCGAATCTTTCAATAAAAAGGACCAAGACAATCTTCCGGGCTTGCTTGGGATCCAAGTATTAGAGGTTGGAAAGGGCCGGCTAGTTGCGAAGCTAGATGTCGCTCGCAAACACATGGCGATAAACGGCAACTTGCATGTTGGCAGTGTTATATCGCTTGCAGACAGCAGTGCTGGTTATGGTTGTATCGCAAACTTGCCAAAGGATGCCACTGGTTTCACCACCATTGAGCTTAAATCCAACCTGCTTGGAACAGTCACAAAGGGCACTGTGCGCTGTGTTGCGTCATGTATTCATTCGGGTCGCACAACACAGATTTGGGATTGCGAGGTGATCTCCGAGGACTCAAGAAAGATGCTGGCAAAGTTTAGTTGCACCCAACTCATCTTGTACCGTTGATGCTGCTTTAAGCTGCGTAATTCAATGAGGTGAAATAGTTTTGAGGGACGAATTAATTTATGAAAGAAGTAACAATTTATACAAGTCGATTATGCCCATTTTGCCACAAAGCAAAAAGTTTGTTGAATAAGCTCGAAGTTTCAGTTAATGAAATTCCTATTGATTTAAATCCAACACTTAGGGAGGACATGGCTGCCAAAGCTGGAAAAACATCAGTTCCTCAAATCTGGATTGGCGATTCTCATATAGGTGGATGTGATGATCTTTACGCCATGCATTATGCGGGAACTTTGGCTGAAGCCCTGATTTAAATAAAAAGCCCCTAACTCTGCTCCGTAATTGGTCCTGCCCCCAAAACTCCCGAGGGTTTCATAGGGGGTAAAGCTAGAACAAGAAGCCAACTCGTTTGTATACGACATTAGTGACTTGAAGCAGTTTAATCGTGAGAAGTTTCAAGTTTTTGGATTGCTGCAGATTTACTATCAGCTCGATCCTCGATCATCCGATAGGCTGTATAGTATTTAAAGATATTGGCCACGTATTTGACAGGTTCCCGGCTAATTTTGCGAGCCGCCATATGTTCGACGTTGTTGAACCAGACGTTTGGATCCAACCCGTTTCGCTCAGCGGCTGCTCTAACACGACGGATATTTGCGGGTCCGGCATTGTATGCAGCCCAAGTAAACAAACGTTGGTCAATAGGTAAGATAGCGTCATCCGAAAAGTATCGATTACGCAAAAAATTCATGTACTTGGCACCGGCATGGATGTTGTTTTCGATGTCATAGATGTTGGGAATACCTACATTGGGGTCATTCGCTGTACTCTGCAGCAGCTGCATCACGCCAATGGCACCCTTATGGCTCGTTAGAGATTGGTCTAGCCGTGATTCCTGATACCCCTGAGCTGCAAGCGCCAACGGGTCAAATCCATACTCCTCGCCAAAACGACGAAACAGATCGATGGTCTGCTCAAACTTATCGCGTTCAGTCTTTGCTAGAGGGTTATTAATCCACTGCGTTGAGGCATAATATTTATTGAACAGGATATTGCCGAGAAAGGTGCCTTTTTTTACGTCTTTAGAAAAAGTGCTCACGGCAGTTCGAAGCAAAGGTGAATTTGGTCGAATTGCCCAGCCGACGGGCTGACCTGAGGAAAGCGTTACACCCCGACTGAGCTGGATGTTAGGGAGCGCCTTAGCCCATAGGTTGGCTTTAAAATCGTCACAAAACGTGTAGGCAATAATGCCTGCATTGACAAGTTCGAGTATGTCTTCCGTGAGCAATTGATTATCAGCGTTAACGATCTTTACTGCGGGTAGATCGACTAAGCTTAGGCTTTTATTCAATTCAGAGAGATTATAGGCGTAGCTGCTGCCCTTCAAAACATAGACTGTCCGTCCCGAGAGGTCAGCTAGCTTTTCAATCGGTTCTGCGTTTTTATGAGCGACTAGAATCTCATCGACCAAGCGACCCTGCGGGCTGACAAAATCAACTTTCGCTATGCGTTCTGGTGTCATCGTCAAAAAGGCTGCCGCGATGTCACCTTTACCAGCGAGCAATGACGGAATTAGCTCATCGAACGCGACTGGAACAAACTGAGGGATAATTCGGTGAGATTCGCTCGCATTAAATCTATTCGTTCTGCCTTTATTCAGGTTTTTCAGGAATTCCTCCACAAACTCTGCCTGAATGCCTCGGATTCGACCCTGATCGATAAAGAAATCTGTTTTGCTGTGAGTTACAAGAACCCGAAGTATACCTCGGTTAGCGATTGCGTCGAGATCGCCGAAGTCTGATTGCAATTCGTAGCTTACCTCGGCATGGTCAATACTGACTGCTTTCGCGCTGAACTCATCGCTTGAGGCCATTGAGGTCAGATAAACAGACGCCAAAGCCATCGAGAAAAGAACCTGGAATAGTGTTTTCATAAGCTAATAAAGACTCAGACGCTTTAACTCGTCTCTTACATCCTCTAGGTGTTTTCTTCCACTAAAGCCATGTGTGCGGTTGCTCCCATGCTTTTCTCTTACAGCCAATGTACTAAGATAGAATAAGCCACATTATATCGCGTATCAACGGAATCTAACGCTACTCTTATTAAATGCTACTTATGATTTGTAGTGATCGCAACCGTTTGTAAGTTTCTTTGTAAAGCTCCCAATTTTAGGGGTGGTTTGTAACAAGTTTATAATACTCAACTCTGTGTAAATCAATGGGTTACTCCTATCCGACTATTCCCGCTCAAAAATAATAGATGTGTAACGTTCTGTTTTTATCTCCTATTTAAATAGTGTTTATGATGATTTTACGCAGATACAAAAAGAGAGGTTAAGTTTTTCACAAAAGATATATTCACTAGCGTATGGTCTACTTCCAAAAACTAGTAAATACCTACTTTAATGAGGAGAATTGATATGGAATCTGATATAGGAATGCTGTGGGGTGCGGGCAGAATAGCTGACGCTATTAACTTTCTAGGTGGAATCATTGCGCTCTGGGTCGCTGCAAGATTTGCCTCTGTCGCAGTTGAAAAAGACGCAAATATTTTTGCCAAAATAATAATTACCATATTCGGCTTTTGCGTAGTTCTTACTAATTTAGCTTTTTATGGAGGACGCCTCTGGATCTGGGTGGGTGCAGCTCGGTACGTGCAAGCCTTAAAGTACTCAGGCGTTTCTCTTAGCCCACATGCAACTTCCTACCTTGAAAGTTTTGGAGGCTTAGCTGATCCGTCTTTATTAGATAAACCTATTGCTATATTGCTCAATCTTTCAGTACTGGCCTTAATTATTGGCATACTTTGGTTTCAACCAAAGCCGCAAGAGTAAATTTTTAGTGCTATTAGGGGCGGCGTAAACGCCTCTCATTGCCCAAAAATTGCTCTACTGAAGCATAATCTATTTTTCAGGCAGCGAGCTATGCCACCCCCCATGGGACAAGACAACTTTATTTATGTGTTTTTGCCTGCGCAGATACAAAACATAAATGCATAAACCTCGTTCATATCTAGAGCGATCATATCTTGACCTTGATGCGCAATTTAAATGCAGCAACCATAATAATTGCCCTAACTAGGTGCGCTCAATAAGCCATCGCTAGCGAAATGCTATCAATAAATCGCTAAAGCATGCCGTTCATCAAGGCGTTGGTTTAATGGCACGATTAGTGCTTCTACCCTTCCTGAGATCCGGTTTAAGCACTTCTGCTGTGCTCTTCTTTCAATGATGCAGCGGACGTTTTAAAAGAAAATTATATTTAGAGGGCATAACCATGATTCGTTCAATCACGCTTTTTTTAACAGTTTTACTTTCTCAGCAAGCTTACTCCTTGGGGAAAGTACACAACGTATATCCTTTCGCCACCGGCACCCCGTTAATGGCTTACTCCCAAATAAATAGCATGTTTGAAGGACCCATGGGCAAGTATATGGGCACAGCTTATCTATACACAGCCTTATTCGATGGAATGAACCCAGCCACGCATGGTCTCGTCATTGAGCACTCAGATATGGAATCCTATCAAACAACTTTAGATGCCTTCCTCGGCGGTGAAAAGAAAGACCCAACTGCAGCTATGGCTTTCTACATGGCTCAGAAAGAAGGGATAATAAATCCTTTAGCGAGCTTGCAACATGAAGTCCTGATGTCTGTCAGTCCCGAGAACTGGTCCAAAAATAACTACCTTCTTGTTTTTGATATGGCGGTGAAAGACCCCGAAAAATATGCAAAAGCTTGGAAGAAACTAATGAACAAAACGAAAAAGTATAACCCTTCCGGTTCGGCAATATTGGCGGCCAATATTGCAGGGGGTGGCCCCATGACGCACGCTGTGGCAATAAGCTCAAATTCCTACGCTGAGCTTATGGATACAATGGATAAAACATTTTCGAGCGATAGCTACAAAGAATTTCAAGCAAGTGTTGGGGATACTCGTACTGTATTAAATCGGAGCGCATATCAACGCATGGGCAAATGGTCTCAAAAAGACTAGAGGCTCGTAGGCTCGCTATTGGCCGCCGTGTTTTTGCGCAAAACTTTCGACCCCAAGCTTCTAGCTTTTCCCCAAGCATTCAGATGACTCGGTTGGATAAACCAACCTTTCATATGTATATGTTCTTTGGCAGGTATAAAAAGTCTCAGTAGTTTTTTCGAAATCCGCATAAGCTCTCGTCGAAACCCAAGGTGGGGGCTTTTAAAGTATTCCCATTCCATCCTTTTTATGCATATACTAAATTAGAAGTGTTGTCGTCCCTCTTAATGGAGGCTCTGAAGTTGTGATACACGAATTACCTGAACTGATACATAGCGTAGATGTTCAAAATGAACTTGGTGAAGGAGTTGTTTGGAATGAAGTGGCATCGACGGTCTGGTGGACTGATATTGAGAGGTCAACTTTATTTGAGTACCATCTGGCATCAGGCGGACTCAAGACCTGGGAAACGCCGCATCGCGTGGGGTGTTTTGGATTCGTCGAAAATGACCATAGGCTAATCGTAGCCTTTGACTGTGGGATCGCTTTTTTTGATTTATCCACCGGGGCTGTGCAGTGGCTTTACGGTCCAGATAGCTTAGCCGATGGATTGCGATTCAATGACGGAAAGATTGACCCATTCGGAGTATTCTGGGCAGGCACGATGGTGGAAAAGCCTGAAGTAGCCAAAGTTTTCGCCTCCTTGTATTGCATCGATTCCCAAAATACTTTAACCGAGCACATAAGCAACATAACTACCTCTAACGGACTGTGTTGGAGCCCCGACGGCTCAATTTTGTACCATGCCGATTCGCCGAGGCGGACTATCTGGAGGTATCGATATGATCCAGAAGAGAATACTATTACCGACAAGCAAACCTTTGCCAAAACCGGAGAGGGCATGTTTCCGGACGGATCGACGGTGGACCGTGATGGAGGTGTGTGGAGTGCGCATTGGGGCGGTGCGCAGATCGCAAGATACCGTCATGATGGAGAAAAAAGCCTTGTGCTAAAGGTGCCTGTCGATCTACCGTCGTGTGTCGCGTTTGGTGGCGACGATCTTAACCTACTGTTCGTAACCACCGCCCGCTTGAGTTTGAGTGACTCACGTCTTAAAAAGCGTCCTAAGTCAGGCAGTTTATTGATTTACAAAACAAATTTTCAAGGGTTACCGTCCAGTCGCTTCAAGCTTTAGGTGATAAAAATCAGGAAGATCGAGAAAGAAAATATAGGTGGGGGTCGAATAACTTTATATATCACTGTTTTTAATACCCTTTTGTACGCTAAATAAATAAAAAGCATCTTGTATAATGTTGTCATCACCGATTTGACCCAGATGGTGGGATCCTTTACAAATACCTGTTAAACCGGAACCCACTCTCTGTAACCTGATTTAGCATGACTGGATCGGATTTTTTGCATTTTATGGATTGGTCTTCCGAAAAGACTGGGCATTTGATAACCAGCTTATGTGCCCGCATTCAGCGAATGCACTAGAAAGGTAAGTATCATGGCTATACCAAGAAGACCCTTTAAACAGAATAAAAAGGTTTTGTTCGCCCTATTGAGTGGCTTGTTCTTCTCTCAACCGTCTTTTGCAGAGAAGACAGGACACATGGAAATACAAAATAGAATGATGCCGAGCTCGCAGCAACTCTCGAATTTGGATAAATTAAGTGCGACTGAGCCTTTCTTCGTCCTCAACCTAATTAAGTATAGTGACAGGGCTGAATACGCGGACGGAAGAGAAACTGACCTTACTGGCAGAGAAGCTTATGCTCTGTATGGTCGTGACCAATTGAACCATTTACGAGAGATTGGCGCTGAAGTAGTCATATCCGGTTGGTTAAACGGATTAGTCATTGGGAATATCGAGCCTCAACATTGGGAAAGTTTTGCGGTAATAAAATTTCCTAATAAAAGTGCTTTTCAGTCTTTCTTCGCCGACCCGGATTGGATAAGGAGAAATGAGCATCGTGTCGCTGGATTAGATGGACAGCTTCTTTTCTCTACAAAAATCACCGGTGTAAAGGAATTGTTTCGATTATCTAGTGTACTCGCAGTGGAGAAATAGATGGCACCTATGCATCGAAGTACCTTCTGCCCCCGAGTCTATCGTTTTATTTTTAGACCGATATCTTATCTCATCCATTGCGGTCGATGAGGTAAGGATAGGTATGCATAATGGAGCACCAAATATAGCAAGCGGTTAAGTTTTGCTAACGCTTGGTGAATGAGAGGCACAATAAGCCATTGATATTATTGTGAGACGTAGAAATATGGCGGAAGAGGTAGGAGTCGAACAACTTTATATCATACTGTTTTAAATGACTTTTTTGACGCTAAATCAATAACAAGCATCTTGTTGTACCACTGGTTGTACCACTTAGCCATTATACAAATGCTGTTTTAAATCATAATCCATTTCTCTGCTCGCGCGCGATAATACCCCCCATGGGACAAGACAGATATGCTTATGAGTATGTACCTTGGCAGATACAAAAAAGGTTAATAAACAGACTTCAATAGCTCCAGTATCTACTCTGTCAAAATCTGCTTGAGGGAAAATTTACTAACATTATGATCCTACTAACTGATTTCTCGGAAACAGTTTTGCACTTCCTCAACGAAAAGCTGGGGTTCCTCAAATGCTGCAAAGTGACCACCTTTGTTTAGCTCGTTCCAGTAGATAATATTTGTATAAACGCGCTCTGCGAAACGTCGACTGGTTCTAATGATTTCCTTTGGGAATATACTTGCGCCCATTGGGACTTTAACTTCGGAAATTTCTTTGAATATGTCAATACTCTCCCAGTAAAGTCGGGCTGAAGAGGCTCCCGTGTTACTCACCCAGTACACCATTATATTATCGAGAATTTCATCTCGAGAAATTACGTTCTCCGGATTTCCATCACAATCTGTCCATGCATAGAATTTTTCAATAATCCACGCGGCCTGAGCTGTTGGAGAGTCTGCCAAACCGTAGCCCAAACTTTGCGGGCGAGTTGATTGTTGTTTTGCATATCCGGAGTCCCAGTCCGCATAGAATTTCAAACTCTTGAGCGCGGATATCTCAAAATCGTTTAGATCGGTCGCGCTCTCGTCTGGGGGAACAAAGACTAGATTGAGATGAATCGCCCGGCAATGGTCGTGATCTTGCCGAGCTATACAATATGTAACAGCAGAGCCCCAATCTCCACCTTGAGCTAAATACCAGTCGTATCCGAGACGTCGCATCAGTTTAGCCCAAGTATCACCTATTTTTTCAACTCCCCAACCCGCCTGCTTTGGTTGTCCAGAAAATCCATATCCCGGCAACGAGGGTATGACCAAGTGAAAGGCATCTGCTGATTTCCCCTTGAACTTTTGGGGCTCCGTTAAAGGCTCTATAACCCTCAAGAATTCAACCACAGAACCCGGCCAACCGTGAGTCAGTATCAATGGTCGGGCATGGGGATTACTTGAACGAATGTGCATGAAATGAATATCCAATCCGTCAAAATTTGTCGTAAAATTTGGCCATCTGTTAATTCGTTGCGATAATCTTTGGAAGTCATATTTGTTTCGCCAGTGATCAATTATCTGGCGCAAATAGGACACAGGCACGCCTTGACTCCAGTCTTTAACGGTCTCCTCATCGGGCCAACGTGTGGCGCATAATCTCGCCTTGAGATCCGATAATGTGGCGTCGTCAATAATCAATTCAAAGTTACGAATTTGTTCCAATTTTTTCCCCTTGCATTTTGTTTTGAGGTTATTAATTTAAACTGATCGAACAGAATCGTTTGCAGCATAATCGAATCTTGCCTCCCATTTCGCCTAATAATGCGTTAAATTAACCCTGCATCGGTGATTAGGCAGATCGCTTTAATTATTTTTAGTCGGAAAAGCTAACACATTTCCTCACTTTCGATATCCCCATTTCATGCTTTTAATGCATACTATAAATCAATAGTATGCATTTGAGGAATGTATACATAGACCCAATCTAGCAATTATTGGAATTAATTTACTTGTCCGAGGGGGACGAACATGGAAATAACAACTGGCACAATGGTCTTTACGTGTGTACTGCTGACCGCAATCTTTTTATCCGAGTTTTGGCTAAGGGACGATTAGAAGATGGTGAACTTAAAATGTAAGTGCTGTGACTGCTGCACATGCACATGCTGCTCGAAACAGATTTCTCAGGCCCTCTAATCCCGCCTATGGGATATTTTAAAGGGGCCCAAAGGCCCCTTCTTTTTGCCAGCTTTTTGACCGCGGGCGGTGTGCATTTGTAACCGAGAAAATATCACTTAAGCAACATACCAACGACGCCGAGGCAATTGCCCAAATACATTGCAGGCTCGCATCATGCGCCTCGCCATCTCTGCCTAATCGAGCAACAAAGGAGTGTAAATTTGAAAACTTTTAATTACTTTGACGTGACTTGGTGGCAAGTTGGAGATATGCCCCATGCCCATGAAATTATTTTTGGCTTGTTAGCGGTTGGGTTCATTTTATGGGGAGTATATTCCCTAAGTAATAGAAGTTAGACAAGTGGGTCTGAGCGATAACTGACCTAAAACATGTGCCAGTATCCGCATTTCGCTTCGAGTAGTTTCTAACTCAAGACAGCCCAATCATTGAGACTTTGCCGCTGCTCGACCAGAGTTCATGGCCCGAGTTGGAGCTAGCTAGGGTTTTTGGCAAAGATCTCTCGGAGACCTTTTGAGAGTAACCTTCCGATAATCGAAAAATGGGTCTCCTCATCTAAGACCTCACCTGTAAAGTTTAAGTTAGGATAGTTTCTTTTCTGAATTTTTGTAAACATTTCCCGAACTAGACCCTCAGTATCCGCAGTTCCGAACATCTGTTTTAATGGCTCGGGCATTTCGGGATAAATCAAATGCTCTTTTGCCCCAACAGCCATGTAAACTCTGGCATCCAGATCCTTGTGGCTCCGAGCATATGTTTCTTCTTGTTTAAAAATAAACGGATAGTCCCAAGAATACCAAGGGCTTCCCAAGATGTAATTTTGGAAATGCAGAGGTTGATTTAAAAGAGCATATGTGCCGAATAAGCCACCCATTGAATTCCAAACAAAGTATTGGCTGAACCGCAAGCAAAACGAGATTCAACAAATTCTCTTAGCTCTGTTGTAAGGAATTGAAGAAACTTGTGTGCTCCGCTGCAAGCTAAATCATTGGCCTCGAAACCGGCATATTCAGCCATTGAAGCAGCTTGAAAGTCGTCTCTTGAGGGCGAAAAATCCCTAGTTCTTAATCTGATGAACTCGCTGCAGTTGCCGTCAATTGGGTACCCCACGCCAATCAACAATATGGGGGGAATCTCGCCACCAAACATCAGATTATTAATAGCATCACAAGCCGTTCCCAGCATATTATTTGCGTCGCTGAGGTATACAGCTGGCAATGGTTCATCGCTATCAACATCGGGAGACATAATGGTAATTTCAAAATTGTCACCTACCACTTCCGAAGGAAGGTCGAAGACAGTTGTATTTTCGATGATTGCTTTGCGCATATCTAAATTTCTAGTTTTTTAATATTTGGTTGAAGAATATAATACAAAAAATAACTTTTCTAAAACTTATGCGTCCCAAAAATCAAAAAGGGGCCCTGTTGGACCCCTTTCGTTTATTTGGTTTTAAACTTTATCGGTTGGCTCTTGTATACCCACTCTACTAGCCTGGAGGTCATCCCAACCAGGTCTCAAGAATGTTAGACAGGCAACAAGTGCCACTCCCGACAAGACCAAATCAGCTATAATTAAAGACACTAGATCACCTCCTTATATTATCCGTTGAAAATTATCTTACGTAGCGGGGGGCAATTAAGTTTGAACAGATTACTATCTTGCTGTTAGCTTTTAGGAGCGATTTTTAACAGCGTGGTCCCGCTCTGAAGTTAAAGCACCACCCCCCATGGGACAAGACACCTGTGTTTATGTGCATGTACCTTGGCAGATACAAAAAAGAGGGGTTTTAGAACTTCTGATTTGGCAGTGGTTTAGAGAAATCTTGTTTGGGTTAGAATATCAAGAAGCTATGGCGAAAAATACCAGGTTTAGCACAAACTCGCAGGTGCGGAAACTGCTAGAGAGTTGGAGCAAATGAAAAGTAACATTAGGATTATTTTTATAACACTTTTGATTTCAGGAATGAGCGTTACTCAAGCAAAAGAATTTAACCACAAAACTAAGCGCGTTCCAGCTGAATGGGAGCCACAAGAGGCGACTTGGATGCAATGGCCTGGTTATTGGGAAAAAGATCATGAACGGGCATTTGCAGAGATAGCCAATATTATTTCACGCTACCAAAAACTTCATATTCTCTTCCATTCAGATCAAGTTTATGCGGATGCTCTTAAAGCGTTGACTAACATAGGGGTAGACCCTGAAGACAAAAACATCCAATGGCACGCAATACCTTATGATAATTCTTGGATGAGAGATAATGGACCTGTTTATGTTTTGAATGACAAAGAAATAAGGATTCAAAATTGGAATTTCAATGCATGGGGTGGTGCTTTTGGTTCAGATATACCCTTTAATTTAGATAATTCAGTCCCAGACAAAGTTGGCGCGATACTTGGGATGCCTGTTGACCAGATAAAGATCGTTCATGAACGAGGCAACTTGGAGTTTAATGGATCAGATACAGTTATGCTGAATTGGAGCACCATTGGAGATCCAAGTCGAAACTTAAACTACAGTAAAAAGCGGGCGGAGCGCGATTTGAAGAAGTACTTTGGTGTAAAACACGTTGTCTTTATCGAGGGAATCCCAGATGGGGATCGAACCAAAGGGCATATTGATGGTATTGCCCGGTTTATTGGACCGAGAACTGTAGTCATTATCCAATGTACACCTCAGTCTTTATGTGGACGTGATAGCAAAGAAGCTGAAATCTATGATAAGGCAGCAAAAATAATAGAAAAGGCAGGGTTCACTGTCATAAGACAACCGATCGAAGGTTATGTTAACTACAAAAACCAAATGTTTGATACTAATTACATGAACTGGCTCGTTGGAAACGGATTTGTAATTGTGCCTGGCTTTGGGAACCCGAAAACAGATATCACGGCAAAATCGCGTATAGAGAGCTATTTTCCTGATCGTGATGTCTATCTGATTGAAATGTTAAGCTCGTGGTCAGCAGGCGGGGGAGTTCATTGTCATACAAATGATCAACCCGCCTTACCTGTTTCAAACTAACTTCTATCATTTTATAAAAAACTAACTAAAAAATTTACACAAACTTTTTTAAGCATTAATTTTAGCTAGTTTCAGTGAGGTAAACCTCTTGAGCGGGAGCGATTATTCTTATAAGTCTTTTTTTGTTTCACCATTTATACCAACCCTTTTTCTTGCTACTCTTTTAATCATGAAAATCCCGATTGCATTCTAATAACCATCTTTTCTCAGCGAGGGATAGTTGTAGATTGAAGGGTGTATATATCGCAGTGAGCATGCATTTCAATCTTTAAGTGGAATCGGATAGGATTTGGAGATAAGAATTTAGCTTACCACCAATGGAGGAGAACATGAGTACGGTCGAAAATGAGTTTCAAACACAAGAACTTACGTGTAGTATCTTCAGCTATACGTTAGCACAATTCGAGGAACTTCAAACAGCGGAAGCGGTCCAGATGTGGGAGGATGATCTCAATGATAATTCTTGCTCCTATCCTTTGCTTGTGCAGTCCCCTTTCAACGAGTATGGTCTAAATCTATCGACTTCTATCGATGAAGAACCGAAGTCGAAGACAGTGTATGTGGTGCCCCACTACTTTTACACCACTGCCGATTACGAGATTGAAGAGCCGATTGACGGTACTTACACGGCGATACTAGCACCAATTGTTGGGACTTTATTTGAAGGTCGACCTATGGAATTCTTTGAGCGCGATGGAGACCAAATCTATCCCGAACTTGCAGGGGCTTCAGACGCAACTGATTTTGCCATTAGTTTCTATTGGGGTAGTGAGTTCGCTGGCTCATTTGCCCTTGCAGATGTGAACGATGACATCCTAGCTGATATAGCGAAAAAGTTTACATGACTATAAGGGTCAACCGTTACAGTAGAAAATTAAAATCTTTCAAGGTTTAGCCTTATCTGGGACAACCGAACTGGAGTTTATCTAAGAGAATGGCCAAAGATGATAGTCAGAGGGAGCGTGTAAAGCCCAGTTATCACCTGATTAAAAGACGGAGTGATTTAAATTTATCCTCTAAACATCGCCGGAAAAAAGGAAAGACTTGGTTCACCGAAACTAGCATTAGAGGCCGCCCAGTTGGGCACAAATGCGAAATAAACGATATTGTCTATATTTATATTATAGATTATGGATTGGTCGCACGAGGTAAAGTCTTAGAGAAAAAGGTCACGGAGCTAAATAATCTTTCTGAAGTGGTCACCTTCATTAACCATGAAGCGAAATATAAGGAGGTCTCATATTGGGGTGATGTTTTTTTTACAAAGTTGAGCGATCTAGTAGACAGTACATTTTCTTTCTATGTCCTAGAAGTCCACGTGGATGTTGAGTTGTTGGATGAAGTCATGATGCTCGATCCAAAAAAAGCGAAAGTCAAAGAACAGGGGGCATGGAAGTATCTAGACGAACCGATAGAAAAGTATACTTATGAGTCAAATCAGTTATCTCCAATCATTCCCCCTCAGCTTCGACAAAAAATTCAGATTGAGTTCAATTCAGTAAGTGATCATTTTGTTTATGACGTTGATCATTTTGTTCCGAAGAATTGGGGAGGACCAGGAAACATAGAAGAAAATCTGATTCCCCTTGCTCTCTCGGTTAATAGAAATAAGTCAGATAAGATCCCAGCAGGTCTATTTTTTGTGGCAAGTAAGATGCCGCATATTTTGGGAGGAATTAAATCTAAATATTTCAATGAGAAATACTTTTCCAAAACAAACTTTTTAAAAGATATAGAAGCTAAAGAGGACGCAAAGAAAATTACTAATATCGTCAGCGAACTGGACATAAATGATATAAAGAAATTTTACAGCGATGTCAGAAGGTTCCACTACGGGAATCATTTCGAGGAGTTATCTTAGCAATCTTGATCATAGCCACAATATCCCCCATGGGACAAAACATTTGTATTTATGTGCATCTACCTTGGCAGATACAAAAAAGAGGGGTTTTAGAACTCTTGATTGCGCAAAGGTTCGAATTGATGGTTGGTATCGAGTCTCGGCAAGCTAGCCTAACGCAAAATCAAGGTCCCACTGCCCCTGAATCTCGCATTTCCGGGGCAGCCATCGTTGTGATAAGCTACCTGCTATTACAGCTTGAACGAATTGCCAGTGAAGATCTCGTCTTCTCCGTACTCAACGCCGTCGGCGCCGCGATGATCCTTTATTCGCTGGCGTTCGACTTCAACTTCTCGGCGATGGTGATTGAGGGGTTCTGGGTATTGATCAGCATAATCGGCATCTGGAAATACTACCGCGGTCGGCATGCAACACGGCCGACAGAGATTTAGTTGGCCTAACAGGAAACCTATCTCAGCGGAACGCTATGTCCGAAGCAAATCCACATCAATCCGACGACACATGCGATCGAAGCGAGCGTGAACGGGAGTGGAAGGTTTTTCGCGACCAAGCTGATCGTGATTGGGCTCCGGAGCTCGCGGAGGAGGAGCGAATCTGCAGGGAAGTCTTGCCGACCAAGGCAATTCCGTTCCCATCCTGCATTCAGTACCCCGAAATCATCATTGAAAGGGACGTTCCGGTACCGATGCGTGACGGCGTCGTATTGAAAGCAGACGTCTACCGGCCAAAGGCCGAAGGCAAATTCCCAATCACTATCAATCGCGGGCCCTACGATAAGACATCGTCGCTGGACAACACTCCCGCCGTCGCACGCAATCTTGCGCAGCGAGGATACGTGTGTATCGCCCAGGACACGCGCGGCCGGTATGCCTCTGAAGGGGACTACGAGCCGTTAAGCACGGAGATTGAAGACGGCGTCGACACCGTCGAATGGGCTGCGGCACAACCCTGGTCGACGGGAAAGGTAGGTATGTTCGGGGTTTCCTACAACGGCTTTGTGCAGCTGAGCGCCGCGATCGGCCAAGCGCCGAATCTCAGCTGCATCTATCCCGGCATGATCGGGTACAGTGTTCAACCACGCAAGAACGGCATTCCATGGCTGGCCACATTCGTTGCTTGGTACATCTGGGCGGGGCAAGGTCGCGAGTGCCTGAACCCGATGCGTATCGATGCCTGGCACCTGCCGCTAAACGAGATCGACGATAAGTCCGGCCATCCGAATCCGGTGGTAGATGCTCTCGTTACGATGGATCTGGATAATCCCCTGCCCGGCGAGATTGCGGAGGACCTGGTCGCCGATCACCTCGCCTCGATCAGGACTCCGACCTACTGCGTAGCTGGCTGGTATGACGAATTGGTGAACAGCACACTCGAGACGTGGCAGCAGATACGGGAAACGCAACCTGACGCCAAACTCATCATCGGGCCGTGGCATCACAATCTTTGCGATCTCGATGAGCCCCGCATTGGGAAGGTGGAGACCGATGATATCGAACTCAAGCGTTATTTCGAGCAAATGGAACTCTTTTTCGCATATCACCTGAAGGGTGAGGAGAACGAGTTATCACGGACCGATGCGCCTATCAAGATTTACGTCATGGGCAAGCGAACTTGGCGTGACGAGTATGAATGGCCATTGGCACGCACCGTATATAAGTCTCTTTATTTGCACAGCAGCGGTGCCGCAGCCACCAATCTAGAAAACGGTGTCTTGGATTGGCAACAACCCGAGGGCGAACAGCCCGCCGATGAGTACGACTACGATCCCCTCGACCCCGTCAAATGGTCCAAAGACGTTGAAATATGGTCCTATCTACTCGAGATGGGCGATCGGCGGGATATTGAAGACAGGCGGGACGTCCTTGTTTATACGACCCCGGTGCTCAAAGAAGACATTGAGGTTACCGGTTATGCCAAGGCCGTGCTATTCGCGGCATCCAATTGCGAAGACACGGATTTCGTCGTAAATCTTGTCGACGTACACGCCGATGAACACACGCAATACCTTACACACGGTATTGTCCGGGCACGGTACCGCGATGGCGTCAAGAACCCGCAATTGATTGAACCCGGTAAGGTCTATGAATACGAAATCGAGCTCTGGCCCACAAGCAATGTTTTCCTTGCGGGTCACCGAATTCGGGTGGAGATTACGAGCAGCGACTTCGACCGGTACGCGCGCAACCAGAACATTGCCGCACCGCCGGGGCAAACGAGCAAGACCCGCATCGCCCATCAGTCTGTTTTTCATGACGAATTTCACCTATCACGCCTGGTGATTCCGGTGATCCCTCGCGGGGTAGCCAGCTGAATGGCCGGAGGCATGGCAGACAAGCAACAAAAGGGAGTTCGGGTACTCGTTGTCTGGCTCGGCGCCCTGGGCGTTACTTTCTATAACTTTCAGCCATTCCTCGTTGGCGGCTTTGTCAGCCTGCTTGGAATGAGTGATTCACAGGCCGGCCTTATCGCGGCTTCGAACATGCTGGCGGTTTGCATTAGTCTTGCTCTCGCCACCTACAAGGGACCCCAATGGCCAATGCACAGAATCGTTGTCGCCGCGCTCTTGCTAATGGCATCAGGCAACACCGCCTCGGCATCTGCGGAATCCTTCGAAGGGTTGATGGTCGTCCGGTTTGTTGCCGGAATCGGTGAGGGGCTGGCATTGGCTTGTGCCGCCGCTACGGTCGCTCACTTCAGTAATCCTGATCGGCTCTTCGCCTGGATCATGGTTGGCATGTCCGCCTATGGCATGGCTGGGCTCATTGTAATGCCATATATCATCGACGCGGTTGGAATAGCTGGCGTTTTCGTGGGCATGGCTGCACTACCAATCGTCACATTGCCGCTGTTTCGCTCTCTTCCAGACCATAGTCAGGATACCCGGTCATCGACTGAGCTGCCAATCACTCCGCCAATACTACTGGTTCTCGCATCATTGATGATCGTTTACGTTGCTATGAACGGCGTTTGGGCTTACTACGAACGGATCGGCGTGTCGATAAGTATTTCCTCAACAGACATCGGAATCGCGTTGTCGGCCGGCCTCTTTGCATCGATGGTCGGCGCGCTCATTGCAGCAGCGATCGCCGACCGATTTAGTCGGCTGTTGTTGCTGTCAACTGGCGTATGTTTGACCGGACTGTCCATCGTGATTTTGTATGTAGCCGGAGATTTCGGGCTATATGTAGCGTCGGTGACGCTGTTGTTTGGCGCATCGGGATTTACGGTTCCGTATTTTTTGGGCCAGTTGGCTGATTTCGATCACACTGGACGCCTGCCTGTCGCTGGCTATCTTACTATTTTCCTGGGTAACTTCATCGGTCCCGCACTTGCGGCAGGTCTAGTGACCAATGGATCGTACACGCCGTTAATGGCATTCTCGTTTGCCCTATTCGCGTTGGCAGTGGCATTGGTGATCGTTTCTCTGCGCCCGACTAAGCGCGATGCCTAATCCCTAATTCCCGAGGGTTAATTCAGTTCTATCGAGGATAATGACATGCAAAATTCACTGTTTATTGATGGGAGATTTGTCGCCGGAGAGGACCAGGCGGGGCAAATAGTCTCTCCCGTTAGCGGCGAGATCTCTCACTCGCTGCCGGAAGCGAGCGTTGAACAGGTTGATGCAGAAGTCCAAGCGGCTGCTCGGTTACAGTACGGCTGTACCTGGATCAACACGCACTTCGTGCTGACCAATGAAATGCCGCATGGAGGAATGAAAGCATCAGGCCACGGCAAGGACCTGTTTGTCTGCGCTCTCGAGGACTATACTGTGCCGCGGCACACCATGGTCGAGTTTTGAGCTGGACAGAGAGATGAGTAACTGGCCACCGGTTGAAATCGAGGAATCCATTACGTGCAGCCCGGAAGCTCTCGTCGATGAGTGTTACCGCATGATCTCCTTTGCGGCAGGTTCACTGCCCGCCTGGGATCGATTCAAGTCGCTATTCGTCGAGAAGGCCATTCTGATATTGCGCGTATTCCCAGGAGATGAGTCGATTTCAGTCATGAATCTCGACCAATACACGAACCAACAAATCCGCGAAGGCATGAAAGAAGAGGGATACACGGAGACGCCGATCAAGCAGGAGTGGTTTGGTTTCGGCGATGTCCTCGAGACCCGCGTGATATTCACAATGCAGTTCGGCGAAAAAGACCCAATCACGGCCTTTGATATCTTTCAGCTCGTGAAGCTCGAAGGGCGCTGGTGGATTACGTCCATTACCGGCGAGATACCGAAACCAGGCGTGGAAGTGCCAAAAGATCTTCTTACCAAATAACGCGGCTCTGCCAGACAGATTGCTAAATTGCCAAACTGACACACGGCTACCTAGTCGCAGAGAAGTCGGCCAGCTGTGTGCAGAGGGACAGCGATATATCGATATAACTTTTAGCTATAATCGTTGGCTAACATAATAATTTATAGTGGTGGCAATATAGATCTAAAAGAATACCAACATGGGAGAAAACAAAATGTCTAGAGATTTCTTTTCCGCGATTTTCGAGTAAACGGTGCTTCTTGCAAGAGCGGTGCGTTCGCAGACTTTATGAATTTTAAGGAGTGATAGTGACATGTTGCCTCCGGGATTAATTAACCTAATCCGCTTTAATTAAAAAGCGGGATCAAGCTCCCAGAGTTTCGTCACACGGGGTCGTCCTAAGACGATGGGCAGTTTCATTCGGGATGCCCTTAACCCTAGTCGCATTGCGACGGTTTTTTGCGATTCCATCTGTTTTCAACAGATGCTGACTTTCGCCAGACGAGTCTGTTATGTCGGCAGACTCACACCACTGATGCATCGCATAACATCTGCGAAGACTATATAAGTTACCCGGAGAGGATAGAAAATCAAGCGATTATTTGTTCTTAGCCTAGACCACTGATAAGAAATAAGACCGGCAGTAAGACCGAAAAAATTTCAGAAATAAAAGGTGATTTAAAACAATAAGATAGAAACTATTGTGGCGGAAGAGGTAGGAGTCGAACCCATATTTTTACTGCCATATTTATCAGTCACTTACGCTGATGTAGTAGCCCGTTTTGTCATCAAAATGTAACACAGAATGTAGCAAATAGAAAAGCTGTCAATCCTCGCCATAATACCCCATAGAAAAAACACCCCCCCATGGGACAGAATACCTGTGTTTAGCTACAGGTATCTGCCCAGATACAAAAAGGGGATTTAGTGAATTGCATCTTTACCTTTCACTTCCCGAAGGACGATCATCAGTTCCTCATTGCTTAAATCTTTTCTGGATCTGCCATCCTGAAAATGGTGCTTAATCCAACAATTAATTTCCTCCGGAGACACACGGTGTGTGCGCGCAAGCGCATTGGCTTCGGTTGCAATAGCTTTTCGCAGCCGTTTGTTCTCTCGCTTGGTCGTATGCGGTATTGGCGGCACTCCATGCTTTTCAGTCAAAATTTGATCCCTTGACTCTGCGCCAAGATCTGCCCCGGTATCTAAATCTCTCCAGCTGACACCGGCGATGGCAGAGTTTAGGGGAACAATAGGATCAAACGAGCCGCCAGCTTTTCCAGTTATCTGGTTCGCATCTTCACTTTCCCTAGCAAACGCCACATCCTCTTCTTTTATTCGCTCCAAAACTGCCTGCATTTTCTGATCATGTGGCGCAAAAACATAACAATGTTGATCCGCTGGACCGTTGGGGTCAAACCTTGTCCCTCTTGCAATTGCCTGCTCTATCCACGGCTTGCTCCTGATGTTTGTTAGTAAACATACGATGGCAATAGGCTTGCAGTCCAGCCCTTCATAGCACATTGCACAGGTAACAAGAACGTTGGAGTTACCGAATTTAAACTTTTCAATGGCCTCTTCGGCAGCTTTGCTATCCGCAGACGTAGCAATTTCGGCAGCATAACCAAATTTGAGCAGTTTTTTGTGTATTCGGTCTGCGGCTGCAATGTCTTTACAAACCATTAAGCAACGTGCCGTTGGGTAATTGCTTCGCAGCTCCGAAAGCTTTTCTAGAGATGCTTTCATAATATCTTCGCAGGCCGAAGTCGCCAAAACAGTATTGATTGCTTGACGAATTTCGCAGTCCTTCTCCAATAATTGCAGCTTCTCAAAATGATGCTCCTGACCTCCCCGCTCCCAGGTACCGGATACATCAAATTGCGTGATCTCCACCTGTATCAACGCACCTTCACTCAGCAGATCCTTGCGGGAAGCACTGATGACGGAGATCTCATCATAGTCAATTTCATATTCCATTTCGGACCTCCTTATACGGCAAAAATGCAATCCTCTGCCCATCATGGCGTTCCAGCGTCCCACTCATCAGCAGCACGAATTTAGACGTCTGCATCAAGGGCATAATTTTGCTAGCCCATTTGCTGTCTTTAGCGACATGTTGACACTCATCAAGGACCAAAAGGTAGCGACTGCGCTTAAATTCAAACAGGTTGATTCCGGTGCGATCCGCCCCAAGAGCTTGGTATGTGGTCGCATATCCATCCGTGCCACGACAAGGGTCGATGTCGTTGGTTGCTTCATTTATTTGATAAGAATGACCAATCAGCTTTCGAAAGAATGGATTCAAGAATTCCTCCGCCACCTGTGTGGCTAGATTCTCCCGTGGGCAGACAATGCAAACTTTATCGACTATATCGGCCTGCTTGAGCTCATTGAATGCAATTGAAGGCATCGTGCTTTTGCCACCACCACAAGCAATGTCGCATAAAATTTTTTTGGCTTTCAGAGGGCCACCGGAAGATTCTTGTATTAGAAATTTTATCCGCCTTCGCAATTCACTCTGCGCAGTGCGTAATTCGGGTTGCCTGGTCATCTCAACGGCCTCCCTTACTTCGGTTGCAAGACCTACACAACGCTTGCATTTTATGCACGTTGGTCTCCGGTTTTTTGCACCATGGAACGATGTGATCTGCTTCGAAGGTATGGTCAAGAGCACGGTTACACAGTGCGCAACGGCCACCGAAAAATTGAAACAGCTTCAATCGATCGTGTTTGGAAGTTAGGCAGCGAGGCTGGCTAGGTTTTAGTATGTCCATAGTCTTTATCTCCTCTCTTGGACACGGTGGAAAGAGAAGAACCAGCACGCTATACTAATGGCGCCAACCGGTGTAGAACGACCTGCTTCTGCTCCATGATCCGCCCCTATCTGGGGCGGGTTTAAAATTACTCAGCTTTTATGCATTCTGGCCCCACAGTTCTGAGCATACGACTGACTCTCTTCCAACTGGGAGACGAAATGCGAGAAAGCCCTAAATAAATTTAGTGCAACTGATTCCTCAAAACGGTATAGGCTCGGTGTAGTGAGCTTGGTATTCCTTTTCCGAGAGATAATTCATGACATCCCGGTGCAGCGTAAGATGATCGCACGCGTCAATTATGCGGGGTGGAAGACTACCTTTGGACATGATAAACAAGCGCGTATCCTTGGAATTCGAACCCAAGCAGCGGCTTATAAAGTGCCCTAGATCATTTTCTACACCACAAAAAAGGAGGAGCGAAAAAGCTCGGCCCAATTGAATCACTTGCCTTTCCGTTGGGAGTTTCACAAACTTTTGGTGAGCTTCCCACCACTCTTCGCCTGTAAAACCGTAACCCTTCATGAACTCTCTTACCGCAAACACCGCAACTTCTGGAGGGTCTAGGGCGAGCCTAGAGATATTTTTTTCATGCTCAATTTCCCATTGTGGCATGTACGATTCCAAGTGGGTTTTTGCTCGATCTAGCTCGTTTTGTCCATACTTTGATTCCAGCTCTTTTACCCTTTGGTTATATTTCTGCTGACCACCTTCCTGCATTACATCAATCGTAAATACATCATATAGGTCTGACAAAACCTCGCGATAACACGGGTTTATGGCGGGGCTTATTGGTTTCCAGAAGGTGGAGGTCGCCGCACGCACCACTACGTCTATATCATTTAGCTCGTTCAGATATTTATTCAAATTGTCACGTGCTGCGTCCTGAAGTAACAGGAGCGATAAGGAGCCTCGTGCGGGGTTTTTTGTGTATTTCTCACTGTCATAAACTTCATCCTCCCTGACCTCCACAATTTCTCGAATGCGTTCCAGGATCTGAATTATTTGATCGCGTCTGGTGGGGTCTTCGCGTCCTAGCAAAAACGAGTTATCAGGGTAAAAATCCCAAATAAGTCGATGTTTTTTGCTCTTCCGACCTGCTTCTTCCATATATAACTCAAGAGAATCGCCACAAACTCGGGTGGTCTTTGTTATTTTATGATAGGCCGGATCGATGTCCCGGGCCCATCTAATGAAGTAATCGCAGAAGAGCTGGGTGGACTCAATGTCATCCGGATGAATTATCGTGGCTAAATCCGCACCCAATACTCCAGAAATAGCTCTCGCTACATCTAGACGCACATACTTTTTGCCTTTTTTGAAATTATAAAAATTTTTTCGAGAGACCTTGGAGAGCTCTATCAGAGAATCAATTGTGCCGCGTTGAATTAGGGCATCAATCGCCGACGCGTTCCCTCGTATTTTGACGTTTTGTTCGTTTGTCATTCGTTTCAATCCTTCGCCGTATGGGTTGCAAGTATGTTGACTAAACTACTGAAGACTGTCTTCAAATGCTACAAAATTAAAGTATCCTACTGTATCTATTTTTTTATCTTTAAACTCAATTATTTATGAATATAATTTACTATATAAATTGTTTTAAATATCGTTTTTTGTTCATATAGTATCATTTTTTATTTATTAAATATCATTATCTGTGGTTAAAATAACCATATGATTTTTTAAAATATCGTTCAGTAAAAATATAATATCTCTTTTGCAATCGATCGATACTATAAAATTGCAATTTTTTCTTGTAACTATGTCGCATGCGCGTCACTAGCGGGTACAAAAACGAAATTTGTGGCATCCCCCATAAAGTCGGTTACAACACAATCTAGAACCTTCTAGGGCTATGTTTCCATGGTATTTAGGATGTATGCTATCAATGTCTATATGAATCGACAGGTATAGCGATGAAAAACCTAATCACATTGATCTTTTCTTTGCTTGTTAGCTTTCAAAGCTTGGCAGAATTTAAACCTGATTTTGATAAAGGACTTGAGGCTTACAACTCTCGCGATTATGAAACAGCATTGCTTCACTGGGTTACTTTGGCAAATGAAGGTAATGCAAGTGCTCAAACTAAATTGGGTGTAATGTATGACTATGGTCTAGGAGTGCTTGAAAACGGTAAGACTGCTGTTAAATGGTACACAAAGGCTGCTGAACAAGGTGATGTAAGGGCTCAAACCAATTTAGGTGTGATGTATGACTATGGTCTAGGAGTGCTTGAAAACAATAAAACGGCAGTTAAATGGTACACAAAAGCTGCTGAACAAGGTCATGCAGATGCTCAATACAATTTAGGGATGAAGTATGATAATGGCGAAGGAGTCCTTGAAAACGATAAAACTGCAGTGAAATGGTACACAAAGGCTGCTGAACAAGGGTTAGAAGGGGCCCAGTTCAGTTTAGGCTGGATGTATGACTATGGTCGTGGAGTGCTTGAAAACGATAAAACTGCAGTGAGATGGTACACAAAGGCTGCTGAGCAAGGTTTTGCAATGGCTCAATTCGAATTGGGCTTAAAGTATGCCCTTGGCGAAGGAGTCTTAACTAGCGATATCAAGGCTTATATGTGGTGGAACTTTGCCGGCTTTAATGGCGATAAAAAGGCAGCCACTAACAAAGACATCATCGCCAAAAGAATGACAAACGAACAAATAGCAAAGGCTCAGGAACTCTCTCAAAGGTGTCTTGATTCAGGCTACAAGGATTGTTCTTGATGACTACGAATTGAAAATGCTTATCACTTGATATTCAGATCGATTATTTTGTCTGCTGGTCTTTGGCCCCAATCAACAGCAGGAAACGCTTGATTACAAAACCCTTCCACAATGTAAGCATTTTTGGATGTGATACTATGCACTACTTTGTTTTCAAACCAAACAACTGTATAGGTGTCTGCAGCAAACCCAGTTGAACAATACTGCCAGGCCTCTGATTCCCCGCTAAAACTCCTGTCACCCGGAACGCCCAACAATTCAAGTACTTTTTCCTTGCTGTCTCCAAAGTTGATCAACATAGTTTTTTCCCTGAGGTCAGATACCCTGCCTTGCGAAGAACATCCTGCCAAAGCCATGACAATGACGACCATTATCCATTGCTTAAATTGTCTCATTCCAAATTCCCCACTAAAATCAACCATTAGCATCACCATTTTTCAACATGATACATGAGGCAAATTTATTTGAAACTTTTCTAAGGCATATCCACGGTAACCCTAGTCCCAACACCCTCTAGATGCCTACTCCAAGTCTCTAACATCACATTTTTTGCCCACTCTTTATGTTGTTGTTGCACAGCTACAGCATCGTGAACAGGTAAACACACTATGTCTTCTTGAAGGCCTTGAACCATGACATCTTTCATGATTTGACCTTCGTAATTCTGAGCAAAAACTCCCCAGCCATTAAAGAGTTCTAAATTAGGAAATATCGTTTGTGTCGCCATATATATCCTATTGATGAATTCATCGTTGAATCCCTCTTTGTATAAAGCAGCCCTGCCCTTTTTTTCACTATCAGCACCCATGGCAATGGTTATAAATCGTTTAACGTGGTCTCTGGATGCGACACCAGCTTCATGACAAATATCTTCATAGGGCGTCTCCCCTGCATGTTCTTTGGCATTAAACGCTAGGTTTAACCTGAGATGATTGGCATTGAAATCAACTTCACAAATGGGTTTATTATCAATTAGCGTATTGATCCTAATTTTTGCTTTTCTATCAGGAAGATTTTGGAAAGGCGTAAATAATCTACCACCTTTAAATGCGTTGTATTTGTAGATTAGACGCACTGGTGCTTTAGATGCCCATTGGTGTCCTTTTAAAAATTCATTAATAGCAATCATGTCACCAAGATCAGGATGATCCTCATCAAGTTTAAACATGATCTCTTTCCAGCTACTTTCGTCTTCATTAATCGTTAAATATGGTCCCTCAATGGATTGTTCTGTCTCCAAGGTATATTCCCAGAGTTGATTGGCTAAGGTTTTATATGGGAAGACTCTGGTTCTGCTGGGTTGACCTTTATATCGCTTACCTGGCAGTAATGTTATGAGTTGTTCTTGATGAAGATAATCAATGATAGGTTTAACACTGGAGTATTTGATTTCATAACGCTTCAACCAAATGTCTCTGCTGTACGCTGCCTTGTCAAAAGAAACCAAGAGCCAGTTATTCATTAACAAACAACGAGATAATGCCAAGAGTATCCATTGCCAATGTTGTCTGAATACCTCCAGCTGTTTAGGACCCTTGTTCCCTCTGGTTTCCTGTACATATTTATCAATCAATAAAGAGAGTTTGTAGTGCAGTTTAGACTTTGGGTTTAACTGAAGAGGTACCAGAAAGGAATGATTTTCATAGGCATCTGAAGGCTGACCCAGACTAAGAAGTGCCTTTTGTATGTTATTTTGCTGGTTCACAAGAATGGTATGTATAGGGCTTAGGTGGTGTCATTGATTCTCTTGGGTATTCCTTAGGTATATCTATTTATTATTTATTATAGTTAATACCTAAAGAATTCCTAAGGTATTACTTTTTAATTTATTTATTAGTTATTTACTTAGGTTTGCTGGATAACTCTAACAGCAAACCCATTTCAGTTCCTATTATTAAAAGACAATAAATCAACTAATTAAATCAATTATTAGGTATCCTAAGGCACACATTTTTCTCTGCTCAAAAATCAGGGAACTGCAATTTATGCAGTGCCTCATGAAGCCTTTTCAAAGAGAAACCACTGCCATAATCTGAACCAACAGTACCAGTGCTTCTTCCCACAAAATTCTCTGCTAATTCGTCTGATTCACCACTCTCTCTGAAAAGATCTTTAATATTATGTCTAAAAGAGTGGAAGCTAGTTTTAGCGGTTTTAATGCCAATCTTTTTCATATAACGGCCAAACCATTTTGAGAAGTTACTTGAGTAGGTTTCGTCATTTGAAAGTGCAGCATCAGGAAACAGCCTTTTAGAATTTCCTTCCCCTTTTCTTCTCTCTAAAAACGCTAGAAGACCTAGGTCAATAAGTTTGTTATGAATGGGCACAGAACGGTAAGCCTTTGCGCTCTTTAGTAATTGATCATCATGGTGTTTGTTCACAGCAAAGCACCAGATTCCATCACGTTCACGAATTTCCTCCAAATACAGCTGAAGAATTTCCTGCATTCTCATACCTGTAAATAGAGCAATCAAAGGAACCCAGTATTTATGAGAATCTATGGGAATTAAATCACCTGGTCGATGGCAACTAGGAATGGATTTACAACCTGTGTAAAGGGGAGATCTGAGAAAAGTCGACAACTGCTCCCTGCTAAATGAATACCGTTTGTCCCGCTGATTTTTTTTAGCCAGTTTTGTGTTTGACCGCCCTTTAAATACATTGGCACCGTCATAATCCAGTTCTTTTATGGCGAAGTTATATAGGCTACTCAAACATTGGAGGTATTTATTTATCGTAGTGGTGCTGAGGGTTTTGCAGTTATCACCCTTTGCTGCAGATACAGCTTTGGAAGGCGATAAATTAGGAAATAACTTTTTAGCATTGGTAGGCACTTGCTGAAGATGCTCTTTGTAACTTCTTGTGTCTGAAGCGCTGACAGACTCAAGTGTTCTGTCATGCTTGGTTTTACCATCAAGTTCACAAGCATAGTCCAGAAAATAGGTAAGCTGTGCTAACTGACTATCTTGCTGCTTCTTACTCCAGCTTGTCTCATTGTCCTTGAAGTATTTCTGGATCACTAGTTGGAATGTCAGTCCTATCTCCTCTTCAGAAGCTATTTCAGTTGTTCCAAAGTTTAACCTAGGATTTTCAAGGTCTCCCTTCACTATAATTTCTGCATTCGTATAGGCTTCTGCCAGTCCTTTCAATGCGGCTCTGCAAAGTTGTTTATAAGCTGCGGACGATTCATCAAGAGTGACATGGTGCGATTTAAGTAGGCCGTTGACCTGAGGTTTTACAGTATCCAAACGGCTATGCTTTAGGTTCGCCAAAGCCTCATTACGAAAAGTTTGTGCGTGAAAAGCTTCTAACTCTACTTCGTCATTGGTTCTGTCATCAAAACTCTCAAGAGCCTCTTTGAGCAAAGGTTTGGTATTGGTCTCGATAACGTGATCAGAAACTAACTGCATATCTTGCTGAGACAGTAGATCAAGTCCATTACGTATCTTTGTAAATAATGAATCCAAAGTCTCAGCCATTTCCAGAGCAGCCTTTCTAGCAGTTTTTATATTTTTGGTTTCTAAAGAGCGTACCACTTCAAACTTGCCAAGGATAGATCTGAGATTTAAAGGCACAACACGCCTAAAATAGAAGACGCCATTACGGCAAATCAAGTAAGGAAAAGTATTCATAATGTAGCACCAAATGTAGCAAAATGGTGAATTTCACTACTACTTGGCAAATGACAATCAATATAACCAATTGATTTTACTGATAATGTATAAAATATGGCGGAAGAGGTAGGAGTCGAACCCACCAGACGCTATGAAGCGCCTCACTGGTTTTGAAGACCAGGCATCCCACCGGGGACGTTACTCTTCCGTATCATGCTTTATATTGAGAAGTTTCGCGGGCAGAGCGCGATCTATCACAGTTCGATAGTTACCTTTTCGAAGGGTAAACCGAATGACATCAAAGTATTCCAATAACTCGACTGTAAGATTCCTACCAATTCCAATATGTTTTTTAACATCAACAACTGAGAATTTGGGCACTCTAGCAGACAGGGCACTTATCGATTGGGCCAGATTGCTCAGCGTTTCATTAGAAACAAAGCGTCGCTTACCAAAAGCATGTAGTCTATCTTTTTTTACCAGCGACCAAAGAGCAAGTTCCAAGTCTCGATGTGAAAGTGCTTCATCTGCTTTTAGATCTGATAGAGACACTATCTTTACACCGTAATCCTGAATGTACGCCTCGACTAAGTGTTCAAATTTATCCTGTGTTACTTCGCTCGTTGGTTTGAACGCCGAAAGGCTCACCTTACCGCTTTTTCTTTTTATCATGCCTTCTCTGACAAGGTCAGAAAACCTGTTGTCAATGAGTTCTTGTCTATATTGTGTGCGCAGTTGAGTCATCAATGTATCCGAATCAACACCCTCCTTGCTTGGGTTCGAATCATGCCAAATTCTCAAGAAATCAATTATTGATCGATCAACTTTGTCACATGTTTTTTTAGAAACCAAGTAATCCTCGAACTGAACCAAAATTTGAGTGCTTTCATCATTATTGAAAGTGCTATCGATCAAAGTTTGGATCTCGTCGTCTCTCATATTCCAAAGGCTTCTGAATTTATTTAGATTCAACAACCCCCCTTCTCCAACTAACTTATGTCTTAAATAACTTGCTGGTGATCCAGATTCAAGAACTTGAAGATGCCGAATGAGCGTCGCATCATTTCTTTTAACCTTTTCCGCAAGTGGGTTTAAAATAACTCCTCCACCCAAGAGTATGGATTCACTGTCATCGCGCAAAATAAATGCATCACCGCAGTGGCAAACAATTTTTTCCGAAACAATAATTTGCACAAAAATCTCGTCTCCAGCTTTCAGCTGATTTCCTACTTTCCCTCTCTCAATAATATACAAATTAGCCGACTCGCGTTTCGCACCCAAGTAAAGTTTTACCCGCGCAAAATGTTTGATTGGAAATTTTATGGAGTTTGAAATCGTTAACTTGGCATCGCATCGTTTTGTAACTAACGCAATCTCTTTCGCTGTGAGCCAGTCACCCCTGTCAATTTTTGCGTTGTCAATCCCGACTAGATTAAATGCGCAGCGTTGTCCAGCTCGGCCAATGGTTACTTTTTTGTCTTGAGCATGTATTGATCTGACTTTAACTGGCAGCTCCTTCGGCATTAGTTGCAGTGCATCTCCCTCGGATATACTCCCCGAGATCACCGTTCCAGTCACAACACAACCAATTCCTTTCAACTTGAAAGAGCGATCTATCGATAGACGAAAATAACCCGAGTCAGACTTTGCTTGATGAGTTTTTGCTTTTAATGACAAGTAATCTTTTAGAGGAATTATGCCCCTTGCATTTATATTATCGACAAGAAAAACGGGGCAAGACTCCTCCAATAGTTCCAATATCTGGGTGGCAACTTCACTAGCTCGATGCTCTGGTACACGATCGGTTTTTGTAACTGCCAAAACATAACTTCGAATTCCCAATAACCTTAAGACTTCGATATGTTCAACAGTCTGAGGCATGACTCCATCATCCGCTGCCACAACAATCAGAGCTAAATCGATGCAACTAACACCGGCGATCATAGTATTTATAAAACGCCTGTGACCAGGCACATCGATAAAGCCTATCACACAACCATCAGTGACTTGTTGGAAAGCATAACCAAGGTTAATCGATAAACCTCTCTTTTTCTCCTCAGCTAATCGGTCAGTATCTATACCCGTTATTTGTTTAATAATAGAGGTTTTCCCATGGTCAACATGCCCCGCAGTAGCAACTATCAATTGAGTAAGTCCTTCAAATCTGAGAGTTGGTCGAGGAAAAGAGACTCACAATCAAGGCAACGCAAGTCAAGCTGGAAAATGCCGCCTGAGATTCGGCCAATGACTGGATATGGAAGTTCTCGCATAGCCTCAGCCAAGCGTCTAAGCAGCTTGTCATTGTCGGCGGTTACCTGTATGCCGAAACTTGGCAGGCTCTTTATCGGCATAGCGCCACTGCCAATCTGGCTCGCACAACCAACCGCTTTCACATTATAAGTTGCAGGCAGTGCTGCCGATAATTTTGGAGAAATCCTTCCAGCTTGAAATTTAATATCGTCTTGATCTCTGGTCAAATATTTTAAAGTCGGTAAATCGCTAGATAATTTATCGGGGTGCCGATAGAGCTTTAAGACTTCTGTTAACGCTGCAAGCGTCATTTTATCAATTCGCAACGCTCTCTTAATTGGATTCTTACGAATCTGATTTATCAGGTCCGCTCGGCCAGCAATAATGCCGCACTGTGGTCCTCCTAATAACTTGTCACCACTAAACGTTATAATATCGGCTCCACTTTGGAGCGACATCATTGCCGTTGGTTCTCTAGGCAGCCCATAGCGGCCCAAGTCAAGCAGGTTTCCGCTACCCATATCTACCACAAAGGGAATGTCATACCTCTTTGCTAGCGCTGAAAGCTTTGCCTCCGGTACATTCTGCGAGAATCCCTCAATCCTATAGTTACTAGGATATATCTTGATGATTAAACCGGTTCTTTTGTTGATAGCCAACTCGAAATCTGTGAGGTGTGTCCGATTTGTCGCCCCGACTTCAACCAAAGTACAGCCCGAACGCTCTATAATGTCAGCAATGCGGAATGAATCGCCGATTTCAACCATTTCCCCACGCGAGAGCGGTACCTCTTTATTATTTGCCAATGTATTCAAAGTGAGCAAAATAGCAGCTGCGTTGTTGTTTACAGCAGTCGCCGCCTCGGCTCCTGTAAGTTCACAAATCAGCTCCTCGACTAGCTTTTCTCGATTACCGCGCTTCCCAGATGACAAGTCATACTCCAAGTTAACTGGACCGCCGGCCACTTGCAGAACCGCTGTGAGCGCATTTTGTGGCAGGATTGCGCGTCCAAGATTAGTATGCAAAACAATACCCGTCAGATTTATTATTGGGCGCAACGCGGATGCCTGCTCATTTAATGAGAGTGCAACTCTTACAGCTTCAACAATTCCGTCAACCGACAGTTGCTCACTATCTTTAGCGGCAGCATTTTTTCGCAATTCAGCCAACGCCGTCTTAATTTGGGAACTTACCTTTGATCGACCCCACTGTTTGATGAGATCGGAGGCACTGCCCAAAACCCGATCGACGGATGGAAGCCGGCGCCGTTCGTCTGGCTCTATAAGAAAATCGCGCATTCTAATTTTTTCAGTTTACTTAAGCTCTAAATCTTTTCCGACAGGGCAATCAATCTCCAAGCTTATTCCAATTTTCCAACCCAGTTAAAGCTGACTCGAACCATATGACAATCACCAAGTAGCCAAACTAAATTTCTTTAAATATTAAGAATTTTTGTTGAGATAAGAACTTGTCCCTCCAGTCCGGCTACACGGTGCTCATTGCTCTTAGCCCAATCCGAGTTGTTGAAGAATGATCGCAAAGCGCTTTTATTTGGATATTTCACGATTGCAAAAAAATCCCACTTTTCGGTTTCCATCTCCCCGATAATCAGCTCGGCTAAACTGCCAGCCAATAACACCTCAGCCCCAACCTCACGCAGATGTCTACGTTGCTCTTTACCATAAACAGCATAAGCCTCTGCTCCGGTAAGTTGACTTTCTCTTCCATCTGCGTATTCAGCCTTGTGCTTAAACTTGATAAGATTTAAAACGCAAAAAGGTTCTGAATCATCCAACTCATGCAATTTCGAGAGTTGCTCTGAACTCGGCATTATCCTATTGTTTATTATCATATGGAATGGTCATCCGTAACTGTCAAGTCCGAAAACTAACCAGATCACATTTAGTCCTGGAAACGTTTCAAAAAGCAAATAATCTAAACTGTTTCACATATTAAACATTTACCAAGTATCAATATAAGGATATTTTTTAACTTTGCGAGGAGCCTTTGGTGGCAGTCGTTTCAAACCGGTTGAAATCCATGAGCGTGTCTCGGCAGGATCTATAACATCGTCCAAACCTCCCCCCACAGCTGCATTGATCGCTTTGGAGTTTTCGTATTCTTGGCTTACCCTTTGATTAAATTGCTTTAATCTTTCTTCTGTATCATCTATGGCTTTTAACTCGTTCCTATAGCCGAGTTTTACGGCACCCTCTATGTTCATAGCTGCAAACTCTGCGGTGGGCCAAGCGACCGTAAAAAAACCAACCATAGAGCTGCCTCCACACATAGCTTGAACTCCAAGACCATAAGCCTTACGCACAACGACGCCAAAAACTGGAATAGTTAGATTCGCTCCCGTATTAAACATTCTGGCACAATGTCTAACTAGCGCTGTAGCCTCAGCTTCTGGGCCGACCATGATCCCCGGACAATCCATTAAACTAAGTAGCGGGATATCAAAAGCATCACAGAGTTGAATAAAACGCGCTCCTTTATCAGCGGCATCCGAGTCAATCGCGCCAGATAGGTGGTGGGGGTTATTGGCAATTACACCAACAGCTTTACCCTCAATCCTTATAAAAGCAGTTATCATGGCTATACCAAATTTTTCCCTTATTTCAAGAACCGAATCAATATCTGCAATCGTCTCGATAAGATCTCGCATATTGTATAGTCGCAATCTGTTTTCAGGGACAACATGGCGGAGTTTCATTTGATCTTGAGCCTCCCAATGATCCAATTGACCTTGGAAATATGAAAGATACTTTTTTGCAATCTGCACTGCTTCAGCTTCATCATCCACCAAGATATCAACCACACCATTAGGAACTTGGGAGGACATTGGGCCCACTTCCTCCGGCGTATACACTCCAAGACCTCCGCCTTCAATCATTGCCGGACCTCCCATCCCAATGGTGGAGTTTTTTGTTGCAATAATCACATCGCAACAGGCCAATAGCGCAGTATTCCCGGCAAAGCATCGACCATGATTCACTCCTACAGTAGGAACGGTAGCTGATAGTTTTGAGAATTGGGTGAAGGTGATGGTATCAAAGGCAACCCATGGGCCAATCATATCATCACCTGGGCGACCACCACCTCCCTCGGTAAAAACAACTAGTGGCAATTGAAATCTCGATGCCAAATCAAACATTCGGTCAAGTTTGTAATGGTGTCGATGGCCTTGGGTTCCGGCTAAAACCGTGTAGTCATAGTGTACCACTACAGCTCTAGCTGATTCCTCGTCAAATAATGACCCATTTATTGTGCATGTTCCAGCAACCAATCCATCACCGGGCGTGCGTTTACGCAAAGTTTCCATATCATGTCTTTGATGCTGCCGAGCCACCACCAGTGGCCAGTATTCTTTAAAAGATCCCTCATCCACTAATTCCAAAATATTCTCGCGAGGCATTCGACCGCCACGCTCCCGTCGCTTTCTTACGGCCTCCGGCCTGTTTTCATCTAATGTATATGCATGCCGATCAATGTTTTCTTGGAGATCTGAGCGAATGAATTCTAAATCAATATGTTCAGGTGTCATCTGATCTTCGGACGAAAGCTCCGCTGGTTCAACGAGGATGATTGGATGACCTTCTCTAATAATGTCGCCCTCGCTCATAATGACTCGACGCACAATCCCATTTAAGTGTGAAGAAATGACGTGCTCCATTTTCATGGCCTCAACCACTGCAACTTGTTGCTCAACTCTAACTTCGTCGCCTTCCCGAACGTCAATTGCCACGATCGTACCTTGCATCGGGGAGGTTAAAGCAGTGAGGTCTTCATAATCGGTTGGGCTCAAAGAGCCAACTTTATCGACGTCATCTTCAGAGATCTTATTCGATGCATAATTAAAGAGTGCTAACGGGTCATTGGAGTCGACTTTTGCAACTGTCACATTATTATCGCGTCCAATGTCGGGCGACATTGGGTATAAATCGCGACCTAACCAAGGCTTTGCCAACTCTTCATTTTTTTCATCAACCCATCGCGTAGATATCGAACTATTTATGAAATCCGGATGGGATAGAATATTTTTTAAAAAAGAAAGATTGCTTTGAACTCCCTCCAAACGGAACTCGGATAATGCTCTAACTAATTTTCTAATCGCATTCTCGAAGTGAGGAGAGTGGTCACGAACGATTACCTTAGCTAGCAAAGAATCAAAAAGTGTATTAGTTCTATATCCCATGTAACCAAACCCATCCACTCGCACTCCGGGCCCGCTAGGCGGTTCATATGCAGACAAAGTGCCAGACGACGGAAGAACTGTACCATTAGGCTTAATTTTCTCCATATTGACTCTTGCCTGTATCGCAAACCCAACAGGAATTTTGGTGTTTACCTTATCTAACTGGAGCTCTTCTAGCGTATGACCTTGGGAAATTTGAATCTGACTACGCACCAGATCCACGTCCATCACTTCCTCTGTGACGGTGTGCTCGACCTGCAGTCTTGCATTAGCTTCAATAAAGAAAAATCGGGGGTCAGCCGACGACATGTCAACCAAAAACTCAAAAGTTCCAAGACTAAAATACCCTTGCGCTTTGGCAAGTCGAATCGCTGAAGCGGTTATGTCATGTCTGAGTGATTGTGATAAGTTTGGGCATGGGGCTATCTCAATTACCTTCTGATTGCGCCTTTGAACTGAACATTCTCGCTCACCAAGCTCAATAATACTTCCTAGTGCATCGCCAATTATCTGAATTTCGATATGCCGGGCTTGAGGCAAAAATTCCTCCACATACAGATCTGCACAACCAAAGGCAACACTGGCTTCAGCTTGGCAACGGGCAAAGGCTTCCCGCACGTCCGCCCTACTAGTCACCAAGCGGGTGCCTCTCCCGCCTCCTCCAGCGATGGCTTTTATGAGAATGCTGCTCTGCACATCATCAAAAAATGTCTCAGATTCCTCAAGAGTAACAGGTCTGTCAATCCCATTTAACACCGGAACGGATGCAGATCTCGCCGCGTCTCTGGCGGCTCCCTTGTCCCCAAATAACCTTAAATGTATTTCTTTTGGGCCTATAAATGTTATCCCCTCGAGTTCACATCTTTTTGCAAAATCTGCCTGCTCCGACAGAAAACCATATCCTGGGTGAATTGCGTTACAGTTATTTTCCTTGGCAGCAGAAATTATGCTATCCATATCAAGGTAAGCAGCTGCACCTCTTCCTGGGAGTAAAACACGCTCATCGCTAGTCATCGTATGAAAACTGGAACCGTCGTCGCTCGAAAATACTGCAACACTCCTGATGCCCAGATCAGAAGCTGCACGGGCAATTCGAACTGCGATTTCGCCTCTATTCGCAATTAATATTCCAGAAAAACTCATTTAAAACTCCTTAAATATTTCCTTCTATTCTGGGCTCAATGGAGCAAAACGATTTTCCGCTCAAGCGACCCAATCGAAGGACGGGCCAAAAGAACGACTCAGGCTAGGCATGGCTTGTTACCGATAACTTTCGCTTCTTGAAGAGATTCGAATTCTTGTTCAGAAAGCCCCAAAATCCCACAAAAAATGTCCTTGTTATGCTCTCCTAGAGTAGGCGAAGGTAAGCGAACTCTCAAGGGTTTGAAACCCTGACGCCACGGAGCACTAGGATGGGGCTGCCTCCCTACAAAATCTCTCTTCAAATACTGCAAGTAGCTTCGCGCGGACAAATGGGGATCTGATAAAATATCTGCCGGGCCATTGAGCTTAGCAGCGGTAATGCCGACAGACTGAAGCTCCTGCATGAGCACGCTAGCCTCCCTAGCGCTAGCCCATTTGGTAAGGACATCGAACGATTCAGTCGCATCGCCGTTAGAAGCAGATTGATCTTCGGGACAAAGGTTTCCCAGCCCATTTAAAATCTCGCAAGCCCGACGAAAATCATCGTGCATTTTTATCTGAATCAATATCCATTGGTCGTCACCCCTGCATCGAAAAACGCCTTGCACAAAATAATCTTTATTTATGTTGCCTATTCTCGGCGGAGCCTGCCCATACACTGATTGCCAGAGAATGCCATGAATTCCATTGGGAAGTACGCACTCTGCCTGGCTTAGATCGACAAATTGACCGCAACCGGTTCGCTTTTTATGGTAGAGCGCCGATAGTAAAGCTGCGCTCCCATTTACTCCCGCAATTGCGTCGCCGAAAGCCACATGTTGCATTGTGGGAGGCTGCTCTTCGTCACCAAGAAGATGTGGTAATCCGGCGGCCTGTTCAATTGTGGACCCATATGCACGAAACTTAGCCCAAGGACCTGTCGAACCGAATGCAGGCATCGATAACATTACTAATGTAGGGTTTATTTCTCTTAAGTGATCATAATCCAGCTTAAGTTTTGACAACACACCTACTGGGAAATTGTCCACCATCGCATCGGCTTTGCTGATAAGATTCATCAACAGATCACGACCCTCGAGTGATTCAAAATCGATGGTGACTCCCATTTTATTTCGATTTAACCAGATGAAGCGCGTTGTTTTTTCCGCCCCATCGTCATCAATCCACTCTTGGGTTGCCTCCCAGCTTCTAAACCAATCAAAGCGCTTGCAGCTCTCCACCTTGATGACCGTCGCTCCCAGATCTGCCAAGTTTCGCGTGGCAACCGGGCCAGCCCAGCCCATAGACAGGTCGACAATCGTAATACCCAATAAAGGTAAATCAGAATTTTTTTTACTTTTTTTCTCAGACCCTTGGTCCGTCCCAACCGAACTCCCAGAAACGGCGCTGGACGAGCAGGCATCATTTGACCATTCAAACTCATCTGCCCCGAGGGAAGAAACCTCTCCGCCCTGCTTAGGTGGCGTGCTAAATAACCTGAAGGGAATTGTCGGACCAATAAAGCACTCCCCACCACTTGTGAATGAGCTAAAAGCCTGCCGTTCTTGGAACTGGTCCACAGAAAATAGTTCATGCATCATTGGGACCCGAGCAAGTGGAATCCGCATCTTTTGCCCGCGATAGAATAGGTCCTCTGAACTCCAATTTTTGAGCGCATCCAATATTTTTGGTTCGATCAAATCTACCGCTTCCAAGCGTGCCATACTGCTCTGATAAATCGGATTTTCGAACAACTCTTGAAGTCCCAATAGTTCGCAAAAGGATTCCCATTGGGCTGGACTCAGAACCGTCACGCCAATCCAACCGTCTTTGCATGGCCAGATCCCAAGGGGATATGTCGGCCAGAATCGGTTAATGCCCAATCGCATAGGGAGTGGCTCGTCATTGAAACTCATTATCGCACCAACATCAGTCAAATATAGATTGGCCTCATAAATGCTTGTATCCAAGCGAAAAAACTCTGATGAATCGTTCTTTTCTGATTTTTTATCGATGCCCATAAGATGTCCAACGGCGCCATTAAACGCACTCAAACCACCTAATATCTGCGCTTGATAACCCTTTGGAATAATGGGTGGCCCCTCCCGCTCTCCTATGCCTAGCATCAAGCCGGTCAGAGCATGAATAGCCTCATCAGAGGCCTGATAGTGCGAATAAGGGCCGTCTGAGCCAAACCAGCTAATGGCGCACGTGTTGGCCCGAATATGGCTTAGATCGCCATATGTGGGTAGCAAGAAAGGATCCAAAAGCACCAGGTCTGCCTCAATAATTGCAGGGTGACAGATCAGCTCACCAAAATTTCTGACGCTTTCCTTGTTGGCGTGGAGATAACCATGCAGAGCACTATCGCCATTATTTAGAATGGGTCTAATTCTTCTGGTATTAAAACCCTCAACTGGCTCAATATTGACTACCCTAGCCCCATAATCTGAGAAAAGTTTTCCTGCATAGCCTGTAGCGATAGTTCCACTTATATCGGCAATTAAAAGGTCATTAAATGGTCTATTCATTGGTTCCAAAAACGCAGGCGATTTAGTAAATCCATGATACTGCAAACCTATATCACCAAAGTTTGCCCAGTCATACCATCGGCTTCACTGCTGGCAAGGAATAAAGCAATACTTGCTATCTCTTGGGGCTGCAACATTCTTCCGATGGTTATCTGTTCTTCAACCTTTCGACGAAATTCTTGTCTCGACATTCCAGAGGATTCCATCTTCGTTTCCACATTTTTTATAAGATCAGTCTCGACAATACCTGGACAGATAGCGTTAACCGTAATTCCATTTCTTGCATTTTCTAGCGCCACGCACTTGGTAAAGCCGACGACAGCATGCTTGGATGTGTTATACGGAACCTGGTTTTGACTCTCCTTAAGCCCTGCCAAGGAAGCTAGATTAATCACTTTGCCTCCACCAATACTCTGAAGGTGTTGGACAAACAATTGCGTCAATCTAAACACGGAGTAAACATTTATTTTCATTAATCGGTCAAACTCATCCATGTCGTATTCGGTAAACGGTTTTCCTATGTGAATTCCAGCGTTATTAACTAGCGTATCGATCAAAGGCTCTCGCTCAATGCAAAAAGAGAAGAGCCTATCAACTTCACTCATATTGGAAAGATCAGCACAAAAAATGGATATTTTAACGTCATGACCAGACAAGGCCATCTTCGCCTGCTCGAGTGACGTCTCATTCGTGGCACTGAGCACCAAATTGGCGCCATGTTCAGCGTATGCTTCAGCAATGGCAAGTCCGATACCACGCGAAGCCCCCGTTATGAGTGCCGTGCGTCCCGAAAGTTTTTTCCCAACTGAGTTAATCAGAGCCAGACCTCCAGATTATTTTTGCGACCGATTGATCGGGTCAATTTCATGCCAAGAAGTTCAGTCATATTGCAATCGTCAAGCATCTTCTGAACGTCCCTTGACGCTTCAGCATCGAGGGACTCAAACTCGTCTTGCATACGCTCTAATAGATAAAAGCGAAAAGGTTGTGCCTCAGCTTGTATCTCTGTGCCCAAAACCTGAAAATTACAGAGACCCACGCCCCGCTGAACTTCAGTCCCGGTCTCAATATGTTTGTTTTCAACAAGCCATGTGTTAATACAGTCGCAGGCTGCCCGAGATTCTGGAATTAGGTCAATGGCGAAATGCTTCAACGCATCGACCAACGTGGGCGGTATGAAATCGTCGACCAGGAATGATTCCTCTCTGTTCTTGAATTCACCGAAGTCCGGCTCTGGTCTGTTCATTCGCTCAACCCATCGAAATAATCGAACCGCATGTTTTGTCATGAGTGACAGCGGCGCGGGATCGCGGCCAAGATGTCCATAAAGAGGCGCCATCATCCCAAAGTCACCGATACACGGTTTACCTCCAAGGAAATACGGATAATTAGCAAAATGTTTATTCAGAACCCTCAACGTTGTTAAGTGGAACTTTTCAATATGCTCATGAGTGGAAGGGGTCACGCCCCACGCTGGCAGAACAAATTCTCTAATTCCTGCCATGCGCGTTTGGGCATCCGAAGCGTAGGCGTCGGGAGTATCCTCGTTGTAAATAGTGCCAAAATGGAAGGGTAAAAACTCACCATGATCAGTGTCATGATTGAACCGATAATGCATACACGGACGCAACAGCCCCTCCGCGCCGATCATATCAAGCAGCAGACTAACGACTCTTTGTTTAGGCGTTTTGGGAGAGAACTGATTATTGCTCTTGCGCTCAAAGTAATCGATTATTGCAACACCATCTCTAATCACTCGTCCGTCCGAAAATTCTATGGTAGGAATACCTCTGCGACCCCCCGCCTTGGGTAAAACATTACTATAAAAGTGAGACGATGCATGCGGCTCTTCTCGATAATCTATTTTTGCTTTTATCAGGTAACTTCTTGGCCTGCCGGTAAACAATGAAAAAGGTGAACCGTAGAGAGTTATTGGACCCATTTTTAAACCTAAGCAAATTTACGAATTAACTTTAGACCGTGCTTCGCCATTGCTAGCGATCATAGCCGGTATCTCACAAAATTGGTTATCTTCCACTTTGACACTTACTGGACAATTATGATGCCCAGCACCACCCCAATTAGGCATCACCATGGAATAAAGGCCAACCCCTCCGGAAACCATTATGAGGATCTTGTCGGGCGACGAGAAGCTTGGGTATGTCTCGTTTTGGAACCTTGATCCAAACTCACCAGCATATCGGTTATGATCGGCAGTTTTGTGATGTGTCAATTCCCAAAGTCTCTGCGCTATTTCTTCTCTGCCCAATTCCGCCCTTGCAAGAGCTTTAGCATGCTTTGGCCCTAGCACAACGAGCGCGGTGCCTGCAGTGAAAATGGCATTGTTGGTCGCCATATTTGCAAGTCCCACCGACAGCAAGTAAAGCAGCTTTTCGGCATCTTCGGGATCATCAGCATTATCGCTGTATAATACAGAATGAGGAGCTTCACATCCTAGGAGTGTTACGACGCTATCTGATTGGTCAAATCCTAAGCTAGTGTGGAGAGGCGGCAAAGGGGACTCCTCCTCAGCCTCAGCAAGGCAGTATGTAAACTTCCCTGGGTGCCCCAAAAGGGCCATGTCTGATACGCCTGGCCGCCCACCACCGATGTTAATCATGCAGAGCCTCAATGCCCTCCCAATGGAGGCATTTGCCCGGTGCCCTGGCCCAAGCGCGCCGTATCCCGATGAAATTGGACCGCAATTCAGCCGGGCCGGCCCGTTAACGATAATGAGCGGTGCAGTACAGTGCGTAGTCGCCTGTAATTCCGACAAATCGAATGCCGGTTCAGCCGCAGCCTTTACAGCAGCAACAACAATTGGCATGTAATCGGGCTTGCACCCTGCCATCACAGCTGCAACTGACACCTTTTCTACCGTCGCAATGCCCATAGCCGGTCCAAGTTCCCCCAAAACGAGATCAGGATCCAAACCAGAGGCCAGTGTCATCCTCGCCACGCGATCTCTCGTGGGAATCACGACAGGCAAGCCATCCGTGCATTGCAACTGATGCAACTGCTCCAAAGCCTCCTCTTCATCTTGGGCTTCAAGCCATTCACTCATTTGCTAACTTTTCCAATATTTCGTCAACGACGCTCTGCGCGATAGCATCTATTTTAACTTCACCCAAACCAGCCACCGGGTGAGGCAGTCTCACCCTCGGTAAATCTGGCATTCCCAGCGATTTAGCCATAAATTCCCCCTGCTCCCAAAAGTCATCTGTGATCATAGCGACAGACGGGATACCCCTTTTGGCAATGTTGAAGCCGTCACGCACGGTGCCGGTTGTGCAGCTGCCTCAGTGACCGTAGGCCGCGATCGCGAGTTGGCAATCAGCTACTATCTCGTCAAGCATTTCATCACTCGCCGCGACACCTGCATTACCTTTGTCCCAAATCTTAGTGTCCATCTCAGAAAACTTTTTTCTTAAAGCATTACCAATCTTCTCCATGAATAAGACAGAATCAGGGAAGCCATTCGCCAGCAAAGCCACCTTAATCTTGGAGCAATCAATGTTTCTCAGATCAAATGACAAAGTATAGGGCTCCAGCGCCGTGGCCACTGAACCTCTTGGGTCCAAATATTTAATCATAAACACCTCACGCATGTGATCAATTTAAATTTAAGTATAGGTAACTATATCTATATAAAAAGCTATCTGGCAAAATAAAGCTAGGAGCTAAATAATGAGAATCAAAAAAACTTTTGGCTCCCTCCGATATCTCAACTATCTTTAACCCCTCTTGCGAAAGTCGAGATAGAACTTAATGTGTCTTGCGTCAGCTCGGGCACGGCATCTGGCATGGCTATCTCAGGGACGTGGTGAGCTCCATTAACAATCCTTGAAATTGCAGAGACCCCATTCTTAAGGAGTTTTCGGGCATATACAACACCATCATCTCTTATGAGATCTAACTCGTAATTTAAAATAAAATGTGGAGGTAGACCCTCCAGGTGTTTGTCTTGGGCATACAGAGGCCAAGTCAGTGGATTTTTTTCGTGCTGGAACTCAGGATCGTAGACCATCGTCATCGCTCTAACCATGGCCAAATTCCCCTGGAGACCTAAATTCTCTGTCCAAGAAATTAATTCTGGATGTGAGGGTGCCCGGTCATACACGCCAACAATCATCGGTGCAAGGGCATAAACTCCGTCGATAGCGTTAACCCAATTCTCTGCATTTGCCTTAAGTGCGGTCGCCAACGCCAGATTTCCGCCCCCTGATTCCCCAGAAACAATAATTTTAGAGACCCCCAGATAATCCCTGTTTGAGTGCGCCCACTTCACAGCAGATGCGCAATCATTCAAACCGTTGGGAAATGGGTGATGTCCAGGGTGCAGTGTCTCAGATCGAAACTCCACACCAATCACAATCATTCCCAAGGAGGATAGGCTTCTTCTCCACCGTCGTGTCAGCGGGTTTCTGGCAGAAGAAAAAGACATCCCGCCTCCATGGATATGAATAATACATGGAAGTCGATTTTTCGATTCTGGTGGCCTGTCGATGAAAAGTTCAATCTTGTTGCCATCTGTGCCTTCAATTACTTTATTCGTCGTTATTTCTAAAGACTCTCCGCTACTTTTTGTAGCTTGATCTCTAGAGGACTCTCGCAACCACATTTTGTCAAGATAGTAAATAAAGTCCAAACACTCTTGGTATTCTGATGCCATCGTTATAGTGGGAGGGAAGATACCTCTCAAGGCAGGCGGCACATTCATCAGAGCTTTCTTGATCGCCGGACTGAGTCTCGGATCTGTCAGCAAGTTGATACCCCGATTTCCGAGCTTGCCTGGCAGCAGAAGTTCGTCAAATCTTGGCTCGCATGATGTACCAATGAGAGTTCCATCTGCATCGGCTTCACTTGCAGCAGCAGGGATTAAAGCGCTTGCTGCTAATAACCCGCCGAGGCGTTTTAAAAACCCTCGGCGGCCAATACCTCTCGCAGAGTCGGCTTGACTCAAGTCCTTCTCCAACTAACTATTTCGAACCGAAAAATTTTGTAAATTCAACTCCCACCTGTCTGGGCATGCCCCACATGCCCATTCTTCCATACTGAGTATTACCAGTAACCATGCCCACAACATATTCCTCATCTGTCACGTTATTAGCATACAGGCGAGCCGAGTAGCCTTCGTCTGCGCTTCTCCAATTGATATTGACATTGGTTACCGCATAACTTGGCTGCGAATCTTTCTCAGAGTTAAACTCTCTGAAGTAAACTCTCGATCGATAACTTGTTGAAATATTAAAGCTGAGACTTCCGCCATTTTCAAGCATTGCCTTATAGGTTGCCCCGACATTAAAGCTCGTTTCTGGAGCGTTATTAAGTTTATTGCCGCTGAGTTGTTGTGCCCCAAGTTCCACAAACAACGAATCGGTGTTTAGAAAATCACCGTACTCGGTTTCCATCAGGGTAATGCCCGCATTAACATAAAAATTTTCGCTGATACTCGAATCCAACTCAAGTTCAATGCCCTGAATCTTGGCATCCCCTGCGTTGGCGATGATTCCCTGAATACCAATTACCTGGGCAACTTGGAAATCCGAGTAATCATAATCGAAAATGGCCGCTCGCAGGCTTGTTGCTCCATTAAGAATGCTAGCTTTATAACCTATCTCGAAGGCGTCCACAGTTTCGGGTTTCCAACCGGGGTCGCAATCACTTGAGTTAATGCCTCCAACTTTAAAGCCTTCCGAATAAGACGCATACATCATGCTCGAGTCTGAAATATCGTATTCAACGGACGCTCGGATTGTCGTGTCCGATTCATCGATCTCCCTAACTGTAATTCCCGGCCCACATCGATCCACTAACAACATATCTCCGGTAGGGAACCTTGCATATATGAAAAAGTCATGGCCCATCACTTTGTCTTCCTCAGTCTTACGAACACCAGCTCCAACTCGAACTCTCTCGGATAAAGCGTAAGTCATATCAAGGAAAATCGCTTTTGCTTCGGTATCTTCAAAGTGCATTGGCTGATGAATTCTCATTGGGAATGGCGGGAAAGCAGGCGGCCCCGCGGCTACCGGAAATTGAACAGTAAAATCGCGTGTAGCTTCATCGTCCATGTAATATGCACCAAAAATCCAATCCAATTTATTAGTTTTTCCTGAGATATTTATCTCTTGTGTGAGCGTTTTGTTTTCGTAATAATCTGGCCGATCAAACATACCGATGTTTGTTCCATCCGCCGCAATATGGAAGAAGTTATACCAGTCCTGATGCCCTGTTATCGATTTGACGGAAAAGCTATCAAAATCCCATTTCATAGTAAGTGCTATAGACTCGTACTCCCGGTCCGTAATTGACGGACCGCGATTGTAAGTCTTCAGAGGTTCCTCAGTGATTCCCCAGCCCCAAGGAGCATCTATGGGCAATCCCGTGCCAGCACCCACCGAGACATGTTCATGGATAATTGCTTGATGCTCCCATGACCCCTTAACTTCACTCCGACCTAGTAATAACTCTGCTGAAAAACTCTCGCTAAAGTCAGCTGTCACCAGCAGACGAACATTGGTTTTTTCGCCCTTCATAAGATCATCATAGCCAGGCGACAGATTCTCGATCCACCCCTCACCTGCATCAAGATGACTCGCGGCCAGTCGCAGGCCAACGTTCTCTGAAACGGGCCCACTTAAAACGAATTCTCCATTGATCTGGTCAAAATCAGCATAACCAACCTGCACTTTCCCAAAAAACTGATCCGTTGGCTTCGCTGCAACAAAATTTACCGCACCTCCACTGGCATTTCTTCCGTAAAGTGTACCTTGCGGTCCCCTCAAAACCTCTACCCGACCTAAGTCAAGTTGAGTAAGACCAGCGCTAGTAGCATTAGGTTGGACCAAACCGTCCAAAGTCACCATGACTCCGGGAGCAAAATTGAATTCCCCAATGCCTCGTATCGTAACATTCTTGCCGCCAAGGTCTGACCCGAAATGGAGACTGGGAACGGCGTATTGTAATTGCGAGATGTCATCGATTCCTTTAGCTGCAAGCTGCTCAGCGCTCAATGCGCTGATCGCCGAAGGCGTAGTCATCACCGATGCCTCACGCTTCAACCCAGTCACAACAATTTCTTCCATTTCGGTTGACATTAATGGTGATGACAAGAAAACCCCTAATCCAGCAGTTATTATCAACAGTGTTCGTAAAATATTTTTAATCATGACTCCCCCTCCCAAGATTCAAACATTAATCTAAAGACATATTATAGATTTTTTGCCAGTTCAATTGGATTGATTCACATGGATATAGTTTAGTATAACTAAGTGCTTAGCTTATCTCAGGGAGACACGAACTACAACCAACCGACCTAAAAGATCAGTGTTAAGCTAATTCCATCCCGGAAAAATTTTGAAGTCGCGTGGTTTATTTTAGAGAGAATTTAACGCTTTGATATCTGTCCAGCCCAGTAAAAAAGGGGTATCGAGACAAAGGAAACAATCGTAAAAAATAGCAACGTTTTCGAATAAGGGTTAGGGGTATTGGATTGCACCAAAAGATCGATCATAACGCCTGCTATAAACATTGAAATCCCAGCTACCAGTTGCAGCATCATCACCATCATCCCGGTAACAACACCTCGGTTGGATGGACTTACAAGATCCTGAATGGTTCCAAAGCAAGGTCCATAGAAACATCCCATTTGGAAGAAAACGGTGAATATCCCCACCATGAAGAGAATATTCTCAGGCTCAATCAAACGGTAGAACAAGTTTAGAGGGGTCAGTATAAATAAAATCAAGGCAAGGAAAAATGGGCGACCAACCCCTGTTTTTCTGATAAAAATATCACTCCCGTAACCGCCCACGAGATTTCCAATAACGCCACCCGCCACCGCAAACCAAGAAATCAGCCCAGCTATTTCGTTTTTATCAAACCCTCTTTCGCTTACAAACCAGAGCATGTCAAATCCTGATGCTCCAATTATCATCATGTAGAACATTGAACCGATCATTGTAATCAAAAGCGCTGGAGAGCTTTTTAATTCATGTCGCAGTGCTGTTAGGATTGATTGAAGCGAGATTTTTTTGTGATCATGTTTAAAGTTTTCCCCCCTCGGCGTCTCCGTGAGAAAAAACATCACGGCGGCTAGTATCACCCCAATTGATCCAAGAAGGTAAAAGCAGCCCCGCCAGCCCAGAATTGGTTCTAAGTAAGCCACTATAAACAAACTAGCGCCAATCCCAATCGCAGGACCCATACCAAAGACACCCAACGCCATACCTCTCCAACGCTGCGGGAAACGGTCACCCAGGATGGACATGGCTGCGGGCGTTAGCACAGATTCGCCGATGCCGATAAATAACCTCGGCACCGCTAAACTCAGGAACCCTTTTGCAGCGCCAGACACCGCTGTCAAAATACTCCAGAAACCCAAGCCATAGCTGATCAGGCGAGTTCGATTCATTCGGTCAGCTACCGCTCCCATGAAAACACCAAAAATGGCGTAGAAAAAGATAAAAACCAAACCAGAGAGCAAACCGAATTCAGTATTGCTGAGTCCCAATTCCGGTACAATCCAGTTCGCAAAATATGGTAGTAGTTGACGATCAATATAATTAAGAACGTTAATTAAAGTAAGAAATAAAAGAAAGCCCACATCACCGTAACTCAGAGTTTCATTTTCCGATTTGCTTGAATTGTTCAATGTTCCACCTTTTTTAGACCGAAGTTCAGTGTTGAGCACTTTTTGGCTAGCAATCTCTAGTGACAGACCTTATGGTTTCAGCTGCTCATATCTGTAAATCATCCTATAGAGTAAACTAACATAAACAGACTATCGAGCTTTTACCCGTTCGCTGTAAATAAAATGACCTGTGCATAATTAAACGAAATGAATATAATCAAACAATTGATTAATTGCTCCTCTTCTATCCAGTCAAATGATCCCAACGATGTCAGTTAATTACCCAAAAAGAACATTAAAAAGGCAGGAAAATCGTAACAAGCTCGATACGGCAGCGTCCCTTCTTTTCTCGACCAAGGGTTATCCCGGCACCACCTTGGAGGAAGTGGCAGAGGCCGCCGACCTTCACGTTCAAACCCTTTATAGGCAATTCAAAACTAAAGAAGCCCTCGCCATTTCTGCCAGCCAAAAGGTTCTCAACGAATGTGAAACTCGCTTCGCTACTAATTTCCACAATCGAGACACGTTTCAGATATGGCGCGAATGGATGGAAAACTCCGTGACATATCTGATCGATCTCGGACTAAAGAAGAACAAAAGAGCTCAACTCCGTTCAGCATCATCCCTCATGAATGACAATTACATCCTGATAATCTACTCCGGTTATGAGGATATCTTGACAAAATATTTGGCAAAAGATTTTCAGGTGAATCCTCAGCATCATCGACTACCAAGACTAGTAGCGGGCATGCTTTGCAGCGGGAATGAAGCCGCATTAAAACGCTGCGCCAGCAAAGACGGTGGTCCTGATCGTCTGGATGACAAAACATTCGTTGTCAGTGAAAGTATAGCAGTCGTCGATGACGTGGAAAGTATTTTCGGGAAGTACATCAAGCTGACGCGTCCTAAACCATAAGAGCGAAAATTCACGGATCGCTCGGACATCAGATGCGTGCCCATCGAGAGCCCGCTAGTTCAGGAGGGCGTTCTTAAGCGGCCCAACCGCCCGCAAGAGGAATGAGTTGACCGACGATATGATTGCAATTTTCACTCGCCAGGTAAGCCGCCAGCTCCGCAGTTTCCTCAGCCGAACCTATTTTATTGGTAGGAACATTGCGTTTGATATGATCTAGGAATTTTGGGCTGTCAACGAGATCATCTGGATAGTAGGTATCATTGTTTATATAGTTCTGGGCAATAGCATTTGCCTGAATGTTTGCACGGGCGAGCTCCAAGCCAACCGCTTTAATAAAACTATTCTGAGCACCCCTCGCAGCACAATATGCACCATTATTCGGGATCCCCCTTATTGGCGCAGCGCTGGTCACCGCAATTATTTTCCCCGATCCTCTCTCCAACATCTGAGGAACAAAGGCTCTAACTAAATACATCAATGGGTAAACAAGCGTTTGAAATAGGCGGTCCCATTCTTGGGTTTTGATTTTATGAACTGGAGAAGTCTGAGGAGGTTCCGCAAGATTAGCAACTACTATGTCAATGTCTCCACAGCAATTCAGCAAATCGTCTACCGCACGTTCCGATTTTAAAGACTCGAAGCTTGGCAAAACAGTTATCCCAATACTTTCAAATTTTTTTCTTATTGCTGGCCCCATATAACGATCAGCGCAAGTTATTAATGCTTTTCTACCCATCAATGCACTCCTTGTAAGATCAAATAATCCAGGATGATACCTGTTATCTCCAGTTTTTCGATATCAAGAAGCCAAGAGACTCGCCAAAGCAGCACGCGATATTGCGGCTGAAGCACTTTTGAAATCACCTATAAGACTATTTCCCATGGCAACGAAAACCTACCCAACCTCTCATCGAGAAGTCTGCAGATATCGTCCAAATCAGTTGGTTTAGATGAAATATTCAACAACACCTTGAGGCCTTTTTGCGCGTCATTTTCGACCCAAACGCTGATCTCTGAATTTGGACAAACGTCCTGAACCTCGGACAAAAAAGCCCTCTGAGTAATGTCTTTGCGCAGTTCAGGCTTAAAGATTTTACCCACAGCAGTTAACGGCAAGTCGTCGCGAATAACGACCTCGACCGGCGCCGCTGCTCGCTCGGCGCAGTGCTGCTTTGCATACCTCACCAATTCATCCCCTGTCACGCTACTGCCGGGAACAAGTTTAACGTAGGCAACCGGAACCTCTCCGGAATAACCGTCAGGTTTCCCAACCGCCCCCGCCATTTCAACATCGGGGTGACTCATTACGGCTTCCTCGGTAATGAGAGGGTCAATGTTGTGCCCCCCCCTGATAATGATGTCCTTGCGTCTGCCCGCTAGCCAACAACAGCCATCCTTGTCAAAACGAGCCAAGTCGCCACTGTTAAACCACTCGGATTCCGGCCAAGCATCATCGTTAATTTTTTCTTGTTTATAGCCTACAGTAACATTTGGTCCCTTATGCAGAAGAATGCCAACCTCGTTCTCTGCGCAATCTCTCTCGACATTCCCCTGATCATCTAATACCACTACCCTCGTATAATGATAAGGTATACGCATCCCAATCGAACCGACAGGCCGACCGCCATAATAATAGTGGGTTGATGCGCCACAGGTTGTTTCTGTCATGCCATAACCTTCGGTTATATCAATACCTGTTCGGGAGCGGAATTCCTTGAACAAACTAACTGGAATTGGCGCCGCCCCAGAGCTACAACTGATCAGGCTCGAGACATCATATTTTTCGATATCATGGCGTAAAAGCGCAGCATAGATCGTTGGGACGGCTGCGAAAAATGTAATCGCCCATCGTTCAATCAGCCCCCAGAAGTCCATCATGGTTGCGGGGTTTCTAAAACCTTCTGGTCCCGCAAGAACAAGTTCGCCGCCACTCATCACTGCATTTAGGGCCGAAACACATACTGCGTTGACATGAAAAAGTGGTAACCCACATAGAATCACTGTGCGGTTTGAAAAATCAGAGTCGTTCAAAAGGTCTGGGCCAGTCATCTGCATCTGGCATATATTCACTGCCTGAGCTCGATGAGTATGTTGAGCAAGTTTTGGTGCCCCGGTGGTCCCACCCGTATGAAAGTAAGCGGCAACTCCATCGTCATAATCACCGCGCTCAAAGATAAAACTATCGCGCGGTTGAGATTGCATCGATGTACTCCAATCCAAAAGTTTAAATCGGCTGTCAGGCAAGTTCTCGATTTTTGCGTCCCCGACGGTCAAAACACTGTGAATCGTGTCCGACATTTCAGAAACTTGCATAGCTTTGTCAAGCAGGCCCCCGCCTGTATCGGACACGGCCTTTAGGGTAACTAAAATCCTCGCATTGGCCTCTTTAGCAATGCCAGCTATCTGCTCGGGCTCGAGGAACGGATTTACAGGAGTCGCTATCCCAGCTGCTTGAGCACCCCATAATGCAAACAACATCTCAGGCACATTTGGCAGTAAAAGAAGGACCGATTCATTCTTTCCCAATCCTAGAGAATGGAACAGGTTACCTGCACTAACAATTTCCTCATAGTACTCTCGGTAGGACCAACATAAAGGCTCATCAGATAGCCGGCCGTTGGGGAGGTAACGCAACGCCGTTTGATCTCCAATTGTATCGCTGACATAAGACAAGGCATGTATCGGTGAACGACATGGGAAGCGTTCGTCATAGCTCACTAGTTCGAGCCTTTCGACATCGGCCAACGAGCGAATTCTGTCGGGATCCGACGGAAATCGGCGTATGAAATGATTTTGAACTAAGCTAGACATATCATGAGTCTTGTCTCTACAGGTATCAGAACTCGATGCTTGGAGCCGGATATAATAGAGTTTACTTGGGCTCTCGATGCATACTAAAGAAGAGTTGGGTGCCACAATCTTCAGTCACAAGTATCATTTCCCACCAACGATTAGTCCACTGACAGTTGGCTATAGATCAATAAATAAATCCTATACAAAAATTGTCTCGGAGAAATTAAAAGTTGGCTCTAGGAGCGCAACTCTTAAGAGCTTCTTTAACGGCCACAAAGTGCGCATTGGGTCAGTGAAATTCATCTTCAATTTATCTAAAGATATATAACTTCAACTTATTATTCGACATCAAAGTGTAGATAGACTTTGCTCAAATGAGGCCGGATACTCCAAGCTGGAAAAGATTTGCCAAAAGCCTTGATGGCAATCATGTAAAGACTTCCATGCGTGGAGCATATTGGAACGCCACAACAAAATAATTCGCTAAATTGAAACAATATTTAATTTCCGCCTATGCTATTCTGGCCTGTGTTTGGAGGTAAAAGTGCGTTGTATAAATAAAATGAGCAGCACCGATGAGACCATCGGCGAGTTACTACAAAATGATGATGGTGGACCCGTTTGTATGGTAAATCTCCTCAAATTCAAAGAAAAAGCAATTTATGAAGATGGCCGAGAGACCTCGTTAACTGGTCCTGAGGCTTACCAGATTTACGGTGAAGGCGTTGCTAAAATGATTGACACTATCGGTGGAAAAATCGTTTTTTCCAGCGTCGTCAGCGGTCTTGTCGTAGGCGAAGTCGAAGAACTTTGGGATGCTGTAGCCATAGCGGAGTATCCATCGAGACAATCCTTCGCCGATATGATCGCATCTGCCCAATGGTCGGAACTAGCCATTCATCGGACTGCGGGCCTCGCTGGTCAGTTAAATATATCTAGCAAGAGACTAATCTGAAGCCTAAAGAGTGCACGATGCGCATGAGCGACGCTGGGAAAGAAAACAAAACTATCACCGGTTATGACCTAAAGTTGCTTTGCCTCCTCACTGTATTGAACGTGTTAAATATGGTCGACCGGAATCTTTTGACTAGTTTTTCTGCCTACATCGTCCCGGACTTAGGTCTCTCAAATACCGAGTTTGGCTTGTTAACAGGTCTAGTCTTTTTGTTTTTTTACTCGATAATGGGCCTCTTCATGGGAGCCTTAGCGGACACAATGAATCGAGTTCATCTGATAACTTTCGGAGTGGCTCTTTGGAGCGCCCTTACTGCAGTTTCTGGGGCAGCAAAAGGTTTTGTAAGCATGGCTATTCCGAGAATGTTCATCGGTGTGGGTGAATCGATAATGACGCCCAGCGCCATGTCCTTGCTCGCCGACCGATTTCCCGCTGATCGGCTAGGGTTTGCAGCGGGTTTCTATTATCTTGGCGCTCCAATTGGTGCGGGTGCCAGTTTTTTAATTGCAGGTTACCTCGGACCTATGATCGGGTGGCGGAACTGCTTCTATCTGCTCGGCGCTATCGGCTTGCTTTTAGCCATCGTTTTTTTATTTGTAAGAGAACCGGAGAGACGCCATCTAAACGAGAATCAAGAATCTAGGCAGTCGATCCGCATAAAACACGTTCTCAAAACCGCTCTGTCGGCAATTCCAAAATCTCGGGCGCTCATGTTAACCATGGCAGGCGGGACCATTATGCATGTTGCTGTCGGGGGGGCATTTTTTGAGCAATTATGGTTTGTAGAAGAACGCGGTTATGAGCGAGCCGAGATAGCAAAAATGACTGGCTGGCTGATGATGACAGCTGGTGTTCTAGGCGCGATGCTTGGCGGAATTGGGGGCGATTGGATAACCGCAAAAACTGGTCTTGGCCGTCCAATTATTTTAGCCGGTCTGATTCTTCTGGCCGCACCATTTCTTCTGGCGTTGAGGCTCTCTCCAGGGGGCTCCATGTGGATTCCCGTCGGCTTGTTTTTTGGACTATTGCAGTTCTGTGCGTTCCCGGGTCCTACTTTTGCTACGGTGCAAGAACTTGTTCCGCCTCAAGTTAGGTCAACAATCGTAGCTGCTACGATCTTGATGTTTAATATCGTTGGGCTCGGAATAGGCATTACTTTCACGGGGATCGCGATTGACGCAATGGTTGCTGCTGAGTGGAATCAGCCATACAGTGTTGCGATGATAGGTTCTACCGTCATTGGTTTCCTCGCGATACCCATCTACTTCTTTGCCGGAATCTTTTACAAGGATGAGATGGCTGCCGGGGTTGATCAGAAATGATGGCTGCACCTGCACTAGACGCTCAAATCACCTCACAAAAAATAGTCATATAAGGAGACGTTATCATGCTAAAGCTTCATTTTGCGCCGAATTCAAGAGCCGGCAGAATAGTATGGCTGCTTGAGGAGCTGAATCTTCCCTATGAAATAAATAAGATGGATTTCCATCCAAAAGCTCTCAAATCTGACGAGCATAGGTCGCGTCATCCCCTCGGAAGGGTGCCGGTTTTAGATGATGGTGATGTAAGACTATTCGAGTCAGGCGCAATCGTCGAATATATACTCGATAGGCATAAGAATGGCGGACTGAAACCAGATCCTCAGTCTCCTGATTTTCCCGACTACCTGCAATGGTTTCACTATTGCGAGGGCATGGTTATGCCTCCCATCAACATTATTGTGGTTAACACCATTCTGTTGCCCCCCGACAGGCAAGATCAGACTGCTTTAGGACAGGCTCAACGACTGTTAGCCAAGGCGCTTGGCCCAATCAATGCTGCGCTCGCGAGCAAGGACTACCTTATCGGCTCATTTTCAGCAGCGGACATAATGCTGGGTCATGCGTGCTTCATGAGTAATCGGTTGGGCTGTGTATCTGATGACATGCATTATCTGAAAGCCTATGTCGAAAGGATCGCCAACAGAAGCGCTTTCAAAACCGCCATTAATATGCAGTAAATTAAAAACTTAAGAAATGCAACGGGTAATGCCGATTAGATTAGAGCTTGTGAAATCAACCTTTTAAGCATGCGGTGATCAACTTGCAAGCTTTATATAAACTCCCTCCGATTGATGCTGAGGACAATTGCTCCTGAATCAGCCAGCTTTCGTGCCATACCTGTAATCTTTTTCTGAGCAGACTCAGAATCAGCTGTCCTTATGGGATCCAATGCCTCCAAATCATCGCGAAATCTAACTCTGGCACGCTGCGACATATTACTCAGGAATTTGTTCTTGACATCTTCAGTAGCGCCCTTCAACGCCGTCATCAATAAATCACTATCAATATTTCTGATGATCACTTGTATACTTTTATCATCTATTGCAACCAATGTATTAAACATGAACATATTATCCTGTATGGCGAGAGCCAGGTTCTCGTCTTTATCGGATATGTCATCCATTATTTCATTTGCCATATCCATCTTTACAAGATTCATTATCTTTGCCGCAGTGTCGACCCCCCCCAAACTCATGGGCCTCTCACTCTGCTTTCGGCGTGTGGTTTTTGGCATATTGTCCCTGCGAATCAGAGTATATTAATTAAAGTTGAAATCTGA
>CACEBC010000004.1 GCA_902557735.1 Porticoccaceae bacterium
TGACCTTGGTATTGCAGAGGATAACCTAGCTGCGACTGCGGATTTACTCAAAAAAGGTGCTGAGAGGAGCGATATAGTCATATGTTGCGGCGGCGTTTCCGTGGGTGATGAGGATTATGTCAAGCGCGCTGTTGAGGGAGTGGGATGCATCGATTTTTGGAGGGTGGCTATTAAACCGGGTAAACCAATTGCTTTTGGTGCTATTGCGAATGTTCCATTTTTCGGTCTGCCCGGAAATCCTGCCTCAGTTTTTGTCACCTTCAAGATATTGGTAAGACCTTTCTTGCTCGCAAGCCAAGGTTGCACTGACACCGATCCCAAAGTAATTTGCGCAAGGGCGGCGTTTGATAAGCCAGCCGAAAACAGGGAGGTGTATCTGCGTGGTCGCCTGTCGAACGGCTCATTTGATGTAGAAGTTTTTCCCAATCAGAGTAGTGGAATTTTATCATCAGCTTGTTGGGGAGATGTTTTCGTTCGACAAAAGATAGGAGAAACCATTAATAAGGGAAATTTGGTGGATGTGGTACCCTACAGTTTTCTGAACTAGATTATCTACGAGGCAATGTATTGAGGACTAATTCTTTAATAGATCCGTTTGGGCGCAGAGTTGACTATCTTAGATTATCTGTAACAGATCGTTGCAATTTTCGATGTCATTACTGTATGGCGGAAGACATGACTTTTGTGCCACGACAGAAATTACTTTCGCTCGAGGAATTGTATGATGTATCCGCCGCTTTTGTTGATTTGGGCGTTAGAAAAATTCGTCTTACTGGAGGTGAGCCTCTCGTTAGGAGGGATATACTCAAATTGGTAAGGGCCTTAGCAAAATTGCCAGGTCTAGATGAATTGACCATGACTACCAACGGTAGTTATTTACGAGCTATGTCTCAACCATTGAAAGAAGCCGGCATATCTCGACTCAATATCAGTATCGACAGCCTTCAACCTGAGCGATTTAAGGCGTTGACGCGTTTTGGAAGCTTAGAAGATGTGTTAGCAGGTATAGATTCAGTGTTAAAGGCAAATTTCGATAATACAAAGCTCAATTCCGTGATTCAGGCAGGAGTGAATGATGACGAAGTGGTTGATCTTGCACAATTCGCCATTGCACGAGGTCTTGATATCTCTTTCATTGAGGAAATGCCATTAGGCGAAATCACATCGCACGAGAGAGAAAAGACGCAAATAACTAGTAAGGAAATTCGTCAACAGTTAGAGACCATATGGAATTTGGTGGACAGTGCTGAAACTACAGGGGGGCCTTCCCGTTATGCTCGAGTAGTAGGGGAAGACTCTAAAATTGGATTTATTTCGCCCATTTCAAACAACTTCTGTGGTTCCTGTAACCGCGTGCGTATGACGGCGGATGGAAGACTTCTACTTTGCTTGGGTAATGAGAACAGTCTAGATGTGCGCGCAATAATTCGTTCATTTCCCGGAGACATGAAAAGATTAAAACACGAAATCATTGCAGCGATAGAGAGGAAACCCGAACGTCATCATTTCGACCCCAAGCAAGTAGATATAGTCCGTTTTATGAATATGACGGGCGGATAAAATAGGCATAAAAATCACGAGTAATTCTTGATTGTCAGCAGGTCTTTATTTGATTTTGGTTTTGAGGAGATTTGGTGTTTGACTAACGATTCAAGGAGTGATTTTGATGTCTCAAGACATTCTCATCGTCGCTTTAATCCTCTTACCGGAGAGTGGATTTTGGTTAGCCCTAATAGGGCAAAGCGGCCATGGTTAGGGTCAACCATGCAAGTCGATCTTCTAACGCGTCGACCATTTGATAAAGATTGCCATTTATGCCCCGGAAACACCCGAGTATCTGGTGACACTAACCCGAATTACCAGGATACCTTTGTTTTTAACAATGATTTCTCGCCTTTTTCGCAAGGCGATCTATCCTATGTTTGTGAATCAAGTGATGAGCTAATGAAAATGGATATCATTGAAGGTGTCAGTAAAGTGGTTTGTTACTCCCCAGATCACAGCAAGACTTTGCCAGAGTTGTCAAATCAGTCTGTAAGGAAAATTATTGACACTTGGTGTGACGAACTAAATGAGTTAAGCCAAAAGTTTATTTGGGTGCAAATATTCGAGAACAAAGGCGCTACAATGGGTTGCTCCCAGCCCCATCCGCATGGACAGATATGGGCAACAAATTATTTACCCACTGAAATTGCGCGCAAGGAAAAGAACTTGAGGAACCACTGCGAGACCTTTGGAAAAAACCTTCTCCTCGATTATGTCTCAAAAGAACTGAATGATGGGTGCCGCACGGTAATAAATTCGGAGCACTGGTTGGCTCTTGTTCCATACTGGGCGGCATGGCCATTTGAGATACTGCTGCTGCCGAAAGCGCATGTGCTCAGGTTTAATGACCTAGATACCGTTCAAAAACAAGACTTGGCACGTGTTCTGAGAGAGTTGACCGTCCGCTACGATAATTTATTTGGTTGCTCGTTTCCCTACACGATGGGTTGGCATTTTGCGCCATATAGGCGGGGACTGGACGGTGAGTTGATGAATGAACACTACTGGCAATTGCATGCAGTTTTCTATCCCGCGTTATTACGCTCGGCTTCGGTGAAGAAATTCATGGTTGGTTTCGAAATGTTGGCTGAAAACCAAAGGGATTTTACACCCGAATATGCTGCTGGTTGTTTGCGCGACGTGTCTTCGATTCACTATCTAGGTCGATCGGACACTCAAGCCTGATCAAATTTAAAATCCATACTAGGTCGTTCGGTGAAGTGGATAATACAAAATTGGAATTGGCGCAACTGGCGCAACTCACGCAACGCATTTTCCTGAAATGCTACGGTTACCCAGACGAAAAACTGGTGCAAGCGCCTGCACGTGTAAATTTGCTGGGTGAGCATACAGATTACAACGATGGTTTTGTTTTACCTTGTGCTATCAACTTTTATGTGGTTGTGGCGGCGGCTCGCCGATCAGACAAACTTGTTAGAGTGATTGCTGCTAACTATCAAAATCAATCAGATCAATTTGATTTAGACGAGGGTATATTGCCTCATCCACGTTACCCTTGGGCAAACTATATTCGTGGTGTGGCAAAAACACTCCTGTCTCATGACAAGATCTTGACGGGTATGGATATAGTAATTGCAGGTAATATCCCGCAAGGAGCAGGATTGAGCTCCTCGGCTGCTTTGGAGGTGGCTATCATTCAAAGTTTTGCAAGTACTTGTCAGTTATGCATCGATAGGAAGGAAATCGCTATCATTGGTCAGCAAGCTGAAAATCAATTTGTTGGGTGCCAATGCGGGATAATGGATCAACTAGCTTCGGTAGAGGGTTTGCGAGGTCATGCTTTGCTGATCGATTGTCGATCATTGGAAACTAAGGCGATTAAGCTACCTGATAACATGCAGATACTTATCATTAACTCCAACGTCCGTCGAGAGCTCGTAAATAGTGAATACAATCTGAGACGTCAGCAGTGTCACGAAGCGGCAAGACTGCTGAACGTAGAGGCGCTCCGTGATGTCACTGCGATGAATCTGGATGACTTACGGACGCATTTGCCTCAGCAGGTGGCGAGGAGAGCCCGTCATGTTATTAGTGAGAGTCAACGGACACTCGATGTGGCAGAGGCGCTCGAAGTTCTCGATCTTTCCAAGGCGCAAGCGCTAATGGCAGAATCGCACTTGTCGATGCGAGAGGATTTTGACATCACTGTCCCGGAAATTGATCTGATCGTCAAGATTGTCAATGAGAGTTCAGGCAATATCGGTGGTGCAAGAATGACCGGCGGGGGGTTTGGCGGCTGCGTTGTGTGCCTAATGCAAAAAGAATTGGTGAGTCAGGTATGTATGGCAGTAGAAAAATTATACAGAGAGAAAACAACCCGGACCGCTAGTATTTATAAGTGTTTGGCGTCAGATGGAGCGGGTGAAGTGTCATTGACATGACTGCCAACCGTGTTAATTCATCCGTTTGTCGTTATCTCAAGCATGATTAAAAAAAAACCTTTAAGATTATCATCCCTCTAAAAATAACAACATATATATGAGTTTGATATGTCAGAACTGTCCTCCCTTGATTCACGCATCTTTGTTTTCTATGTGCTAGCTCTAGTCTGTTTGGCTTATTTTGTGTCAAGAGAGAAGCAGGGTCATGAGAAAAACACGAGTGACTATTTTTTGGCAGGTAATAGCCTTCCCTGGTGGGCAGTAGGCGCGTCTCTGATAGCAGCAAACATATCAGCGGAACAAATTATTGGCATGTCGGGTTCTGGCTATGCTATTGGCCTAGCTATTGCCTCCTACGAGTGGATGGCGGCGATTACGTTGATAATAGTCGGTAAGTATTTTCTTCCGATCTTTCTAAAGCATGGGATAGTCACGATGCCGCAATTTTTGGAGCAAAGATATGATGCCAATGTACGCATGACGCTTGCCGTGTTCTGGCTGGGCGTCTACGTCTTTGTGAACTTAACTTCAATCCTGTGGCTGGGCGCACTGGCGATCAACACGGTAGCGGGTGTTGATATGGATGTCGCCATTATCATGCTTGCGCTCTTCTCTCTAGCCTACTCACTTTATGGAGGTTTGAAAGCGGTTGCTTACACCGACATTATTCAGGTGTTTCTGCTTGTAGGGGGCGGGTTGTTCCTAACTGCACACACATTGAACATGATCAGCAATGGGGGTGGGGTAATTGCTGGATTTAGCCAGCTAGTGACTGAGGCTCCGGAAAAGTTCGATATGATATTGAGCAAGGATAACCCTCACTACATGAACCTGCCTGGTTTGTCGGTCTTGCTGGGGGGTATGTGGGTGATGAATATTTCGTACTGGGGATTCAACCAATACATCATTCAGCGAGGGCTCGCGGCCAAGAACATAGCTGAGGCGCAGAAGGGTATTGTCTTTGCCGCTTTCCTAAAGCTACTCATGCCGCTAATTGTCGTTCTGCCGGGTATAGCGGCATTTTCTCTCGATCCCGGTTTAGAGCCTGCTGACAAAGCTTACCCTACACTAATGGCTTTGATGCCGGAAGGATTAAAAGGACTAGTTTTTGCGGCGTTGGTAGCCGCGATTATTTCTTCATTGGGATCAATGTCCAACAGTATTTCAACGATTTTTACTTTGGATATCTACAGTAAATACCATTGCGATCGGTCGCAACAGCACTACGTCACAGTTGGGCGTTTTGTCAGCGTGATGGCAATGATCATCGCTATTTTGACAGCCAGACCGTTGCTAGGCGAGCTAGATCAAGCTTTCCAATATATTCAGGAATTCACCGGTTTTTTCACTCCCGGGGTGGTTGCGCTCTTTTTGCTTGGCATGTTCTGGAGTAAAACCACTGCCCAAGGAGCACTGGCCGCAGCATTTGGATCAGCTGTCCTGTCCTTGTTGTTAAAACTTTTGCTTCCCGAAATGCCTTTTATGGATCGAGTAGGCTATGTATTTATTGCTTGCCTAGCATTAGCTGCCATAGTATCTATAATGGAAAAGCAACTCGTTCACGCGCAGGCAATCGATCTTGGGGACATTGATTTCTCAACAGACAGATCATATAACTTAGCAGCGGTGGCCGTTATTATGATCTTGGCAGGTTTTTATGTTTCTTGGTGGTGAGAAATTATCTGATTTATCTTCAGGCCTCAATGATCGGAACAATTTCTTGGGGCTTGCGGCGTCTCTGCTTATGGCTTTCTGTGCAACTAGTTTTTCGTCTGACTTTTCGCTGACTAAACAATGTCCCCCGGGATTTCTTCTCGATTTAGGCGGAAAGTGCCGAATGAAAAGTCTTTACCAGTTCTATGACTCACTCCATGGAAAAGGTCTGGGTGGCATGAAAGCGGGGCTTCCTCCTCATCGCGATGGCTTCAGTCCTGAGCAAATTGACCTCGGTCGGCTGCTGTTTTTCGACCCTGTACTCTCCGGTGATGATAACCTTTCGTGCGCTGGTTGCCATAACCCTCATCTTGGGTTCAGTGATGGTATGGGTCGAAGTATTGGATCGGGAGGAAGAATCAATAAGCGCTCAGCCCCCACTTTATGGAATACGGCTTTTTTGGAAACATTTTTTTGGGATTCACGCGCTTCGACGTTGGAGGAGCAGGCATTAGAATCGTTATTCGCTGATGATGAAATGGCTACCAGTCCTGAAAAGCTAGTCAACGACTTAAGGCAGGTAAGCGATTACGACGCGCTTTTTAAAGAAGCATTTCCTGATCATCATCCCTCACAATTTCCAGCCATATCTGTTAATAATGTGGTTTCAGCTCTGGTGGCATTTCAGACGTCTTTGATATCTCTCAATAGCGCTTATGATCGATATGCCCATGGCGATCAAAAAGCACTTACAAAAAATCAAATTATGGGACTCAATGTATTCCGCTCATTCGTGGCTAGATGTTCCCAGTGTCACACTCCGCCGCTGTTCACGAACCAGCAACTGGCGATAATTGGGACGCCAGAACTAGAGGGCTTGCCAAGAGATGTTGGGGCTCAGAGCACGTTTTCTTCGACAAAATTGCGAGGTGCCTTCAAGATTCCAACTCTACGCAATATTTCGAATACGGCGCCCTACATGCACAGCGGTCGCTTTGCGACGCTTCGTGAGGTCGCAGAATTCTACTCAAAAGGTCGCGGCCATGCAGTGCCAAGAAACGAGGAGCTTAACTTGCATTGGCATATTTCAGAACCTAACCTTAGCTCTGAGGAACTAGACCGACTTGTTGAGTTCTTGGAAGCACTGAGTGACGAAACATTTACCCCTATCATTCCTGAGAAGGTTCCATCCGGTTTGCTGACAGGAGTTGAAAACGCGAGATTAGCGGCTTCGGCTGGAGATAGACCATGATTAACAAACGAAATTTGGCGTTGGCTGTTTGCGTTTTCATATGCGGGTGGATATTGGGCAGTAATAACCGTCCCGTTCCCCTAATAACAAGCTCTGTGGGGGGTGCGAGTTATGAGGAAGGATATCAAACGACGGCAGGTGATAAATTAGCTGCCGTCAAAAAACGTGTTTCAACTGGTACAATTCACATTGTAAATCCCGGAGATTCTATTCAGTCGGTCGTTGAGACAGCTCAACCGGGAGATACAATTCAAGTCCTTCCGGGAACTTATTCTGAGACAGTGTATATTGACAAAGACAACATCCATCTTATAGGGGTTATTGATCAGGGTGCTCGAGCAATTCTGGATGGTCTTGGAATCCTTAATGATGCAATCCTTTATTCAGGAAATAACATTGTGATCGAAAATTTCCACATCAAGAACTACAAGGGTAATGGGATCATGGGTCAGGCAGGTAACAACTTCGAGATCCGAAACAACTTGATTGTGGACACCGGAATTTATGGCATATTTCCGCAACTCGGAATCAATGGCCTTGTTGAACACAATGTGGTATCCGGAATCGCTGATGCTGCAATCTACATTGGAATGAGTGACAACGTTCATGTGGCATTTAATGAGGTGTTTGACAGCGTAGCCGGTATTGAAATTGAAAACAGTCGCCACGCAATCGTTGAGAATAACAATGCGCATGATAATACGGGTGGCATTCTGGCATTTGTCACGCCCGGTCTACCCATAAAGACCACCGAAGACGTAATCATTCGACATAATTTTGTCTCGAATAATAATACCCCTAACTTTGGCGCTCCCGGTTCAATGGTTTCTGGCATTCCCTCTGGTACTGGAATACTTATCATGGCGGCCGATGACGTGGTTATCGAGGGTAATATTATCTCTAATAATAAGACATCGGGCATTATCGTTTCAGATCATAGCTATGCATCCAACGTCACCATTGATCCTCTTTCTGAACCAAATTCGGATCGAATCCGGATCTTGGATAATGTCATGCTTAACAATGGTTACGACACCATCCCCGAAGTCATGGCGTTAGCCCTTGCAGAGTTGCATACGGGCCCAGTGGACATAGTTCATGCAGGGCCAAGCGACGGTAGCTGTATTAACAATCGTCATCGATATCAAGTGGTCGGAATTGGCGACTATGAGAATTGTAATTTTAACAATACCGATAACATTCGCTCGTACCTGCTACCGGATGGCGCAGAGCCTCGTATCATAAGCGCGAATGATAGAGGTGAAATAGCTTATCTTGGAGTCTGCGCAGGCTGCCATAGTTTTACCGGAAGACTGATTGGACCTCCAGTGCCCGTCATTCAGGCTATGTATGCGGATAATCCAAAGGGATTAGCGAGTTATATTAACGCGCCCGTAAAGAAGCGGAGTAACTATCCACCCATGCCTGCCATGAGTTACCTCGATTCTGAAACACAGTTGGCGGTGGCAAAGTACATGCTAGCGCTCCGAGAGTAGGGCCGAGCCATCTCATAGGCCGTGATAAGTCTGTTGGATTAAGCTTCTCAGCAGTAATTGTCTCAGGAGGTGCTTACGGGTGTTGTTTCGCACTTTTTTGGTTAAAATGAAGAGGCAAAAGGGTTATTGTCGCTGACACTTGACTGGAATAGCACGACAAAGTTTTTGTCAATATTCAAAGCCAAGAATATAGGTATTAAACATTATTTTCCAATGACCCCCAAGAGGAGCACTTATGTCGGTTTCGACAGAGAAATGTTTTTTTTATGAACTAGAATTATGGATCTATAGATCACTTTTTGTTTTTCCACTCATGCCTTTTTCGGCATTGGCCTCAGATAAATCTGAACTAGTTTTGACTGTCCAAGCTGGGGGCGGAGTTGCGCAAGATGTTATCGATCCCTTACTTGAATTCATTAGGATGCCTGATGTGGTTTCAGGCGTGTCAATGTTGATTTTGATTGCGGGACTTGCATGCTTAGCACGAGTGCTCTACATCAGGCACCGTGATCTGAATGTTTTAACCCAAATGGGAAGGTTGTTTCCAAACTCTGAGCGAGAATTTGCCAACCGATACCCTCAATTCGAAGAAAAAATGGCAAAGTTTCCCGGGATGTTTCGTGCTTGGTCTGAATTTTGCGAAACTCTTGTTGTTCCTAGTAGTCGAGCGAAGAATCCAATTTTCAAGAATACAGTTCGTCCTCATATTTTTTTCAACATAGATCGTCTGGAGATTGGTGTGGAAGATATGAAGGCGTGGCCACGGTTGTTTGTTGGCATTGGTCTTTTTTTTAGCTTGCTCGGTTTTGTTTCGGTTTTGGGAGGGATATCTTCGTCGGCTAGCGAAGTAAGTTCGCAAACGATTGACTTGAGCAGCCTACTGATCAGTTTGGCAATGTCTATATCTGTATCTTTATACTCATTTGTGTCGGGGTTGCTAATATACCTTGCGCTCACCATAAGTTTGAAGAGCAGTGAGAGAGCGATCAATCGAAGGTTGAATCAGCTCAATGACAAAATTGAACGAGGCGTTCATTTTGTAACTTCTGAAGCGCTGGCGCAGGAGTCAATGATACTCATGGAACGACAGTTGGAGCAGATGCGGATTTTAAATGCAGTGTCGCTGGGTGACGGTGAGAAGGAACAAATACCTGGTTCTGCGGGCCAGGGCGGTAAAAACGACAGCCATATGGACTAAACCTTTTGCGTCACAATTTCGATGACGGCGCTGTTAACAACCAAGTAAGCCTGAGTTTTTGATCCATCTATCTCATGTTGCTTGATTATGATAGTGACCAATTGTGACTTCGACAAGCTGCGTCTAGTTTTACGCCGAATGAGAGCGAAACACGTGTTAAGCGGGATGAGCGGTCCATTAATCAGATCGATCGGACAAGGCGGAAGCGATAGTTTGCGAGACGCACATGGCCGCCGTTATCGAGCGAAAAGCCGGCGCGTTAAAATCGCGTGTTTCAATAGAGATCGTAGCCTTATTAGCCATTGGAATAAGAAGGCTATCGGTAATCAGAATCGATTTTGCCCCCAGCCTTTTAACGGAGGTTAGCACTGCGTCTGTTGCCTCCTGTTCACGATTCTCTGCGCCCTCCGGTGATGTAAGGTAAGTTATGGCAACGAGTGCATCACGTTTTGTAATCGTTTTTGTTTGCTCGGCTAACATGCCACCCAGACCGCTGAGCAGATATGCTTTTATGCCAATATGGTTAAGCATATAAGTCAGATATGCGGCGACAGCAAAGCATTTTTGCGTGCCTAGCGCATAGATACGGTCGGCCGTTGCGAGAGTCTCTATTGCACGATGGAGTGCATCGGCGTCCACATTCTTACTCAAGCTTTCTAGAGATAAGATATTGGTTGTACAGAGTGTCTGCAGCAACTCGGCACTATTACAACCAGCTTGATATAACTCACCTTCCAACACTCTTCGAATTCGCTCGGCGTGGTTTGCAGACCTCTGGACCACATAAGCTTGGTGGACCCGCTGCATCTCGCTAAATCCAGAATAACCGAAGTTTTTAGCAAATCTAATGACCGAGGAGGGCTGAACGCCTACTTTCTTGGCAATAGTCGCTACCGTCTCCATTGACATTTCGGTCGGATGATCGAGAGCAAATTGTGCTATTTGCCGAAGCCTTGTGCTGAGATTTTGATACCCAGACTCAATTTCTTCGCGAAATGCTAAGTAATCGTCAGCAGTTTTTTCATCTTTAACTTTCATATACTTTCAGGCAATAAATGCTAAGGAACACGCGTTTACCTCTGTGCTTGCGTTTGCACCTTATGCATAACTATACCTCAATATTGTTAACATAATGTCCAGTGATTGAGTCTTTCATATGGGCTTGATGAGGCAACATGCTCTGTTGCTCCACTGGACAGCTCCTTGGTAGAACACTTCGATGCATGAGAATAATAGATTCGTGCAACAAGTTACAGATCAAATATTCTATAAAGACGGCAGGCCCCTTTGAGGTTAAGGGGCTTCTTAAAAAACGAGCCTGTTTTCTAAATGTAACAAAGTTTTCTAGGCACTCTGGAACTAGACCTCTGGCTTTCTGAATCGAAGCGTCATTCTGTCACTTTCCCCTATTCGCACATACTCGTCTTTATTCTCATCGCCCAAGCTGAGACTCGGCGGAAGAGTCCAAACTCCTTTTGGATGATTTCCGGAGTCCAAGGTATTGGCATTAATTTCAGATGATGCCTCCAGAGCAAACCCCTCTGACTCAGCTAGCGAAATGACGTAGTCTTCTGGCATATACCCGGTCTTTTCGAGTTCGGTTGCGGGAAGTGAGTCAAGGTATGCATTCTCTGGGACATCCGCCGACCTATGCTGAACTACACCAAGAACTCCTCCTGGCTTTAGCACATCAAAAAAAAGCTTGAAAGACCTCTTGGCAGCGCCGTCGCCGGCAAAACTATGAATATTCCTAAAAGTTAGTACAGCGTCCGCACTGTTTTTTGCGACATCTAATGTGCTTGTATCAAAGTGAGCGATCCCGACATCTTTATAGATCTCAGAGCTTTCAAGTTTGTCATAAAGCACCTTAGTACTCCGTCTAACATAGTTGTTCTCGGCCTCTAAATCATAATTGCCAGCTACGATGTATTTGCCCGAAACAAATGGCGCTAAAATTTCTAAATAATAACCTCGTCCAGGGTTGATTTCGATGACATCCATATCAGCAGTGATCCCAAAAAATTCCAGTGTGGCTGCAGGATTGCGATATTTGTCTCGCTCAACGTGGCCCTGCTCTCGATGTTGATGTGACAAGACATCTTTGATTGTGTTCGGTGTTGAGACCGTTGGGTTGCTAGAGGGTGAGGTCGCCTCGGGCGAGCATGCTGCTATAAAAAGAGTTAAGACACTGGCCAAAATAGTTGATGATCTCGTTTTGACAAAAGACAGCGGCGGTTTTAGCGTTTTCATTCCATCCTCCTAAATTGGTTCCGTTGTTATGAGGACATTGAGTGACAGACAAGGCCCATCATGGATTTTTTGAAGTCAATAGTATCAGTCTTTGGCCCAATGAAAAATCACTTTCTGTGCGAGGAGTTGATGGGACCTTGAGACATTGTCTTGACTATAGATCAGCCAAGCCTTTCAAACTGAAAGAGTGTCAGAAATAAGCTTTAACCGTGCCTCCGGATCAGTCATTTCGAGCATAGTCTGCATGAGCTCGGGTTCAAAACGCAAAACTTGAAAAACATTGAAAGCGAAGTCTGAGGGATCTAACGACAACCACTTATCAGTGTCGAACTTGGCAACCTCAGTCGGAGCTCTTTCCCTGATTAATTGAAAAATCGAGCTGACAATCTTCGCTTGATACTCTCCTAGTAATTTGGAATCGGTTATTTCGTCCTTCATTATGCTGCATTTAGCTATTCGGTAGGGCAGCGTTTGTACTTCTTGTGCAAGCCTCACTCGATGCAGCATTTTTATTGTTAGATAGATCCTTCCGTCAGCAGTTCTGTCAGAGACATTGCAGTAACCCGCGCAGAATACCTCTTTCGGTGAATAAGTGGCTTGATTATTAGAGAGCACGTCAGTTATGGATTGATTGGCTTTCGCAGCGCTGATCTGTTTTTTTGTATGACAAACTGCCACCATTCTCGTATTTTCTACACACTCCTCAACCATCGTTCTGTAACGTGGTTCAAAGATATGAAGCGGCACTTCGGCACCCGGAAAGGTCACCATATTTGGGATTGGAAATAACGCGACTTCGAGAGTTTCAGTGGTCATCATGTGCTTTTGGTTTTTACAGAACAACGTATTTTAATCTATCAAACGATTATTGTATTCACATAAATACGCTTAACCGCCTGGCGTAATTGATCCAGAATGCATCGCCACCATTAATAGGTGAAAAAAATAATGCCAGGATTTATCCTCGGACTAACACATCTTTGTTACGAATTTATCGGCTGTCTTGATTAGTTGAAGATCACTACAAAAAATTGTCATGCAAATGGATATTCAAAAAATTTCATTCCGAAAGAGGGATAAGTTTTCATTTTAATCATCACGCGCTCTCACTTGCATTCTCAAGGTGCTAAAATGGTCAACACTTTTAAACCAAATGTGCATTTTTGTATCTTATTGGAATAGCACTTGAACATCCAATCACCTAAAAAGCTCATGCCTTTCTTTGGACTGGGGCTAATGACCTTAGCCGCCTTCTTTTATTATTTGGCTCGGACAGACAGTGATTCTCATAATTTGCGCTATCAAACTCAAGAAATCACTATCGGTACTATTGAAAGCACTGTTAATGCCTCGGGGACGATTACTCCGGTCGTAACCGTTGAGGTGGGATCAGAACTATCGGGTGTCATATCCCAACTCAAAGCGGATTTTAACTCCCAAGTAGAAAAAGGACAGCTGATAGCGAAATTGGATAGTCGAACAATTCGTGCCAGATTGCAGCAAGCTGAAGCGGACCTGGCGATGGCTAGAGCGTTACTCGAGCAGCAGAGAGCCGGCCTGAAGAGAGCACTGGCGCAATTAACTTTTGCAAAGTATCAGTTTGACCGGCAATCTGAGCTTTTTGAACGTCAACTGGTAAGCCCATCGGAAGTAGATAATAAGCGCGCGATGCTCCGTATGGCAGAGGCTGACGCAGAACTGAGCCGAGCGCAGATAAAAGCCTCAGAAGCTCAACTGCTTCAACGCCAGGCCCAATTAGAACAGGCTGAGTTGAATTTAGAGCGGACTGAGATTCGTTCGCCAGTCTCAGGCATCGTTATAAATCGCCAGGTTGATATCGGTCAAACAGTAGCGGCGAGCCTTTCCGCGCCGCTACTGTTTGAGATAGCCCAGGATCTGGCTCAAATGCAAATCGAGGCTGACGTGGATGAAGCAGATATCGGTAAGCTTCGGAGGGGTCAATATGTCCGATTTCAAGTAGATGCTTATCCTGCCCGTGAGTTCGAGGGACAGATTTCCCAGATCCGCAAAGCATCCACTACGGTTTCAAATGTGGTGACATATAAAGTCATCATAAGCGCTGAGAATGCTGATCAAAGTCTCATGCCTGGAATGACGGCCAACGTCGACATAATTTTGGGCAAGAAGGAAAAGGTCTTGAGGGTTCCAAACACCGCGCTCCGTTTCAGGCCAGCTAATGCAAGCTTGTTGTCAGGACGATCGGCATTGCCATTTAAGGAGTTTGTTTTAGCGCTTGACCTTAGGGGACAGCAGAAGCAAAACGTTGATTTAATATTGAAGGAATTTGATGATGAAATGAAAGCATTCAAAGAGAAAAGTATCGGGGATTGGAGAAGTGAGAAACGCCTTGAACAGATCCGGCAAAAATTGACAAATCAACTCAAACTCACCTTATCTCAAGAACAGTTTGAACAGTTCAGTTCAAAACGAAATCATGCTTCTCGCGGTAACCTGGCCAACATGAATCACTCACTTGGTGAGGTGTGGATATTGAAGGATGGTTCCCCTCATCGCATTTTAGTCAATACCGGTCTGTCGAATAATGAATATACGGAATTGATAGGCGATAAACTATCAGCGGGAACCAGTGTAATAGTGAGAGTTTCTCGCAGGCAACACAAATAGCTCATGATCACGCGCGAAAATATTATCCAAGTGCGAGGTTTGAAGAAAGCCTACGATATGGGAGATCAGCGAATATGGGCTCTTGATGGGATCACTCTTGATATCGCGAGGGGCGAGTTTGTCGCGGTCATGGGACCATCAGGATCTGGCAAGTCTACGCTCATGAACATGTTCGGCTGTCTTGATTCACCAACTGTAGGAGACATAAGCATAAATGGAGAGATTGTCTCGAATCTCTCATCTCATAAGTTGGCTGAGGTGCGAAATAAAATGATCGGGTTTGTTTTTCAACAATTTAATTTGCTGGCCAGAACGAGTGCACTTGAGAACGTAATGCTTCCGTTATTTTATTCCAAGTTGGATAAAGTGCATTGGAAACCGCGAGCACTGAGTTGCTTAAATAAGGTGGGCTTGGCAGATCGCACTGAGCATTTCCCATCTCAGCTCTCCGGAGGCCAGCAACAGCGGGTTGCAATAGCACGAGCTTTGGTAAATGAACCCCCTATAATTCTGGCAGATGAACCCACTGGTGCTCTGGATACAAGGACTGGCCGAGACATCATGGAGCTTCTGCAGAGGCTCAATACTCTCGGGCAGACCATTATACTCGTCACACACGAAACTGACGTAGCAGAATACGCAAGTCGTCACCTAATAGTCCGTGATGGAAAACTCATTTCCGACAAGCTCGCGGGTCTGGACGATGATACGAATAAACCATGCCAAATCAGGGCGAAATCTTAAAGCGAATTACGCAAGGTTGATTTAAATGAAACTGTTACAACTGTTCTCTGTAGCTTTGACGGCCCTGAGAGTCAATCTTCTTCGAAGTATGTTGACGATGTTGGGCATCATTATTGGTGTCTCGGCCGTTATTATCATGGTTTCCCTTGGCGCTGGTGCCCAAGAGCAGATAGAACAACAGCTCGAGAACCTCGGTGGGAGTGTCTTCATTATTTTCAATAATAGTAGGCGTTCCGGAGGAGCTTCGACTGGCGCAGGGTCAGTAAAGAAGTTAACAACTGTTGATGCTGATTACCTTAAAAGTCAGGTGCCCGGTGTAGAGGCGGCTGCTGCGGCACTGAGGGGAAGTGGGCAGATTGTTTTTGGTAATATGAACTGGAGAACAAATATCGACGGTGTGGCTATAGGCTATTTGGCCGCAAGAAGTTGGGAAATAGCCGATGGTCGATCTTTTAGTCCAAGTGAATGGACATCTGCCGCTAAGGTGGCAATCTTAGGAGAGACGGTTCGGGCTGAACTTTTTGGAGAGGGTGCTTCGATTGGTCAGATGGTGCGAATAAGTAACTTTAATGCACGGATAATTGGAATAGTTTCTCCCAAAGGACAAAGTGCTAATGGCATTGATTTGGATGACAGGATTTTTATGCCTATTGAAACTGTTCGGAAAAGAATCCAAGGAATTAGAAAATACAATCCAAAAGCGGTTGATTGGTTAACGGTTAAGATGTTTGACGGTTATGACATGAATTTTGCGAAAGAAGATATCTTGAATGCTTTGCGTGCTCGAATGAAAATTGGGCCTAACCAAGAGGACAGCTTTACTGTTAAAAATCTGTCAGAGATGTATGAAGCAAGAGCTAAAACGACGCAGATTTTCAACAGTCTTTTGACGTCTGTTGCTTCGGTAAGTCTTCTCGTAGGGGGTATTGGGATTATGAACATAATGCTGGTCTCAGTGACTGAGAGAACTAGAGAGATAGGTTTGCGCATGGCCGTAGGAGCAAAATCCTCACACATACTGAGTCAGTTCTTAGTTGAAGCGACAACTCTATGCGGTTTAGGAGGAGCCATAGGGGTTTTTTTGGCTGGGGTAGTGGTTGCTATTTTGGAAGTATATACCGAGCATACTGCAGTTATCGAGTATCATATTGTTCTGATAAGCCTTGGGTTTTCCGCGCTGATAGGAGTGTTTTTTGGGTATTACCCGGCTCTTAAAGCGTCTCGATTGCAGCCCATCGATGCGCTGAGGCATGAGTAGTGCACATTATCCATTTGGTTTTATCGATCAATTTTAGAAAATTCGGATAAATTAATCGGCTTGACATAAATAATGGTTTATTTAATAAAAAGAGACTGATTTTTGCACCAATAACTATTTGCAATTCGTGTTTCTGCCAGATTAAATCTTGAACATCTGGTTAATTCTTTTAGTGTCTCTCACCCCAATACTTATTGGCACACATATTATGGGTAGGCAAGAGATTATAAAAATAAAACATCAAGAGACCGGTTTGGAGGGCAGTTGTTACATCGGCTATTGTTGGACATATTTCCTATTTGGTATTTTTGTGCCAGTTTACCGAGGCGAGAACAAGCTCGCATTGATCCACTTGATTCTATCGGTTTTAACCTTTGGGCTATTTCAATTCGCTTTTATGCCATTTTTGTACAATAAGCAACATGGAAAGAGACTATTGAAAAGTGGTTGGCAGTTGTCAGATATAGGGGAAAAAAATCATTTGGCTAGGGCTCGGTATTTTGGATAGAAAGCCATCTCTAATGCTTTGTTGACAGTAAGTTGTTTTATACCAAAGAATACTCTGTTAATGCATTTTTTTTCCTATCGAGGTGCCGCTCAAATCCAAGGCTGTCAGCGGATTCCCTGAGACGTCAAGATCTTCTAGTTTTTTTGTTTTAGACAGGTCGAGGCTAGTTAATTTGTTCATGGAACATGACAATTCTTTTAGATTGGGCGTATCTGATAGGTTTAGATGTGTTAAACGATTTTTGAAACAACAAAGTTCTTCCAAACTAGGTTTGTTGGTTAGATCAAGTTCACTTATCTTATTTTCATGGCAAAAAATTGACCGAAGCGCTGGTTTATTCGACAGATCGAGGTGCTCAATATGATTGTATCCGCAGAGAAGAGTCTTTAATTTCGGTTTGTTGTGAAGGTCAATTTCACTTAGAAGATTTTCGTAGCACGATAAAGTTTCCAAGTGCGGTTTATCTGATAAGTCCAAGTCGCGCAATTTGTTGACGCTACATAGTAAACCGCGCAGCTGATCTTTATTCGAAATATCAAGCCGAGTCAGGAAATTTTGAGCACATGAAATACTCTCTAGTTCATTTGTGCTTGGAAGATGAATCTCCATCAATTGATTTTTCCCGCAAGACAGATTCAAAAGCAGTGGCGTGCTCGTGAGATCCAACTCTCTTAATTCATTGTCATTGCACAAGAGGTACTGAAGACGCGGAGTCACTGAAAAATCAAGTTTAGTTATCTGATTTTCCTCGCACCCAAGGACAAACAAGTCTCGTGTGAACGATAAATCAATCTGCGTAAGACGATTTCTCGGACACCAAAGCTTGTAAAGATTCGGAGTATGAGACAAGTCTAGCTGTTTCAATTGGTTGTCGCCACAATAAAGAATCTCTAGTTTCGGATATTTTGAGAGATCTAGTTCGCTCAGCCCTTGACCGGACACATCGAGTTCGGTCAGGTCACTTGGCGCAAATTCTGGATCATGTTTGCTCATTCGTTTAGCTCTTTGCCTTTGGCTGTGACGGAACAATCACTGTTTCCCTCAGACCCCTATTATAAACCAATTCTTTCTGCAGTAAGCACTTGGTCATTGACAAATTTATTGATCTTGGTAGCTTGAGCAATTGGCAAAAAGAGTGACAAGCTGCTGGTTGTTATTTGGGCATGTCAGATAAGAAAATTATCCAATAATTCGGAAGAATAGCTTACGAACCTTACCAATGGAATTTTTTTACTTGCGCCGTGTTGACCTGGTTAGGAGAGACTGGATGCACCCATTAAATCAATGTCGATCGCCCTAGCCACTTCTCTTCCTTCATTAATTGCTCGGACGACAAGATCTTGCCCTCTCCGGCAGTCTGCCGTGGCATAGACATTTTTTATATTAGTCCGATAGTCGATTTTATTTGCCATGAAATTTCCGCGTTCATCTAATTCGAGGCCCAATTGATCATTGATATAGTGTTCGGGCTGAAGAAAGCCCATTGACAAGAGAATAAGGTCAGCATCCCATTTCTTTTCTGATCCGGCTATTTCTTGAAGCTGATTGTCCACCTCGACTGTAAGTATTCCCTCCAAGCTACCATCTTTATTGCGAAGAATCTCTTTACTACTTATTGAAAACTTTCTGGGATCTTCGCCAAAACGCTGCTCTGATTCAGCATGTCCATAATCTATTCGGTGTATTCGGGGCCAAAGCGGCCAAGGATTGTCTTGAGAGCGCTCAGCAGGAGGCTTGGGAAACAACTCAAAATTGACGAGCGATTTACAGCCATGCCTAAGAGAGGTAGCAATGCAATCGGTCCCAGTATCTCCACCTCCGATTACAATAACATTTTTATCTTTCGCGCTTATGTAATTTCCGTCTTCCAGTCCAGAATCGAGATAACTTTTTGTGTTGTAAGTGAGAAATTCCATCGCAAGGTGAACCCCAGTTCCATCTCTGCCTGGGATGTTTAGGTCTCGTGCCTTGGTAGCACCAGTTGCCAGTAGAAGAGCGTCATATTCATCCAGTAATTGGGTCGCGGTGATATCGCGCCCTACATCCGTATTTTCTCGAAACTGTATCCCCTCATCTCGCAATAATTGGACTCGCCTATCAACGATGTTTTTGTCTAATTTCATGTTTGGTATTCCATACATCAATAGACCGCCAATGCGATCTTCCCTCTCATATACAGTCACTGCGTGACCGGCCTGATTGAGTTGAGCGGCTGCAGCTAGACCGGCTGGGCCAGAGCCGACTATGGCGACTGTTTTGCCAGTTCTGATCGCTGGTTTGATGGCTGAAACCCAACCTTCGGCAAAACCTCTATCGATGATGGCGTTTTCCAAGTTTTTGATCGTAACAGCGGGTTCGCTTATGCCCAATACGCAAGCTCCCTCGCATGGTGCGGGACAAACTCGACCGGTAAACTCTGGAAAGTTATTCGTTGCATGCAAACGATCTAAAGCTTCCCGCCAACGGCCGTGATATACCAAATCGTTCCACTCAGGAATTAAATTATACACTGGGCAGCCATAATTAGACTGACAAAAAGGCACGCCACAATTCATGCAACGAGCACCTTGTGTTTTTAGATGATCTTCCTCTGGAGGGGTATAGATTTCCTCATAATCGCCAAGACGAACATCCTCTGGCCTATAAGGCACTGCGACGCGATCGAATTCTTTAAAACCAGTAACTTTACCCATAAGACTTTTTCAAAGTATATTTCACCCCGAGGCGGATCGTTTTGTTTGTTTGTTGGCCATTTCAACCAACACGCGCTTGTAATCGGTAGGCATAACTTTTGAGAAGAAGTGAATTTCTTTTTCCCAATTTGAGAGGATCTTTTCTGCAACGGTGGAACCGGTATACAGGAAGTGGTTCCTGAGCATCTGTTTAAGCTCTTTTATGTCGTCGTCCGCTTCGAGCACTTCTAGTTCTAATGTTTCGGTGTTGCATTTGCTGGGGAAAGAAGCACTTTTGTCCCAAACGTAAGCTATGCCACCACTCATCCCGGCTCCAAAATTTCTTCCGGTTGACCCAAGTATGACCACCCTGCCGCCAGTCATATATTCACAACCGTGGTCGCCTACTCCTTCGACGACTGCGCACGCGCCGCTGTTCCTGACGCAAAATCGTTCGGCAGCGATTCCCCTAAAATAGGCTTCTCCCGAGGTGGCTCCATAAAGCGTTACGTTACCGATCAGAATGTTATCTTCCGGAGGAAAAGTGCTCTCTTTGGGTGGAAAGATGATAATCTTCCCTCCAGACAGGCCCTTGCCAACATAATCATTGGCATCACCTTCGACTTTGATGGTGATACCTTTAGCTAGCCACGCACCTAAGCTTTGACCAGCAGACCCCTTAAGAATAATATTAATCGTGTCATCCGGCAACAGCACTCCTTTAGTTGCCACTGCAATCTCATGGGACAGCATCGCTCCCACTACCCTATTGGTGTTGATCACCGGGAGCTCAATGTTAACAATGTCGCCGTTTTCAATTGCCGGAAGTGCCTGACGAATAATCTCTTTGTCCAAGGCTTTGTCCAGCCCATGATTTTGTTTTATGGTTTGGAACACCTCAGTCCCTTCATAGACGATTTTCGCTGGGGTAAGGATACTTGTCAGATCTAAGCCTTCTGCCTTCCAATGTGTGATCGCATCATCGGTATCTAAGAGATCTGCTCGGCCTACCATATCATCTACCCGTTGGAGCCCAAGTTTCGCCATAATTAAACGCAATTCTTCAGCCACCATAAACAAGTAGTTGACGACATGCTCCGGCTTTCCGGTGAATTTTTTTCGTAACTCTTCATCTTGAGTTGCTATCCCGACTGGACACGTGTTTAGATGGCACTTGCGCATCATAATACAGCCCATTGTAACTAGCGGTGCGGTAGAAACCCCTATTTCTTCGGCACCTAACAAAAACGCGATTGCTACGTCCCGCCCGGTTTTAATTTGTCCGTCTGTCTGCAAAACAACCCTGGATCGAAGGTTGTTCATTACAAGTGTTTGATGTGTCTCAGCTATGCCCAATTCCCAAGGCAGGCCAGCATGCTTTATTGAGGTGAGAGGCGACGCTCCCGTGCCGCCGTCATGGCCAGCTATAACGAGATGGTCTGTTTTCGCTTTAGTCACTCCTGCAGCGATCGTGCCCACTCCAATTTCAGATCCGAGCTTTACACTAATTCTTGCGCTTGGATTACAATTCTTCAGATCGTGAATAAGTTGAGCTATGTCTTCAATCGAATACACATCATGGTGCGGAGGAGGGCTTATAAGACCAACTCCCGGCGTGGAATAACGTATGCTAGCTATATTCTCATCCACCTTTCGGCCGGGCAGCTCCCCCCCTTCTCCAGGTTTAGCCCCTTGAACGATCTTTATCTGAATTTCATCGGCATTAGCAAGGTACCAGATCGTCACGCCAAATCTTCCCGAGGCAACTTGTTTTATGGCAGATCTTTTCGAATCCCCGTTTTCTAAAGCAGTGAACCGGCTGGGATCTTCGCCTCCTTCACCCGTATTAGACTTGCCTCCCAAGCGATTCATTGCTACCGCAAGTGTTTCATGGCTCTCGGCCGAGATTGAACCAAAGCTCATCGCTCCGGTGCAAAATCTCTTTACGATTTCCGACGCAGGCTCAACTAGATCCAGTCCTATTTCGGTGTTGCCATCGTCCCTAAATCTGAAAAGACCTCTGAATGTCGCTCGCTGTGTAGCTTGCTCATTTGCATGTTTTGCGAATGCCCAATAAGCAGATTCATCATTGGTTCTAGCAGCGACTTGCAGATTCGCTATGCTCAAAGGATCCCACATATGAGTCTCTCCGCCACTCCGCCAGTGAAAATCCCCAGGATTCGAAAGCGAGGGTATACGATTCGCTGACACGACAGGGAATCCGAACTCGTGCCGCTGGAGTAATTCGTCAAATAACATCTGAAAAGTTAAACCTTCAACTCTACTGGCTGTGCCGACGAAACACCTATCAATAATGTCCTTCGCAATACCTACAGCCTCAAAAATTTGCGCTCCTTTGTATGACTGAAGAGTTGATATCCCCATTTTGGCCATGACTTTAAGCATGCCTTTAGAGACGCCTTTTTTATATGCCGAACTTATCGAAGTTATGTCGGGGTACTTTTTCGGATCCAAAATACCGTCGGAGCGCGCTTGACAGAGTGCTTCAAAAGCCAGGTAGGGATTAATTGCGTCAGCACCATAGCCGACTAATAGGCAGTGATGGTGGACTTCGCGAGCTTCTCCAGTTTCGAGGATTATTCCTATTCTGGTACGCTCTTGATTTTTAACTAAATGGTGATGTACTGCACCGCAAGCTATCAACGAGCTGACCGCCATGAGATCACAGTTGATGTTTCGATCGGAGAGAATGACCAAGGCATACCCCTCGGAAATGGCCTCGGAAGATTCGTCGCAGATGCGCTCAAGCGCTCTCATCATACCGGCCATGCCTGACTTCTTTGGAAAGGTAATATCTATTACCTTGCTTCTCCAGCCGCGGAAATCTAAATGTTTGAGTTTTTGGAGCTCCTCCGATGTAAGGATGGGATTTTCCAATTTTAAGCGATTGGCGTGAAGTTCGCTTGATTCAAGGACATTACCCTCAGGACCAACGAAGCAACCCAGTGACATTACCACCTCTTCGCGAATGGAATCGATTGGTGGGTTCGTTATTTGGGCAAACAGTTGCTTGAAGTAGTCATAGGTCATCCGCGATTTGTCAGACAAACACGCGAGGGCAGAATCATTACCCATTGACCCTAAGGGGTCTCGCGCCTCAGTTACCAGAGGCAAGAGCATGAACTCCATTGTTTCTGTTGTATATCCGAATGCCTGCATTCGTGGGAGAAGTGTCTCGGAGTTTGTCTCGACCGCACCCCCATGCGCAGGTATATCATCTAAGTCTATTTTCTGCTTTTCCAACCAAGTTGAATAGGGTTTTTTCCTGGAAAACTCATTTTTCAGTTCTTCATCAGGTATCATTCGCCCTTGCTCGAAGTCAATCAGAAACATCTTACCTGGTTGCAGTCTTCCTTTGATCTTCACATTCTCTGGCGCAACCTCTAGTACTCCAACCTCAGATGCCATTATCACTTTATCGTCATGAGTAATGTAATAGCGACTCGGCCGCAAGCCGTTACGATCAAGCACTGCACCAATGTAGTCACCGTCTGTGAAGGCGATAGAAGCAGGCCCATCCCATGGTTCCATTATTGCTGAGTGAAACTCGTAAAACGCCCGCTTGTGCGGATCCATGTTAGAATCTGATTGCCACGCCTCAGGAATCATAATCATAGCTGCTTCCTGCAACGACCGACCTGACATCATTAACAGCTCAAGCACGTTGTCGAAGTTACCAGAGTCCGAACAGTCCGGTTCCACTATTGGAAAAAGTTTTTCTATGTGATCGGCAAATAGGTCACTTTTAGCGACGCCTTGGCGAGCGGTCATCAGATTTATATTGCCACGCAACGTGTTAATTTCACCATTGTGGCACATGTATCTGCATGGCTGCGCTCTGTCCCACGAGGGGAAAGTGTTCGTACTAAAGCGCGAGTGTACCATGGCCAAGTGAGTTTCATAACGCGAGTCTTGCAAATCTGGGTAGAAAGGGAACAGTTGAGCGGGCGTGAGCATCCCTTTATAAATAATGGTTTTCGAGGACAAACTGCACGCATAGACCATGCTGGGTTTATTGACATTCTCATCATTTCTGAGGACGGTGGTGAACTCTTTTCTAATAATGTATAGAGCTCTTTCAAATGCAGAAATACTGGATTTGTTGGAGCCGACGAACAACTGATGCATAGACGGCATGGCATCTGCTGCTGCCGGTCCGATCTTCGCTCCCTTTGCATCAGTCGGCACGCATCTCCATCCAATAACCGTCTGTCCATGGGACACTACGATTTGCTCGATGATTTGTTTGCAGTAGGCAATGTCGTCTCTGCAAATCGGTAAAAAAAGATTACCAACAGCAAATGGTGCTTTCTCCGGAAGTTCAATGCCAATCTCTTTTGCAATACCATGGAAAAAAGAGTGTGGTATAGAGGTCAGAATGCCCGCGCCATCTCCTGTATTCTCCTCGAAACCACAACCCCCTCTGTGGTCCATTCGGGAGTTTAAATGGTAGGCATCCAACAATATCTGGTGACTAGCGAGTCCTTTAATGTGAGCTACAAAACCTACTCCGCAAGAGTCTTTCTCAAAGGATGGATCATAGAGACCATGCTTTCTCGGAAAGCCCAAGCTGCCGTCTATTCGTTTATTTTTGATAGTCCCCATTTTTAAACTCGTGCTTTGACTAATCTATGTGATAAAAGCACTCTCAGTGCCTTTCAAAATATCGAAGTTCGATTGCTTTTGTCCTACTGATGACATTATACGCGATTTTGCAAGCTTTAGACGCACTTAACATGGCGGGGATCCGAACCTTAGCACCAGTTATTTTATTGTCAAGGTTTACGAAATAGAGAATATCGGTTTTCAATTGAAATTCCTTTCCTAACATACTGATTTTAATCAGTCGGTGGGATATGATAATTTTATTGAACTCAAACAAAAGGCTATGCCCTCTATGTCACTGTCACTTTATCAATCAACCGTGCAATGTTATGAGCAGACAATTTCAGCTCTTTTGACTTGTTTAAACAAGGGAAGGAAGTTTTGTGCGGATAACAACATTAATCGAAACAAATTAACTGATTCTCGGTTGCATGAGAGTATGTTGCCGCTTCATTTCCAGATTATAACTATGGTCCACTTTTCAGAGGGTGCCATCAAAGCAGCTGAAAAGGGCGTTGTTGGTGGGCCGGATATGGCGCTAGAATTCGACTATGACGGGCTCCAAGCTTACCTTGAGAGTTCTTTAGTGCGAATTGGGGCTTTTGAAGCTAGTGAAATCAACGCGCTGGCAGGCGGTGAGGTGATATTCACATATGAGGGCATAATACTGCCTTTTACTACCGAGGATTTCTTTGTTACTTATGCCCTGCCAAACTTTTATTTTCATGCCACTGTCGCATATTCAATTCTAAGATCTCTAGGTGTTCCCGTCGGGATTGCTAACTACATTGGCAGAGTCAAAACCACACCGTCACTAAATATAGCGACGCAATCACATCAGTACACGGGAGCAGAATATCTCAATTTTCTTGAGGAGCTTTCCAGTTCTTAACCGGACAGATGCGAGCCCGAAGTCTTTCATGCATCTGCGACAATTCCATTGGTCTTAAATATTTTTATCTTATCCTCGGTAATGCCAATACTTTGCAAGATGTCATCGGTATGAGATGCCAATTTGGGCCCAGGCCACTCGGTGGCTCCCGGAGACTGACTAAGTTTGGGAAGTATTGCTGGAATGTTCAGAGGTTCGCCATTTATCTCGACTTTTTCGAAGAGTTCACGGTCATTGAAATGCGGATCACTCATCATATCGGCCACATTGTAAACGGGACCGCACGGCACGCGACTTTCTTCAAGTATGGACATTGCGTTTTTAATCGTTTTCTTTTTACACCACTTTTTGAGCACATCGTCTAGAAATCTTTGGTGAACTACCCGATCTGCATTTGATGCATAGTTAGGATTTTCTGCGATGTCGGCTCGGCCAACTGCTTGCATGAGGCGAGCGAAAATCGAGTCTCCATTGCCGCCGATGACAAGGAATTTTCCGTCTTTGCACTCGTATGTATTAGTGGGTACGATCCCCGTAACCGTGGTGCCAGATGGTTCTCGAATTTCCCCAGCACCGTCGTATTCCGGCACCACAGCTTCAAGCAAGTTATACATAGACTCATAAAGCGCGACGTCGACAACTTGCCCCCCACTGCCTTGATCTCTTGCTCGAAGCGCCATGAGTATTCCAAGCACTGCATGGAGACCCGACACAGTGTCGCCTAAACTAAGATTTGGTCTGACAGGCGGCTCTCCCGGAAAGCCGTTTACGTATCTAAACCCGCTAATTGCCTCGCAAGCTGAGGCAAATCCAGCTTTTGCTGCATAAGGTCCAGTTTGACCAAATCCTGATATCCTCGCGTAAATTAGATCAGGGTTATCATTGCGCATGCTTCCCGGATCAAGCCCCCAATTCTCAAGCACGCCCGGCCGAAAGTTTTCAACGACCACATCCGCGCTTGCCAAAAGCTTTTTCACTAACTCGCGTCCATCAGCAGTCTTCAAATTCAGTGATATACACTTTTTATTACGCGCGAGGCTATGCCACCACAGAGACGTTCCATTTTTGACTGTTCTCCAGTTACGAATAGGGTCTCCGCCGGGCGGTTCCACTTTAATCACTTCGGCGCCAAAATAACCGAGCATGCACCCAGCAAAGGGCCCTGCCAGAAGTTGACCTAACTCTATGACACGAACGCCAGCCAGGGGTTTATTCAATTATATTTCTCCTAGATCATGTGGATTTCGTCAAACTTCCGCTATTTTAGCACCTCGCGCGGAGCAGACGCGACTCGAGATATTTATAAACGGCTCTACTTCGGATTTGCTAATGATTTTTTCGCACATCATTGCTACCATTCTTAAGTCAAAACGTTCATATAATAATGAGTTGCTCAAACAATATGACAAAACACAGATATCTTTAAATGTATCAAGTTATTAATCAGGAAGACTAAATTTTGAGAGAGAAAGTTGTCTTGACTGATGTTGGCCCTCGGGATGGACTGCAGAATCAAGGTAAGATCCTCAACTTAGGGGAACGTATTGAGCTGGTTTTGGCCATCGCTGATGCTGGGATTTCTCAGATAGAGATTGGGAGTTTCGTCTCGCCTAGAGCTGTGCCTGCAATGGCCGACACGGGCGAGCTTGTTCATGAATTAATTAAACTTGAGTCTTTCCGAACACCAATGGTGGCTCTAATACCCAATTTCAAAGGATATAATTTGGCAAGGAACGCGGGGCTGACACATGTCGCAATGGTGCTTTATGCGAGTGACGCCATGGCAAGAAAAAATGTTGGGATGAGCATGATTGAAGCGGAAGCAGTGACAACACTAATTTTATCTGAGGCTCAGAACGATGGTATTCAGGTTACGTGTACGATAGCAGTGGCCTTTGAATGTCCTTTTGACGGTAAAACGGAACCCAAGATAACTGAAGCGATTGTAGATAAATTTATGGATTTAGGTGCTGACAACATAGTTTTGGCCGATACTATCGGGGCAGCAAATCCTAAGCAGGTAAAATTCCTTACAAAAAATCTTGCTGGAAAACTCGATATCAACCGTATTGGTTGCCATTTTCACGATACTCGAGCATTGGGATTATCAAACGTATACGCTGCATTAGAATCGGGAATTCGGCGATTTGATAGTTCGATTGCTGGCTTGGGAGGATGCCCTTTTGCGCCAGGGGCGTCGGGAAACGTGGCGACAGAGGATGTTGCAATGTTATGTGAGCAGTTAGGATTCAGCACTGGACTTGATTTTGCCAAGCTTTTGTTCGCTTCGGAAAAAGCGGCGGGGCTCACTGAGTCAGGTGCTGAGGGTAGGGCAACTGCGTGGTTAAAACAGAACTATGAAAAAGTCGGAACTTAAGTCTTGAGCAGTTTTGTTTATTAGTCTGGCCTGATTGCTATGGCTTTAACTCTGGCGTCTTCGGAGAATATGAATCTACTGCTTGTATCACTTCCTCGGTTGTCAATATCTTGGACCACAGTCTGCCAAGCATTACGAGTGAGCTGTTTTGCATTTCTTCGCTGTCGGTGCCAGTAGCATCGGAGACAATCACAACATTGTATTGTAGGTCGCTGGCCTCCATCGCGGTCATAGCGACACAATTATTTGTAGATACGCCAACGCACACTACGGTATTGATGTGCATAGCTCTCAGCACTGAATCAAGTCGCGTGGATCTAAATGCGCCCTGTGTCGTTTTGTTTAATACCAGTTCATCATCCATGGGCTGCAATTGCGCAACGATCTCGTGTTCCTCATTACCCACAATGTTGTTAGTCTTTTTGACTATTGCTCGAATGGTGCTTACCACATCTCTCGCATCCGAGGTTTCGGCCCCATATGTTATGTATATAACTCCGGCGCAATTCTTTCGGAATGAAGCGAGTAGCTTGTCAATATTTGGCAACAGAAGATTTTCAATTCGATCGAATCTGTAATTGGCACTTTCGGCTGATCCTGCCTCTTGCAAGAGCTTACCGAGCCCTAAATGCCTATTTCCGGTTGCATTCTGCATATCAATTACCAAAAGAGCAGTTTCTGGGGGAAGAATTTCAACCGTTTGAGAGAATGAATTGATAAATGTTGGTTCTGCCATATTCCAATTGTACGGACTAACCATAAATTGATCAAACAAAAAGATTAAAGTAGCACCGCAAACGGGGATTTTTATAGGCTGGCCTGGTATTTTCGAAAACAAGATTTGTCAATAAGAGGTTTGGTCATGACTGTAGCCCATCCATTCAGTTATGAGGTTCTTTGAAGCAGGTTGGCCAAGCCCGAAAACAATGGTCATCGGTAGTCGAGAGCATCAAATAATCAGGCAAAGTTGATCTTCTAGATTACAGCGCAAAAAGACGCTCGGATGCATCGCCAAACTGATCGATTGCTAAGATATTCTCGATAAGGCTCTCAATCCGCGGTCTTGACATAAAAGGCTCACATAAACCTCGAAATTTTCGTTTGAAATCATCTTCCGACATAAAATTTGTTGGCTCGCCTTTAGGTACTTTAACGAAGCTTTTATAGCTTTTGCTGCCTGTTCTTATTCTAACATTAGCGCTCATATTCTCGGGGCTGTGAGCCTCTGCCAGATCATCTATAACGACGCTGACTTGCTTGCACAACGCTAATGTTTCATGATTAAAAAGATGACGATTATAGTCATCCCAAATAAAACGCTTTTCTTTGAAAGCGACTGCAGCGCTAAAGGGCATTGAAAATTGAGCATCAACAATGCTTTTCGGATGTTGTTTCAAGCTCAGAGGTTCACCGATGACACCGAACCCTCGTTTGGGTAAACCAACTTCGATACGCAAGTCTGCACTCAGGGATAGCGCATTTTTTTCAGCCATTTCGATTATTGCATCTATTGCTGCATGACTATATCTGCAGGACGGATAGGGTTTAACTCCCAACGCCATAGTGTCCCAGCGTTCTCCTAATTTATCAGTTGCTTTTTCATCGTCGGCGTTAGTGGCATAGTTCCGAAAAAAGCCCCATTTACCTTCTAGGGAGTTTGCCGGACCCTTGAAGTTATCGCCTGCCATTACCGAAGCAATCAAACCATTTTGCGCTGCTTGTCCTACATGCAAGCGTTTAGTCCATGAGCCGTCAATCAAGAATTGCATTGCCCCTGCGGTTTGGCTGAGCGCAATACCAAACGCAGAAATATATTGATCGCGTGACAAATCGAGAACTTTGCCTGCGGCGGCGGCGGCGGCAAATATGCCGCAAGTGGCTGTCGGATGAAAACCTCGCCTGTAATGATCACCGGCATCGATAGCTTTGCCAAGCCGAATATGAATTTCGTAGCCGAGGGCTATCGCTGTAAGTATTTCTTTCCCTGAGGCTTTTTTTAGCTGAGCGGCGGCGAGAACTGCAGGTAAAATGGGTGCGCTTGCATGGAGCGATGCCTCGGCATGGGTGTCATCGAAGTCCAGCGAGTGCGCCAGCGTGCCGTTAATCAGGGCTGCAGCACTAGGTGAGTAGCAGGCGCTATCGCCGAAAACATTACACGCGCCTTGATTCATTCCGAGCCTTCGAATAGCAGAAATGAGACTCTCCGTGGACTCCGATTCATGCCGAGCTCTAATGATAATGCCGATAGTGTCCAATATTAAGTTCTTTGTTCTACCAACAACTTCATCAGGGAGCTCTTCAAAAACCAACGATTCGCAAAAGTCAGCGATTTTTTCGGTCGTTACATTCAAGTCGGGGCACCTTTCTTTGCTCTAACTAGCTCGGCGGGCGAGGTGGTAATTCGATTTTGAAATGCCGTTTCAGAATGGCTGAAATATTTTCATAGCAGCATCCGAACCGCACTACTTCCAGCGTCTCCACGTTCAAGAGAGTGGAAGACATGCCTTGGTGGGTGTACTTTACAGGCCCATAATCAATTATTAAATCGGCAGCATCCTTCACTTCGTCTTGAATATCTTCAACCCTGAATTTAGTTCCGGTCGTTGATATATTGGCCGAGGATCCGAAAACCAATTTGCCTGCGTCGAAAATCAAGCGTGTAATGGCTGCATGAAATTTCCCTGCGTTTGTCAACATCGCCAATGTATCGTTAACGGTGCTTCTTTGATAGAGGTCGGGATTAATACCTTTTATAAGTGGATGCTCTGTGTTGCAGGGTGCGATGACTCCTAGAGGCAGGTCATAGTCATCAGTGATAGCCTGAACAATATCACTACCTCTTGAGGATACTTTATGCATGTGGGTATGATGACTCATGTTTCCGATAACGGCATTATATTTTGAATTGGCACGTTTTTTGGTGTTAAAGATGTGCATAATTGACTCGTCGGTTCCGCCAAGGAACGCATAACCCACATCCATTGGGAGGATGCATGTGCCGCCACGATCTATTACGTCAAAAGCCGCTCTTGCATCCTCATCGATGCTTAAAACTCCCATAAGATCTCCTTTCTCCGTATCTTGACATCAAATATCATGTTTTGCCGACAGAACCAGAAAATCAATTCTTATATGCATAATTGTAGCGCGAAAAATCTGGCGGCATCGGAGGCTCAAGTCCTGTTTCATCCAAACATCTACTTCTTAACTCCTCCAGATCTCCCCCAAAGTTGAAGACCTTAGAGTCAGTAGTCTCTGCCACCGCCTTGCTTGATCTCAACGCACTCGTAGCCTCTATATCAAGTGATTCACCGTTTACAACCACTCCATATGCATCCTTTGCTGCCTGCGCGCTCACCAAGCCTGATACAACGTCATGTAGCACCCGCTCTGGTTCGCGGGTTAATGGATTTCCAACCCCGCCGCCTCCCCAGGTGTTAAAGTAGAGAATATCACCGCTACTTACCGGAATAAGATCACATTTCGATGGCAGAAACTCGCTTGTTCCGTCTGCTCGCACGAGCTCTTTCGTACTTCGCTGACCTGGTTCGGCTCCGTTTACACCCCAAGGATAAGTAAGCCACCTGTCATCGTGTATTGAAATTTCCCCGTCCTCTAAAAAGCGGTACCCCATCCTTATACCATTACCGCCTCTGTGATATCCTGCTCCCCCAGAGTCGATAATACATTCATATGTTTCTATTCTTAAAGGGAAATATGCCTCCAAGTACTCATTTGGAACATTTTTAAAGTTTGGCCATAGAGAGTGACCATCAGGTCCATCTCCAACTGGGCGAGCTGGGATCCCACCAAATCCAATCTGATACAGTTGATACCACTCGCCATTTTTGTCTCGACCGGAATACATGAAATGAGGGCTATCAGAGAAGCCGGCGCCGCAGAGAAAATCAGGATTTCCTTGACCCAAAAGACCGCTGAGGACATCAAATATTCGACCGAGAGCATGCGTACGGCAGGACAATGCAGCAGGTCTAATCGGCTTTAGCATGCAACCTCTGGGAATTCTTACATCTATATAATCGTAAAAACCGTCGTTGAATAAAATTTGAGGATCAAATGCAGATATCATGAAAGTGCCGCAAAACATCTTGAACATCTCTTCATTTAACATAAAGTTAATTGAACCAGGGCTTTGAGGATCGGTGCCGTCAAAATCAAAAATAACCCTTTCGCCCTCTCGCCACATTGAGCACTTGATCTTGTAGGGACCGGATCCTAAGGCGTCATCGCAAATATAATCTTCAAATGATTGTTTCTCTTCAGGAATAGTTTCCATGATCAATTGCCGCATCGCCCGGCAATTCCTTTCGAGAAGCTCTTCAAGGGCGGAATAAAAAACATCGTCCCCAAATCGTTCCGCCATCTCTACGCATCTTCTCTCAGCAATAGTGCAGGCGGCAATGACGCCTTTAAAATCGCCTTGATTCCAGTGAGGCATCCTTGAGTTACGAAGCGCTATCTGCATAATGTCGTCTTGGAACTCTCCTTTTTTGTAAATCTTGACAGGAGGGAAGGCCGTACCCTCTTCAAAAATTTCTCGGGCCTTGTTTGGTAACGACCCTGGCACACGCCCACCGATATCAGTGAGGTGGCCAAAGTGGGCGGCCCAAGCCATGTGCCTCCCATCTTTAAAAATCGGTTTTATCACCAGATAGTCGTTCAAATGGCTAATAGCACCGCCGCAACTGTAGGGGTCGTTGGTAAGAATCATGTCGCCCTCTTCAATCATTCCCTCATAGCCCTCCATGAAACCATGAATAAATGAACCGAATTGGCCAACGATCATCTTTCCATCAGCATTTGCGACCATTGGAAATGCGTCTCCCTGCTCGCGGATTCCTGGTGACATCGCGGTCCTGAATACCGTTGCATCCATTTGCTCGCGAGTGTTTCGAAGAGCGCTTTCGATCACATCAAGTGTAATGGGGTCAACCGACACCTTCGAAAATGGGGCTTCATTGGTTTGAATTATTTTTTCTTTCATCGTTTTGTCTCCCTTTACTATACAGGCGATAACAAGAGGTTAAGTTTGTCATCTACTTGAGCCTTGTGGTCAGGTAGAACGACCGATGTCGAGTCCATTTCAGTAATTACGGCGGGGCCTTGGACAATGTGGCCGGTCTTCAAAAGTGAACGATCATAAACTTTCGCCGAATGCTTCTTGCCGTTATGAAAGATTTCATGATCTGACAAAACAGCATGGGCCACATCATCGATCTGGCGGCCCTCTGAAGACGCAAGCTCAAGTTGAGATTTTGGTCCTAAGGCGATTACTCGGAGGTTGACAAACTCCTTTTCGCCGTCGATTCTGAACGTGAACAGTTGTTCATGAAGCTTGTCGAAGTCTTCCGATACCTTGCTAAAATCGCCTCTTCCAACATCTTCAAGGCTAATCGGTATTGTTAAGACCAGGCCTTGTCCGGCATATCGAATATCAATCTCATATTGTGTCGTAAGTGTTTCGGAATCTATAGCTTGAGGTGCGCCTTCATCGGACGCATTCAGTCCATTCGCGGCTGTTATTGCTAAAGTTTCGAACTCTTTGGCAAGCTTTGCGCCAGACGCTGCGGACATATTCAAAATTATCGTTTTCGAAGCCTCGTTCCTCAAGCGCGTGGTAGCGTCGCCGTAGGCACACAGAATACCCGGCCCTGGAGGGATAACTACCGGCCAAGCTTGAGTAAGCGCTCCAAGTGCATTTGCATGAAGAGGTCCGGCGCCACCAAATGCCATTAGTGAGAAATCTCTCGGGTCATACCCTTTTTCTACTGAAACCAACCTAACAGCGCCAAACATCTTTTCATTGACAATTTTTATAATGCCTTCAGCAGCCTCCAGCAGAGTTAAGCCAAGGGCATCAGCGATTTTTTGCACTGCTTTTTCTGCCAATTCTTGGCGGATCGCCATGTCGCCGCCTAACTTTTGAGTTTCGGGCAGATATCCGAGGACTACGTTTGCGTCTGTGACTGTGGGCTCAATTCCTCCCTTGTCATAGGCTGCAGGTCCTGGTTCAGCGCCAGCCGACTCGGGTCCCACTCGGAGTGCGCGAGTCAGCTCGGGCACATGAGCAATGGATCCTCCGCCAGCACCAATTGATCTAACATCAAGAGCACTTGCTCGAACGGTGACATCCCCGACCGTTGTTTCCCGCCTGACCAATGCTTGCCCATTCTCTATTAAAGCGACGTCAGTCGAGGTGCCTCCCATATCGAATGTAATAATGTTGTTAAAACCTGCTTGCTCCCCAACCCACATGGCGCCAGATACGCCTCCAGCAGGCCCACTCATCAGCATGTAAACTGGGAAGTTCATTGCGGCGGCGGCTGTAGCCAAGCCCCCGTCGGAGCGCAGAATGGACAAGCTGGCGCCATCCATTTTGTTGTTAAACTCCTTTTGTAAATTTGAAATATAATTTTCAACTTGAGGCCGAACATAAGAGTTTGCAACGGTTGTTATAGTCCTTTCATACTCTTGCATTTCCGGTATGACCTCGCTGGAAATAGAGGTTGGGATTTTGGGAAGCATTTCTTGGACAAGCTCTCTGAGTTTTTTCTCATGCGTATCATTGGAAAAGCTGTTTATCAGGCAAATGGTAATTGCTTCCACATTTTTTTCTGCGAGTTTCGTAATTGATCTCCGGGCTTTCTCGATGTTGAGCTCCGAGACAATTGATCCATCTGCCGCGGTTCTCTCATCAATCTCCACGGTGCAGTCGAGAGGTGCAAGAGGCGGCGTTTTCTGGTAGTAAAGCCATCCTCCGAGTCCGCCGGGGACGTAAGATCTGGCTATCTGGAGCACCTGTCCATAACCCTTTGAAGTGACCAGGCCCACTTTTGCTCCTTGCCCAGTTAAAATCGCATTAGTCGCTACTGTTGTTCCATGTGTCACCACGTCTATATCTTTTAAACTTACTCCTGCAAGTTCACAGGCCTTTTCGATTCCATTGAGGACACCTATAGAACTGTCGCTTGGAGTCGACGGTACTTTGGCGGTAAAAAACTCTGAGTTGGCAGAGTTAACCAAAAGAACGTCAGTAAACGTACCACCAACATCAACACCCACTTTGAACATTAAATCATCCTCCACTTATACATATTTTTTTTGCCACTGACATATTACAATATGTGTGAGAAATGTCCTATAGTAGGGGTCAGAAGATTTGTTCATATTGGTCCAGACAATTACAAAAGGTGGGTTAGAGAATTGGGACGAAATGTTGACGGGACACTTTACGAAAGCATTGCAAAGAATTTAATGTCTGACATTGGTGAAGGTGTTTGGAAAGTTGGCGATCAGTTGCCAGCAGAACAGAGCCTAGCGTCAAGATACAATGTTAGTCGGTTTACGATACGTTCTGCTCTTGACTGTCTGCAAGCTAAGGGAATGATCAGTCGAAAAAGGCGCCTAGGAACAACTGTCCTGTCAGACTTCCCAGTGGAGACGATTGTCCAAGAAATAAATAGTCTTAGTGAGCTGTTTCAATACCCTGAAGGTACAAGACTCAGAGTTTTAAAGACTTCAAGTTTTTCTGCGGACATTTCTGTAGCCAATTTTCTGGGCTGCGCTGCCGGAACCAGATGGACGAAAATTGAGACAATAAGGCAGTCGCACTCCAAGTCCCCAATTTGCCTCACCGAGATATATGTTCCAGAAGCATATCGAGAGATCAAAGATCATATTGGCAAAAGCTCTAAACCAGCTTTTAAGTTATTGGAAGACAAATATAACATTAAGGCAGTCGAGATTAATGCGGAGATTCTTGCAGGCACGATTTCACAACTGCGCGCCGATTTGTTGCAGGTTGAGGATGAAAGCGCCACTTTGATTCTGATACGAAGATATCGAGATTCAGCGGGAAACTTGCTTGAAGTATCTACCAGCGAGCACCCAGCGAGCAGATTCACATATTCATTCAGCCTGAGTTATCGGAGATAAAAAGAAGATGCAAACTCAGAAAAAAGTTGCCTGTGGCGCTGCGGAATTGGCGTTGAGAAGCTTACTTTTTGTTCCGGGTAATCATCCCGAAAAGATTGCCAAGGTATTTTCCTACGGAGCAGATGCGGTAATAATTGATTTGGAGGATGCATGTGCCGTAATAGACAAACCGAAAGCTCGAGATATCGCAATCGCCGCGCTAAAAAAAGCGCATAAAGGTCTTGGTTATATTCGAATCAATGGCATTGATACGCCTTTTTGCTTTGATGATATAAAAACGATCGTCGGGCCATGGCTTGATGGGATCGTGGTGCCAAAATTAGAGGAACCCGAACAACTTTATACTTTGGATTGGACTTTGGCACAGTTTGAGTGCCAAGGAGGTTTAAAGCGTGGCAGCATAGATATTATCCCCATTATTGAAACAGGTTTGGGCATGACGAACTTGAAAAGCATTTTTGCTAAGCCCAGCAGGGTTAGACGTTTTGCTTTTGGCGCTGGGGATTTTACGCGGGATGTTGGACTAAAATGGAGTTCCGATGAGACTGAGCTCGCATACGTTCGAAGCCATATGGTGCTTACGTCCCGAGCGTGTGGATTGGAACCACCAATTGATACCGTTCATATCCAACTTGATGATTTAAAGAGTTATGAAGATTCGGTCGAGACTGGTGTCAAATTTGGTTTTCAGGGAAAACTGCTTATCCATCCCAAACAAGTTGGAAAGGCTAATGAGCTTTATCAACCGAGCCCGGATGAACTTGAGAAAGCAAAACAAGTCATCACGGCTTTTGAGGAATCGGAGAGTCATGGATCGGCTTCATTACAAGTTGACGGTTACTTTGTCGATTATCCTATTGTAGAAAAAGCTTACTCTGTGGTAAGCCGAGCGAAACTTTTCTCAGGCTAAATCATCCAAGCCAGTCATGAAGTACTGCGTCTGTGTCTGCTCCCAGTTTTCTTCCAAGCCACTCGACTTTGCCCGGGGTCTTTGAGAGGCGCGGGCAAACATTGGGTACCGTGACGGAGCCGGCGCGTTGATCAATGAGGGTTACGAGATTTTCACGTGAAACATACTGAGGATCCTCGAAGATTTCATCAATGCTATATATCGGACCGCAAGGGACTTCAGCTGCTTCGCAAATCTCTAGTAAGCGGCTCCGTGTCATGCCAGATGTCCAATGGGTGACAAATGCATCCACTTTTGCTCGATGCTGTTCTCGCTTTTCGATCGTACCGAAGTCGCCTTCGCCGGTCACATCGAGCCTGTCCATCAGTTTGGCTAGTCGGTTGAAGATTTTGTCATTTGTGCAGGCTATCGCTACCCAAAGCCCATCGCTGGTTGGGTAATGGCTATGAGGAACTGCGTTAACTGTTCCCGGGCCCATTCTTCGCCTCACAAAGCCATTAAAAGCATAGGCAGGAGCGAGTTCATCCAAAATCCTAAAGATACTCTCATAGAGCCCAATGTCGACCACTTGGCCTTCTCCAGTTTTCTTCCGATGATGGATAGAAACCAATACGCCAAGCGCAGCAAAAACCCCAGACATGTAATCTGACAATGTCGCTGTTCCGGGGGATGCTGGCGGAGAATCGGGGTCACCGCATAGATATGAAATTCCGCTGAAAGCGTTTGCTATGCGGCCGAATCCAGGCCTACCCTTGTAAGGCCCAGTTTGGCCATATGCTGTAATTCTGGCGATAATAAGAGAGGGGTTAATAGATAGTAGGACATCTTCACCAAGCCCCCATTTCTCGAGGGTACCCACCTGGAAGTTTTCACATAGCACGTCCGCCTCTGCCACTAGCTTCTTCAGAGTGCTGGATCCCTCAGTTGATCTGAGATCTAGTTCTATGCTCCTTTTATTTCTTCCTTCGCTAAGCCAGAGCAGTGAGTCACCGCAATTCGAAGGCGTACCAAATTTTCTTACTGGATCTCCGATATCAGTCAATTCAACTTTAACAACGTCGGCGCCAAATTCGGCCAAAAAGGTAGCGCAGTAGGGGCCCGCGATGAAAGTGGCTAGATCTAGAACTTTTAAGTCCGATAAAGCCGAAGCGGGTTTATCCGGTTTAGAGCTTTTAGTTTCAAAAGACATTTTGAATCTCCATTAGTACGGACTTTATGATTTAAAATTGGTTATAATGTTGTTGTGCGTGAAAGTCAACAGTAGTAGAGTGAGTAAAATGAAGACGGCCATGGAATACAAAGAATCGCTTCGAGAACTCAATCCCACTGTTTTTTTAGGCGGGGAGAAGGTCCCATCTGTGGCCGATGAACCAAGGTTAGAGCCAGGCATCAACGCGGTCGGCATAACGTATGACTTTGCTTTAGCAGAGCAACATAAAGGTGTTATGACCAGTAAGGGGCATGAAGACCTAGGTGCAAACCGATTTTTAGCAATTAACCGGACCACTCAAGATCTGTTGGACAAGCTTGAGGCAGTGAGGCTCACTTGTAAAGTTGCCGGTTGCGCTCAACGATATCTTACGCATGACGCGTTCAATGCGCTGTTCGAAGCGACCTGGCAGATTAAAGAAGAAAAAGCTAGCGAAAATCATGCAAGGTTGATTGATTACATTGCTGGAGCTCAAAAGGCGGATTTAGCAGTGGGAATTGCCATGACTGATGGCAAGGGTGATCGATCGCTGAGACCATCTCGGCAATCCCAGCCCGACAGCTATGTCCATGTCGTTTCCAGGCGTTCGGATGGGGTTGTTATATCAGGTGTCAAGGCCATAATCACTGGAGCGCCATACATGCATGAGTTGCTAGTTCTGCCTTGCAGGCGCATGCTCGCTGATGACAAAGATTTCGCCATTGCATGTGCTGTCCCCATCGATGCGAAAGGTTTAACTATTGTAACAAGGCCCGCAGGCAGGCCAGGCCAAGCAGCCGCCAAGTTTAGTGCAAAATTTGCGCAATCCGTTGCAATGGCGCATTTTGACAACGTATTCGTTCCATATGACCGAGTTTTTATTGATGGAGAATTTGAGGCTGCCCACCTGATGACCACAAATTACGCAACACATCACAGGCACAGCTGCATTGGAGCTAGAGCCGGCTTCGGAGACCTCCTGATCGGCGCTGGAGCGATGATGGCTCAAGCTAATGGTTTGGATTATGAGAAAACTCCCCATCTGAGGGAAAAGATGGTTGACTTAATAAAAATTACTGAGGGTTTTTATGCTTGTGGAATTGCCGCATCGACGATGGGGGAGCTGGATCCGGCGGGGAATTATAGACCTGACAGAATATACTCTAATATAGGAAAACTTTTGCTGGCGAGTCAGATTTATGATATGCACCGGCTAGCGCATGACGTTTCTGGTGGCCTCGTAGTTGCGTTACCCTCACCGGAGGAGGATCACAATCCCGAAACCGCACCTATGTTGAATGACCTTTTAAGGGGGAATCCGGAAGTTTCCTATGAGCACCGCGCAAATGTTGCGCGATTCATTGAGGATCTTACAGCCTCCGAGACTGGCGGATGGTATTCAGTTATCAGCATGCACGGCGGAGGTTCGCCAGAGGCAATGAAATTGGAGGTACTCCGAAACTATGACGTTGAGGCAAGGTCAGAGTTGGTTCAGGCACTTTTTGATCGAGATGCATTGGATATGGGTAGAGGACTCAAGGCAGACCGACAGCCTGGGAGATGCTGTCCCGCCGGCTGCGGCGGAGACGAGTTAGTCAAGACTAACGCGAGGAATATAGACGACAAAAATAAAATTCAATCAATTGAGACGACACCTAAGTAAGGGCATTTTAGCTCTTTATTCTCCCGCCAAAATCGAATAGCGAGTGTGTTCATCATCATACCAGAATCTTACTTTTGGATTGTGTTCACCGTGTTGGCGGCATGCGGGCAAACGTTCCGCTCGGCAATTCAAAAACAATCAAATTCGCAATTGGGAACCTATGGAAGCGCATTTATTAGATTTTTTTATGGTCTTCTTCCTTCCTTAATTTTACTTTTATTAATCGTTGATCTAGACAAACTCCTTTCATTTGTTCCGGCGAAGATTTTCATGTTCTGGTTGCTCATGGCGAGTCTCGGACAAATGTTATTCACAGTAATCCTTGGTTTTGCTATGGCCAGAAAAAATTTTGGGACGACAATTGCTCTATCGAAGACTGATGCAATGCAGGCTGCCATTTTCGAAATGGTATTTCTGTCGGTTTATCCAGACTTTCAAGTTGTATTTGCAATAACAATTGGGGTGTTCGCAATTTTGGTCATTGGGTCAGTGGTTGATGGTTTAGCATCACCTACTTGGATTGTTAGGCTGGAGTCAGTTTCACTTGGTCTTGCCGCCGGTCTGTGTCTAGGAGTATGTTCTGTCTTTTTTCGGATAGCGATGGAGGCACTGCCGGGATTCGATTTCATTGAGCGAGCGATATTGACATCAAGCATGGCCACAGTTGGACAAACTCTAGTCATGGGCAGTTACCTTACCTTGTTTAAGCCCGCACAGCTTCGGTCTTGTCTGCGAGACTGGAAACTTGGATCTTTGGTGGGCATTGTGGCAGCGATCACCACTTTTATGTGGTTCATGGCGTTTGGACTAATGAATGTTTCGTCCGTGAGAATGCTAGGGCAAATTGAGATTGTATTTAGCTTTTTTATAACTCTTTGGTTGTTCAAAGAGCGGGTGCGAATCAAAGAGCTGATTGGTTCGGCGATGATAATTATTTCGATCATAGTTTTGCTTTCTTAGCAACAGAACGTGCCGACGTAATTTATGTCCGGCAATTTTTTCTTTTGCTGAAGTTTAATTTTTAGCGTCCTAGTTCCTGTAAGCTCCTCCCGCTTGTAAAAAATAACTGCAAAGTCGGTGAAAGCTCAGTTTACAATTTTTAAAATACGGCTTAGACTTATTGCAATTGTCCGTACCAATAAAAATCGCAAATGGGGGATGTTTTGAAAAAGCGCCAAATCGTTATGGTGGGCTTCATGCAAGCGCAAAATTGTTCTAACTACCCAGCTTCGTGGCGCCATTTAGCGTCTGCCACTGATTTTCTCAGTGCAGACTATTATGGAAGAATCGCGAGAGCATTGGAGGACGGTAAATTTCATTTTGGATTTTTCGATGATCGTTTAGCGCTACCTGACATCTTTGCGTCCGATCATAGTGTTGCATTGAAACATGGCATTAGGGTCGTCAAAATGGACCCAATTCCAATTCTCGCCACAATGGCTATGCACACCAAACACCTAGGCTTGGCGGCGACTTTGTCAACGACCTATTATGGCCCATATCACATAGCGAGAACCATGATGACGTTAGACCACATGTGCGCCGGCAGGGCAGGGTGGAATGTCGTTACCTCCCTAAATGATTCTGAAGCTCATAACATGGGCGCAACCGAAACTATTCAGCATGATCGTCGTTACGATCGTGCTGATGATATGATGAAGAGCGTCTTAGACATGTGGAATGCTTGGCAACCCGATGCCATCGTTTGTGATAAACAAACGGGTCTTTTTGCAGATCCAGCTAAAGTGAAGCGCACTGAGCATTATGGAGAGTGGTTTCGAACCTCTGGGACGTTTACGGTTCCTCCGTCACCTCAGGGGCATCCCGTCATTATCCAAGCGGGTCAAAGCGGTCGGGGTAAAACATTTGCTGCCGAGTGGGGCGAAGTGATTTTTACGATCCAAAACGATATGGAGCAGGCCAAGAGAGTAAGAAATGAGATGAGGGCGGAAGCCGAGCATCTTGGGCGTGATCCTGATACTTTAGCTATCGCTCCGGCGTTTTATATTACCGTAGGCGAGACGCAATCCATAGCTGAGGATAAATATGCTTACATCGACAACTTGGCCAAGCCGGAAGATGGCTTAGTTCTTCTCTCAGAAGTGTTGAATTTCGATTTTTCGACGAAACAGCTTGACGAGCCATTTTCGGACGATGAGCTTGACGGAATAAATGGACTCAGAGGAATTTTGGATAAGGTAATTCGGTTGAGTGGTAAAAATAATCCGTCGCTGGCGGATTTTCTCAAGCATAGCGGTCGAGGAACGGTGCGTGAGGCGCCGCACTTGATAGGGGATGCACAAACTGTTGCAGATACTCTCGAGGAATGGTTCTTGGTAGGTGCGGCGGATGGGTTTGTTATGTTTGCGCCTCATACGCCCGGCGCATATGAGGAGTTTTCGCGTTTAGTTGTGCCGGAGCTGCAGCGGCGAGGGGTTTACCACAAGGACTATGCCGGAACTACACTGCGAGAGAACCTAGGCCTGTCCGGATATAGAAGTAGCGCCTGAGTAATTTTGGCGGCTAGAGAAAAACATCCCCACCATTCGGGCTCAAACACTGCCCTCTAAAATGTGTGGTGGAGTCACACGCCAAAAATAAGTAAGTTCCGACGATTTCATCCACGTCTGCAATCTTACCACGCGGGATTGCCTTCCTGATCTCTTCCAGCATGTCATTGGGAACATCCTTCAAAATCGGAGTTAAAGTGGCTCCGGGCGCGACACAGTTTGCGGTAATATCTCTTTCTCCAATTTCCAATGCCAGAGACCTTGTGAATGAAATGATCGCGCCTTTGGCGGCGGTATAATGCGCAAATCCGGGCGCGCCTTTGTAAGCAAGTTGCGAGGCGGTATTTATGATTCGACCCCTGTTCCGCTCATACATAATCGGTAGTGCAGCCTTTGTGCATAAAAAAGTGCCCAGCACATGAACATCCATTATATCTTGCCAATCTGCCAGAGCGATCTTGTGTATTGGTGCAGCGCGCGCTATGCCCGCATTATTGACCAGAATATCGATATGACCTTCAGTATTGATGATATCTGAGATCATTGAATTTACTTGATCGGGTTGCGATACATCCGCCGGCGCCATGGCGGCCGAGTGGCCAGCCTGCATGATAGATTCAACGAGCGCAGACGCTGCATTCTCTCCCTCAGCGGGAGGATAGTTGACGTAGACTTTGCATCCATTTTTTGCAAATGCTTCAGAAACGCATTTGCCTATCCCAGAGGATGCGCCGGTAACCAAAGCCACTTTGTCATTCAGATCGACATTAAAGCTCATAACTTTTCCTCATAATCTGACTCTTCGAACGATCATATTAACAAGCTATCAATGATGTTAAGCTATCAAAATTTGGATTGTGAGCCAACACATTGATTTATTTTGTAAAAGCCCTCATAGTATGTACCATTGTAAAAACAAGTGTACATCTTAAAATTTTTTCTCGGGGAGTTTAACCATGATTCGTAGCAGTCGTTATCTCATGTGCGTATACGCAGCAGTATCGTTTGGTTTAGGTATGGGTGCTTCGTACTCATCTAAATCACTTGCGCAATTGGAAGAAATTGTCGTAACCGCTCGCGCGAGAACGGAGAGTCTGCAGGATGTGCCAGCGACAATTACCGCTTTTACGGAGAACCAGATTCAAAATATGGGCGTGCAGCGCGCCGAGGATTTTGTAGCCATGACTCCTGGCGTGACTTTGGTAAATACTGTCGAGGCAGGTGACACACAGCTAAGCATAAGAGGTATTAATGGAGCTAGGGATGCCGAGACAAACTTTGCTTTGGTTATTGACGGAGTTCTCTACACCAACCCATCTGCGTTTAACCGGGAGTATCCAGATCTGTCGCAAATTGAAGTGCTCAAGGGACCGCAAGGGGCGCTGTACGGTCGATCTGCGGCCGCTGGAGCCATAATCATGTCAACAAAAAAACCAACTGATGCGGCTGAGGGCAGTGTTAAAATATCGGGGGCAGAGCATGGCACAACCACTGCAATGGCTACATTTGCAGGCCCATTGGGTGACCATTCCGCGGCTAGAGTGACGATAGATCATCGGAAAACCGACGGACATTTGACTAATGTTTATCTCAATGATGATGTTGTTAATGATTACGAAGAGACTGGAGTAAGCGCTAGAGTTAGCTTTGAGCCAAACGATACAACTAGTGTCGATGTAAAGTTGCGCTATTCTGAAATAGATGCCGCGTCCATTGCTTTCAACGCAGCTTTTGAGCTTCCGTTTTTTGTTCCGGCTTTGGAGGGTTTGCGCGGGCTTGGTTTTGTTCCTGAGGCCGCCGCCATTGATGTAAATGAGTTTGACTGGGTTTTCTCCCCCAATGTGGATCCGCAGAATGAGCAGGAAACGTTGGAATTTTCTGTAAAACTTGATAAAGACATTGGGTTAGGGACCCTGACTGCCTGGGCCTTGTATTCTGATCAGGAACAATTTTTTCTGGCCGATGGCACATCGGGAGCATTTGCGTTTTACTATGGGAAGGAACATTGTGCTCAGTCAGCTGCCGCAAGGTCTCTCTTCTTGGGTGATGCGACTCCTATGCAGCAGCCCGCTTATAATTTGCAGGCGGCTATGGTACCCGGCGTGGATCCCTTCTTGCCACCATATAGCCCGACGACCTGCGACGGCTACCAGTTTCAGGTCCGCAATCAAGAAGACTTGAGCTTTCAAGTTCAATTAACATCTGACGACGACAGTGAACTGAGATGGCAAGTTGGCGCCTACTATCTTAACATCGAGAGGACGGTTGGAGTGGCTCAATTGGAGGATGACGGACGGTCAAACTTGCCGACTTCGCTGGTAAATGAGTTGACTGACGCGTTGGTGCTTGATGATTTTACGACTGACGTTTATGCCTTTTTCGGGTCGGTAAATTATGACCTAAGTGATCGGACAGAGCTATCATTCGCTCTTCGCTATGATAAAGAAGAAAGAGAGGTCGATAATGGCGTTCCCAGTCCAGCCGACGGCTATTTATCGACTTCAATTAATTGGTGCCCCACGATGTTCTCTGGTGGCTGTACCCTAAATGGCGAACCGCTAACTGGGACTCCTTGGAATCCAGCTTTCATAAACTTGGCGACGGGCGAAGTCAGTGCCTCAGTGGACTCTCGTAAAGAGAGTTTTGACGAGATTCAACCGAAGATAAGTATGACATATGACTTGAGTGATCAAACCACGCTCTTCGCGAGTTGGGGGGTAGGATTCAAAACGGGAGGCTTCAACAACCTTGGGGCCCAGCAGATGATAGAGTTGTTCTTTGTTAATCCTGATGGTCTTCCAGTCGCACCTCCTGAGGTTTATGAGAAAGAAACCTCAAGTGCCTTCGAACTGGGATTCCGATCAACCATGGCTGATGGCGACGTGCAGTTGAACGGCGCTTTATTTCGGACTGAAGTTGATGATATGCAGTTCTTTGAATTCTATCCAGGCCCCTTCGGTCTCTTACGCGTGGTGGAGAATATTGATGAGGCAACGCTTGAAGGGTTCGAAGTCGATCTTTCTTGGCAAGTAAGTGACGCAATTCGCCTTGATGCAGGTTATAGTCGAATCGATGGCGAGATCGACAAGATGACAGTGCGTCCTTATGTGGCAGGAAATGAGGTGCCTAACGCGCCCGACCATACCGCCAACATCGCGCTCACATTGGAACAGGAGGTCACCGGCGGCCTAAATTCAATGGTCCGATTAGAGTACGCTTACCATGGCGACGTCTTTTATCATGTAGTGCAGGGCAGTGATTTGGATTCCCCTCGCTCATTTGATTCCATTATTGGGCCAGAAGGGCTGCCATATGAAGTGCCAGCTATGCTGCAACTCGGTGGACTCGCCACTAGTTACGCAAATACCAAGGTTGAAGGCTACGGACTCGTGAATTTGAGGGCCAGTCTATCAGGTGAGAGTTGGAAAGCGACTTTATTTGCGCGTAATCTTATGGATAAGGAATATCCTGCCGAAGTGATTTTGGCGCCAGAGTTTGGTGGGGCTTTTGTTCACCCCAGCGCTGCTAGGGTCGCGGGCGTCGAGCTAGAATACATGTTTTAGGCAAAGCGTGCTCAGCAGGGTATTGGTCCGTGAATACTTTGAAAAATATGGCCTCAGACCCACCAGCTAGGTACAAAGCCGCGCTTTTGGGGATGGGTTTGAGGAAACGAGTTAAAATTATAGTGTCGATACCCTTTGACGAGGTTGGAGTTTCAAATCGCGCATAGAAGCTCCTACATGCAGTCATTGGAGGTGGTATAACGGTGAGATTTTGTTGCTGTTCCGCGAGGTGTCTCGTTGGGTGAAAGTTATTACGGTACGATGTTTGTCCACATGAGCGTTTTCGAAGTTGGACTGTCGGCTGCGAAAGACGATTAAGATGAGGTATGTATTGATGCCGTGAGTGACTCTGTAATATATGCTTTGAGATCGCGATTGAAGATTCTGGTTCTTGGTCCAGGATAAGCCGCTCTCCATATCGCTTGCATGTTTTTTTCACCAGTTCAGCGTTATCGTCATGTGGGATGAATGGTTTCATCTATACAAAAAAGTTCTGACCGAGCATAAGCTGGAGTCACATTGCGTCTGATTGTGGTCTATCAACTCGAGGCCCGATCTTGAAGAGTTATTGGAAGTCAAAGAACATGTTATTTTTGAGAAGCTGGATCAAGAGACACTCGAGGCAGTCGAGGAGGATGGCACCGCTGTGATTATTTTGGGACCCACTTCAATGCATCAGTCACATAGTTTCTTGCAGCAAGCTCTCCCCGTTTCAGTGATAGATCCAGGGCTGATTGGCTATAAACTTTGTGAGATATTCCTTGAAACTGGCTTGTCGCACAGTAAAACTGCTTTTCCTGCGCCGCAGCAGCCAAATAATGGATTAATTGTATCTAGGATTCCCTGACACTCAAGTATTGGAGGCTTTGATGAGCGACCTACCCTATGAATATTATATAGATATCGTCACGAAGCGATATTTTCACGCCGTGGATAATTATGATTTGGAAGGTGTTCTAGATTGTTTCCATTCAGACGCGTCTCTGAGTGAGGTAACCACTATGACCAAACATGCTGGAAGAGATCAGGGTATCAAGACGATGTTCGAGGGCCTATTTGACTCGTTCTCCCATATTTGGCATGGCAATTTTGTGCACACCACCGATGCAGAGAGTCAGTCGATATGCTCTCAATTCACTGTCTTGATAACACCCCGTGATAGTGAGGAACTTCGTTACGAAAACTGCAACCGTTTTTATTTGCGGGATGGTAAGTTCTCTGAAGTATTCGTCTACATGAGCGGCGATAATTTGCTTCGATAAGCGCAAGTGTATTAGAAACTAAATTTACATTTAGGAGGGCACACATGCAATATCAATCTGCAATGTCACGAGAAGAGCTTGAGGATTTGGCGTTGAACCAATATTTTGCTAACGTGGATGCTAAAGACCTCGACGCGGTGTTAGATTGTTTTCATGATAGTGCTATGTTAACAGTTCAAACAGCTTTCGCAGTCCATTCTGGTAAAGATAACATTCGACGCATGTTCATAGACTTCATGGACAGCTTTAAGACCATTGTTCATAAAGATTTCATTACCACGGTTGATACTAAAAACAGTCGAATCAGCGCTTGCTTTACAGCCGAACTGGAAGAGCCTGAAGGAAATATCATTGTTTTGCAAAATACTAATTTCTGGCGTATCCGAGAGGGAAAATTTCAAGAAGTTTATGTTTATATGAGTGGCTCGAACCCACTTGTATAGCAAAAGTGCCGACCATAATGTATTTCCCAGAACATTTTAATGAGATGACTTTACCAAAGAGTGTTTTTAAGACTCTCTGCAAATAGTCCTCAGTTGCAACTTGGTTACTTTCACTGCCGGTGTTAAGCTTTCTTTCGCTGTTCAATGAGCTTAAGGTGTGCTTCCCAACTGCTGCATTCCAAGCGATTCAATATAAAAAATATAAAGGGCCATGCGGTTAATGGAGGACTGATGTCTATTCACTGGTATCCGGGTCACATGCACAAGGCTACAAAGGAAATGGCCAAGGTTTTGCCAAGCGTGGACGCAGTTATTGAAATTTTAGATGCTCGCATTCCTTTCAGTAGCTCGAATCCCGTTATTTCGTCCATGAGTACCAATAAGCCCGTCATCAAGCTGATGGCAAAATCGGATCTTGCAGACAATAAAGTCACCGATATGTGGCGGATGCGTTTTGAGGAAGATCAAAAAACCAAAACTTTAGCTGTGGATTTGAAATCGGAACATGTTTGCGAACAAGTGGTAAAGCTATGCAATAAATTAGCTCCGAAGAAGGAGGGCTCATCTAGCTTGATTATGGTTGTTGGTATTCCCAATGTCGGCAAATCTACTTTGATAAACAACCTGGCTGGGCGCCATGTTGCTAAGACTGGAGACGAGCCCGCAATAACGAAGGGTCAGCAGCGCATTAATTTAAGGAATGGCATCATGCTTTTAGATACGCCCGGAATTCTATGGCCAAAAGTGAAAAACTTGCCCAGCAGCTTCCGACTTGCCACCGTCGGCGCGATCAAGAATACCGCGATGACTTACGAGGAGGTGGCATTTTTTGCTTTGGATTACATCAAACGAGAATACCCTTTGCTCTTAAAAACTAGGTTCGAACAGGCGAACTTCCCAGCATCAGAGCTTGAGTTGCTGGAGATGATAGGGTTGCAGAGGGGATGCCTGAGTTCGGGCGGACGAATTGATTTGGAACGCGCTGCCACTATTTTCATTAACGAACTTAGGGCCGGTATTTTGGGAGAGGTCAGTTATGAGACCCCAGATATGATCGACGCCGAATTGTCCGAGGAATTCGGAGGAGATGCAAGTTAACTAATCTATTACTGAAATGGGAGTGCTCGGGATAAAGACAATAAGTTGATTGTCATTAATCTTAACGCTAATTCTGCCGATATCTTGAATAATCAAACTAAGGAGAGATTGAGTGATGGGTGTACTGAAAAGAATCTTGTTAATATTGCTTTACCCTCTCGCCGCCGTGCTCTTGGTATTTCCTCACGCATTAGGCCACTTATTTCATACACGACACCAGCTTTATTTTATTTTGTTAGCTATCGTTCTGTGTTTAGTGAATGGTTACGCTGGATACATGCAGGTGTTCGACGGTATGGATGCAATCATTGACTTTCAACTGCTTTGTTTGGCAGGAGCTCTTTATTTCCCCTTTCATTTTCTAATCACGTCGCCCTTTCAAGAGCTTTTCGGGGAGTTCCATCGAAAGATGCTGACTGCGATAATTGGTCCAGAGAGAAGATTTTGAGCATCTAGAACAGGACGGGTTGACCTTCGGGTGGTAACAGCACTAACTGCAAAACAAGCAATAGTTAGGTTCAAACATTCATTCAATCTGGAGTCTTCGATTTAACTCGACATGAAAATGTCTGAGTCGTTGCTCCTGTTCGCCCCATAACTGACCTACAAACCCTTTCGATCGCATCCCTCGTTGCACTTTGGGAAGAAATGCAGCATCCTGACTTAGAACCAACCCTAAATTGGGATCCTGATCTATATCATAATGCTCTGTAGGAGGTCGTAGGCGCCCACTAACGTCGGTACCCTCTGGCAGACCCATCCATAAAGGCGCTTTGGCGGCACCATCACTTGGCAAAAACATCGTCATGGTGTCATAGAAAAAGCGCTCAGGGTCTTTTGGATGAGGAACAAACCGCATGATAAAGACACCTTCAGGATGACAACCTATCTGAACGTTCGGAAAGATGCCTGTGGCCCAGCTGTCAGAGAGCTGTCCATCAACGAACCCTGAGTAATCTAGACCTTTCTCTTCTGCATAGCGACGTTTTGATTGTTGTATGGCTTCTCGAACATCAGCGGCGTTTCCTTTGAATTCGTCAGGGTCTAAGCCAGCCTCTCTCAGCATGAATTGCAGCCCCTCATTCACCGATTTTTGGTCATGCAGACGCGGACTAGGTTGTCCTAATGGGACTATCATGCGGCTGGCACCAAACGCATACAAATCATATTGTACATTTAGATCTCCCATGACGCCGCGTGTCTCAGGATGAACTGCATGCAGGTGATAGCTCTCATAAAAAGCCTCAACGCCCACCTTCCAATTGGATCCCCATTCGCTCACGACATGCCTCACGACATTCATTTGGTCAATCCGATAGGCTTCGAGGTATCCCTCCGGCAAGCCTATCTCTTGATGAAGAGGTGACGGATCGTCTTGCAGGTTAACAAAAATAATGCCGGCATATATCTCGCATGCAACTCCTACAAGTCCTGGTCTGTGTCCGATGAGTCGAGGATCAAAGGTATCTTCATCGGTGATTCTAATAAGATCGCCAGTATTCCTGAAGGTCCAGTTATGGAACGGACAAACAAAGACCTTCTGATTTCCTCTTGGCTCATTGACGAGCATTGCGCCTCTGTGACTGCAAACATTATAAAACGCTTTGATACCCTCTTTGGTAAGCGTAACAATGATCGATTCATCAAGAACTTCGAAGAGGAAGTAATCACCAACTTCACGGAGGTCTGAGACGACGCCTGCCAGAAGCCAACTTCTGGACCAAATCTTCTGCCATTCAGTTTGCATGCTTTCTTTGTCGAAATAGCCGTTCTTGCCATAACATTCAACGCCTAAATCAATCGTGGGCTGCTTTGCCTCAAGAGACCCTCTGGGCGCATCTGGATTCAGCACCTTTGTTCGTTTATTTTTAGTTCTGCTCATGTGGGATTCCATAGTCAAAGAATTCGAAAGACAGGCATTGTAATTTCTTCAGACCATTGCTCAAAAGCGACACTCACTTTTGAGCCAATCTTAACGGGTTTGTCTGCAATATCAACTATTGAGCTCATCATCCGTGGTCCCTCATCCAAATCTACAAGCGCTATAACATAGGGGCTCTGATAGGCTTTTGACACTGCCCGTGAAACTATCGTGAAGCTTGCAATTGTTCCTTTGCCGGTAACGTCTACCCATTCTAAATCACTATGAGCGCAAGAACTGCAGAGTATTCTAGGATAGAATTGATGTCGTCTGCACTCAGGACAATATTGCAATCTGAGCAACCCTTTACTGCAGCCGTCCCAATAGGGTTGGCTGAGAGCAGTCACTATTGGTTGGATCTTATCCATTTAATCCTCTTCGACACCCACAATCAGACTTGTGTGGCTTGACATAATACCCCCGGTCGCATGGACCAAAGCGACTTCAGGATTAACGATTTGTCTGGCTCTTGGCAATGAGTTACGTAACTGAAATACTGTTTCAGTGAGCGCAAACATTGAGCCGGGATTGCCGGGATGGCAATGGGACAGCATACCGCCATGAGTATTGATAGGCAGAGATCCCTCGAGAGCGATTTCTCCTGACATTGCAAAAGCTCCGCCCTCACCTTTAGGACAAAAACCTAAATCCTCTAGCTCAACGATTACTGTTGGTGTGAAACAATCATAGAGTTGGGCAAAATCAATATCTTTGGCAGTTAGGCCTGACATCTCGTACGCACGTTTGCCCGATTCGACTGCCGACGAGGTAGTCAGATCTTTTGCTTGGCTAATATGCTCGTGACCATGCCCCTCACCAACGCCAAGAATATAGACTGGACGGTGCGGAAAATCCTTGGCGCGATCTGCGGACGTTATTATTATTGCGGACCCACCATCTGAAACAAGCGAACAGTCGAGTAGATGAAGCGGATCCGCTATCATACGGGAATTAATAACATCTTCCACAGAGATAGGGTCTTGCATTTGTGCTGAGGGGTTGAGGCCGGCATTTCGGCGGCATGTCACTGCAATACTGGCAAATTGTTCAGGCGTAGTACCATATTTTGCGGCGTGGGCTTGCCCAATCAAAGCATAATATGCTGGAACCGTGGGCCCGTAGGGTTGTTCATATTCAGGATGGCCTGATGCGGATTGTATCAGCATAGCTCGTTCGCGGGTTAGCCCGCTCCGAAGGGAGTCAGCCATGGTAATAAGAATGACGTCGGCCATTCCGGTGGCTATCGCGGACGCGGCATGATGCACGGTTGTGAAAGTAGTACTTCCACCAGTGCCGACCGAAATACAGTAGCGAGGGAAGATCTGCAGGTACTCGGCGATAGCTTCGGCATGATACATGATGGGTTGCGCCATAGAGTTGCATGTGATCAGGCCATCTATCTGGTTTTTTTGCAAACCAGCGTCCTTCAGCGCTCGCATTGAGGCTTGAACGCAAAGCTCAGTAGCGGTCATGTTGGGCACTACACCGATTTCTGAATCGGCGGCGCCTACGATTGCTGTTTTGCCTCGAAGTGAGCTCACACAAGTACCTGACGATTGACAATAATTACGACGAGATTTCCACGGCAGCAGTGCCGGGCGAAACTACTTCATCCTTTGCATTTTTAATGAACACGTCAATGATGATTTCCTTTGTCTCCAAGTCGATTGCTGTTATTGAGCCTCCAGAATACAGAGTTTCGCCTAAGTATGAGGCGATACGGTTTGAATAATCTATTGATTTGATTCGTCCATCTACACCTAACCATTCCTCCAAGCATTGATGCATCCAGTCGCCCAATAGGGGTCCTGCTAACACCAACTCTGGATATCCTTCTACCTCTTTTGCATACGGATAATCAAAATGAATCCTGTGTGCGTTCCATAGCGAGGCGTTATAAAGAAAAAGTTGTTTGCTATCTGGACAAAAGCTCCGCCCGGGAAGCTCATAGCCCACACTTAGTTGTTCAATGCTGATTGATTTTTTCTTAATATCCATTTGTTAATTTACCGCAGAATACGAGTTATTTGTTCTCTTATGACTAAATCATTAGCGTCATTTAAAATGTCGGTTACAATTTCATAAAAAATGAGCGGGCCCGATCGCCCCTCCTTTTCATAGATTGCGCTTAAAGTTCGGGTAGCTGTAAGCCAATCTCCCGGAAACACGTCCTTTAAATAGTCGATCTTGAGTCCTCCTGCCATTTGTCGCTTAAGAGGGAATTTCGGTAGAAGTTTGTCAATAAATACTCCATCAGGTTCCAACTCTTCAATTGGCACGAGCTCCCAAAACAGGGGCACATGAAACATAGGGGGGGCCATATCTCCTCGGAGATATTTTTCCTGTCGATTACCCGTTGCTATGGAATATTTCCGGATATCTCTGCGGGTCACTAGCTCTCTTTTAGAGTCGCTTTTTTTACCGACAAAGCTCATTATTTTTTGTGTTAGTAGCTTACTCATTTCCTTCCCTGCTGCTGCCAATATGAGTCTCTTAGATCGCGCTTTAAAATTTTTCCAGTTGGTGCTTTTGGCAAACTATCAACAAACTCAACTGATTGCGGTTTTTGATAGCTAGCTAAATGGTCTCTAGCAGTGGCTATAATTTCATCTTCGGAGGCGGTTTTTCCCGGTTTTAGGACAACCACGGCATGCACAGATTCTCCCCATTTGTTGCTCGGTATGCCGATTACTGCGGATTCTAGTACTGCCGGATGCTGATGAATCGCCGCCTCGACTTGAGCGCTATAGATGTTCTCGCCCCCAGATATGATCATATCTTTAGCTCGGTCTACAATATATATGTAACCTGCATAATCCCAGACAGCCAAGTCGCCAGTCCACATCCACCCATCCTTAATGGTTTCAGATGTAAGCTCTGGTTGTTGCCAGTAACCAATCATGTTTGCCTCAGACTTGACTATGATCTCTCCAATTGACTCCCCATCTTTGGGCAAAGAATTCCCCTGTGGGTCAACGATTCTAATCGAGGTTACGTATCCTTCTCTGCCGCAAGACGCAAGTCTTTCAGGATTTTCTCCTGCAATGGAACTGCTATGATCTTCCTGAGAGAGGAAACTCATAGTTGTTCCCTCAGTCTGCCCATAACCTTGAATCAGCGTGCATGGAAATGATTTTAGTGCCGCTTTTACCACTTCGGGAGGCATTGGCCCGCCGCCATATTGGATATTGCGAAGGCTACTAAGATCATATTGCTCAAAATTATCTACCGCCATCATCCAATTTAGCATTGTCGTAATACCGAGGAACGCGCTTACTTTTTCGCTCTGAATTACCTCTAAAGCGAGTTTTGCTTCGAAATTGATCAACACCACTGGGCACCCGTGCGACATATAGTTGATTGCTAGAACAATGGGTATATGAAACATTTGACCTGTGAGCATATACACGTCAGTAGGGACAACACGTTCAGCCACCGTTTGATTAAGCATCCCCATGTAAACAGACTTGTGACTATGCAAAGCTCCTTTGGATCTTCCAGTGGTTCCTCCGGTATATAAGATCATTACCGGATCCTCATCACCAACATGCTTTGCTTCCGCGGGTTCAGTGGAGTCTGAATCTCGAAGCAGCAATTCATATGAGCTTTCACTACCATGATTAAATGCCAAGAGCTTATTAATCTGAATAGTCGCTGTGAGACGCTCCGATAACTTACTGTAGTCCTCTGAGCAAATCAAAATAGAGGGTGATGCATCCTCAATGATTTGCAGCAGCTCTTGCTCTCCAAGCCTCCAGTTCAGTGGCTGACAGATCAGACCAACTCTTGCGCAGGCAAAAAATATTTCCATGTACTCGATACAATTCTTTGAAAGAACCGCAACTCGGTCACCTTTCTTTACGCCTAGGAAGGTTGTAAGTCCATTTGCTAATCTGCAAACGCGTTCCTCTAACTCTCCAAAAGTCATCCTACGTTTGTTAGGAATGTCTATTAGTGCTTCGCTATCGGACGACCGGAGCGCCGACTTTAGAGGGATATGTCCTATGTTCACTTCTAATAGGCCTTATCGAGGTCCAAATGCCGTTTTACTATTTTCCATTCGCCCTCAGCGCGCGCGACGGTATCCGAATAAACCCCAGCAGAGATTATGTTTATTTGGTGATTCTCAGTCGCCAGCAAAGTAAGATTCGATTTCACTTGAATGGCCCCGCCGGAGTCTGTGGTGGAGTCATCGGAGGTCTCATAGAAAATATTTGATATAATATGCCGACGCTTATCTATTTGCTGCTCCAATGAGTCAGTTATCAATTTCATTACTGCAGATCGGGGTTGAAACGGACCCACCAATTCTCCTTTAGCGATGCGCAAGCTAAAACTTGCATTTTCACTGAAACATTTTTCCAGCATATTGATGTCGGGGTGATCATACCCATAAGCAGCCCGAGCTAAAAGTTCGTTAATTTGGAGCTTATCTTTTGCAGCTATTTGTTTATTATCTGTCATTATTATTCGGGTCCTCGGGAGGCTCATTAACTTTTCACTCTATTTTAATTTTGAATATTGTTCAATGCCTTTTCACTGATTAATTGCTCGTGATAAGGTTTAATTTTCTCATGCGGTGATCTTCAGATAGCACTGTTCGGGAGAGTCGTTGAATGGTAGACTCTTTCAAGTACTTATTTCTCAGCGTTATTATCAAATGTCCACACTCCCTGTCGCAAATTCCAGTCGTCCTAAAGCTAAAAGCCACTTGCCTCCGTCTAATGCAGTGTCCAGGAGCGCAGACCGGAAAAGAATCATTTTCCGAGCGCTACATGATTGCATTTTGAAGAAAGGTTATGTTAAGACAACGCTCGCCGATATTGCATCAGAATCAGGCATGTCTGCCAGTCATCTTCTCTACTACTTTAGGGGTAAAGAAGCAATGTTGGAACAATATTTTGCCGACGTCTCCGTTATGTTTCTGGATAATATTGGTCGCATATTAGAGGAACCGGTTGATGCGCAATTAATACTCCTGGCAGATTTCTGGTTTAATAATGAAGCTAATACCAAGCAGGAGATTGGCTTTATGCTCGAATGCTTTGGAGTTGCGGTAAATGACGCTGCACTATTGAACATAAAAATTTCATTTGATGCCAAATTCAAAGAGCAACTTGGAAATTTCCTGACAGAAATATCTCACGGTGAGAGATCGTTTCCTGCTGGGCGTGCCTCAGACTTGGCTGAAGTCGTTTACGCTCTGATCATTGGTCTTCGGTCTGCAGTTTATTTCAATGCCGAACTCGGGCTGGAAGCAGCACATGGGTTGTTTTGTACCACAGTACTTGATCTGATCAGCATTGACTCGTCATAGTATTTGGGTAACCAATATTTAAAATATTTATTTTCTGCTCAAAACACTATCCATCCATTTATGAACGTCCAGACAAACATCGCGGCGGTTTATTTCATTTAATATTTCATGCCGACATCCTCGGTGAAGAGTGATTTTTACATCTTCCACTCCTGACTCCGTCAACCTGCAAAAAAGTTCCTGAACTTTCTTTCCATTTGCTCCGACGGGATCTCGGTCTCCAGAGATTAGATAAAATGGTATTTTTGGATGGATTTTGACGAAAGACTTTCTTTGAAACATTTGGATGAGTCCATTTATGAAATCCACCCATGATTGGGTCGTAAGCGGGAATCCGCAGAGGGGATCCGCCACATATTCTAAAACTTTAGATTTGTCGCGAGAAAGCCAGTCAGCTTCTGTTTTATAGGGTTTAAACGATCGATTAAAATTGCCAAAACTCAGATAATGGAGCATTTTGCTGGGATTTCTTGGTCCAAGACATGCGCGCTCTAAGTGGGCGATTGCCGATGCCGATAAGTAGCTTGCACTACAAGCATACCATGACCCTGAAAGAATAATGCCTGCCACTAAGGTTCTTAATTCGTGTGCGTAGTTTTGACAAAGAGCGAGAGACATTGCCGCTCCCATGCTATGCCCTAAAATAAATGGTTTGAGTCTGTTTGTTCGGCTGATGTTCCTTAGAAGTTCCATTTGATCTTGCAAAAGGCGTTGCCATCCGCCCTGATCTGCTAGGTGGGCGATGCTGCCGGATGAGGCACCGGTCTGGCCATGCCCTCGGTGATCATCAGCCGTGACCATATAGCCCGCATTATTAAAAAACGTTGCTACCTCTTCATAGCGACGCGCATGCTCGCTCATCCCATGAATGATATGAATCCACCCTTTGGGCCTCTCTGGTATCCAAGAATAATAGTGAAGAGTGTTTTCATCGCAATCATTGCTTTGTACATTTAACGTTAATTCTTTCATTGATCTGCGCCGTATGATTACATGTGCTTTGTTTATGCGTGCAAAAAGGAATTCGCAACCATTATAATTTTGTCACAGACAGCCTATACTTTTCAGCTTTTTGAAGTTTTTGAGTAATTAAAGAGTTACTATGAAGTCAAGAAAGATCACCACTATTGACACGCCCTATGTCGGGATTGGAGAGGCAGACTACCAGAAGGAGAAAAGGCGTTTACAAATAGAGCTGCTGAAAATACAGCAACGGGTGATCAAGAATGGCTCCAGGTTGGCTATAGTTTTTGAAGGTCGAGATGCTGCGGGTAAGGGATCGACAATAAAACGATTCGTGGAAAACCTTATGCCGAAGCATCTTAACGTGGTTGCCCTCGGGGTCCCCACCAGCGCCGAGTCCAAATATTGGTTTCACCGATATCAGCAGCACTTTCCTCATGAGGGCAATATCACCTTTTTTGACCGCTCGTGGTATAACCGAGCGTTGATTGAACCAACCATGGGTTATTGCGCGGAAAATCGTTACAAATACTTTATGAGGAAGGTGCTGAAATGGGAACACGATCTAATAGATAGGGGATTGTTATTGACGAAATTTTATTTGTCGATTGATCGCGATACTCAACTATATCGATTCGAAGACCGTCTCAAGGACCCATTGACATATTGGAAGTTTTCGGAGAACGATTTATTCGCTAGAAAAAAGTGGGAGATTTTTACACATTTTAAAGAGCAAATGTTTAAACATACTTCCTCCGAGAAGTCACCTTGGGTAGTGATATCTGCAAACAAAAAGCGTGAAGCACGCTTGACAGCTATGTTATATTTAGTTCGCGTTTACGGGCGGTCAGTGTTCGAGCCTTTGACTGGTGAAGACGTCGAAGACAATTATAGCATCAGGATTAATGGCATTAGATTTACAGAGCTCAGCTTACAGCAATTGGCTGTTCTCAAAGATCTAAGGGATTCCGGAAGTTAAAATGCATTGAATGCTCAGAATACTACCATCAAGCTGCGCGACCGCAGCTTTATTGAGATAAGTCTTATCGGAATATTGCCAAAAAATCTAATAGACACAGTGAACTTGCCGGTGGTGGAGTCTGCCGGCGGTCTAGTATGCAATCGCTGTCATCATATTCTGCTTATTTTTAAACGGGGCAAATGGGATATGCCGAAAGGTCGAGTGGAAAACAAACAGTGTCGTGAGGAGAGTGCATTACGAGAGGTAAATGAAGAGACGGGTTTGGCTATTGAAAAATTAACTATAGAGGGTAAATTGGTATCCACTTGGCATACCACGAGGCATAATAATACCAAGTACCTGAAAAAGACTCATTGGTTTCTAATGCGATATGACGGAGAGGACGATCAGACTCAACCGCAAGTAGAGGAGGGCATAATTGAGTGTCGCTGGGTGCATCTCAGTGATCTGCGGAGTTACAGGGAGTTGTTGCCCGTTCGGATTGACTATGTTGTTGATTTTTGGCACCAAAATCTAGCATATGTGCCAGTATGATTGAATAATTCGGCAGAATTAGCCAATGTGATGTAAAGGACCAACTGATTTAAAGATCATCTATAGCAGGCTATGCCGTATGTATTCGCTCAGTCTCGTTGTGGCAGTATCATTATTGCTTGAGGATCTTGTAGTCACACAGATATCTATTGATCCGAGAGCAGGGAGATTTGCCTCTGATTCGAGGATGATCAGGCGTGCCGGCACTGTAGATTTGGCGAGAACCGTAACACCGAGGCCGGCCTCTATGGCCGCTTGTATTCCGGAGAGATCAGGATTGGTGTGGGCCAGTCGCCATGGGCGACTGGCAGAGTTGAGCTGACTTATAGCTTTCTGTCGATAAATGCACCCGTCTTGGGCCAAAACTAGCGGTATCTCTTTTTGATTTTGTGTGCCGTGATTTGGACTCCCTACCCACACCAGTTGATCACTTTTGATGTATCCCATTGGCCTATTTGATGATTGACTGTGAAGCGATAATGTCAAGTCAAAACGCTCTTGTTGAAATACAGAGAGCAAGTTCCTGCTCAAATCGCAAACAACCTCTAAAGCAACATTTGGATACGAACTTGAAAATCGACCTAAGATCGTCGGTAACAGAGTGGTGGCAAACTCGCTCGGCAATCCTAAGCATACGTGCCCCTGCAGCTCTGGTTGCCGAAATTCATTTAGTATTTCATCACTTAAAGAAAGAATTGTTCTAGCTCTCGGATATAATTTAAGGCCAGCTTCCGAGGGTTTTAGACGTTTTTTAATTCGCAAAAATAGTCTCGTTTCCAGAAGCTCCTCAAGCCGTTTGATCTGAAGACTCGTGGCAGGTTGCGAGAGTCCTATGTGGTCTGCAGCGATGGTGACGCTGTCAGCGTCACACACGGCCACAAAAGTCCTCAGTGCGTCAATCGGGAGATTTCTCATGAAAATTTTTTATAAAAAAATAAAATTCAAATAAGCCTTATTATTTGTAATTTAAACATAACATATTTCAGGTTGGTTTCAATCGCTATCATTGGCTATTTTCAGTGTCTTTGCATCTTTTAATCTCAGCAGCCCTATCCAGCTTAAAATTATGAAGTCGTTTTCTGCATCACCACTAAACAAAATCACCGTGACTTGTCTAAGGATTCAATCTGAAAGCACATAATTTATAATGAAGCGTTATCTTTAATCTTTCAATTTTGTTTGATTACGATCCTGCGAGGTGATTTCAGAGTGAATTTCTATTTGAGTATGTTTATGTTTTGTCTGGGCATAACTTTTCTATTCAGATCATTGTGGTCGTCGATTTTAAATGCGTTTTTACGGTTTTTTTCCCGGCAAAGAGTTTGTCAGGTCATTTTTCTTCTCGCTTTAGTTTGCAATCTTTACATCTTGAGAAATGATAATTGGATGGAATATACAGGAAGTTTGACCCTATTTGTCTTAACGGTTTTACTCCTATTGGCAAGCCTCCTAGCACTGATCGCAGAGCCGATGGTCCGCAGAATTGTTAACTTCGGCTCCAGGAACTATTGGTTTTTTGCACTTCCAAATTTCATTTTCTTGTGGACCATAGGATTTTGGTTATTGATTTGGTCATACATTGGGGAGGTTGAGGATTTAGGACCTTGCCTTCCAGACGATAAACTCGGAGTGTTATGCGATATTTCGAATGCAGAGGATTTGATTGCTACTCCCGATCAGAGGTTCTTGATTGCACCTGAATTTGGTGGGATCGGGCCGCATCTGGTGCCCGAGGATCATCAAACGGGTCGGATCCTTATGATTGATTTGGATAGGGGTCAAGTGCAACCGGCTGTCATTGAATATGGTGAAAACATTTGGGGCGATCGCGGCTGTTTGCGTCATAAAGAGACTTTGTTTTCGCCTCATGGGATGGATCTGAGAAGACGTCACGATAATTTATGGCAACTTGCAGTAATAAATCACTTTCCCAAAGAGTCAGTTGAGATGTTTGAATTATTGAAGAACGATGAGCATTGGGGGCTAGTCTGGCGGGGTTGTATCTCAGTTCCCCAGGTCAACTATCTGAATGACATTAGCCTAGCCTCAGATGGAAGTTTTTTCGTCTCGCATATGTATGACACCGATTTCTCGGCAAATGATGCACTGGTTGCAAGTCTTTTTAAAAATGTCACTGGTTATGCAATGCGGTGGGATTCTGAAAATGGTTTTTCCCAGGTGCCAAGTACTGAGGGCGCGCATCCGAACGGAATTATATACGATGATGTTCGCGGATTACTTTTTGTTGCCTACACCTTTGGTGACAAGATCGATGCGATTAATATGCTAAGTGGTAAGGTTGAGTCTAGTTTCAACCTCAACAGCCCAGATAACATAGTGCTGAAGGATGGTACATTATGGATTACCAGTTGGGACCACTCCATTCAAGATATGGTCAGTTGTAAAGGAAAAACTCCTTGTACTTTGCCATTCTCAATTTATGCTCTTGAGCCAAATACCCTGAACCTAGTTAAAAAATGGCGTTTTCATCATACAACCACAGGGCTTCCGACAGTCGCATTGCCCACAAATCAGGGAGTTTGGATTGGTTCATCTCGAAGTGATAGGCTTGTGCATTTCGATTTGGAGTGGCCCTAAAACTACTCAGCAACGGCATTCAGCGAGTAACTCATCAGATTTGTTTTCTCTGCAACGGAGTTTTTTCTGCTATTTTTTAAGGCGATGCGATTGCTTGTGCCTTAGGCACATCAGAGAGACTTAGTGGGGTGTTTCTTGATTTATTTGCACAAGTATATAAAGCCACGCGGTTAGGAAAAGACCATTTCTGCGCCTCCTCCTAACCGACCGAAGTATTTTCATAGCTTTTTCGTTATTGAAAGCCCGAACGTTCTCGGGTTACCGTAGTATCCGAAAAATGACCCGAAAGCAATCGGCGCACCAGCCGCTGAAATCATGTACTCATTGTCAGTGAGATTCCGCCCCCAGAGATTAACGATCCATCCGTCACTTTCGAGACCAATACTGGCGTTAATGTCATCAGCCTCTCGGGAAGCTACGCTTGCTGGCACTGAATCTGTGATGGCATACTCATCCTCAAAATAGTACTCCACTCTAGCGTAGCCTTCGCTTCCGCCCAAAATAAAGCCATAGGTTAAGTTCAAGTTAAACGCGATTTCTGGCACACCGGACGGTGTTGTTCCACTCAGATCTTTGACAAAAGAACCAGCGGCATTAACGCCGCTACATGCTGTCTCAGAAAAGAAAGGAGCATAAGATTGATCTGTGAGAGCAAGCTGCAGAGGGTTGGCGCATCCGCCCTCAAGATACTCGTCATATTCAGCATCAGTGTATGCTGCTGAAAACCCCAACGAAAGATTCTCGCTCAAAGCGAAACCACTGTCGATTTCAACACCGCGATGGATTTGTTCTTCTGCGTTGGTCACCCGAAACCCGCCGCCCTCGAAAACATTAACTTGAAAGTCTTCAACAGAGAGTTCATAGGCCGCTATATTAAGAAACCCATTTTCAAAAGTGCCTTTATAACCGACTTCAATGGATGTAGAGGATTCACCCTTTGCATCGATAACGTTTCCTTTGGAAAAATTCGCGTTCAAGAACTCTGGTTTGTATCCCGTGGCATGGCTTATATAAATCATGGACTGATCACTCACTTTATACATAAGTTTAACAGTGTGAGTAATATCATCCGAGCTGCGTCTGCCGCTTTCATTTGCATTTGGCCAGGCAGTATAGCTAGGGGCCAGCTGGAGAGTGCTAAGAGCGGGTATTGGCAAATTGGCAAAAACATCATTAGTCAAAGCGCTGCCAAAACCTTTCTTCTTGTTCTCCGTGTAGTTAAGGCCGACTGATGCAGATAGTTGCTCGGTCATTGCTATCTCAAAATTTGCAAATATGCTGAGGGTGTCGCTCTCTTGCCCAAAATCCTCATCTATAATTCCACAATTTTCGCACATCAAAGAGGATTGAAATGCACCGATGGCACCTAGCAAAGCTGGATTGGCACCCAAGAACGTTCCGGTAGCGGCAGTCTGCGCATCTGCAAAGGATAGTCCCTGTGCCATAAAACCGGGAATCAGTGCTCCGATCGCTTGAATAGAACCCGGCACCTGGCTTAGAACAGAGCCTGTTGCAATCGCTTGTAGGCTCGTACCTTGAAGAGCTAACAGTGTGTCGTAAAACTGAGCCGTTTGAGGGCCATACAACAAACTTCGATCGCTTTCGATTTCCTCTTCAGAGTGAAAGATACCCGCAGTCCACTGAAACGAACTCTCGCCGCTGGATTGGAGCCTAATTTCGGTTGAAAATGTGTCAAAATCATACCCCAAACGTTGCTCGTTGATTAAATCCCCGCCGCTAAGATCAGCATCTAGATTTGCTTTCATCTTTGCATTCCGAAGACCCGAAATTATGGTTAGGTCCGCGAAATCCAAATTATAATCCAATTGCAAAGAAACGCCGTTGTCTTCAAGCTCGTTTGTGGGGCTGAAATTATACACCATTTCTCGGCTGACAGTTCCCTGGGGATTTGTCGAATCGGTGAGGCCAAAGTTTTGGAAAGCCATGGCATCTAGGACCTGCGATAACTGTCCCTTCACGATATAGCCGATTGCGCAGCACATCTCCTCGATTTCATTATGATCGACTATCAGCCGCGCACTGAGGTTATCTGAGATATCGGCAAGCAGTTGACCCCGAACGGCCCACCGATCGCGATCATTTATATCTTCACCTGTCGCTAAATTGGTGTTGAACCCATCGCGCCTGTTTGAGCTTCCAGACACGCGGTAGGATACTGAGTCACTGATGGGACCCGATATAGTTCCTCTAACAATTTTCGAGCTCTCATTTCCGATTGTGCCCTGAATCATCCCTTCAAATTCTTCGGTTGGCTTTTTTGTAATTATAGATACCACACCCACAGAGGAGTTTTTCCCAAAAAGAGTTGATTGTGGTCCTTTAAGAATTTCAACCCGCTCAACGTCCGGGAGATCTGATAATATCCCTATAGAGCGCGTCCTTGGGATGCCATCTATGAAGGCGCCAACTGAGGGCTCAATCCCCGGATTATTTGATCCATTCGTGAATCCACGTATCCAGACACTACTTTGCACACTTTGCTGAAGCTGGTTCATTTTCATTGAGGGTACCGAAAGTGAAAGATCGAACAGATCTGTCATTCCTGACTTTTCGATAGTTGCCCCGTCGACAACAGAAACTGCTATTGGTACCTCTTGAAGCGACTGTTCCCGCTTGGCAGCAGTGACAATAACCTCTTCGATTTCTGCTAATGCTGGCGAACCTACAATGAAGAGCAAGCTACCGATTATTGAGCAAATTGACCAAAACTTGATTATTCTCGATTTCATATTGATGTCCCCTTTTCCCCCATTGAATTGTCAAAGCTATTCGTAAACAAATATTCAAAGCTCAATACACGCAGTGTAGATGAAAAATCGCTACAATTAAGAAATGTATTCTGGTTATTTATTACTTAATTACAAATGAATATGTTCGACGAAATGAATGACTATGAAGCACCTAAATCAATCTGGCGCACCCCCTCAAACATGATAGCTTATATGGTGTGAGTAAGGAATAGCCTTGGTTATTATTTATTCGGTTATACTTTGGCTCTATTAATAAAGTTTCCTCTGACCATTTGCGGCCCTCATTTGACGCCTATGAAGAACGATTCACAATTGAATATGCAGCGCAATGTGATTCTAGCCTAGAAAATCGTTCGTGCAAATTTTACGACTAATAACTTAAGTATTCAGATATAAATAATTAGTTAATAAATTGATTTTATTGAAATTTTTAGTTGATCTCGGAATCGGGGGAAATTAGAGTATCAGGTTGGTAACGATTAACATTTAATCACAATTTGTCAGCTAAACTCTGCGCGGGGCTCTTTGCTGGCTTTAATAGAGGGCGGGATTATGATCAAAGCAGGGAAGACCAATTTTCTAATTAAACTGATTTGCTTGGCTACTGTTGTTTCTATTGGACACGTTTATGCAGACATGGAAGAGGTTATTGTTACTGCTACCAAACGAGAGCAAACGCTTCAGGAAGTGCCTGTTGCCGTATCAGTGGTTGATGAAATGACTATTGACCGTGCCCGTATAGAGGATATGTTTGACTTGCAAGGAGTGGTGCCCTCTTTTGAGGCCAGGCAGTACCAAAGTTCCCATGATGCGACATTTTTCATCAGGGGGTATGGTAATGGATCAAATAATCCCGGGGTTGAACCTTCCGTAGCAATGTATGTCGATGGGGTTTATCGCTCTAGAATGCAATCTCAACTAATGGATCTTCCAAATCTTCAGCGAGTTGAGATCCTGAAAGGACCACAGAGTACCATTTTTGGTAAGAACTCGTCGGCCGGGGTCATTAATATCGTGACAAAGAAACCTTCTCAGGATTTTGAGGGAAAGGTAAAGACCGAGATAGGAGACTATTCAGCGAGAAAGTTTCAAGCTTACATGAATGGTGGTCTCACGGACTCCATTGCTGCGAGCCTGTCGGTGACAGTCAACAAACGCGATGGTTACAGTGAAACCATGTTCGATGGCAATGTAGACATAAATGATACCAACAGAAAGTCTGCTCGAGCGGATGTATACAGCGAGTTGTCTGACACCCTCAATGTCCGCTTGATTTATGACTACAGCGATGTCGATGAAGTCTGCTGCACAGTTGGAAATGCAGTCGGCGGTCAGTTTTTTGCGGCAGCTCGTGCGCTGGGGGCATCACTTGAGGAGGGTAATCCATTTACCTATAAATATAGTCCTAACTATGACCCAGAGAATAAAGTAAAAAACCGAGGGTTGTCAGTCCACATAGAAAAAGACCTGGGCTTCGCAACTTTAACAAGCATTACCTCTGACAGGCGCTCTGACAACGTTGCCACTATAGATATTAGTTTTGATAGCGCTGACATGTTCAATCCCGCGCCAAAAGTAATCGACCTGGAAAACTTTTCTCAGGAGTTCAGGTTGACCTCAAATGGTGATGAGAAATTGGACTGGCAAATAGGCGCACTTTATTCACAAGAAGACCTATATCATGAGTTCAGGTTAGAGTATGGTCCAGTGTTTAAAAATTATGTAGATATTCTGGCGGGTGGTACTGGCAATGGTGCTGTTTTGGCAATGGTTGATGGTATGTTGGCTCCCTTTGGCTATCCAGGCGATAGTTTTGGTGCAGGCCAAGGCACTCTCGAAGTTTTTACTCAAGATAACAAATCACTGTCCGTTTTTGCACAAGTAGAGTTCGAGGTAACCGAAAAGTTGACCGCGACGGTTGGAGTAAGCTACTTTGAAGATGAGAAAGCTGTCACCATGGAGCATACGAACACCGCAAGGTTTTCTCAGCTTGACTTGGTGCAGATAGGTTATCAAGGCGCGTTAGCGGGCTATTTGGGGCAGGTCTCAGCCCAAGTGACGCAGGGCTATCTGGCTCAAGCGACGGCCGGTTTCCTTGCGCAAGCTGTGCCGCAATATATGGCGGCCGGTCTCTCGGAAGAAGCTGCCACAGCAGCCGCAATGCCTGATGCAGAGGCCTTTGCGGCAACTCAGACCGCTGCGGCTCAGGCTTATGCGCAGTCTCAGCTTCCTCTTTACATGGAGGCAGCAATGCAATTTGCTTCGGCCGCATCAACCGATCCAGCGCAAAACGCTTTGTTGGGTTTTGTTCCGCTGCAGGTTCTGCCCGGGAAAGTGGGTTTCCCCAATGCGGGGTTTGATGGTTTGACCGATGACAACAACGTGGACTACTCGGTTAAGTTGAGTTATGCGCTTAATGATCAAGTAACCCTCTATGGCGGTATTGCCACCGGATACAAGGCCTCGCAGTTTAACCTCTCACGTGATTCGGCGCCCAGTGCAGCAGAGGTAGCGGCCATTACGCAGGGTGGAGGGGTAATGCCAGCCAATCTGGTTCTTGGTCTCCGAAATGCCAACCCTGAGGAGGGAGAAGTGATTGAACTTGGAGCCAAAATGCTGTTCGAGAAGGGCAGTTTAAACATTGCGTATTTTGATCAAAGCGTGGATGATTTCGTTTCCAACACATTTGTAGGAGCTGGCTTTGTGCTTGCTAATGCTGGGGAGCAATCCGCAAAGGGTCTTGAATTTGATTTGCTTTACAGCCCGACTGAAAATATTGATGTGGCCTTTTCTGGTATGTTCATCGATTCAAAATACGATTCATTTGTTGGGTCTGCTGCGGGAGATATCAGTGGTCAGGATGTAGAGGGAGTGCACCCAGAGTCATTATCTGCCTCCGTTACCTGGAACTGGCAGGCGAACTCATTAAGCGGATATGCAAGAGTTCATTATCAGCATGACAGTAACGTGGTAATAAGACCCGAACCTGCGGCTAATGTATTGCTATCTGCCAATGGCCATCATGAGCGATCTCGAGGGTTGCTCAATGCTAGCATTGGAGTAGAAAGAAATGGTTGGGAAATGGTTCTCTGGGGGCGAAACCTCACTAACGACGAGTTTCTGATTACAGCATTTCCGGCGGTTGCCACTCAGCAGACGCAGTGGAGTGGTTATCCTAATGAACCGCGGATGTGGGGAGTTTCGCTGAGCAAACAATTCTGATTGGAGAGGATTATTAAGTCCAAAGGCGGTTAGTTTCATGGCCGCCTTTTTTTAATCCTGCGCGAATCGACTTTAAAAAAATAGTCTTTTTACCAAGTATGTTGGGCTGAACTAAAGAATTTGGCGTACGAATTTAGGTAAAACATTCATTTTGCAGAGCAAAGGTGTCTCAATGAAGGCAGAGCTGTCGAGGATTATCGAGATGGCGTGGGAAGATCGAACGCCCTTTGATGCCATAGATAAATTATATGGTTTGAAACAAGGCGACGTTCAAAAATTGATGCGGAAAAATCTTTCCAGACGTGCCTTTCGCTCCTGGCGGGAGCGAGTTAGAGGGCGCAAGACTAAACATGTTTCTCGGAGACATAGCTGTGTTTCGCGGATTTGTTGCCCCTCACAATACAAGCCCTGATGGATCGGCAGTGACAGGAGAATACAGGTGAGACAAGTCTTGTACCTCGTTTTGACAGTTTGCCTCCCCATAATGGGAATGTCTAAAGATTTGAACAATCGTATGCAAGGAGTTGGTTACTTGGTCATTGATGGCTTCAGTCAAGATTCGATTGGACGTTGGCAGTTTGTGAGCGATCAAGTCATGGGCGGAGTGTCTACAGGAACATTGAACTTTGAGCTTGATGACGAAGATGTTGTGGCGCATATGACGGGAAGCGTCAGTACCGAAAACAACGGCGGCTTCATACAGTTTCGGCGAGATATTTCCCTTCCCGAGAGTATCATCGGCATTAAGCTTCGTGTGAGAGGTAACAACCAAAAGTATTTTGTGCACATTCGTACAGGGGGTACCATTCTCCCATGGCAATATTATTCGTCGGAGTTTTCTGCGACTGATGACTGGGCAGATGTTTTTTTGCCCTTGGCAAACTTCAGCCGAAGTAGTCGTTGGTTGAATAGGACTCTAGAAGCTTCCGCTGCTCGCAGTCTGGGCATTGTGGCCTATGGTCGGGATCATCAGGCGGATATTCAAGTGAGTAAAATCGAAGGATACTGACGAAATCGCAAGCTGCGTTACCCTCCTCGCTTTTCTATCGATCTGTGGCTCAAGATAAGCGAAATCGATTGACACCATCGCACCTATTTCTGATCATACCTAATATTTACGTGGGAGGCCGGTCCGATGGAAAAAAATAGTTTCATACGAAAAACGTCTGGGCGAGGGCGCCCTTACGAATCTGTTCTTGACACGATAGGTAACACGCCTTCGATACGTTTGAATAGCTTGCCGCCCGCGCATGTGGAGCTATACGTAAAAGCTGAATTCTTTAATCCCGCGGGTTCAGTAAAAGACCGTTTAGCCGTGAGTATCATCGAAGAAGCAGAGAGAAGTGGCGCACTTCGCCAAGGGCAAACGATTGTTGAGGCAACGAGCGGAAACACCGGAATAGGGCTGGCAATGGTTTGTGCTGCTAAAGGATATCCCTTCGTGGCGACAATGCCTACAACTGTGTCGATAGAGCGGCGGCGGTTAATGAGATTTTACGGAGCTCGAGTTGTTTTGACTCCTAAGAAAGACAAGGCCTTGGGTAGTTATAAGAAAGCTGTCGAACTGTCGGAGAGTAATGGTTGGTTCCTCGCGAGTCAGTTCGAGACTTCCGCGAACGCGCTGATACATCAGAGAACCACCGCTCGGGAAATAGTAGCCGACTTTGAAGGAAAACGACTCGACTATTGGGTCACGGGCTATGGAACCGGAGGTACGTTGACCGGAGTAGCCCGATTATTGCGCAAGGAGCGTCCTGAAACGAAAATTATACTCAGTGAGCCTGATAAAGCAGAACTTCTTGGTAGTGGGGAAACGCAATTACGCAGTGCGGCAGGTCAACCCCAAGAAAGTCACCCAGCTTTTCAGCCTCATATGATTCAAGGTTGGACGCCAGATTTCATTCCATTGGTATTGCAAGAAGCGATAGACAATGGGTTCTTCGACGATCTCGTTCCAGTTTGCGAGGAAGAGTCAATGATGTGCTCTGAGCTTCTGGCAAAACGGGAAGGCATACTTACGGGAGTTTCGGGTGGGGCAACATTAGCAGTGGCCCTAAAGCTTGCGGAAGAAGCATCAGAGCGGTCCGTGATTCTTTGTATGCTCCCTGATACTGGTGAGCGATATCTGTCTGCGCCGCTATTCGATAAGATTAATACGCATATGAATAGTGAGGAGAGGTCGCTGTCGCTATCGACACCCAATTTTCAGCTTTTAGATGACGAATAGTAACCTCGATGAATCACAAATGACTGATTAGTTTAGGACTCATAGCAATGAGAGGGTAATACATGCGGAATCACAGAGATATTGGAATCCTCGTTTATGGTGCTACCGGTTACACGGGACGCTTAGTGATAGATTATTTGAATCGCCAATATGGGTTTGATGGTGACATTAGCTGGGCCATGGCTGGCCGAAATTTAGATAAATTAAACTTGGTCCGCGATGAGCTTGGTATCGATTCCAGAATCGAATTAATAGCGGCTGATATGGCTGATCAAGGGTCTTTAAGGAGCATGGTTGAGCGCGCTTCTGTGGTTTTGACGACTGTGGGACCGTATCAATTATATGGTAACGATTTGGTTGCGGCTTGTGTGTCGGTTGGCACTGACTACTTGGATTTATGTGGTGAGCCAGCTTGGATGAAAAAGATGATAGACGAGCACTCGGCTGAGGCTCAAAACAGTGGTGCACGAATTATTTTTTCATGTGGTTTTGATTCTGTTCCGTTCGATCTGGGTGTGTTTTTTCTCCAGCAGACGGCAATTGCGCGAATGGCCAAGACTGTATCCCGAGTCAAAGGACGTGTTCGTCAAATGCGGGGGTCTTTTTCAGGAGGCACACTTGCAAGCTTCAATGCGACTATGGCTGCTGCTGCAAAAGATGCTCAACTCATAGGAGTTCTGAAGGATCCATTCGCTCTGACCGGCGGTTTCGTTGGTCCCAAACAACCCAAAGGAAATGTTCCCTTTTTTGATGAAACTATTCAAAGCTGGGTTGCCCCATTCATCATGGCCAGTATCAACACGAAAAACATTCACCGATCTAACTTATTATTGTCCCATCAATATGGGGAAAATTTTGTTTATGACGAGATGTTGGTAACGGGACCCGGAGATAAGGGGGAGGCTCTAGCAAACGCCTTGGCTAAAAGCAATGGTCTTGGTGATACTAAATTGTTGCCGGGAGAGGGTCCTAGTGCGGTTGAACGGGCTGAAGGTGGGTTTGATATTCTTATGATTGGGGAGTCGGATGATGGTCGGGAAGTCCGGATAGGCGTTACCGGAGATTGTGATCCAGGATATTGTTCGACTAGTAAAATGTTGGTTGAAGCTGGCGTTTGCTTACTAAAAAACCCTGATATCGCAGACGGAGGTATTTGGACCCCTGCCCCTGTCTTCGGATCGCAGCTTCTTCGACGGTTGAGAAAAAATGCAGGACTGACCTTTGAGGATGAGACGCTGGATTGAAGGAGCATTCCAGGCTCGGCCTTAGTCATCAAGTTCAGTGCAGGGTTCAAGATGACCGTCGGCAATTAATATAAGCTCTGAGGGCCTAGGCGCCCCCAACTGAATAAATAAACGGGTTGCGTGCATGGAACGACATGTTTGGAATTTCTTCAAAAAGTTAGGTTTAATGCCTTTTCTCTTCAGTTTGTCAATAACGGCGCAGTCGGCACAGGTTTCAAGTGAAGTCGACAGCTCAACAATTGAGCATGTTGTCACTGTCGCTACCCGTGTTCCGGTCAGCAAGTTATCGATCAACGGAAGTGTGGCGAGTCTTGAGGCGGATGAGTTGAGGATAATTGGGCACACTCATGTGCAGGAGTCATTGAACCGTTTGGCGGGTGTCAACCTAAATCGTGGAAATGGACAAGAATATTTGCCCGCCATTCGCTCTCCGGTCTTGACTGGTGCCGGTGGTTGCGGCGGTTTTTTAATGACTGAAGATGGAATTCCGCTCCGAGCAGCTGGGTTCTGTAACATCAACGAACTCTTTGAAGCGCATTCAGAAACGGCGGATCGCATCGAAGTATTGAGGGGATCTGGGACGGCTCTTTACGGATCTAACGCGATGCATGGCGTGGTCAATGTTGTTACCGCCGATGCGGATGGTCGCGAATTTTTGGGCGTCGATGTCGGAGAAGAGGGATTCAGCCGCCTGCGTTTCGGGATAAATGCAAGGGCTTCAGATCACGTCTTAGGAGTGCGTGGAACATTGACGAATGATGATGGTTACCGAGATGATTCCGGTGTCAACCAGGAAAAACTTAGCTTCAGGCACGCTTACCTCGGTGAAAGTCTGGATTATCACACTGGACTAACCCTGATTAATCTCAACCAGGAAACGGCCGGCTATATCGTGGGCAAGGACTCCTTCAGAAGTCAAGAAAATGCAAAGCAAAACCCCAACCCGGAAGCATTTAGAGACGCTCAAGCACTTAGAATTTGGAGCAAAATTAGAGCGGAACTTCCTTTCGGAACTCTATTGATGACCCCTTATTTTCGAAGGACTGAGATGGACTTTTTGCAACACTTTTTGCCTGGCAAGCCGTTGGAAGAAAACGGTCAGCGAAGCTTCGGGGTTCAACTCTCTTTGCTGTCGCAATCGTCAGCACGACTAAACTTCACTTCAGGCATTGATTTAGAGTACACCAATGGATATTTGCGTCAGACCCAGAATTCTCCGACTCAAGGTTCGGCTTTTTTAAGAGCAACAATTCCAACGGGAAAACACTACGATTACAACGTAAGAGCGATTCAGTGGGCGCCATTTGCTGAAATTACTTGGAAAGCTCAAAACGATTTTTCGCTCACATTTGGAAGTCGCTTTGAGTCAATGCGCTACGATTACAGAAACAACATGCTTGCGGGTCGGACGCGAGAGGACGGTTCTGTTTGTGGTTTCGGTGGGTGTCGTTACAGTAGACCTCCAAGTTCCGTTGACAGTTATGACAGTACTTCATTTGATATTTCGGCACGCTATGATTTTTCACGAAATAGTATGATTTTTGCGCGCCTCGCTAGCGCTTTTAGGGCACCTCAGGCTACGGAACTGTACCGGCTTCAGCGTGGGCAAGAAGTTACCGATTTGAAATCGGAAAACATGGATAGCGCAGAAGTTGGATTAAAGCTCCAAACTGAGTTGTTATCGTTGGTAGCATCTGTATATCAAATGTCAAAAGACAACGTTATCTTCAGGGATACAAACTACAATAATGTGAGCGATGGTAGAACCGAACACCGCGGCATAGAAGTTGATATGGCTTATGATTTGTCTGACAAAATTCGGATTTCGTTCAGCGGTACTCATGTTCGCCACAGATATGATAACAATCCTGCCTTGGTAAGGGATGGTCAAGGTGGACAAGCTCTCATTCTGGGTAACGACGTTGATACGGCGCCCCGAAACTTTGGAAGCGCAAGAATTTCATGGAAAATAAGACCCAGTGCTGAGTTGGAATTAGAGTGGGTTAAAATGGGGGACTATTACCTGGAACCGCAAAATATTCACCGCTATGAGGGCCATGATCTGATAAATCTGCGCACTTCTTGGGAGGTGAAACGAGATATTATGATGTACGCCCGGGTGAACAACCTAACAGACAGAGCATACGCTAAACGCGCAGACTACACTGGCTTTACAGGCTATCGATACTTTCCAGGAACACCAAGAAGTGTAAACGTTGGCTTTGAGGTTTTTTGGTGAGAGTATCCATCAAGCAACGCGTAAATTCGGATGGGTGCGGAAAGCCTTTGTTACTTCAAGACACGATTTATAAAGAATAGCTGGGCAAATGGTGGCGCGTTTTGGACCTAAGTGATCTGAGTTCTTTGGTTCCAGTCGACGCATTCCTGCAAAGAAATACCGTTTCCACCGAAAATATCTAAAGCACTCCCGATGGAAAGGTCTATTTTTCCGTTTGACAGCGTTCTAGTTATCTTGAGATCCTCGATTGAGCGGCCGCCGCCAGCGTAAGTGGTAGGCAAATTGCATATAGCCCCTAACAGCCGAATTAGCTGTTCGTCCATTCCAGCGCGCAATCCTTCCGCGTCTGCGCTATGAATAAGGAACTCGCTGCAATGTGCCTCCAGACCTCTTATGGTGCTGGCATCAATTGCTAACTTGGTAAGTGTTTGCCAACGATCAGTTGAGACAATCCAGCCAGAGGAAGTTTTTTTACAACTTAAATCGATGACTATATGTTCCTTTCCCACCGCGCTGACCAGTTGCTCGAGACGACTTGGTGAGAAAGAACCTTGTTCAAAAAGATAAGAGGTCACAATGACGTGTGAAGCTCCCGCGTCGAGGTAAGCACCAGCATTCTGTGCCGTAACACCCCCCCCATATTGTAAGCCGCCTGGGAATGTTTTTAGGGCAGATAACACTTGTTCCTGATTATTATCGCCAAGCGAAATGATGTGCCCTCCCTTTAGACCTTTCTCTTTATACAGCGCAGCAAAGTATGCAGCGTTATTCGAGCTGACATGGTTCTCAATTGCTGTATTATTTGTGAGAGTGCTACCTACTATTTGCTTAACTAAGCCGTTATGGAGGTCAATACAAGGCCGAAAAATTGACATGATCGCCTCCTCGTTTAATTCTTGGATTCAACAGTATGATATTGCATTAGACTGAGTCCTTCAGATGGCTATTAACATTAGACTAGAGAATTTTAATGATCTAAAGTCTTGAAACCCCTGATCATGATAGCCATAAAAGTTATTTGATGGCACTTCTTCGCGGATACAGATCTTCAAAATAACTTGGTCTGCGTTCCTTTGACGCTTGAAAAGCTTCTTGCATGTCCGCTACCTGAAGCATCCCTGCTTGCCAAGTCGCAACGTAATCCAGACTGTCTGCAACGTTATGGTCTCGACTATAGTTGAGCATAACTTTTGTGCCGTGCACAGCGACGGGAGAATGTGCAGCTATTTGTTTTGCGGTCTTTCGCGCATGCGCCATTAGTTGATCGAAATCACAGCAAACTGCATTAACGAAACCACATGAAAATGCCTCTTCCGCCTTCATTGGTCTACTTGTGTAAGCCAGCTCGCGTGCGAGTCCCGAAGGCATGACATGCTGGAGTCGTTGAAGTGTTCCTACGTCAGCTGTTATCCCTAATTCTGTTTCTTTAATAACAAAATACGCATCTTCAGTACAAAATCGGATGTCTGTTGCGCACACCAGATCTAAGCCGCCTCCGACGCACGCGCCCCGCACGGCAGCAATTACAGGCAAACGAATTTGTTCAATAACACTGAGTGCTTTCTGAAGTTCCAGTATACCCGACCTCAGTTGCTCTGCTCTCCGAGCAGGTTCACCGTCAAACCGACTTAGCATGTCTTGGAAAATGGCTAAGTCCATTCCGGCAGTGAAATGTTTACCGTTTGCGGATATTATGGCTACCCTGGCGGCGGCTTCCCTATCAATAGTTTGTAACACTTCAGGCAATTCGTCCCAAAAGAGCGCGGTCATTGAGTTAAGTTTTTCAGGTCTACAAAATATGATTTCTGCTATTCCATTATCGATGGATACGTTGACCGTTTCGAGCTCGCGAAAGTCTTTTATTTGCATGGTATGATTCCGTCATTCACCAATTTTCCTGCCGAGATACTATCACACTCTTTTGGTACTAATGAAATATACAGAAAGCTGTGAGCTTCCCATTCGTGTTGAAAAATTTGGGGCTGAAATAAAAAAATCAACATTCGAGTGACTATTGTCTGACACAAAACAAAATTCATTGCTGAATGAAAAAAAATAGTCATATCTCCAAATTATTTCGTGAGTAGAAGGCTAGCGCAGGTGTCATCAGATTTTTTTGGTAATTAACCTTGAGCTCTTGTGAAGAGTTAAATGGGTATTGTGTTTGTTCAGCCCTAATTAGTTGCCGACAATTAGCGGTTGTGGCAAACTTTGCGCCCTGTTGGTTTGCTAGAGAATATTGGGCAACGCGGTCCGTGAGATAACATTCAGAAAGCCTTTTGCAAGCGAGAGTGGCGGAATTGGTAGACGCGCTGGATTTAGGTTCCAGTGGGGTAACCCGTGAGAGTTCGAGTCTCTCCTTTCGCACCAAAAAGGGCGCCTATTAACTGATCAAATTAGAGGGAGCACAATGCGGGTTTCTGTGGAGTCAACTAAAGGTTTGGAACGACGGCTTAAAATTGAACTTCCAGCTGAACGAGTCGATCAAGAGGTGTTAGAACGGCTGGAGCAGGCCAAGAAAACTGTTAAACTCAAAGGTTTTCGGAAAGGAAAAGTGCCACTCAACGTTGTAAAACGGCAGTATGGAAAGGGAGTCCGGCAGGAGGTGATTGGCGAGATAATCAACGCTAGTTTGATTGATGCCATAAAGCAGGAAGGCCTCCGGCCAGCTGGACAGCCGCGAATAGATGGATTGCATGACAAGGAGGGAGCATCGCTAGAGTTCTTAGCTACTTTTGATGTTTATCCTTCCATAACGCTTGGCGCTTATGCTGATATAGAAGTTGACAGGCCAACTTGCGAAATTCTTGAGACTGATGTAGACGATATGATTGAGAAGCTCCGAGACCAGAGAGCTATTTATGAGCTTGTCGACAGAGCATCTCAAGAAGGGGATCAGGTTACGATCGATTTCGTCGGTAAAAAGGATGAGGAAGAATTCCCGGGTGGTAAAGCGGAGGATTACAAGTTAATCCTGGGATCTGGCGCTATGATACCTGGTTTTGAAAGTGGGCTTATCGGCCACTCAGTCGGCGATACGGTTACTCTCAATCTAACGTTCCCCGATGACTACCACTCTAAGGAACTAAAGGGATGCGCAGTGGTTTTTGTAGCTAGTATGAAAGCAGTAGCTGCTAAATCTTTACCCGAATTAGATGACGAATTCTTTGCCAATTTCGGAGTGGAAGATGGGGGGTGGCATAAGTTTCGAAGTGAAGTCCTTGCTAATATGGAAAGAGAACTCGGTGACAGTCTATCCAAAAAAATTAAATCTAGGGTTATGCATGAGCTATACAAGCAAAATCCAATAGACGTCCCACAGGCTCTTGTGGATGGTGAAACAGAAAATTTGAAGCGACAGATGTTGCAAAAATTCGGCGGTGAAAAGGAAGTCGACTTGGATAGCTTACCTGATCATTTGTTTTCCGAAAGGGCTAGTTACAGGGCGGCTCTGTCGCTTTTGCTTTCAGAGATTATAAGATGTGAACAACTCGTTGTGGATAAGACGGCGGTTCGAGCGAAGATTGAAGGATTGGCTTCCAGCTATGAGAATCCGCAAGAGGTCATAGATTATTATTACTCAACGCCTGAGATGATGCAGTCTCTCGAGATGAACGTGCTTGAGGAGATGGCTATTGAAAAAGTTCTCGCCGAGGCCAAGATAAATAGCCAGCCGCAAGTTTATGATGAAGCAATAAAACCTGATCCAGAACCAGATTTTCAGAAGCTATAAGTGGTGCTGTTACCAGATTACTTGGAATAGGTATAGGCATTGTGACAAGATATAGATGATAGCGATGGCTGGGATAAACGACCTTATCCACAAATCCATATACATTTGATCGGAGTATAAAAAACATAATGATTGAGGTTACGAAAGCTAGCGGGCTCATACCCATGGTGGTTGAGCAGACGTCCCGTGGAGAGAGGTCATACGATATATATTCGAGGCTCCTGAAGGAAAGAGTCATCTTTCTGGTGGGCCCCGTGGAAGACCATTCGGCCAATCTTATTGTTGCTCAACTACTATTTCTCGAAGCGGAAAATCCGGATAAAGATATACACCTATATATCAACTCCCCCGGAGGATCGGTTACGTCGGGCATGTCGATTTACGACACAATGCAATTTATTAAACCTGATGTGAGCACGATGTGTATAGGGCAAGCGGCTTCGATGGGAGCATTTCTTCTTGCCGCTGGGGCGGCTGAGAAACGTTTTTGTTTACCAAATTCGAGAACCATGATTCATCAACCCAGTGGGGGTGCTCAAGGGCAGGCGACCGATGTCCAGATACAGGCTGAAGAGATGATCAAAACCAAAACTAGGCTCAACAAGCTACTGGCAAAGCATACGGGAAAGTCTGTTAAAAAAATAACGGATGACACAGAGAGAGACACGTTCATGGACGCGGAGGAGTCTAGAAAGTACGGTCTTGTGGACGGGGTGCTGGACAAAAGACCTGAGAATCGCTAACCTTTTTAGTTGTATTGACGATCTCTTATTTTGTGCAGCGAAATTAACGCATATTAAGCCTCTGGTGGAGACGCGCATTGAGTGAAAAAGACGGCATAACTGATGGAGGAAAGCTTTTGTTTTGCTCGTTTTGTGGGAAAAATCAAAACGAAGTGAGACGACTGATCGCAGGCCCATCGGTCTATATCTGTGATGAGTGCGTTGATCTTTGCAACGATATTATTTCAGAAGAAGCTCAAACGAATGTGTCAGAGGATTCAGATTCCTCACTTCCCGTCCCCAAAGACATTAAACTAATCCTTGATGATTATGTCATTGGGCAAGAGCGAGCTAAAAGAATCTTGTCAGTGGCGGTTTACAATCATTACAAGAGGCTTCAGGTTGGAGAGAGCCATCGCCCCACCGCTGACTTGGTTGAGCTGGGTAAAAGCAACATTTTGCTGATTGGTCCGACAGGAAGCGGAAAAACCTTGTTGGCTGAGACCATGGCGCGATTGCTTGATGTACCATTCACTATAGCTGATGCAACTACACTCACGGAAGCTGGGTACGTTGGCGAAGATGTCGAGAACATAATTCAAAAGCTTTTGCAAAAATGCGATTATGACGTAGAAAAGGCCCAAAGAGGCATTGTTTACATTGATGAAATCGACAAGATTTCGCGCAAGTCGGACAATCCTTCCATCACTAGAGATGTTTCTGGCGAGGGTGTGCAGCAGGCCTTGCTCAAATTAATAGAGGGAACTATAGCCTCGGTTCCTCCGCAAGGCGGGAGGAAGCATCCGCAACAAGAGTTTCTCCAAGTTGACACTTCTAATATTCTATTTGTCTGCGGCGGTGCTTTCGCTGGTTTAGAAAAGGTAATACGCGATAGATCTGAAAAAGGCGGTATTGGATTCAGCGCGGCAGTGAGCAGCAAGGACGATCAGAAATCGATAGGAGAGACCCTATTAGATGTGGAGCCAAGCGATCTGATCAGCTACGGATTGATACCAGAGTTTATAGGTCGTTTGCCAGTTGTTGCGACGCTTCAGGAATTAGACCGTGACGCGTTGGTAGCCATTCTAGTGGAACCGAAGAATGCTCTCTTTAAGCAGTATCAGACATTGTTCTCCATGGAAAATGTGGATCTAGACATCCGAAACGATGCTCTGAATGCCATAGCCGATAAAGCTATTGACAGAAAAACCGGGGCACGAGGATTGAGATCTATTCTCGAAACAATTCTGCTCGACACGATGTACCGAGCCCCCTCCGAAGATGATTTGGTGAAGGTAGTGGTTGATGCTTCGGTTATCAACGGAGAAAACGAACCTCTGTTGGTTTATGAACAGCAAGACCGGAAATTGGCGGCGAGTGAAGAAGTTTAAGATTTGAAAGGTCTGCCAGATCGATTTCTGATCAAACCGTGTACGTTGCGGAAGAAAAAACGTATTTTATCCTTTATTAATCCCCTTAAGGGTGGCCGATAGATATGCCAAATTCATTGGAGCTGCTATGACCGACGAGCATTTTAAAATAGAAGATAGATCTTTTCCCATCCTGCCCCTCAGAGACGTGGTGGTATACCCCCACATGGTAGTGCCCCTCTTTGTGGGGAGAGAAAAATCCATTCTCGCTTTAGAGGCTGCAATGGATGACGATAAGCTTGTGGTCTTAGTTGCTCAGCGGGACCCTGGAGAAGATAGTCCGAAGATTGAGCAGTTATACAAGGTTGGCACGCTGGCCAGTATCTTACAAATGCTCAAGCTGCCGGATGGTACATTAAAAGTTTTGGTAGAAGGGATCACGCGGGTTGAGTTGGAAACAGAAGTTGGTGAGGAGGCGTTCGGAGCTGTTCTCGTCAAAAATCTCAAAAGCGCCGAGATTGACGAAACCGAAATTGATGCGACTCTAAGATCCACTAACGCCATGTTTGAGCAATATGTGAATTTAAGTAAAAAAATTCCCGCAGAGGTTATTGCGACAGTGAGTGGTATAGACGACCCGCATCGGCTCGCCGATACCATTGCATCACACATGACGCTGAGTTTAGAACAGAAGCAGGAGATTTTGGAAGTTTCGGGACTCAAAGGACGCTTAGAGCATTTAATGGGGCTAATGGAATCAGAGATTGATTTGTTCCAAATCGAGCAGCGGATCCGTGGTCGTGTTAAGAAACAGATGGAAAAAAGCCAGCGAGAGTATTACTTAAATGAACAAATGAAGGCTATTCAGAAAGAACTTGGTGATATGGATGAGGGTATTTCTGAATTGGATCAATTGGAGAAGAAGGTCATTGACTCTGGAATGCCCGGAGCCGCGTTAGATAAATGTAAGACAGAATTGAATAAGTTAAAGATGATGTCGCCCATGTCTGCTGAAGCCTCCGTGATTCGAAATTACATTGATTGGATGATCGGCGTTCCCTGGAAGCTCAGGACTCGTGTCAAGCATAACCTCAAAGATGCTGAGAAGACCCTAGATAATGACCATCATGGGTTGGATGAGGTCAAGGAGCGCATAGTAGAATTTTTGGCTGTTCAGCAGCGAGTAAAAAAGCTGAAAGGGCCTGTTCTGTGCCTTGTCGGCCCACCCGGTGTAGGAAAAACTTCTTTGGGAGAATCTATTGCCAAAGCCACGGGTAGGAAGTTTGTGCGCATGAGTCTCGGAGGAGTCAGGGATGAGGCCGAAATTCGAGGGCATAGACGAACCTACATAGGTTCGCTGCCAGGCAAAATTATTCAAAAGCTATCAAAGATAGGCGCTAAAAACCCGCTATTTTTGTTGGACGAGATAGATAAAATGGGAATGGATCATCGAGGTGATCCCGCCGCAGCGCTTTTGGAAGTTCTCGATCCCGAGCAGAACCACACTTTTAATGACCACTATCTAGAGGTAGATTATGACCTCTCAGAGGTCATGTTCATTTGCACATCAAATTCTTTAAATATCCCAGGCCCATTGCTTGACAGGATGGAGGTCATAAGAATCCCCGGTTACACGGAGGATGAAAAGGTGGCGATTGCTGAGAAGTATTTGGTTCCCAAACAGCGCAAGTCAAATGGCTTAAAAGAGAATGAGCTGACTATAACGGAGGATGCGCTGAAAGACATAATCCGATTCTACACACGCGAAGCCGGGGTTCGAGGTTTAGAAAGAGATGTTGCCAAAGTGTGTCGTAAGGTTGTGACCCAGCATGTAAGAGCTAAGAAGCGATCAGATGAAATAGTAGATGCTGTGCATCTCGAGGATATGATTGGTGTTCGTCGGTTTAAGCATGGGCGTGCTGAGGAAGAAAACCAAATCGGGCAAGTTACTGGCCTTGCATGGACTTCGGTTGGTGGTGAACTGCTATCGATTGAGGCTTCGGCAATACCTGGGAAGGGTAAAGTCGTCAAGACGGGATCGCTAGGTGACGTGATGCAAGAGTCCATCCAAGCAGCACTTACGGTGGTGCGTAGTCGCGCCAAGGCATTGGGAATTCGCAAAGACTTCCATCAAGAGAATGACTTGCACATTCATGTTCCAGAAGGGGCTACACCGAAAGATGGGCCTTCGGCTGGAGTTGGAATGTGCACCGCCATGGTTTCAGTTCTCACGGGCACTCCGGTTAAAGCTGAAGTTGCCATGACTGGAGAAATAACTCTGCGTGGGCAGGTGCTCAAAATAGGTGGTTTAAAAGAGAAGCTCTTGGCAGCTCATCGCGGGGGCGTTAGGACGGTTGTAATTCCTGAAGAAAATTCAAGTGACCTTAAAGAAATTCCAGACAATATTAAGACTGACTTGAAAATATGTAGGGTCAAATGGATAGATGAGGTGCTGGATTTAGCATTTGACACGAAACCAACACCTCTTTCTGATGAAGAATTTAATAAAGCCAGTGCAGCGGCAAAAGAAGACATGGCTGCGGGTATCGCAAACACGCATTAATCGGCTCAAATGGGTTAATTTGTGAAAGTATGCTTGACCCCTAAATTACTGTTGGTATAAAGTTACTCGTGGAAAGCGTCCGCGGGCGATGTTTGTGTTACTTGGAAATTGTTAAACTCTAAAAAATCCATAAAAGGGGAAAAATAGTGAATAAATCTGAATTAGTAGATGCGATAGCTGAAGGCGCGGACATCTCAAAGGCTTCTGCGGGACGAGCATTGGATTCGGCTATCGAAGCCATAACGGGTGCATTGAGTAATGGTGATCAAGTATCGTTAGTTGGTTTTGGCACCTATTCGGTGAAGCACAGAGCTGCTAGGACTGGGCGGAACCCGCAAACTGGGTCTGAGATACAGATAGCAGCTGTCAACGTGCCTAGTTTTAAAGCAGGAAAGGCATTGAAAGATGCTGTGAACTAGTCACATAAATTACATAAGCAAAGTGTTTAAAAGGGGCGCCGCAAGCGCCCTTTTCGTTGGTTGGCCTTTTTAATTATGTTAGATAAATTTAGATCCAAGATGCGCGGTGTTGCATTGGGTATAGTAGCCTTAATCGCTGTTATTTTTGCTTTTTCTGGCGCAGGTACGCTTAACCTTTCGCGAGCAGGATCTGGAGAGGTTGCTAAAGTAGAAGACCTTATTATCACTGAGCAAGATGTTGCTTTTAAACTCGATGAACTCAAATCACGCATTCTTCAGGAGAACAATGGTTTATCCGAGGAAGAATTGGATGCGGATATCTTGCGATCTATTGCCATCGAGCAGTTAATCGGCGCTAAAGCTTTGCTAAATCACGCTATTAACGCTTCGATGGCAGCGTCACCCAAGAGATTGGCTGACGTGATTTTAAACACCGAACGCTTCCAAACCGAGGGGAAATTTGACGAGGATAGGTATAGATATTTTATTAGAAATCGCGGGTTTACTAATGCAAGCTATCAGCAAAGTATCGCCGATGAAATGACTCGCTTACAGTTGTTAAATGGATTACGTCATTCTAGCTTCGTCACCACCAAAGAAATTGATCGCATGGCTTCATTCATAAGTCAGACGAGAGACTATTATTACCTCAAGCTGCCTCTATCGGAAATAGATGATCTTATTGACCCTTCCGACGCCGAGTTGAATGAATATTATCAACAGAACAAAATGCGATTTCGGTCTCAGGAAAGTGGCATCTTTGAATATATCGAGCTTAGCCCAGATTCCGTATTATCTGAATTTGAAGTGTCTGAAGAGGAGATTCTAGAGCGTTTCGAGCAAGAGAACCAAGATGCTGATGATCCTGTTTTTCGGAGAGCGGCCCATATTTTATTTGATATCGGGAATCAAAAATTGGCTTCTGAGGTTAAAAGCCGACTGATAAAAGGAGAAGACTTTGGAAAACTGGCTGAGCAGTATTCTACTGATGCTGGTTCCTCAAATATGGGCGGAGATTTGGGTTTTTCGGATGGCAGTGCTTTTCCAGAAAATTTCGAACAGGCGTTGAGGAGCCTTCGGTTGGGAGAGGTATCAGAACCTATCATAACGGAAAGTGGGATTCACTTGGTGAAACTTTTAGAACTTGAAGAGGCTTCAGCTAATATCGATTCGGAGCGTGAAAGAATCATTTCAATGATTCGACAAGATCAGTTGGATGAGGTTATGCCGGAGAAGTTATCTCTTTTGGGAGAATTGAGTTATAACGCTGAGTCTCTCGTCGATTTAGGAATTGAAATGGGTCTCAAATCTGGTGTGTCTGAGCCCATAAGTAGGATAGGAGGCTCGGGCATTGGAGTATTTCCAGCCTTGGTGGAGGCTGCCTTTAGCGACGATGTTCTCCTGCAAAAGTTTGCAAGTGAAGTCATTTCGGTCGGTGACGAACGTTATTTTGTTGTTAAATTGAAAGAGCATCTTTTGCCAGAGCAAAAGTCTTTTGAATCAGTAAAACAGGAGGTGCATGAGATTGTTTTGGAATCGAAAACGGAAGTTATACTTGATGAGCATCGCAGAGACCTTTTGGCTCAACTTGACGGCGGTCAGACTATAGAGGAGATAGCTAAAGCAGCAGGTTTGGAGTGGCAGGTTGTTTTTGGAGCCAAGCGCTGGGACCAAGACCTTAATGCTGAGGTTAATGGTTTTGTGTTCGGAATGATACCTGATTTTCGCTCCGTCTATGGGAGTTTCGTTAGCTCAGATGGCCATTTCTATTTGGTTAGCTTAGAGCAAACAGATATGGGTAGTCCTCAAGCACTGATCGCTGCAGATCGAAATAATTTAATTAGTTCGAGTAGGATGGAATTTTCGAATAGGGAGATTCAGGCTTATCTGAACGGAGTGGTTGAGACGTCTCAAGTCCGAAAATGAAGTGTGCAGACAGCGTTTTTAGAGAGTTTGATGTCAGCTCCCTTGAATACCGACCCTAATTTTAAGCATCACATTCAGTTCCTAAGGCCGCTACTCCGAGTTTATTATCAAAGTCTGACCCGGATAGATTGCTTGGCTGTCAGGAATATTATTCCAGTCAAGTATTTTTTCTAGGGTAGTCCCGTATTTGCGTGCGATTCGAGACAAGGTGTCACCTGATTTTATATTGTAAAAGATTTGCCGTCGTGCAAGACCATTGCTGTCTTGTTTTTCTACTCGAACTTTCAAGGTCTGTCCCACACGAATTAAATCATTCTCCAGCTTATTTATTCGCTTTATCTCATTTATATTCATGCCAAATTGATGACCTAACGTGGATAAAGAGTCTCCTGCAACTACCCTATATAGTCTCAAATTTTTCTCAGCTGCGTTTGCCTTGTCGGACAAATATTTGTTACGGGGTATAAGAAGTGTTTCACCGATCCAGAGGCGATCAGTCAGTCGATCATTCGCCTGCATTAACGAGTCAAGAGTAACATTATGTTTTTGGGCTATTTCGCTAAGCGTGTCGCCAAAAACAACAGAGTATTGGCTTAGTGCTATCCATTCTTCCCTGCTCGATTCATGCAAAAATTCTCTTATTACTTTTCCTTGGGGTACCGGCACTAAAAGATGATATTGCTTGACTGGCGGAGTAATTGATTCGAGGATTCCCGCATTCAGTGCGCTGAAATCCTTTATCGAAAGTCTTCCTTTTTGAATGATTAATGACACGTCTACTTGATAATTAAGAGGAATTATTTCGAAGAAAGCGCGATTTGGGATATTTGGTAATGGCACTGCATAATGTTGTGGATTCTTTATTATGTCTGCTATTGCCAACAATCTTGGAACGTACTCGCTTGTTTGACGAGGAAGGTCTAGAGACCAGAAATCGCCTGAAAGGCCTTGCTTTAAATTCTCTTCGATACGCTCAGCTATAAAGCCCTCTCCGGCGTTGTATGCGGCAAGCGCCAACAACCAGTCGTGATTAAAATGATTATATAGATACCCGAGGTATTCTATTGCAGCTCGCGTGGAGTTAATAAGATCAAGTCGGCCATCGTACCAGTGGTTTTTTTCGAGGCCAAAATATTTACCGGTGCTGGGGATAAATTGCCATAATCCCGCTGCGTGACTGCTTGAATAAGCAAAGGGATCATATCCACTTTCTATAATCGGAAGTAAGGCGAGTTCGAGCGGCATGTTAGACAATTTGAGTTGCTCGGTGATATAGAATAAAAAAGGTCTAGATCTCTCGAAAACAATCGAGAGATACTCTCGTCGACCTAAATATTCTCGTCGGAACCTAGAAACGCTGCGCGGAACATTTTTGGGGAGCAGTTGATAGCCATTACGAATTTTATGCCAAATTGGCAACTGCGATGTTTGCTCGAAATTATTCAATCTAGATTTATTTTTTAATATATTGCCCGAATAAAGTTTTTTATTTGCGATTGAGTCGGTCAGAGCCTGAAACGTATTAATGTTGTTGTTTTCATAGTAGGCTTTAGTTACTGATGTGCTTTCAGGAAAGCAACAATTTGATATTGAGATTAGCAGGCAGAGCAGCAATGGGTGATTCAAGTTGAGGAATTTGGGGATCAATAATTTCAAGTCGAATACTTAAATAATAGTTCTGGAGTAATCTAACAATTCGGTCAGATAACGATTGCTTATCCAAATAGTTTTCAGAAGTTGTCTTTCCATTGTCGCAAAGCTGCGAAGATGTTAACTGGCTCACTGCTATGTCTATCCGTAGTTGATAAGACCGCCGATGCTACTGATGGTTCCTCGGCTCTGAGAAACGGATTAGTGCATTTTTCTATACCTATTGTGCTCGGTAATGTAGGAATGCCGTTTCTCACAAGTTCTTTGTCGTTCTTTATGCGAGATTGAATATTTTGATTATCGGGTTCTACCGCTTCCGCAAAGAGCAAATTGGATATGGTATATTCATGCCCACAAAAAATCCTAGTTTGGTCCGGTAGAGATGAAAGCTTTTTAAGTGAAAAGTACATTTGTTCCGCTGTTCCCTCAAATAATCTCCCGCAACCTCCAGCAAAAAGCGTATCGCCTGAAAAAAGTATTGGTGATTCGTCATTATAAGTTCCGGAAAAATATGCTATGTGATCTAATGTATGCCCGGGCACAGACAGCGCACTAAATTGCAGCCCAAGACATTTGATCGTGTCCCCCTCATCAAGAGGGTGGGTCACGCAGCGAGCTGGGCAATCTTTCGGGCCGAAAACCGGAACGTTGCAGTGATCCAGTAACTCTGCAACTCCCCCTACATGATCTGGGTGGTGATGGGTTATTAGAATACCTTTTAAAGGGAGATATGTGTTATTTAACCAATTCAAAACGGGCTTTGCTGCACCAGGGTCAACAACATACATACCGTTCATCTTTTTGGAAGCTAATACCCATATATAGTTATCACTGAAAGCAGGTAACGCCGTGATAGTAACGTCTGTATTTGAAATTTGCATGAGCTTAAAATCTCGCGCTAGTTTTTGTTGAATTTAATGAACATAATAAGAGCCAATTGTCTTTCAGTCACCCTAAAATGTTTTATAGACAAATAAGTAACTTCAAAGAGCGATTTCTCCAGCGTTTCAGAGTTGTTGATTTGACGGTCTCTGCCAAGCATCTTCGCGAATGGTATGAGAGTGATCTCGGCGCTTATATTAATGCATATGAGAATCGATTCATGTGCGAGTATTTTTCTCAACTACCCGGCTATCGCCTGCTTCGCTTGGGCTTGACAGAAGATCCTGAGAGTACTAACAACTTTGGTCAATTGCATAGATTTAGCCTTCATCCGACTGAAGTGCATAGGTCTCATGCTGCAATATGTAACTATGACGAATTGCCCATACCTTCCGGAGTAATTGACGTCACTTTGCTTCAGCATTCCTTGGAATTTTCCGCGTCACCCAAAGCTGTCCTTTCCGAAGCTTGCAGAGTTACTGCTCCGGGAGGACACCTATTGTTATTCGTTTTTAATCCGTTTGGTGTACATGGAATCAAAAAGTTCCCAATGCAATTACTAACGACAAACATTCAGTATAGATTCCATAATTTGCGATCGGGGCGAGTAGTTGATTGGCTATCCTTGCTCGGTTTCGAGGTAGTGGCAACCCAATATGGAGCACATAGGTTTTTTGGCAAACCAAGCGCGGCGGTAATGGCAAGTTCAAAGTATGAGCGATGGTGCGAAAAGCTAAATTTGCCTTTTGGAAATATATATATTATCCATGCTGTAAAACGTGAGGTTCAAGGAGTAACGAGAAAGAAGCATATCTGGCGTCAAACCAGGCCCGATTATTCGCGGCCTAGTGGGGAAGGAGTGAGATTGGAAAATATTTGCAAACGCTAAATCAAACTGTTTCGAGGTCAGAATGAAAAACGTCGCAATATATACGGATGGAGCATGCAGAGGCAATCCTGGCCCAGGTGGGTGGGGAGTTGTCCTACGCTACGAAAATTGTGAAAAGACCCTCCGAGGAGGCGAGATGCAGACAACCAATAACCGTATGGAGTTGACCGCAGTCATAGAGGGATTGAGAGCTTTGAAGGAGCCATGCAAGGTAACTATCACATCTGATTCAACTTATGTACTTAATGGTGTTACGAAGTGGATGGAAAACTGGAAGAAAAAAGGTTGGAAAACAAATGGCAACAAGCCGGTTAGAAATGTTGATCTATGGAAACAGCTTGACAACGCCGTGGGGGAGCATCAAGTTTACTGGCAGTGGGTGAGAGGACACAGTGGGCATCGTGATAACGAGCTCGCGGATCAACTTGCGAATGAAGCGACTGATGAAATCCTGAGGGGCGAAATTGAAAAACGTTGAGATACCTCGAGAGCCGCAATGCGACAGATTGTTTTAGATACTGAGACAACTGGCTTGGAAGTAAGTCAGGACCATCGAATAATTGAAATTGGGTGCGTCGAACTCGTTAATAGAAGGTTGACAGGCAGAAGATATCATGAATATATCAATCCATTGCGAGAGATAGATGAGGGTGCAATCGCAGTGCATGGCATTACAAATCAGTTTTTAAAAGATAAACCCACTTTTGAGAACATCTCGATCGGGTTTTTAGAATTCTTGGATGGCTCGGAACTTATTATTCACAACGCACCGTTTGACGTTGGTTTTTTAAACCATGAGTTGAGTAAGCTCGGCTGTGATATCAGGCCGCTTGACCTGAGCCACGTAATTACCGATACGCTTGCGCTTGCAAAGAAGAAACATCCTGGCCAAAGAAATAACCTAGATGCGCTTTGCAAACGTTACAACGTTGATAATTCACAGAGAGATTATCATGGCGCTTTATTAGATGCGGAGATTCTAGCTGACATTTATCTTTTGCTGTCTGGTGGCCAAGTTGCTCTAGATATTGGTTCAATCGCTCCCGCGAAACGCGATGCCCACTATGATGCGTTAGCGAGTTTAAAGGATGGTGATGAAAGACCAAAGCTACGCATAATAAGAGCCTCGGAAGATGAAGTTCGCCTGCATATTAAAAAATTGAGGTCCATAGAAAAAGAAGCAGGGTATTGCTTATGGTTGAGAGAGGACAATCAATAGTTGATGTGCCGTGTACAGGGTGATGTGCCCGTAAGTAAAAATGGCTTTAGAAAGCTACAGGATCAAGTGAGCAAAGGCACCATGTGCATAGCTCAACCTAAGTTGCTAGAAAAGTTATCAAGTATACAAGCAAAATCCTCGAAAAAACTTTGTGTGCAAGAGCAATGGTGCGAGTGGTCTGCTGATTTTTCTTGCGAGCTGGAAAAGCTTGAACTCCGCCGACGTGAAAGGCCAGCCGTGCGTTATCCTCAACTCCCTATCAGTCCTAAGGTGAATGAAATATGTGCTCTAATTCGAGCGAATCCTGTGATAATTATTGCTGGCGAAACAGGTTCAGGGAAAACCACTCAGATTCCAAAAATCTGTTTGCAAGCAGGCAGAGGGATCTCGGGTTTGATTGGGCATACTCAGCCAAGGAGAATAGCCGCTCGAAATGTTGCGGAACGTATAGCGAAGGAATTAGATTCGGAGCTTGGTGATGTGGTTGGATATAAAATTCGATTCTCAGAAAAAAATTCTCCCGATGGCTACATTAAGATTATGACAGATGGGATCTTGTTGTCTGAAATCCAAAGGGACAAGCAACTTTTAGCATACGACACATTGATAATCGATGAAGCTCATGAGCGAAGCCTGAATATCGATTTTCTGCTCGGCTATCTAAAAAAGTTATTGAAAAAAAGAAGTGATCTTAGAGTGGTTATCACGTCTGCCACCATCGATGTCGAAAAATTTTCTGCTCACTTTGAAAAAGCTCCAGTGATTCACGTGGGAGGGCGAAACCATCCGGTTGATATTAATTACTTATGTAATGAAGATGCCAAACTTGATGTTGCTCGATTAGTCCTAAAATGTGTCGGAAATATCATTAATGAGAGTGCCAAGGGCGATATATTAGTTTTTTTAACCGGTGAGAGAGAAATCCACGAAATAAGTCGCTTGATACATGGATCATTCCATAAAGCTATCGAGGTTATACCCGTTTACGGACGGTTGAGTCTGCATGAGCAAAAAAAAATCTTCTGTCCAAAAAAACGCCGAAGGGTGGTTCTAGCAACCAATATTGCAGAGACCTCATTAACGGTGCCGAGAATTGCATTTGTCATAGATACTGGTCGGGCGCGGGTGTCTCGTTATAGTTATCGATCAAAGATTCAAAGACTTCAGATTGAACCAATTTCTCAAGCAAGTGCGGATCAACGGGCTGGTCGAGCTGGTCGGGAAAGGCCTGGTGCTTGTTATCGCTTATTTACAGATCGAGATTTTCATTGCCGATCGACCTTTACAGACCCCGAAATCTGCAGGACAAATTTGGCTACAGTAATATTACGCATGTTAGATTTAGGTGTCGGAGAGATCAATGATTTCCCGTTCATAGACGCACCGGATAAAAGGATGATCAATGACGGTTTTAGATTGCTTAAAGAACTCAAGGCCATAGATTCAAAAGGATCATTGACTAAAATTGGCAGGGCAATGGCGACTTTACCTATTGATGCACGATTTGGAAGGATGCTGTTAGAATCGGCGAAAACGGGTGCTTTAAATGAACTCATCATCATAACGAGCGGTCTTAGCATACAAGACCCGCGGTTACGATTACCAGATAATCAAAAACTGGCTGACAAGATGCATGAAAAATGGAGCCACAAAGAATCGGATTTTATTTCGTGGCTCAACCTATGGAATGATCTTGAAGATAACCGGCTACGTTTGTCGAGGCGTCAGTTTTCGAAATACTGTGAAAAGAATTTTCTTTCCGAAAATAGATTAAGAGAGTGGCGCAACTTATGTTACCAGCTGCAACGTTCGTGCAGTCGATTGAAGTTGCCTCGTCAAGCAAAACCAAGCAACTACAAAAATATACATTTGGCAATAGTATCCGGTTTGTTAGACCAAGTAGCAGTCAAGAAGGAGAGCAATGAATTCTTAGGGACTGGTAATAGGAAATTTTTAATTTTTCCTAGCTCTATTCTAGTGAAAAAACCACCAAAATGGATTGTCGCGGCGTCATTATTGGACACCGCAAAACCTTATTTACTGAATGTAGCGAAAATTAATCCGGTCTGGATATCCTCTGTAGGGAAACACCTCCTAAAAACCACTTATTCCGAGTATTTTTATGACATATCGGAAGGCAGAGTTATGGCCAAAAAGAGGCAGACACTTTTTGGATTGGAAATTCCGCAAAGCAAAAACATTGATTACGGAAAAATTTTTCCTGAGATTGCTCGTGAGGAGTTTTTGAACAGAGCATTGGTGGATCGTGAGTATAAAGGAATGGGAAACTTTCATAAATATAACCATGATTTGGTGAAAGAGGTGTCGTCGTTGGAGGATCGATTTCGAAGCCGAGATTTAGTAGTTGATAACAGTGTGGTGTTCAATTTTTATGATAGTCGGATACCAAAGGATGTATACAATTTGATTGATTTTGAAAACTGGAGGTTAAAGGTCGAGAAAGCAAATCCAAAAATTTTATATATGAGTCGCGAGTCATTAATGCTAAGAAGCATTGGGGAAAGAGAATTGGCCCAATTTCCTGAAATGATTGATTTTGACGAATATCAAATTGAGTTGCGATATCGTTTTGAACCAGGGCATGCAGAGGATGGTGTCAGCGCTGTAATTCCAATAGCTTTGCTTCATCAAATCCCGAAAAATTTTTTTGATTGGCTGGTCCCGGGCATGATTCGTGATAAGTGTATTGCTCTATTGAAAAGTCTTCCCAAGGAATTGCGTCGAAAGCTAGTCCCTATTCCGGGTGCTACAGACAAGATACTAGAGCAGATTACACCTTACGAGAATACTTTAATAGGCAGTTTGAGCGATCAACTAGAAAAGTTGTTTGGTGTTGTGGTGAGTGAAGAAGATTGGCGATTGCAAAAAATTGATGACTGGCACCGAATTAATTTTTTGCTGGTTGATGACAGCGATCAAATAATTGCCTCGTCAAGAGACTTAAATGAGATCAAAACAGAATTTAGAAAGTCGATTAAAGTGATTCCAGATGACAATAATGTCAGAAACTTTATGCGTGTGGGGATTAAACAGTGGGATTTTCCTGAGCTCTCAGAACAAATAACATTTCGCAAAGGAAGGTATGTAATGACTGCATGGCCAGCTCTGAGGGACTGTAAAAACTCTGTGTCGATTGAGCTAGCAGATAATATCTGGGAGGCTGAGTCAATAACAATACAAGGACAACGGAGGCTAGCTTTTATCAAGGCAAAAGCCACCACTCGATATCTTTCTAAACATTTGTTAGCAGGAAATGAACTTTTATTGCTGGCCGCAGGCCTGAGTGATCGAAGTATTTTAGTGGAAGCTCTAATTCTAGCGGCTCTGCAAGAAGCTATATTCGGCTCGGTAAAAGTGGTGAGGACGCGCGAAGAATTCGAGAAACGGTTTGACGCAGGAATCGGTAATGTCCCCACTATTGCTGAAACTTTATCAAACCAAATTGCAGACCTACTCCCCAAGCTACATGGTATAAGAAAAGCTTTGTCGAATCTGACGCTTACATTCAAATATGCCAAATGGGATATCGATAGGCAGTTAGATTCCCTATTTTCTAATGAGACTATAAGTTTTTTGACAATTGGCAACGCAAAGGAATACCGTCGCTACATTAATGCGATCGAAATTCGACTGGAGAAGCTTAAAAGAAATACAGTTCGCGATCAGGAGCACACAAGTCAGCTTAGAAAATACACAGACACCTGTGATAATATTTTGAAAGAACAGGACTATATCTCATATCATTTACAAAGCAAGTTAAAAGATTTCCAATGGCAACTCGAGGAATATCGCGTGTCATTATTTGCCCAGCAATTGAGGACTCGCATCCCAGTTTCCTCGAAACGTTTAGATAAAGCTTGGAAAATAATTGATGACGAACTTTGTTCTGAGACTCTGTAGAGCTAGAAATAGTGACTCGGCCGCTCAGATCAAATTTATGAAAAACTAATGTGAATAAAGCTGCAAATGCTGTTGGCGAAAGCACGGAAGCGGAGTAATATGTTTATTATATCGTCACATTGTTTGAAGACAGCTCTTAGTGAGGGTAATTATGAGAAATCTGATTCTGGCAGTCATTTTCCTGTCGCCGGCAATGCTTTGTGCTTCAGATGATGCAGACAGCGATGCTCTTGAGCCTCTGAATCGGGCAATATTTTCCTTAAACGACTCGCTCGATCAAATGATTGCTGAGCCAATGGCGCGCGCGTACTCTAACATTACGCCAGACCCAGTTGAGCAAGGTATAGCTAATGTTTTTTCGAATCTTGAAGAGCTAACCAATGCAGCTAACAATGGATTGCAAGGTAAAATGGGTGGTTTTGTCTACAGTACGGGTCGCTTCTTGATAAACTCGACTATCGGCATGGCTGGCCTTTTTGATGCTGCAGATAAGTTGTTTGAGATGCCAAAAGATGAACCAGAGGATTTCGGTCAAACATTGGCAGTTTGGGGAGTAGGCGAAGGTTCTTATGTGATGATTCCGTTCCTGGGACCCTCGAGCATACGGGACGCGCCGTCAAGGTTTGTTGACACATTTACCAATCCATTAAGGTACCACTCCAATGTCAGTTTGCGTAACAGCATGACTGGGGCCAGTCTGCTTTCTGCAAGGGCGGGATTATTGGGGGTTGACGACTTAGTCTCGGGTGATAAATATGTTTTTGTTCGGGATATTTATCGCCAAAGGCGTAGCTATTTGATAAAAGATGGCGCCATTGAGGACGACTTCGGTGACGACGACGATTACTGATGTTTTTCTGGATCCGATAGCGACTTAGCGGCAAGTTTACATCTAATATATTCTGCGTGGCGAAGGTGTATGAGTTCCGATATCCGTCTTATGATGCTTTCTTCATGTTTGTCTAGGTATCCATCGGCGAATGCAACCCGCCACATCGATGTCATCAAATGCATTTTTTTGTTTAGATCAAAGTGTTGGTTGATTTGGCGAGTAAACTCATAGAGCGATGTTGCTTGATCGACTTCCGCTTGAGATAGAGCAATCAATTCTTCAACGTCCTCAGCACTCAAATTCAGTAAGGTTTTTAAGGTTTGCGATATCGATGCGAGCTCCTTTTCTGAGAGATTACCATCCACTATCATTACCTCTATTAAAAGTGCCGCCGTAGCTAATTGCTCTGGTCGAGTTTCAGAAACGTCTTCCCCATGAGTATTGAGAATTTGTTTTTCAAAATAATCTCTTATGTGTGCAAACATGTCTAGAAATCCTTCAGCCAATCTTCAAGCTTTCGTTGGTCAGAAACGAAACTTCTTATACCCGCAGCTAGCTTTTCAGTAGTCATGGCATCCTCATTTAATTTAAATCGAAATCGTTGTTCGTCAATTGGAGTCGCATCAATAATCTCCCCAGTTTTATCAGCATGCAGCTTGCGAACAATCTCTCCCTGACTAGCATTAAGTTTTTCCAATAACTTTGGACTTATGGTGAGCTTATCGCACCCCGCCAGCTCTATAATTTGCTCAACCGAACGAAAGCTAGCCCCCATGACCACTGTGGCGTAGCGGTTTTGCTTGTAGTAATTGAAGATGCGTGTTACCGAGATCACACCAGGGTCGTTAGCGCCATTCAGATTTTGAGAGTGAGAATTCTCTTTATACCAATCAAGTATTCTCCCGACGAACGGTGAAATTAGGAAAACTCCTGCATCGGCCGCGGCCGCAGCCTGAGTAAAGTTAAATAAGAGCGTTAGATTGGTCTGGATACCATCTTTCTCTAATTTCTTGGCGGCTGAAATCCCTTCCCAAGTGGAGGCCAGTTTAATCAGCACTCTATCGGCACCAATTCCTGCCTGCTCATACATTGCTATCAATTTATGAGCTTTTGCAATTGAGGCCTGTTTGTCAAAGGATAGTCTTGCATCTACTTCTGTCGAAACTCGTCCGGGAATAATATCAAGGATTTTTTCTCCGAATCGAACTGCCAGCAGATCTGTACTGTGGGATACCTGCTCAGCGGATGAGAGATTTAGACGGCCCACCTCAGTTACGACTGAGGCAACCAAACCTCGGTAGGAGGACATTTTAGAGGCATTCAGTAAGAGCGATGGATTTGTCGTGGCATCCTCAGGCTGGTATTGCTGTATTGATTCGAAGTCACCGGTGTCGGCCACCACAGTTGTCATGGCTTTTAGCTGTGATAGTAAACTTGTCATGGTAGCTGAGCCTTCGTTTTCTCGAGTGCCTCGGTGATCAGGCTTATATCGGCATCAGATTTGTGCGCATTTTCGCTGATGTGACGTCTAAATGCTTTTGCCATCGGCATCCCGTGAAAAAGACCAAGTATGTGGCGCGTCAGGCGATGCAATTTTACGCCATTGGCAAGTTCATGTTCAATAAATGGCAAGTACTCTTCGACTATTTTTCGCCTAGGCTTTGGTTCAAGAGTGCTTTGATATACGTCCCTGTCAACGGTAGCTAAGATATAGGGGTTGGTATATGCTTCTCTGCCCATCATGACCCCGTCAGTTTTCTCTAGATGATGCAAAGACTCCTCTATACTCGATATGCCACCATTAATGATAATTTCTAGATTCGGAAAATCTTTTTTTAGTCTATATACCCTCTCATAATCGAGGGTTGGTAACGTTCTGTTTTCCTTGGGACTTAGTCCCGATAACCATGCTTTTCGGGCATGAACCAAAAATGTTTGGCATCCTTTGTCCGCGATTGTGCCAACGAAATCACGCATGAATTCATAAGAATCGCTCTCATCAACACCAGTTCGATGCTTTACTGTGATGGGAATATTAGCGGCATCAAGCATTGCTGATACACAATCAGCGGTACTTTTGGCATCCATCATCATGACAGCGCCAAATCGACCATTTTGGACGCGATTGCTGGGGCATCCGCAATTGAGATTGATTTCCGAGTAATTAAAGCTCCGCACTAGCTTGCATGCTAACGCAAGTTCAGAGGGAACACATCCGCCAAGTTGCAACGCAACTGGAGTTTCATCCTGATGTTTTTCGAGATATTTTTGCCGGTTGCCATGGATGACAGCGCCAGAGGATATCATCTCGCTGTATAAGACGGATTGCTTGCTTATCAGGCGCAAAAAATAGCGACAGAATCGATCAGTCCAATTCATCATTGGTGCGACGCAAAATTTTCTATCAATTTTCAATTTTAAGATACCAAATAAATTTCCAGTTGGGTCCGACATCAATTTGTTTTAAACGCGGTCAGATATTTATAAAAGTCGAGCTTGTACTTTCCTATTGATTAATCTGAATCGCGTCTAGATTATAGTGTAATATTAGCCAATCGATAAGACATGCATATCTATAAACCGCTGCACAAAGGGGCCGTGATGATGAGATACCTAGTAACCCTGATGATTTCATCCACTCTTATGGGATGTGCTCAAGATAATACTGGGCCATTCGATGGTCAATCCGATTTGGCAGCAGATACGATGGGTGAGTCGCTCTCTGACACTCCATCAGGTTTTCTTATTGAATATATTCAACATTCAAAGGGAGAAAACTTCACTGAAGAGGCCTTGTATGAGAAAGTGAGGGAGTGGAATGAGATTCAGGATAAAATGGAGAATAAACCGCTCTTCGCAAATATTCTCATGCCGGTAAAACCGGACGGCAAGATCATAGGACATTTTGCCGAAGGGCAATTTAACTTTACATGGGCGATCGGTTGGCCATCGATGGAAGTCAGAGACGCTGCATGGAGCGAGTGGATGGAAAAAGGTCACCAACAATGGCAAGAGTCAATCGATGGCGTCTTCAGTTATGACCCCAGCACGGTGATTTTCATGCCCACAATTGGGCGTCAGCCAACGGTTCAAAGTGTAGGTGAAAACGCAGTCGTGGAGTTTAACACCTGTACCTTTGAAAACAGTCAAGATCATGATGACTTGGCTAGTTTTAGGCAGAGATTTGATCTTTTGGTTGATGACTATGAGAAACAGAACGGAGCCACATCGTATTTCTACTTTCTTTTAGACTTTGCTGGTGAGATGGCCCCAGCAGTCAAAGAAGAGCCTGCTAAAAAAGCGTGGTCGGGCTACTTCTGGGCAAATGTTTGGCCATCTCTGGATGAGCGAGACCAAGGCCTTGCGTTTTATTCAGGCTCTGATTTGGCAATGCAAGCTGATGCGCTATCTTCATGTGTTTCGAACTTGGCGACGGTCACGCGAATTCGTACAGATAATAAAACACCGAGTTTAAACAGCGATATCTAAATAAATATTAGCGACTCAATAATGGGAGTGTTACGCAGAGGTATTTGCGAATGTCTCCATCCCAACTTTTTATATTTGGACACCTGTAAAATCAAAATAATTGTCAAAATCAATGAGGTCTGATTTGAGTAAAGGTTTAAAGAGTCATGACACAGTTTAAACAAAGGTCGGTAGATTAGAATCTGCCGCCGGGGACATCCTCGCCGATACCACTAAGACAGAATGGGTCGATGCGGGAGGTGGGATTAAGTTTCAAATATTGTGAACCCTGCGGTAAGACCGGGGCTTGGGTGCTTTACGTTAACATGCAGCCCGGAGCAGGTTTTCAGGCTCACCTTCATGAGGGTACTGGCGAGTTTTTTACAACAAAAAGAGAGCTAATCTACGATGTGGGCAGAGCTAGGGTAGGAACCTATGGTTTTGAGCCAGTATTCGCGGAACATTTTAGCGCTAGATGTGAGGTAGAGAAAGAATTTTTAGACATAGGCCATGGCTCGGTAACTTGCTAAAAGAAGACGGTTCAATAGATTATGTTTTAAAAGCCATGGATTTTATGCAACTCCCCGAGCATGAGATCGAGGTAGATGTAGGTACAAAAGAGTGGGAGCTATGGTAGTAAGGGCATCACAAAGGTTGATGCAAGCGAATCGATAAATACTTCAATAAGTATCTCTCGAATTGCAATATTAATTATAGATGGATTTTTGTCCCGTTTGCCCATCGCTCCTTGGTTTTTTGCGTACTTAAATTTGCAGTTTTTCAGATTATCACTCTTTAGGCTGCTGTGTATCCCCCGTCAACTGGAAAAATTGCTCCTGTGATCCAGCGTGATTCGTCAGATGCCAAAAAAACGGCCATATGTGCCACGTCGTCAGCGCTGCCAATTTGTTTCATTGGGTACTTTTTTGCAGCATTTCTTGAAGTCTCCTTGCCAAGTGAGGGTAAATGCTCATTACCATCCATGCGCTGCTCATATCTTTTAGCCAACAGAGGCGTGTTAATAGCACCTGGGCAGATTGCGTTAATCCGAATACCTCGTTTGGCATACTCAATAGCTGCCTGACGAGTTAAAGATACAATGGCTCCTTTTGATGCAGCATAGGCGGCGCTTCCAGGGAAACCACACAATGCCGAAATGGAGGATTGGTTAATTATAGAGCCATAACCTTGATTTAGCATTTGCGGTATTACCGCCTGATTTGACAACCATACACCGGCTAGGTTGATAGACATTACGTGTTCCCAGTCTTGCAAACGAGTATTCACTAGTGAACCGGGCAGATGGATGCCTGCATTGGCATAAAGAATTTCCACTTTACCGAAGTGTTCTATGGTTTCGGCCACCATGCGTAGCGAGGATTGCTGATTTGAGACATCGGCTCTAACGGAGTGAGCTAGGCCTTTTATGCTCGATATCAAGGCAACTGTTTTAGAGGCAGATTCCAGATTAATGTCAGCGCAGACTACTTTGGCGCCCTGGCTCGCAAAATGAATTGCGGCTGCTTTACCAATGCCCGAACCGGATCCCGTCACTATTGCAACTTTGTCTTTTAGTCTGGTTCCTCGCACCATAACTGAGCCATCTAACAATACGATTTTTATTAAACTCGCTCACGCGAGTTTGCGAGTGAAAAGTGGGTGCTTTCCTTGTTTCCAACCATGGAGTACTATTGAGATAAATTCAAGGGCTTGTGTCATGGGCTTCGCAAGCAAAACTGATTCTTTACCTGTTTTTTTAAGTATTCGGTGTACGGTAGACATAGTGCACCATCCCAATGATCGGAGGGAGCTAATTCAACAAATGGTTTTTCACGGCCTCATTGGCTGCCGGCTTAAAAGTTTTTGGATGACGTAATTTCATTGATTGAGATATCCTTGAGGAATATGAGCTTAGCCACCGCATCGACTGTTTACACGCTGTTCAGAGCGACATCGCTCTGGCATGATGCTGAGATTGCAATCCGTCACAGAGAGGACACTTGGAGTTACGGGGAATTGCTGGAGATCATAGATCGACTGGCCCTTGTCCTGCGCAGGCTAGGACTCAGGCAAGGCGATCGGTTAGCTATATTGTCTGAAAATAGGCCTGAATATACTATGCTGCAGTTGGCTTGTGCGCGTATTGGTGCGATTGCAGCATGCCTTAACTGGCGACTAGCCAATGAGGAACTCAAACACTGCATTGATACCGTTACTCCAGAGGTACTTTTTGTTTCGTTACGTTTCAAAGATAAGCTAGCAAAAATTGATTGTGGTAACAAAACCACGATCTTTATTGAAACTTGTCTCCCTCGAGCAGCTGAATCGCAAAGAGATGGCGGTCCATGTTGCGACGATCCCGAAATGGGTCTTTTATTGCTTAACACCAGTGGGACCACTGGTTGGCCCAAGTCTGCGCTAATTAGCCATAGGGCCGAGATAGCTCGCATGACTATTTTGCGCATGGATTTGGGCATTGAGCCTGGGGATGCCTTTTTGGCTTGGGCTCCTATGTTTCACATGGGTGGGACGGAACATACCCTTTCGTCTTTGATGATGGGCTCATGCGTGATTATTACTGACGGTTTAGATCTAGATGCCATGTTAGACGCCATACAAAATTACCAGCTCGGTTGGTTAATTCTCATGCCAGCGACAATCGAACCCATTTTGCAAAAATTAAAAGAAACGAAGACGCCAGTGCATGGGGTGCGCGTGGTGGGAAGCATGCCGGACATGGTTCCTGCAGCTTTAATTGCTGAAACTACCAAGTTATTTAACGCGCCCTATGCAAACACCTTTGGTGCTACTGAGACTGGCCTGCCGCCCGCTACCGGCCATTTAATACCGGTCGGCGAAGTGCCCCAAGATCTTGACAAGAGGGCAAGTTCGCTTTGCGAATTTCGTATTGTGGACCCTCAAGGAAACGATGTGGCGATGGGCGAAGTGGGAGAAATAATCTTGCGCGGACCCGCTTTGTTTAGCGGGTATTGGAATGCTGAAGAAGCAAACCAAAAAGACTTTCGGGGTGGCTGGTTCCATATGGGCGATTTGTTCAAGCGAAAACCTAAGGGTAGATTGGAATTTGCGGGCCGGTCCAAATATATGATCAAGTCTGGTGGAGAGAATATTTATCCTGCCGAGATAGAGCGCGTCTTGCTTGCTGACCATCGAGTGGATGATGCAGTAGTAGTTCGAAAGTCAGATGCTAGCTGGGGAGAGATCCCCGTCGCTTTTGTAGTAGCAAGAGATCATTCTCTTACGGCCGTAGATATTGAAAACTTATGTAGGGCCAATTTGGCCGGTTATAAGAGGCCAAAAGAAGTATTTTTTGTAAACTTCGATGAATTACCGAGGAGTGATTCCGGTAAGATAATTCGTGAATTCTTAGAGAAGCGTCTGGCCTAAAGTTTAAGATTGGGAAAACTTTTAAAAAATTCGAAAAGATTTAAAAAATATTTTATAGGAGCCAGAAAAAGCCACATGAAAAAAGATACTTACAGAATTGGCGGTCCTTATGCCAGATATGTTTTGGTGGTTTTGATCTTTGTTTATGTGCTCAATCTCCTCGATCGTCAGATCCTCTCAATTTTGGCCGAGGAACTAAAGACTGATCTTGGCGTGACAGATGCACAATTAGGCTTTCTCTATGGGACAAGTTTTGCCGCATTTTATGCCATCTTTGGTCTGCCTTTGGGCCGTCTCGCGGATCTATGGATCC
>CACEBC010000005.1 GCA_902557735.1 Porticoccaceae bacterium
AGCTCCTAGCAATCTTTTATATGACGTGGCAAAAACCGCGGCCATGGTCATAAAGGACCAAAGTAATATGCCGGAACCGAGAACGATATTTCTTCTCATTCTGTCAACGGCAAAACCTATTGGTAAAGCAATAATTGCGTAGGTCGCTGAAAAGGCAAACCCGATGAGAAATGCTATCTCCGAATCTGAAATATTGAAGTCAGCTTTTATGGGGCCGACTAACATCGCTGGAACTTGTCTGTCAATGAATGACATTATGTTTGCCAAGACGAGCACGGAGACTGTGCTGTACGCATGAACCTTGTCGGGGTATTGATGCTGCTCTGTAGTTTTATCCATAAGAGCATTTTATCCTATTTTAGTTACAAATGTCTGGATTCGTTTTTCTGAAATATGGTGAATCTGATGTTAGAATCTCGCTTTGAGAAGCAGAGCAAGCAGTTTTTAGAGGTTGGAGGTTTTAGTATTTAACGATAGAAATTAGACTTGCTAAGTTGCAAAACGGCATCGCCAATAGGATAGGACTAATTCCTGTCATTAAAATTGCAAAAGTGTTGAGGTAGGGATATGAGTATAGAGCAAAGGCTGCGAAGGTTAGAGGACCGAGAGGATATCAAAACGCTTGCGATAATGTATGGAGTCATTATGGATGAGCGTGATTTTGAAGGTATTCGGAGGATCTTCACGACTGATGGAATTCTTCGTTCTGAAGATGGGGTTTTTAATGCCGAGGGATTGGATTCAATATCTGACACATATCAAGAACGATTCAATGTTCTCGGTGCTACCAATCATGTGCTCCATAGTCACGTTATTAGGTTCTCCGAGGATGACAAAGATTCTGCTAAGGGGTTTGTGACTTCGCATGCAGAGGTTTCCAGGCGAGGCGATGCGTCGGTTGTGGCGCTCAGATATCAAGACAAATACAGGCGGACCGACGTAGGGTGGCAGATAAGTTTCCGAGAGATGTCCTACATGTATTATGTGGGCGTGGATGATTATCGTGATGCTATTGTTAGCGACGATCGGATACGAATTTATGGAGATAAGAGGCTTGCTGATTGGCCTGAGAAGTTAACAAAAGGCGAAAGTCCGGCGTGGATAAAGGATTATCTGCCTTGAGTTTGATCATTTATCTGAGCTATCGGATCGTCAAGCCTTATTCCGTTAAGGAGTTGCGTGATACCGGAACTATTTGCAATAATTGCTGCAAATGAATTAATGGAATAACTACTCGGGGATGCTGAAATGAGCAGAGAGACGTTGGTAAGAATGGCGCGAGATGTTCTCAGTCATGGATACGCCAAAACAATTGCAAAAGCGGATGACTTTTACAAGCTTCCTGCGTCGGTGTATTTCGATAAAACCAGAAATCAACAAGAGAAAGATCTGATTTTCAAGCGGTTGCCTATCGTTTTGGGTCCCAGCGCTGAGATTGCAAATCCCGGCGATTTTAAAACTATGGAAATCGTCGGAACTCCAATCATATTGACTCGCACAGCAGATGGCTCAGTAAAGGGTCATTTGAATACCTGTGCTCACCGGGGAGCTCTGATCTCCTCGGAAAAGTCAGGCAATGCAAAAAGATTTACTTGCCCATACCATGGGTGGACTTACAGCAATGAGGGTAAATTGATCGGCGTTGCCTCATCTCATGATTTCGGCGAGATTGACAAAAATTGCTTCAACCTAATTTCATTTCCAGTCTATGAAAGGGCGGGGGTTATATGGGGGATCCTCAATCCGGATTCCAAGATCGACTTTGATGTTTTTATTGCAGACTACGACAAAATGATCGCTAATTTCGGTTTTGAAAATTGGTCTCTCTTCGCTCAGAGAACGATCTCAGGCCCAAATTGGAAGGCGGGTTATGACGGTTATTTGGATATCTATCATGTACCGATACTCCACAAAAATACCTTCGGCCCAAAAGTGTCTAACAGACCCCTCTATTATTCCTGGGGGCCTCACCAAAGGGTTTGCACGGTATCGCTATCCAAAGACAAAGTTAGGGCGGTACTTGGTTACATGTCTGATTTAGTTGACAAACCTGAGGATGATTGGGATATGCAAACATTGCTATATGGTGTTTGGACCGTCTTTCCGCATGCCTCTATAGCCTCTTTTCTCGGCGGAGATCGGGATCTTGAAGGGAGTGACGAAGGGGTTCCCGGTCACCGCGGGGTTATGCTGTCAGTGCTTTACCCAGGAGACGATGTTAACGAGCACTTTACTACCCAATATTATTTGATGGAGACGCCACCGACTGATCCTGAGGGAATTGCCAATGCGACGGCACAGTTCGATCTGCTTGAGGAAATAGTGGGTCAGGAGGACTATAGTATGGGCAGATCTCAGGTCAAGTCATTGATGGGTGGCGGGCTGAAAGAGCTGACTTTTGGTCTCAATGAGAAGGGAAATCAAAACTTTTACAAGTGGGTCGATAAGGTGCTCGAGGCAAAGGATGATGAAGAATTGAATGAATTCTTCAGAAGCTTAGGCAAAGAAAAAGGTATTCCAGCGGAGAACAAAAAGTCAGCAGCGGCTTAAAAAACCTGTCCGCGAAAACTTGGCTCAGGCCTACCCCTCCTTTAAAAGGACTATGAAAGATTTGGCATCTTATGACGTGATTTTTTTGCCGATGCGAAGATCCTTCTATACCTCTCCAGTCGTCAATTAAAACGGCTACGCATTTTAATGAAAACTTTTATCTTTAAGCAACAACCTAAACCTCCGCAAATTATGTCATTTGGAGCCTACATTTTATGATTTTTACGGTTAAATCAGGGCTTCGCATTGCCGCAAGCGTTTGGGGGAAAGATGAAGACCCGCTTGTCATTTTGCTCCCCGGAGGCGGCCAAACCAGGCACGCGTGGAAACGCGCGGGCGAAAAGCTTGGTAAGGCTGGATTTTGGACCGTTGCCTTAGATACGAGGGGTCACGGCGATAGCGACTGGCATCCAGATGGAGATTATTCGCTGGTTAGCTTAGTGGATGACGTGAAAACCATAATAAATCAGCTGGGGAAACCCGCTGCAATAGTCGGCGCATCTATGGGGGGGATTTTGGGGATATCTATCGCCGGAGATCAGACAACAAAAAGTCTTTGCTGGGCATTAGTGATGGTGGACATTGGGATTTATCCTAACGCCTCTGGTGCACAAGAGATCGTTGATTTTATGAGATCTGGCAGTAAGGGTTATGCGAGTTTAGATGATGCGGCTAAGGCCGTGTCGGAGTATTTACCCCATCGAAAGAAGCCATCTGATACTAGTGGCCTTGAAAAAAACCTTCGGAAAAAAAAAGATGGGCGCTATTACTGGCATTGGGACCCCGCGTTTTTAGATACTCGTGATGATGAGATCAATGAAAGGTATAAGCGTAAACGACGAGTGTTTGCCGAAAACGTATCAGCTCCTACTCTGCTTGTTCAAGGCGCTATGAGCAATGTTTTAACGGATGATGAGGTCGAAGATTTTTTGGCAACTGTCGCCCATGCAGAGTTCGCGAAAATCGATAATGCAGCTCACATGGTTGCAGGTGATAGGAACGATATTTTTGCCTCATGTGCGATTGAGTTCCTGCGGATGAGAAAACCTCAGCATCATCAGAAGATCGGTTTCTGATGTCTTGCGAAGTTAACTAACTCCCGTCTAGCCGGCCGTCCACGGAAATTACCGGTTTGTACTGGGGCGATTCAGCGAAGCTTTTTTCAGCGTTAATTAAACAAAACGGAGCTTTGCTTCGTGTAAAAAATTCAACATCCACTTCTGTCCAAGGCATCGGGGGATCATAAGTACCGCCTGCAGTCGCAGTCATACCTTTGAAGCGTTCTGCGTCTAGCTCCCAAAAAATAGAAGTACCACATTCTGTGCATCTCTTGATCTTCAGATTTGTATCATTTTCAGTTTGATAAGTGTAGGTGTCGAACGATCCTGATTTGATTTCTATGCATGTTGTTGGGAACACCACGGTGATACCGAAGGCACTGCCAGATCGCAGTTGACAATAACGACAGTGACAAACGGCTACCCTTACTGGTTCGCCAGCGGTTTGAAATCTGACGCTTCCGCAGAGACATCCGCCATGTCGCATCATCGCGTTCTACCACCATTAATCGGGTTTGACTTTGGTTTAAATTAGATCTAATAAGTAAAAATTGTGCAATGATTTTCTTTCTTAAAAAAAAGGGGCCCCGGTTGGGGCCCCTTTAGGGTATTGTTAATTTCTATCAAAAACGATAAGTTGCCGTTAGACCATATCGTCGGCCCGGAGCTAAGTTTCCGATGTCTTGGGGCAGACCATGCAAAGATACTGGCTCATAGCTTGCCCATGAATCCTCATCGGTGAGATTTTCGCCCCACAGCTTTAACTCCCAATCATCATTAGTGAGAATAAAACTTGCGTTGATAAAAGATCGGGAGCCTTCCTCATTTTGCCCATCGACGATAAACCACTGTTTATCATCGTTCATGGCTAGGTCGACTCTGCCTATCAAATCACCCAAATCAGTCGTGCCTGAGTACTGGGCATATAGATTGACTTGGCGATGATCTACATTAGGAAACTTTGCGCCAACCACTGGCTCTCCAGTTGCCGCCGTCATTTCGCGTTCAAAGCCCGCCTCTATTCCATCAAACTTGGTGATTTCAGAGTCGAGAAAGCCTGCAGACATCCCGAGCTCCAGTCCGTTGTCAAAAGATTGGCTTAGGTCAATTTCTATTCCATTGACCTCGCCTTCTGGAATATTAAAGACAACCTGCAGGGCGCAACAAGGTTGGAATCCGAAGGCTTGATGGTTATCAATGTCTTGAGCAAAGACAGCGATGTTAAACTTTCCCGAGCCGTTATTAAATGTTGATTTGTAACCAATCTCATAACTCCATAATTCTTCTTCGTCGTAGATTATGGAGAAATCTGTCGTATCTTCTTGCACCCGAATCTTATTGAAGCCACCACTGCGCCATCCTTTTGATGCGGTTGCATAGACCATGCTCTCTTCACTTAAGGTGTGTGCTATCGAGAATTTAGGCATACTGCCAGTGAACGTCGTCTTATCATAAGCAAGAGAATCCTTGTCCAATTTATCTCGCTTGTCCTCATCGTAGCGGTAGGCAAGTGTTATCTCTGTTGATGGGGTGACATCCCAAGCGACCTGCAGGTATAGCCCGAGCGCGTCAATTTCTCTTCGTGTTTTTCCCACTTCGACGTAGGCGACGTCAAGGTTCTCACTGCCGTCAAAGCCAGTTGCCATTGGTAGTCCATTGGCGACGTTGCCTTGTATTGTGCCAAGGATCCAATCCATCCCCAACCAAATCGGTAATACATCATCGAGTTCTTGGTTCACCAATTGCGCTCCAACAACGTACCTCACAGGACTATCCGATTCTGAAATATACCTGATTTCATTCAGCATCCCTTCGCGCCAAAATGATTGAGAGTTGTGCACTGCATAGAATGGAAGCATGTCGTAGTTTCCAGTTCCATAACGCGGATCAATGGTGCCACCGGCAGCCGTTCCGGGCATGCCATAGTGTTCTTCTAAGTCATGCATAGCAAAGCTGTATTTAATCGTGCCGCCAAAGCTTGGTTCATAGGTAATGTTCATTGCAATTTCTTCGAATTCTCTGTCCCCTGTTGTCAGAGATTCCGCTTGAATTGGATAATCGTACCTATCGGCGTCTCCGAATATGGCAACTCCATCTGAGTCTACGACTGTTGAGAAATGATAGGTCCCTGCGTAGAGGTCATCTTTATTTGCAAATATGTCGATTTCTAGCTGATCAGTCGGAGTCCACACTAGCCTTCCTCTGAAGGTATCATTCTCTCGAAAATCTACCTCCTGATTTAGGTGCGTATTCATGATGCCGCCATCATATTCCATTGTTCCAGCGAAGATAGAGTAGGATAGAACACCCGGAGAAATTGGACCGGAGGATTTGAAATTAACGCTTTTATGCCCGCCGTCGCCAACACCGAGTCGAATAACATTTTCAATTTCATCGCCAGGCTTTTTGCTCACTACATTGATTGCGCCTGCTATTGCGCTTCTGCCATAGAGAGCTCCTTGGGGACCCTTTAAAACCTCTATACTTTCGATATCGAACAGTTCTTGCGAGAGCTGCAAGGGAGTGGTTGCCTGAATGCCATCGATGTAGATAGACACGCCTGGTTCTGCGCCACGTTGAGTATGAAGACCCCTCATGTTGATGAAAACAGAACCAAGATGCAGAACACTTTCATAATCCATGTTGGGGATCGCCTTAGTGAGATCTATCAAGTCCGAGATACCTTTCTGCTCGATCTCTAGAGCATCGAGTGCAACGATTGTGTCTGGAACCTCTTGAAGCGATTCTTCTCTATACCGAGAGGTAACGATTACCTCTTCGATAGATTGAGTTGAGGCTGCTTCTTCTTGAGCATGTCCTTGCACGGAGAACCCAGCAACCATAACGATGCTAAGAAGTCTAGCCATGAAAGATTGGCTATGATTCGGTTTGGTCATTTCAAATACCCTCAATAATTATTCATGCTGATCATTCCCAAAAAAGGCCAGTACAAAGCACAAAGTTAGGAATCAGACTGTTGTGTATAAATCATTCCACCCAAAGCATTTAACCAATAGTGATTTTCAGGTGCATCTGGAAATAAAGCTAAGCACCGATCCAGCTGTTCGTTATCAACTTGGACGAGCGATCAACTAACAAAACTACACGAGAGTAAATTGGGTTGTCAAGTTTTCTTAACTAAGCCGCAGGTAAACTGATTATTTGAACTATCAGTGACAAAAAGAGTTGAAAAAAAAGTCGAGGTTTGTTTTATTGAGCGATCGTTAGGTAGGAATGGAAGTTATGAACTACGAGTTGACCCCCGAACAAGCCCAAATTCAAAGAATGAGTCGCGAATTTTCGATTGAGGAGATCGAACCTGCCCAAGTGCAGATGGATAAGGACCACGAGTTCCCCTATGAGCTCTGGAAAAAGTGGTCTGAGCTAGGAATGGCGGGCATGCTGATTCCCGAGGAATATGGCGGGTCAGACTTAGATCCCGTGACATATATTCTGGCACTGGAGGAAGTTTCAAGGGTATCTAACACGTTTGCCCTGATATGGCAGGTGCATGTTTTGGTTGCTAACATCTACGCCAGATTTGCCAGCCAAGAGCTCAAGGACAAATACCTCCCAATCTTTGCGACAGGCGAAAAACTGGGCGCTTATGGCCTGACTGAACCGGGCGCCGGCTCAGATGCGGCGGGAATGATTACGAAAGCGATTAAAGACGGTGACGACTGGGTTATCAACGGCACCAAAACATTTATCTCCAACGCTGGTACAGATATCAGCGATGGCCTTGTTCTTATGGCAGCCACCGGCGAAAAACCAAATGGTAAGAAAGCCATATCTAGTTTTTGTATCCCCCAAGATACGCCAGGATTTAAGTTGGGTCAGTCATGGGACAAGATGGCTTGGTTCGGTATGGACAACAGGGAATTGGTTTTTGAAGACTGCCGTGTTCCTGATGGCAACTTAATGGGCACAGAAGGCGCAGGGCTAAAACAAGCGCTTGATGGCCTCAACCTGGGACGTATAGCCTTTGGTGCTATTTCTGCTGGACTTATACAGGCTTGCCTTGATGAGTCTCTCAAATATGCTAAAGATCGAATTGCCTTTGGTAATCCTATTTCCAGTTATCAGCTGATACAGGCAAAGTTGGCTGATATGGCAACCTATGCGGAAGCGACGCGCCAGTTCACCTTATACGCTGCGAATCTCCATGCCAGTGGTGTGCCATGCCACAAAGAAGCCTCTATGGTGAAATTATTTGGCACTCGACATGCAACTCAGGCAACGCTGGACGCTTATCAGATTCATGGCGGATATGGATTCATGCACGAATACAAGGTGAACCGTTTTTTCCGAGAGGGAAAAATGCTGGAGATAGGCGAGGGAACCAATGAGATTCAGCAGCTCTTCATAGCGCGAGAACTGGGCTGCTAAAAATCTAACGTAGGACTCGCAATGGGCGAAAATCAAGACATCCCAATTAAAGAGAGAACAGTGCCCTTTCTCTTCAGAAGAGCAGTAAGCCGCGCTCCTGACAAAACGTTTATTCGCAGCGCCGATCAGACTCTGACGTACTCAGAATTTAATGACCTTACAAATTGTTGTGCTAACGAGCTTGCGCATAAAGGCCTAAAAAAGGGCGGTAAGTTAGGCATCATGATGCATAACAGTATCGCGTTTGTTCACTCATGGATCGCAGCATCTAAGCTAGGGGTCATTTACGTTCCGATAAATACAGATTACAAAGGCGACATTCTCCAGTATCAGTTAGATAAGGCAGACGTTACGCATCTTATCGTTGACATCAGTCTTGCCCCGAGAGTTTCGGATGTTATAAGCGAATTGCCTCAGCTTGAGCAGGTCATATTATATGATGATGAAGAACCGGAAGCGGATTTCACTTTGCTTGAAAGCCACTGCGTGGTAAGTAAATTTGTAGACTTTTTGACCGGCAGCAATTTAGAGCCATCGGTGGAAATTCTTCATACCGACCCCCTGGCCATTTCATTTACTTCGGGCACAACTGGCCCTTCCAAGGGTGTACTTGCCACTCACTGTCACGTAATTACTTTTGCGATGGATTGGATCACCGCATGTCAATTCGATATGAATGATAAGTTATACACTCCGTTGCCTATGTTTCACGCTATAGCTACCTGGCTTGGAGTGATTCCCACATTCATAGTGGGAACAGAAATAGCTTTCGTTAAGAATCTGTCCATATCAAGATTCTGGGATGATGTCCGAAAATACAATTCATCCGTGGTTCATGGGATCTTTGCAATGGTTCCAATGTTGCTCAAGCAACCCAAAAGAGGGGACGATAAAGATGTTCCAGCCCGCCTTTTTTATATTGGCCAAAGAAATGAGACATTTGAGAAGCGATTCAACTGCCGAATCGTTGAGGTATACGGCGCCACAGAAACAGGCATCGTAACCTATACACCGCTTGAGGAAGAACCCGCAAAGGGGTCTTGTGGTCGGGCAAATACCTCGTCTTATCACGTTGCTATTGTTGACGATGAGGATAATATTCAACCAGCTGGCGTCGTAGGGGAAATTGTGGTCAGACCAGCTCAACCATTTTCTATGATCCAAGAATATTACAATATGCCAACGGAAACTTTGGACGCCTTCCGTAACCTCTGGTTTCACACAGGGGACAACGGTAGATTGGATGGCGATGGCTTCTTCTATTATGTCGATCGAAAAAAGGACGCCATTCGTCGCAGAGGAGAAAATATTTCTTCTTTTGAGCTTGAGGTTGTTCTGAACTCGGATGATCGAGTTGCCGAATGCGCTGCCATTGCAGAACCTTCTGAGCTCGGGGAGGACGATGTTAAAATGGTGGTGGTGCCGGCTGCTGGAACAGCGCTGACGGCGGCCGATATTTGGGATTTATGCGAGAAGCGAATGCCTAAATTTTGGGTGCCCCGTTATGTTGAGTTTCGTGAATCTCTGCCCAAAACCCCAAATCAGAAGGTGCAAAAATACCTCTTAAGAAGAGGAATAGATCAGGGTCCTGTGTTTGATAGGGAAGAGCGAGATGGTTGAAATTTCAAAAACCAAAGCCTTGGAGATTCATTGCAAACTTTGGGAAATTCGTCTTTTTGAGTTGAAGGCGTCTGAATTGTACAAAGATGGCACGCTGCCGGGTTTCATCCATTTATCTGTCGGGCAGGAGGCGTGCGCTGTTGGAGCATGCCTGGCCCTTAACCGCGATGATTTTATCACCTCTACCCATCGTGGTCACGGACATTGCCTGGCAAAAGGAGCAGATGCAAAGGCCATGATGGCTGAGCTTGCGGGCAAAGAGACCGGCTACTCTAAGGGTCGAGGTGGCTCAATGCACATAGCAGATGTGTCTGTTGGTGTGCTAGGCGCTAACGGGATCGTAGGGCAATCCGCACCCCTTGCTTGTGGAGCTGCATACACTGCACAAGTAAAAAAAACAGGTCAAATCGCGCTAGCTTTCTTTGGGGAGGGTGCAAGCGGCGCTGGCCCGGTTCATGAGGCTATGAATATCGCAGCGCTATGGAAACTGCCGGTGATATTTTTCTGCGAGTGTAATCGTTACGCGGAACTGTCCCCGTTTGATGTGCATGTATCTGTTCCAAATGTCTCGGCCAGGGCTAAGGGCTATGGTTTTGAGGGTGTGACCATAGATGGCTCGGATGTGATGGAAGTTTATTCCTCTGTATTAAAAGCGGCATCAAAGGTCAGGCAAGGCATGGGCCCCATCTTGATTGAGGCAAAGACCCATAGATGGCATGGTCATTATGAGGGTGATCCAATGAATTATCTGGATCGAAGTGAACGTGACCCGGATAACAGGATTGATCCTATCCAACGATTTGAGTCCGATTTCGCTGAAACTCTCGAATTGTCGCCTGATGATCTCCTATCTTCAAAGAAAAAAGCGCTTGCCCTCGTCGACCAGGCGGTGGAATTCGCTCTTTCGTCTGAAAACCCTTCCTCAGCATTGATGATGGAGGATGTTCTCTCTTGAATCAGTCAAACCAGAAGGATAAAAAAGACAAACCCCTAAAATACTACAGCGCTGTGACAAGAGCGTTTCGTGAGGAAATGATTCGTAATGAAAATGTTGTGCTCATTGGTGAGGATGTGGGTGAATCTGGCGGCATTTTTGCGCAGACAAAAGGACTATTTTCCGAGTTTGGTCCCGATAGAGTTCGTGATACGCCCATTGCTGAGGCTGGTTTCACGTCACTTGCCGTAGGCGCTGCCATGACAGGGCTTAGACCCATAGTTGAAATTGGGTTTGAGGATTTCTTGACCGCATGTATGGATCCTATCGTTAACCAGGCGGCAAAGCTGCGTTATATGTTGGGTGGACAAGTCAAAGTTCCCGTGACCATGTACACCTTTGGCTCAGGAGGGTTAAATGCTGGGCCGCAGCACTCTCAGAGTCTTGCTGCCTGGTTTTCGCATGTGCCGGGGTTGAAGGTCGTCATGCCTTCGAGCGCAAAAGATGCGCTCGGATTATTAAAATCTTCTATCAGAGATGACAATTTCGTTCTATGTCTTATGTGCAAGAGTCTCATCGGCTCCAGAGAGCCGGTGCCACAGGAGAATACTGAGTTTCTTATTCCCTTGGGCAAAGCTGAAATTAAGCGTTCCGGCGAGGACGTGACCATCGTTGCTGTTGGGGCCATGGTGCGCCAGGCGCTGGCAGCATCCAAATCGCTCTCAGGTGAGGGCATTGAGACGGAGGTTGTTGATCCAAGAACGGTAAGTCCGCTCGATATAGACACTATTCTTGAATCGCTCTCAAAAACGAGACGGTTGATCGTTGTTCATGAGGCGATGTCTCCATGCGGTATCGGTGCAGAAATTATTGCTCAAGTTGTTGAGACTGATCCTCAACTCTTAGAATGCGCACCTTTGCGGCTTACTCCACCTTTTGCTCCCTCACCTTTTGCCCCTTGTCTCGAAAAGATATATCTGCCTGATGCTGAGAAGATCGCATCCAGTGTAAGAACTATGATGAGTTGACTTGATGAATAAATTTGACACTATCAAGTTTGAGGTCACTAACTCGATAGGGGTTTTAACACTCAATCGGCCCGAATCTCATAACGCTATAAATCAAAAATGTCTTGCCGAATGCAATGAAATTCTCGAAGCCATAGAAGACGACGACGCGATTCGAGTTCTGATAATCAAAGGGGCTGGTGAAAAAGCGTTCACCGCCGGTGCTGATCTGCGCGAATTCGCGGCTTATGGCCCCGAAGAAGCAAGAGAAGCCAATGAGGCCTGGTTGGGGTTTTTTAATGCCATTGAATCACTTCCCATACCGGTTATCGCTCAGGTGCGCGGTCACGCCCCCGGCGGTGGAACTGAGCTATCTTTGTGCTGCGACTTTGTTATTTGCTCAACCGACGCAAAATTTCGGCTGGCGGAAATTAATATTGGTGTCATACCCGGCGCAGGAGCAGGGGTCAGACTCACTCGATGGATGGGACGGCTTAAGGCAAAAGAGATTTTAATGCTGGGAGACGTTATAAGTGGGGAGGATGCTGTACTTTTTGGTTTGGCAAATGAGTGTGTGTCGGGAGAATTATTGGATGGCAAAGTGCAGGAATTAGCAGATAAGTTAACAAAAAAGCCACCGCTTGCGCTGGCTGCGGCGAAGTCGGTGGTTAATGTTGCGAGCGAATCTCCCATGGAAGTTGCGCTTGAACAACAACTGGAAGAATTTCTTAAACTATTTTCTTCAGAAGACCAAAAAGAGGGTATGAATGCATTTTTAGAAAAGCGGGAAGCCAATTTTAAGGGACGCTAAAGGAGTATCGGTATGGAAAAAATTACAGTCAAAGTGCCGCAGATGGGCCTCACGACGGAGGAGGTAACATTGGACGAGTGGTTGGTTTCTGAAGGGGATAGCGTCAGTGCAGGTGATGTGTTGGCCAATCTGCAGGCAGACAAAGCTATTATCGAGTTGGAGGCACCCTCGGGCGGAATTGTGGCTGAACTTTTGGTACCAGCAGATGACGAGGAACTTTTGGAGATAGGTACTCCGGTGGCTATATTGGATTGTTAAATTAACTTGGAGGAACGATTGTGGGGATGGAATTTAGTGGTGAAAGGAAAAAATTAAAAGATAACTTTATAAAAGAGAGGGGATATTGGAGTGATTTTTGGGACGGGTTGTTGGCTCTTGATCCCGAGTTTTTCCAGATTTACCTCAATTTTTCTGCTACGCCATGGAAAAATGGTACCCTCGAACCGAAAATAAAGGAGTTTATGTACATTGCGATCGACGTTGCCACAACGCATCTCTACGAACCCGGGCTTAGAATCCATCTGCAGAACGCATTCAAGTATGGTGCTACCAAAGAAGAAATCATGGAAGTTTATCAATTAGTCAGTGTGCTAGGGATGCATACGATAACGATGGGAGTGCCGGTGCTGATCGATGAAATGGACAAGGCCGGTCAAGGGGATCAGGTCGATAGAAACTTTTCGGAAAGGCAGCTTGCAATAAAAGAAGAGTTTATAAAACATAGAGGATATTGGAGTGGCTTCTGGGAAGATTTGTTAGCGTTAGATCCGGATTTTCTTGAAATATACCAAAAATTTTCGTCCCTCCCATGGCAGCGTGGGCACCTCGAGCCAAAAATCAAAGAATTTATATACATAGCAATCGACGCGGCCACCACACACCTTTACGAACCTGGCCTCAGAATCCACATACAAAATGCTTTGAAGTATGGAGCCACAGTTCAAGAAATCATGGAAGTCTATCAATTGATCAGTGTACTGGGGATGCATACCTTTACGATGGGATTACCGGTCTTGTTGGACGAACTAGAAAAAGCTGGTTCTCCCATCGAAACGCCGGTGGGTTAAATGTGATTTCTGCCCATACATCATCATCTCTCACAAGCAATTGGGCTGCTGGTAAGACAGCGTTAATTGCTGGCGGTACATCTGGAATTGGGCTTGCTGCCGCTGAAGAGCTTGCTAAAGCAGGTTTCTCCAGAGTAATAATAAACGGTCGAGACCCTGAACGAGGTTCCGGCGCCACCGATCTTTTGCACAAAATCGCACCAGGATGCAATGTTATCTTTGAGGCTGGAGATGCAAGCCACATCGAGACTGCCCAATCAATGGTTCACAAGGCGGAGGGGAAAATTGATTTGTTTCTAAATGCTGTACCAGGGAACATGCCTGCTACCCTCTTCTCTGAATTCGAGATGTCGCGGTTAAATTCACTCATCGACGTGCATTTGGGTAGTGTTTTTCGTTGTTGCCATGCGGTCTATAAATGCATGCGCGCACTTGGAGACGGAGTAATAATTAACATCGCATCTGATGCAGCAAAAATACCAACTGTCGGCGAGACAATTCATGGAGCAATTATGGCTGCGATTGATATGTTCAGCAGGACACTGGCTGTTGAGGCGGCAAGATCTGGGATTCGCGTCCACGTGCTTACGCCTTCTATAGTAGCAGAGACCAATTCATATGATCGCATGATGGATGGAGGGTTTAGCGAGAAATTATTTAAGCGGGCACTTGAAAAGGCGCAACTTGGTGTAGTTGAACCCCACGATATCGCACCAGTGATCGTGTTCCTTGCCAGTCCCTTGGCAAAAAAAATGACTGGTCAGAGAATTACCATCAATGGTGGAATCGCGATCGATTAATCATAATAAGGAGAACCCTGACATGACCATACCACAAAAAAAGAAAATTGAAGGTGCTTTTACCTTACTGCCAATTGAGGATGTATTTTATGGGGAGGGATGTGTTAACAAACTGGAGGAAGTTCTTTCCAGATATGACATCGAACAAGCACTTTTAATTACGGGGAAAACGCTTTTCAACGAAACAAAGCTCGTGGAGCAGGTCATTAACTCCTCTGGAGGGCGAATAAAGAGTGTTTTTCATGAAACTCAGCAGCATGTGCCGAGGGAGAGCGTCTTGCATTGTGTAAAGATGGCGCGCCAAGAGGGCATCGATGCAGTTATTAGTTTTGGTGGTGGGAGTCCGAATGACACCGCCAAAGCTGTGGTGATGGGTCTTGCAGAGAACATCAATGATATGAGCGATTTTGATAGGCTCATGATTAAATTCGAGTATCCGGATAAGATCGAAATTCCGTCCATAGATGGATCGAATGTTGTTCCTTTGATTGCAATACCTACGACACTCTCTGCCGGAGAGTATACTCACTTTATTGGCATCACAGATGAGGCGAGAAAGGTAAAAGATCTCTACATAGACAAATGTCTAACAGCCAAAGTGGTTTTCCTAGATCCACAGCTGACGTTGGAGACTCCCGAGTGGTTGTGGTTGTCCAGCGGCATGAGATCGGTGGATCATGCGGTCGAGGCTATCTGCTCGACAACTGCACATCCTTTTACCGACGCTCTTGCATGTCATTCGCTCCAGATGCTTCATGCCTCTTTGAAAGAGTGCAAAAAGAATCCAGATGATTTGACCGCCCGCTTACAATGTCAGCTCGCCTCATGGATGTCGGTGAGCGGGCTGGCAAACGTAACACTTGGCTTGAGTCACGGGACCGGTCATCAGCTCGGTGCTCGTTGTAATGTTCCGCATGGTATTACTTCCTGTGTTATGATGCATAATACAATGCGGTTCAATAAGGAATTTGCCAAAGAGCGGCTGGCATGGATTGCTGAAATTCTTGGACTTTGTGATTCTGAGACTGACGCAGATATGGCCGCTGATCTGGCGGCAGATTCTATTCAACAGCTAACCGAAGATTTGGGCCTTCCCTTTAGGTTGCGGGATGTTGGTGTTGCTAAGAGCGATTTTCGCGCACTAGCGGATGACGCGATTCAAGATCTTATTGTTGCAACAAATCCTCGCCCCGTAACATCTCCTGAAGTGGTAATCGAACTTCTTGAAAGTGCTTACTGACAAAAAGCCTACAACTTTTCGAGGAAAAGAATCATGCCGACCTACCATCTCACGACACTAAAAATTAACGATAAAACTAAGTTCCTTGAGTATGCTGAAAAGGCTAGACCTCTGTTGGAAAAATTCGGCGGCGAATACCTGGCTGCTGGTCGCGCCTCGGGCAGTTTGGAAGGCGATGCTATTGAAGGTCCGATCGTGCTAACGAAATGGAGTGACACCCAGAAATTGAGGGCATTTTGGGACTCGCCAGAATATTCGCGATTGAAGTCGCTACGATCGGGCGCCGTAACGGTTCATAGTACGATTCTCGAGTCATAATTAGAAGAGTGAAAATTAGCTATGATTAATGCTTACATTGCTGGAATAGGCATGACCAAGTTTGGCAGATTTCCTAATGAGTCGGTCAAGTCGCTTACCTCAAAAGCTGTTTCGATGGCTTTGAGGGACAGCGCCATACTCTCAGAACGGATACAAGCGGCCTTTTTTGCTAACACGGTTCAAGGCGCGCTTGAGGGTCAATTGATGGTGAGAGGCCAAATAGCATTGAGACCGCTGGGATTGGAGGGCATTCCCATTATCAATGTTGAAAATGCGTGTGCATCAAGCGCAACGGCTTTTAGTTTGGCACTGAATTATATTCGGGCTGGGGCAGCCGATGTTGTGTTGGCTGTTGGTGTGGACAAAATGGTTGTGCCCGATAAAAAACTCATGTTTAGCATCTTTGATGGAGCTTGGGACGTTCATGATACCGCTGCTGGGATGCGGCGCCTGCTTTCTTTGGGTGAAGGTGTTGCGGCACCGAGTGATGTGCAGGAGCAGACTAATAGGTCATTTTTCATGGATGTTTATGCGGCCTTTGCCAAGGCCCACATGGCGGAATTTGGAACAACTCAACGACAGCTAGCGATTGCGTCAGCTAAAAATCATACACATTCCTCCTTGAACCCATTGGCTCAGTATCAGAATCCTATGAGTGTTGATGAGGTGCTTAATGCGCCCACAATAGTTTGGCCATACACCTTGCCAATGTGCGCACCTGTAAGTGATGGGGCAGCAGCGGCCGTAATTTGTGCTGAGAGCGTTCTAAAAGAGCTGCCTAATGCGCGACCAGTTAGGATATTGAGTTCACATGTTACGACCGGAATAGACAGACCACCTGCAGAGTTCCATAACCATATCGGTCATTTGGCTGCCAAGGCGGCTTATGAAGCTGCGTCTGTGGGGCCCGATGAAATTTCTTGTGCTGAAGTGCATGACGCGACCGCGTTTGCAGAAATCCAGCAGATTGAAAACTTAATGTTCGCTCCATTTGGCGATGGAGGCGCATTCATAGAATCGGGGTCAAGCACTCTTGGCGGAAAACTACCGATTAACACCTCGGGGGGCCTCCAATCAAAAGGTCATCCGATTGGTGCAACTGGTCTTGGGCAAATACATGAATTAACTGTTCAGTTAAGAGGTGAGGCAGGCAAGCGTCAGGTTGATGGAGCCAAATATGGCATTGCAGAGAATGGCGGCGGCCTTTATGGAATAGAGGAAGCTGCGGTAGCCGTAACTATCTTAGGTGTTGACAAATAAAACCTTTTTTTGTGATAAAATTTGGGATTGGTCTATGTCTTTTTGTAACCCGACTGACTTTAAGTGCTTGCCATTGACATTCATCGGCATCGCATTCGAATTAAAAAGTCCCTAAGCGTAAGATTTTCACTAGCATGATTCATCCAGAGGAATTATTACTTGGAAAATTCCAATCAGTTGCCGGAGTTGAACGGAAAGGAGAGAATACTTGAGGCCTCGGCGAAGCTTTTCGGCGAGCTCGGCTATGAAAAGACAAGTATAAGGCGGATATCAAGAGAGTCCGGAATGAAAGCCGGCTCAATTTATTATTTCTTTCGATCAAAGGAAGAAATCCTTTTGGAAGTATATGCCCGAGGCTTTGAACTTATGTCTGATATCGTCCTGAGTTCCCTAAATAAAATATCCGATCCTTGGGGCCGATTATATCAAGCATGCAACGCTCATCTGCAGGGTATTTTTGAGCACCGCACTTTCATTGAGGTAACTGTTAGAGAACTTCCTGATCGACACTCAGAACCGACAAAAACTGAAATGAAAATGCTTAGGCACCGGTATGAAAGAATTTTTATTGATGTGATCGAAGAAATCCCATTGCGTCCGGAGGTGGATCGTTCATATTTCCGCCTGATGTTATTAGGGTCGATGGCGTGGACACTGGTCTGGTATGATCCTGATGGCGCTTATTCGCCCAAAGAGACAGCTAAAGAGATGGTGGATTTGTTTCGCTACTCTTGCGGGGCATGATAAGGTTTAAGTGCTTTTGGGGCGAGAATTTCCCTATACTCATGAAATCTCGAATGACTGGGCAGTAGTTATTGGTCTATTTTCTAAGTCATTAGAGGTGGGTTGTTTTTGAACACTTAAATCGGAAAAATAATGTGCCGAAGCTTGAGCTTAACATTTTTAACTTTTTTTCTTATGTCCACTGTTAATTGCACGAATCGCCCCTCTCTTGAAGAGAAACAAGCACTCCTTGTTCAAAATCCACTTTTGAGTTCTTGGTCAGACAATTATGATTCGCCAGACTTTCACTCAATGAGTTTGGATCAACTGAGGCCGGCGATGCATGCGGCTATGGACGTTTATCTTGCGGAAGTTGAGAGCATTTCGGATCAAATCGAGGAGCCCAATTTCGAAAATACGATTGTCCCTCTTGAAAAGGCTGGTAAGGCTATTGATCGAGTTTATGCATTTTATGGAATATGGTCCTCTAATCTTTCGTCGCCTAAATTTCGAGAGATTCAGTCACAATTGGCTCCTGAACTTAGTGAGTTTTATTCCAGAATAAAACAGGATACCCGGCTATTCTCCAGAATAAAGTCTATCTTTGATAAACGAGAGATAAGAGACTTACGGCCGGATCAAGTACGATTGGTGGAACTGATCTATCACTCATTTGCCAGCAACGGTGCAAATCTTAAGTCTTCCGATAAGGATGCCTTCACGCGAATTAATAGGCGACTTGCGGAATTATATACTCTCTTTAGTAATAATGTGCTCGCGGACGAGGAGGGGTATGTCACCTTTTTAAGCCATGAGGAGCTTGCGGGGTTGCCAGAATCATACGTCGCCGCGGCAAAAGAAGCAGCGCGCACTAGAGGCAGGCCTGACGATTATGCCGTCACAAACACTCGTTCTTCGATGGAACCCTTTTTAACTTATTCCGAACTGAGAGAACTCAGAGAGAAAGTCTGGAATAACTATTACAGTCGGGCTAGTAATGGTGATGAGCGTGATAACAATAAATTGATCAGCGAGATACTGAATCTGCGGCACGAGCGCTCTATCCTCCTAGGATACAAGAGCTTTGCACATTGGAAGCTTGAAAACAACATGGCGCTGACGCCTGAAAATGCCATGGGCTTGCTATCCGCAATTTGGCCTGCAGCGCTAAAGAGGGTTGAAGACGAGGTTGCCGATATGCAGCAGCTGGCAGACTCCGAGGGATCTGGAATCACGATTGCTCCATGGGATTACAGATTCTATGCCGAAAAGGTGCGTCAACAGCGATTTCAACTGGACTCCGATGAGTTGCGGAATTATCTTCAGTTAGATAATTTAATACAAGCACTATTCTTTGTCGCCGATAAGGTATTCCATTACTCTTTTACGCCGATTGAGGATGATTCGGTGACGGTTTTTCATCCTGATGTAAGGGTTTGGGCGGTTAAGGATAAGTCTTCCGGAAACAGTGTAGGACTTTGGTATCTGGATCCATTTGCAAGAGAGGGAAAAAAATCGGGGGCTTGGGCAACCGCATACCGTAGGTTCTCTGGTTTAGATGGGATAAGCAGTGTTCTAAGCTCAAATAACTCAAATTTTATTAAGGGCTCGCCTGGTGCTCCTACGCTGATATCTTGGGATGACGCAACGACGCTGTTCCATGAGTTTGGACATGCTCTACACTATCTTTCGTCAAATGTGATCTACCCAAGCCTTAATGGAGCTCTCCGCGACTATATTGAATTCCAATCGCAGTTGCTTGAGAGGTGGCTTATGACAGACGAGGTAATAGATAACTTTTTAGTGCACCATGCTACCGGCGATTCTATTCCGGATCGACTAGTTCAAAAGATAAAGGCCGCAGCGAAGTTTAATCAGGGCTTTGAGACTACTGAATATCTTGCCAGTGCGTTAATTGATCTCCATCTTCATACCTCAGATCCGACCGATATTGATCCCGTAAGATTCGAGCAGGAAGTACTGGCGGCGTTGAATATGCCCAGCGAACTAGTGATGCGACATCGAACTCCGCATTTTGGTCATATATTTTCCGGCGAGGGGTATGCTGCCGGCTATTATAGTTATGTATGGGCTGATGTTCTTGCATCCGACTCGGCAGAAGCCTTTGCCGAGACGCCCGACGGCCTTTATGATCAAGAGACAGCCGGTCGTCTGAAGGAATTTTTATTTAATCCTCAGAATTCTATCGATCCAGCAAAAGCTTACAAGCTATTCCGAGGCAGAGATGCACAGGTAGGTGCTTTAATGAGGGATAGGGGTTTTCCCTCAGTATCTAAATTAACAAGCCCATCCGAATTAAATTAGTGTCCTTTCCCGGGATTGCTGATATGGAGGCGAATCAGGCTTCACTCTCGTCTGCAACTAATCTACCATCGCTGTTCCACCAAGCTGTATCTGAGAACGATCTGATGTCGATTTCATGTGTCCAAGTTGACCGGTGCTGGTGGGCTAGGTGAAAATAGGTCTCCGCGATTTTTTCTGGAAGGATGAGCCCGTCGTTTTCCATACCTTTTGTTTGTCTTAGCTGCTGATACATGTCATCACCTAACATTTTTCCCAAAGTGTCGGGTGCGTCAACTGCCCCGTCAATTACCGCGTGAACAACATGAAGACCTAGTGGACCAAATTCTGCGTTAAGCGACTGACATAGCATTCTTCTCGCGCCCATTGCTGATGCGTGGGAGTGCTGGTTCATATTACCTCTCATCGCCGCAGTCGCAGAGGTAACAATGATGCATCCGCTTTTTCTCGAAGACATCAACGGACATAGTACTTTTGCGACTCGAAATAGGCCATAACTCGCCATTCTCCAAGCTAGCTCAAATTCTTTGTGCGAAGTTTGCTTTAGGAGTTTGAAGCCGGTTTGCGCGCCAACGTTGTAGATGAGGACCTCAATTGGCCCTGTGTCTGATTCAATCGAGTCTATCAGGTTTTCTATGGAATCATTTTCGACGACATTGAGAAGGAAGCCGGTTGCGTGGGCGCCGTTAGCTCTGATTTTATTAACCCAACGGTCCAAACCAGCTTTATCAGTCCTTCTGCACAAACAAGCATGATAGCCTTCTAGTGCAAATTTCTTCGCCACGTTCGCACCGATACCTCCACCAGCTCCAATAATTAAACATACGGGCTTTTTCGTCATAAAGAGTCCTTATTTGATGATGAGAATGACAGGACAACGGCAGTTAAGTGGCTGTTTGGTTCGCGATGTATTAGGATTATATCATTGCGTTTGATATTGCATAGTCTGCCGACCAATTTGATCATCTAATTATTGTAAGAGCGCTATTTACGCGAAAATGAATTTTAAAAAAATCACCGCGCTCGGTTTTATGGGCACCGTTCTCTCACTTGGAGCTCTCTATTTTTGGTTCTGGGCATCACCCGTAGGGATCAATAACTATCTTAATAAATTCTTCTTCCAGATTGCTCTTCGGTCCCCTGAGTCTGCTACTTATTTGGGTTTGATCGAGAATACAATGCTTGACTTTCATAGCGGAAAATTGGATAGATATGATCGTAAATCGGAGATTGAGTTCCTTAAACTCGTCCGAGAAACTCGAGCAGGTATGGATGAATATGGACCCGAGCAATTGGAGGGGCAGGAACTAATGAGCTGGAGGATCGGTCGCTGGCTGATGGATGACATGATCCGCGAACTGAGTTTTGAACACAGCACTTACAGGATTAATCAGATCGGTGGAATCATGATTAATACACCTCAGTTTTTGACTGACGTGCATAGAATAATTAATGAAAAAAGCGTGGAGCGTTACATCGCTCGGCTCCATGAATTTGCCCGTGTGATTGAAGAGGTAAAGGTCCGCATAATAAACGATAGGGACAATGGGGTCGTGCCACCTGACTTTGTAATTAATGGGGCATTACGGGGAATGCGTTCTTTCATTGACGGTGGTTTAAATGAAAATCCCTTGTTCTCAAGTCTCCCTCACAGACTTGATAAGTTAGACACCATCACAGAGGCGCGAAAGCAAGAACTTATTGAGCAGGCTGGTCATGTGATAGCGGCTGAAATTATTCCCCGCTATGTCGCTATGATTGAACTATTTGTGTCTCTTTTGCCTCGGTCAGATCCCCATGCTGGAATCTGGAGGATACCTCAAGGAGAGCAAATTTATGCGGCTCGACTGAAATCTTTCACCACCACCAATATGTCTGCTGAAGAAATCCACCAATTGGGTCTTCGCGAAGTGGCTCGGATTAGCGAAGAAATGGAAAACATTCTCTCAGGAGAGGGTATTATTGAAGGCAGTGTGTCATCTCGATTACGCCAGTTAATGGACATACCCGAATATCATTTCGAGGATAGCGATAAGGGTCGTGCAGAACAGATTGCCTATTTATATAATCTCGACGATAAAATGATGAAGATGGCTCAACGCTTTTTCATAACCATCCCATCACAAACACTCAAGATAGTTCGTGTTCCCGAGTTTGCTCAAGATGGATCAGCCTTGGGCTACTATCGTGGACCAGCGATGGATGGATCCACATCCGGGCGTTTTTATATAAATCAAAAAGATATGTCGGATACGCCGAGATGGACCCTCCCAACGCTGATGTATCATGAAGGCGCGCCAGGGCATCACTTTCAAATATCTGCATCACATTTGATTGAAAACCTACCGTTGATCCGCAAAGTGAGCCCCTTTACTGCATATGTTGAGGGATGGGCGCTGTACGCTGAGTTCATTGCACACAATGATATGAACGTCTATGAGGACGATCCATTAGGGAATCTGGGAAGACTTCAGGATGAAATGCTTCGTGCCATTCGATTGGTCGTCGATACGGGGATGCACGCTAAACGCTGGAGCAGAGAGCGAGCAATTGAGTATATGTTGTCGAACTCAGGAACGACCGAGGCCGATGCGACGAGGGAGATAGAAAGATATGCTGTTTGGCCCGGTCAAGCAACTGCTTATAAGGTGGGGCAATTGCACATTCTTAAATTACGGTCGATGGCAGAACTTAGACTTGGGGACGGATTTGATTTGCGAGAGTTTCATGAAATGATTCTGATGAATGGTGCAATGCCATTAGAAATCTTAACCGAATCAGTGCAGCTCTGGATTGAATCGCAGATTAGATAAGCCAGACGGTCTCGAGGAGAGAGTTTTTGGTTTTAGTCTTCAATTTTGGGTACGGCAATATTCGTGTAGCCATAAAAAACTGCAATTACAGGACAAATAAAATTAAAGAAGGCGAATGGGGCATAAAGGAAGGTGCTCACCCCAAGGGTGGCAGTCATATAGGCGCCACATGTATTCCAAGGAATCAAGGCTGAGGTCAGCGTAGCTGAATCCTCAAGGGTTCTTGAGAGATTCACTGGTTTAAGTTTCTGATCCTGATAGGCGTCCGCAAACATTTGGCCGGGAATAATAATGGACAAAAATTGATCTGCGACCAAGATATTGGTTCCAATGCAGGTGCCCACGGTGGTGAGTACTAGATCTCCTGTCTTTTTTATGCGTTGCAATGTGGCGGACAATAATCTTTTGAGTAGCCCTGTTCCCATCATTGCGCCGCCGAAAGTCATCGCAGCGATCATGAGCGCAATCGTCGGTAACATGCTTTCCATACCACCCTTAGACAACAATACATCCATAGAAGCATTACCAGTTTCAGAATGATAGCCAAAAAACATGGCGTGTAAGAGTCCTTTAAAGATTGAAGCGCGGTCAGTCAGGGTTTGATCGTTTGCCAATGTGATGACGACATCCCACTGGAAGAGCACGGCGAATAGCGCTCCAACCAATGTACCGCAGAGGAGAGCGGGGAGCACCGGAATCTTTTTAGCCGCAAGAAGCACCATCAATAAAAATGGCATCAAAACCAGTGGATGAATGGCAAAGGTCTCTGCCATAGCAAACTGCAAATTATTGATCTCTTCTACAGCAATAGTTGATGAATTCTCTATTCCAAGAAAGAAAAAAATGCAAAGCGCTATAAGAAAACCGGGTACTGTTGTCCATAACATGTGCTGAATGTGCTCGAAAAGATCGTTACCTGTGACCGCAGCAGCCAGATTCGTGGTATCGGAGAGCGGAGACAGCTTGTCTCCAAAATAAGCCCCCGAGATCACCGCTCCCGCGCTTATGGGCAGGGATAGGCCCATTGCCATTGCTATACCCATTAATCCAATGCCCAATGTGCCTGCAACAGACCAAGAACTGCCGATGCTGAAGCTTAAAATAGCGCAGACAAGGCTTGCTGAAATATAAAAATAACTGGGTGAAAGTAGATCAATACCATAATAGATAATCGCGGGTACTGTGCCGCCTAAAATCCAGCTACCGATCATTGCACCGACAACAAGTAATATCAAAACTGGCTGCAATGAAATGGCTATTTGGCGTACCATGGCTTTTTCGATATCCTCCCAGAGTATGCCATTCTTTTTACCGATTATTGACGCTACTGCTGCCGATAGGATGAGTACCACCTGGTTAGGGCCCATTGCATCTGCGTCAAATACGTGAGCAGTCGCTAAAAGCATGCAAACAAGAAACACGGGAGGGATCAGCGCATCAATCAGGCTCGGCAGAGGGGTGCCATCGTAAAAAATCTGGTCAGCTTGTCTTTTCATTAATAACGCTTTTTTAGTCAAAATTTGCTGTCATGCGCTCGCCTTTATAACATATCTGCCTCGTTTTGAACTCATGAAAAACAACGAACATAACTATTTAATCAGCGATCTTAGAAATTCAATGGATAACTTCGATTAGCATGAAGCGGATTTCAATATCGCAGAAGGTATGATTGCCTTTTCAAATGCAAGCGCAGCGAGGAACTTGAACCGGATAGAAGACGCGTCTCTTGCAGGGAGCGACAGAGACTTTTATTAATTTTATCGACCATTATCTGCTTCTAGGGTGTAACTTAGCCTTCAGCTATTGCCCCAAGGTAGTCAAGTTTTCCGAGATCCACTCCGTTGTGTCGCAGGATGTTGTAAGCAGTTGTAATATGGAAGTATAGATTCGGTATTACCCATGAATTTACATAATCTAACCCACTAAATTTAAAGTCGTAAGGCCCCGCTTGAAAAACAATATCGTCATTTTTATGTTTTTCAATATTCTCCTCGGGAACAGAGGCTAAAAAAATCATAGTTTTCTCAACCCTCGTCTGCAAATCAGCAAAGCTGGTTTCGTTATCCTCGTAACTTGGAAACTCTATCGCCGCCATCCTTGCTGCACCGCGTTTCACAAAATCTGTGGCGGCCTGAACTTGAAACGACAAAGGCAACATGTTTGGGTACAACCTGAAATTGATAAAAATAGATTCGTCAATATCCCTCTTGCTCGTATGCTCGGCACCTCTGGTCAAAATGTTCGCTAGATTATCCAAACCGCTTATAAACCTCGGGATGGAGCATTGATAAAGCGAAAATGGCATGCTCTCAATCCTTGTTATCGTATTCCAAAAATTGTTTGTGTACTTTACCAATCAATCACTGGGGTGTCATGCCCGGAATTTTTTTGGATATGCATTCTTGGCATAAACTCACATCCCGCTCCGATTGCATTCCATGGATTCTAAAGGGATAGCACCGATTGAATACCAGCTTAGGCCAAATTGATAGGCATTGTGCAATTCTTGGAATTATTGTTCGGCGAGTTTACGCGTGCTGACCCGGTGATAGACAATGTTGGTTGCGGTTTAATAAGTCTTCGAATCATCAGATCCTTCGAGCCAATCTTTGAGGTTGATATGATTTATAAGAAGAGGCATACGGTGATGTATCATTGAAATCTTTTCGCTGGCTTTTATCGTCACTATCGCACAACCTTTTCCGTAGTTGTTGTCTGCATAGATGCCGGCAAAGAAGAGAATGTCGTCGTTTGCATGAAAGTAGTAGGGGGCCTTTAAGTTTTCTTGATTTGACCATTCGTGCCATCCATCGGCAAGAATCAGACATCTTTTCGACTCCCGAAAACTGGATTTTTCATTAAGCGTCTCATATCGAGCATTGATTAAATTGATTGGTTTACTGGCCCAATGAGGGTTGAAACCCCAACGCATGAAGTCAGTATGGTGGGTTATAGTGAGGATGTCATCAGACGGCACTGCATTGAAGTTGGGCTCAACTTCCAAACCAAATTGGCTTGCGATGCTCGCGGTGTTTCTGAGGGTGAATCTGCCGCAAATGGGAATATGTCGACGTTGATCTGAGAGTTTATTTCTGCCATAACTTTCCGTTTAGTAAGAATTACGGATACTAACTTCTTTAGTTTAGTTTAGTTTCGATAGGATCACCTCGATGAATTGGATGCGATCTTGACCGAAGAACATCTCATTATCGACGAAGAATGTAGGCACGCCAAACACACCTCTCTTAATCGCATCTTCTGTGTTTGCAACTAAAGCGTCTTTTATTTCTTGAACTTTCGTCGCTTCAATAATTTCTTGTCCGTTCAAGTCGGCTGCTGCAAGCGTTGCGTCAACCTCCGCTAGCACACCCAGATTTTTCTTGCGAACCCAAATAGACTCGAAAACCGCATCTAGATAACGCTCTAAAATATTGTTTTGCTGAGCAAATACTGCGCCTCTCATTAGAGTAAGTGTGTTGATTGGAAAATGAGGGTTGAGGTTAAGCGGGATCCCGTAGAGCTTTGCAAATCTTGGTAAATCGAATTTGCCCATATATTGCCCTTTGGCTGGCACCATGGCTGGTGAGCTATTCCCTGTGGACTTGAAAACACCGCCCAAGAGTATTGGTATGAATTGGAGGTCGAAGTCATATATTTTTTTTAGTTGGTCAAGCCTGTGATATGCCAAATAGGCGGTAGGACTGCCAACATCAAAATAAAATTGGATACATTTTTTCATCGTAAATCCTTGGTTATTATTTGTATTATATAACGTGTTGAATTTGAAGCACTACACAGGATTAGGCATTTTTGGAACCTTCAGTCACCGTTTTATCTTAATCTAGCGAAACAGATTTAATAGCGATTCCATATATCAAATTTTTTCCACGCCCTGCAGCTTGTTTCTTGCATTAAGCTCTCACCGAAATCACTCCCTTTAATCTCGCAATACGCGACAAAGCGGTCATAGCTTTTTGCACCGGTTAAGAAACAGATAGCCTGAGAGCCCAGGAATTCCTGCGCCACGCTCTTAGCCAAGTCACCCTCTATGCTGCCGACCTCTGGGCAGTCCAGCGCCGCTAATCGAATTGGTATTTGAGCGACTTCAATAGTATCGCCATCTCTGACATGCGTGATCACTCCAGTCAGAATATTCTGTACTCGTTCCTGCTCAGTTAGGGATCGCTCAGGATTCATCTGAGATATTGACTCTGACTCAAGCCCATCCGCAGTTAGAGGGAGAGATGGAAAACAGATCAACGCGAAGAATAACCATGGACAAAATCTGCAATTCAATGTTTTTACCAGCCGTAAAATCATCTTTTACCCTCCTTTTTGATGAAGATAGACTATCCATCTGTCTGACGAGACCCAAAGTCATCCATGTGATTGCGGAAACAGCCGGTGAGATAATTTCTGACCCAAACATTGATAGCATTTAACGACCAATAGACGACACAAACTGTCAATACACGTTTGATAAGAGTTGACTACGGAAGAGCTTCGCGCCTTCTGCCATTCGCTCATTCCAATCAATTTTTGCTTTCCCATCAGCATTGTCAGAGACGAATTTATAGCAATAAAAGTCCAGATTCTTATGTTTACATACCTTCGCAAGTGCATATGCCTCCATATCAACTAGATCAGTTTTTAGATTTGGGGGGGTTGTGACAAATTGATCGCCAGTACCGCAGCTCAAACCCGCATGCCCTAAATCTAAAGCGATGCCTTGCTCAAATGGCGTTTGGCCTAGCTGGAAGTCGAGCGCCCTAGCATCCATATCTCTTTGAAATAATTGAGTTACCTCGTAAAGCCCTGTCAACTCTTCTCGTAGGGAACCTGCAGTGCCATAATTAACTACAGTTCTAGGCCTAAATGCAGTGACTGCGTCACACAGAGCCATAGTTGCATTAATTTTTCCTACGCCACTGTAAACAATGCGCCAATCTGGCAATAAATCGTTCGATAATTCAGCCTCTAGTGCCACGACGATAAGTGTGTCAGCTTGACGGAACTTATTCATCATATGCTTTTAATGCAATTATTGGCAGGTCAAGTTTTTCCCTACCGTTTAATGCTAACAACTCAATTACAACTGCACAGGCAATGACGTTTGCGCGTTGCTCCACTAAAAGGGATTTGGCAGCTGCGAGCGTTCCACCAGTGGCCAAGAGGTCATCAACGATAAGTACATTTCTTTCCTCTAATCCAGCCTGTTTTTGAAGAGTAAGCTCAGAAGAACCGTACTCAAGGTCATACCTCTTGAAAGCTAGGTCTCCAGGTAATTTTCCCGGTTTTCGGATCATTAAAGAACCAACTTTTAATCGCATTGCCAGCAAAGTAGAGAAAAGAAAACCTCGGGATTCAATCCCTGCGATCATGTCGATGTTATAGCATGATAGTGATTCCTCGAACCTATCGATGGCCGCCGTCATCCCTTCTTGCGAAGCAAGCAACGGGCTTATGTCTCTGAACAATATACCTTGTGTCGGGAAATCAGCATAGTTAGAGATGTAGGTGCCAAAATCAGTTTTTGGTTCCACGATTACAAGGACTCATTAGTTTTAAAGGTTCTCAATATCAGGTTCAACAGGGCTCGAATCGAGGGATGTGAATTTTCTTGAAAGCGTTTGGAACATCCTGACCGATTCTCGTAAGTCTATTCTATGCCAGCACCTCTGGCAAATCACTTGGTTGACGGCTCTTAATGAAATCTACACCGCTTTTGGGGTTGAGTAATAGATTTGACAGTTAAAGTGTAGCTGCATGATCATACGTGGTGCGCATGTGGAAATCGGAGAATATATGAAATTAGGCAGGGAATTATTTACTGGATGGTGTTTGCCTTTGATTTTAGTTCTCAATCTAACTGGGTGTGTCCAACATCCGCCAAAGGGTCTGTCCGAGAAAGCTTTGATTAGTCTTGCAGATACAATCTTTTTCAATGGAGAGGTCTACACAGTTGATGCTAATCGTTCATGGGCCGATGCTGTTGCTATTCGAGGCGACAAAATAATCTTTGTGGGTAGCGATAAAGATGCGCTGAATTACGCAGATGAAAACACGAGAGTGATTGATCTTCAGGGAAAGATGATGCTTCCCGGTTTTCAGGATGCGCATGTTCACCCGATCGAGGCAGGCATGGCGTATCTTGGATGCAGTTTGCACGCTGGACTCTCGGTAGAGGACTACGTCAAACTTGTAGCTCAGTGCGCAGAGGATTCGCCAGAAGCACCTTTCATTGATGGTGGAGGTTGGACAATGGATCTGTTCAAGAATGGTTTGCCGGATAAGAGGTTGCTTGATGCCGTGGTGTCTGATAAACCTGTGATATTGAAATCGGCCTCGGGTCATCAGATTTGGGTTAATTCAAAAATGCTTGAGTTAGCTGGCATAGATTCCTCCACCATTGATCCGCCTCGAGGCAGAATAGATAGGTATCAGGGTTCAAAAGAGCCCAGCGGCTCGTTGCAAGAAAATAGCGCGATGAATCTTATTTTCAATAAAAGGCCACGGTACTCAGAAGCACAGATGACGGCGGCACTTAAATTTGGGCAGCAATATCTAAACCAGTATGGTGTGACAACTGTTCAAGATGCCCTTTTGAAGCTTGATGGCAATGAGGCATATGTTGGTGGACCAACATATTTGGCTATGGATCGAGCTGGTGATTTAACTCTCAGAGTAATTGGCGCCCTCGTATGGAACACCGATCTTGGCTTGGAGCAACTGGATAGAATAATTGATGCCCGAGAGAAATTTAGGACTCGGAGATTCTCGGCTCCTTCAGTTAAAATCTGGCTCGATGGCGTTTTAGAGGTTCATACCGCAGCCCTTCTCGAGCCATATCTAGATCGGAATGACGATCATCGAGGAAGTTTGCTGATAAACCCGGCGATGCTGGATGAAATTATCGCTCGTCTCGATGACTTGAAATTTCAAATACATTTTCACGCCATCGGGGATCGAGCAATTCGTCAATCGCTTGATTCTCTCGCGAACGCTAGGGCAACCAATGGCATCCGAGATAGTCGGCATCATCTTTCGCACATTCAACTCTTTGATCCAGATGATATTCCGAGGCTCCGCGAGTTGGATGCAGTAGCAAATTTCCAACCTTATTGGGCTTGGCCTGATAAATTCATTACTGAGTTGACGATTCCTAAACTAGGAAAAGAGCGAAGTAGGTGGTTATACCCTATCAAAAGCATCCTTGATTCGGGCGCTGTAATTGCGTTTGGAAGTGACTGGTTTGTAACATCCGGTAACCCCCTGTTGGGAATAGAGACTGCTTTGACACGAAGAAATCCCCTGAGTGATGGGGATCAAGAGGCGCTGGACACGTCGAACGCTGAGCTTGATGAGATTGTTCGACAGTTCGTAGATCATGAGCGAATAGGTTTGGCAGATGCGATCGCGGCATACACTATCAATGGTGCATATGTTAATTTTATGGAAGAGGTGTCTGGGTCAATAGAGATTGGTAAATTAGCAGATATTATCGTCTTGGACCGCAATCTTTTTGACATTCGCCCACATGAGATCTCAGAAGTTCAGGTTCTTCTCACACTCTTGGATGGGAAACCTGTTTACGGAGACTGGCAATTAGGCCCAATAAAAAAGACGGCTCTATAAGCAAACAACACGCCAACTGTGGAGTATGACTCACGCTTTTTATTATTATTTGATTTGGGATCGTGGGTGAATTTTAATTGGTTTTGACTTGCCCTCGATGTTATAAGTGATGTAGATTCATTCACGCAACTTTTAGACCAAAATCCAGAGCGCTCGAATTGTCTGCAGATCCCATCCGTGAAACTATCTAGTTACGATCTTGATCCTGAAACAAAGATCAACTGGAAGGTGTTCAGTCTGATCGCTCCGTTCCTTGTTGAGCATAGAATCCGTATTGGTTTTGCGCTTATATGCCTTGTTGCCTCAAAGGGAGCAAGCGTTTCAGCGCCCTTCGTTTTAAAGCATATTATTGATGATCTTTCGGAAGGTGGGGTCTCTGATCTCGTATTAATCCCATTGTCACTGATTCTAATTTATGGGTTTGCTAGGTTCTCAATGATTCTTCTTGGAGAAATAAGAGACACAATTTTTGGCCGAGTGACTGAGAGAGCTATGCGTAAGATTGGGCTGAAGGTGTTTAAGCACCTCCATAATCTTGACTTAGAATTTCATTTGGAACGAAGAACCGGAGGGTTGTCTCGAGATATTGAGCGGGGAATTAATGGCATAAGCTTTCTCATGAGGTTTTTCGTTTTTAATATAGTTCCGACCTTATTGGAAATTCTTTTAGTCGCTGGGCTGCTGTTCTATAATTATGGCGCACCGTTTGCAGTAATTATATTGCTAGCGGTCATGGCATACATATCATTCTCTTTGGCAACCACCGACTGGCGTACCCAATTTGTTAGACAAACTGCCAGGGCTGATTCTAAAGCCAATACTATTTGTGTTGAAAGTCTACTTAATTATGAGACGGTCAAGTATTTTTCCAACGAAGATTACGAAGCTAATAGGTATGATAATTCATTAGAGCGATGGGAATCAGCTAAGCGAAAGGATCGGCTCTCGCTATTAGGCCTCAACTCAGGGCAAGCCCTTATTATTGCTATCGCAATGGTTCTTCTGATGTGGCTAGCAGCAGAACGGGTGCAAGACGAGACCATGACTATCGGCGATTTTGTTTTAGTCAATGCGTTCATGGTGCAGTTATTTATGCCTCTAAATTTCCTCGGTTTTGTCTACCGAGAAATTAAAGGATGGTCTGCAAATATAGAAAATATGTTCGCTCTTCTGGCGGTGGAACCTAAATTAGATCTCAACACTAATGCCTCAGATTTAGAATTGGCTCGCGGAGTTGTAAGCTTTAATTGTGTTTCATTCAGCTACAATAAGAATCGTCCGATATTGCGAGAAATAAACTTTTCAATGATGCCCGGACAGCAAACTGCCATTGTGGGCGCAAGTGGTGTTGGTAAATCCACGTTAATTAAACTTTTGTTTCGTTTTTATGATCCGGATTCAGGCCGGATACTGATTGATAACCAGGATATAAAAAAAGTGAATATAAATAGCCTCAGGAGAGTGGTCGGCATAGTCCCTCAAGATGCGGTGCTTTTTAATGATACGATACTAGAAAATATTCGATATGGGTGTCCAGATGCCTCAGAAAAAGACGTCTCCCAGGCGATCGATTTGGCCCATCTCAAAGATTTTATCGAATCTTTACCCGAGGGTTTAGGGACGATTGTTGGAGAAAGAGGTTTAAAATTGTCGGGCGGCGAGAAACAGCGCGTGACTATTGCTCGAACAATTTTAAAAAATCCGACCATCATTATTTTCGATGAGGCAACATCTTCTTTGGATAGCAAGTCCGAATCAATGATCTCGGCCGCGTTGAGAGATATATCAAAAAATCGAACATGCATCGTGATCGCTCATCGTCTTTCAACAATTGTTAATGCAGATAAAATTTTGGTTTTAAAAGATGGCCTTGTTTCTGAAAATGGCACGCATTCACAACTTTTAGCCTTGAAGGGTCACTATCACGAGCTTTGGAAAATCCAAGCCCGCCAGTAAATGGTTATTATTTTATAATCGATCAAAAACATCCCGAGGTTGTGATACAGTTATGTCCATCATGACAATGGGGAGATTGCCCCGCACAACTGCTGGATAAAAGTTAGTGATTGATGGCGAGCATTTTGTTGTAAATACCGAAAACAATGGGGACTACTGATGGTAAAGTTAGTTGCAGCGATATTCATTGCATCCGTTATTTCATCTTCTGCGTTAGCTAAAAGCAACGAGGAACAAGCTCAAGCAGTAATTGACACGCGGCAAGGATTGCTCAAAGTAGTTGGGTTCTACATGCAACCGATGGTTGGTATGGTTAAGGGCAAAATAAAATATGACGCGATCGTGGTAGAGAAAAATGCGGGTAAAATAGCCGAACTTGCAGCAATGTTACCAGATGTGTTTGCTCCTGATGTGAGGAACTCTGGTCTGTTGAGCGACAGCCTAGACGGCGCGTGGGAGGACAGAGCGGACTTCGTCGAGAAAGCGAGAAATCTTGCAATTCGAGCTCAAGTCCTGTCTGATTCGGCTAAGGCGAGTAACATCATGCCCATGAACAAGTTTGGAGATATGGGAAAAGCTTGCAAAAATTGCCATCGAGCCTACCGTAAAAAATAATTGATTTAAAATATGGATCCTATGCCCAAGAGTGAGACTACTGTGTGGGATACCCCCTTGCGGGTGTTTCACTGGTTATTGGTTCTATCACTTCTGGGCTCTTGGATCACCTCTCAATATGATGTTTTCCAAACAACTGCCCATTTTTATTTTGGGTATCTAACACTTACGCTGATCATCTTTCGCCTAATGTGGGGAATATTTGGTTCACATAATTCGCGTTTTATAACGTTCCTGCGAAGGCCAAAGGTCTTAATTCGTTATCTCAGGGGTTTAGACAGTTTAGATAACTACCCAGGCCATAACCCATTAGGAGGATGGGCAACGGTAATCCTGCTCTTGTTGTTACTTGTTCAAGCAATTACAGGGTTATTCATTAGTGATGATATAATTCATGACGGTCCTTATCATTCCAGCGTATCGAACAGAACAGCTGATTTGTTAGCCTCAGTGCACTACTTAAATTTTGATTTACTGTTGATAGCATGTGGAATGCATATTTTTGCCGTCATCCTCTATCAATTTATTTTTGGCAAAGATCTAATTTTAGCTATGCTGACCGGCAAAAAGCGTTTGCACATGCCCCCGAAAAAAGACCTCGGAAAACGTCATATCCAGCAAGGCATGCTATGTTTTATCATCGCGAGTCTGGCCACAACCTTGTTGATCGGACTCGCGCCAGAGCCGAACGTCGATTTCTGATTTAACTTGTTTTGTTTTTTTGAGCATGATCAATGTTGGTCAAGTGAGCAACAGGGCTTGCCTGAAGATTTAATTTGTTTCAAATCTTCGCTTTGTTAGGACTATCAAAGTATGCGTGCTGCAAGAGCTTACAAAGTTTAACTGGTGGGCGTAGCAAATGTTAAATTACACAACTAATTGGATCTATCTATATGATCATTATAAATTTGTTTCAAGATGATTCAGCGATAGATTTTAAAGATTGGACTGAGTGTATCTGAAATAGAGGCGAATATTATCGTAGGGCGAATGCGAGGAATTGAAAACCATGCAAAATAGCACGATACGCCATATGATTGCGGAATTGTAATTAGATCAAAGGTGAGTTATGCGAGCAATTATGATCGTGGTATTAGCAACATGCTTGAGTTCCTGCCAAAAAATAAGTGCCCCGAATATTCTAGTGATTTTTGTTGATGATTTGGGATATTGCGACAGCGAACTTTATGGATGCAATGACATTCCGACCCCTAATATTAAAAGGTTAAGTGACGAGGGTGTTTTGTTTACTCAAGGTTATGTCTCCAGTCCCGTATGTTCTCCCTCTCGCGCTGGGTTGCTTACCGGGCGCTATCAACAGAGGTTTGGTCATGAATTTCTCCCGAGTGCGACTCCAGATAGTCAGGCAGGATTGCCTCTGACTGAAACCACACTGGCCGATGTGCTAAAGGAGAGCGGTTACACGACCGGTATGGTAGGGAAATGGCATCTGGGAGTGCAAGAGAAATTTCACCCTAATAATCGGGGTTTCGAGGTATTTTATGGGATATTGACTGCCACAACAGATTACATCGACCCGACGAGTGATCAGGCCAAATATTGGGTACCCACCTATGCGGGCTACCATTTTCCAGATCCTTATATAGATTCGCAATGGTTAGGCCGGGGTGATCAGGCAGTTATGAGGGGAAAAGTTGTGGTAGAGGAACATGATTATTTAACCGAAGCTTTCACCAGAGAAGCGGTAAATTTCATAGATCAGAACAGGGAAAAGCCATTTTTTCTTTATCTGCCCTACCTTGCTGCGCACGGACCGCTTCAAGTTACCGAAAAATATTATGATCGATTCCCACACATAAAAGATGAAGCTAGTCGCATACAAGCTGCAATGATTTCCGCACTTGACGATGGAATTGGTCAAGTCATCAGTGCTCTGAAACGTAATGGTATTGAAGAAAATACCTTAATATTTTTTGCAAGTGATAATGGCGGAGGCGTTGCTCATTACACCAGTAATGAACCGCTTCGGTTGGGCAAACAAACTATGTTTGAAGGAGGGGTTAGAGTGCCTTTTTTAATGAAGTGGCCAAAACGAATACCCCAAGGAATTGTTTTTGAATCGCCTGTCAGCGAATTGGATATTTTCCCGACCGCTTATGCCGCTGCTGGTGGTTTACCCAGAAAGGATTTGTACCTTGACGGCGTTGATTTACTGCCATACCTGGACGGATCAGAAAAATCGCCGCCGCATGAAAATTTGTTTTGGCGCGCCGGATCCATTTGGGCCATTCGAGAAGATAATTGGAAACTGATATTTGCCGCAGAAAGATATTGGCTTTACGACTTGGAGCAAGACATCGGAGAAACAAACAATTTGGTAGACCAACATCCTGATATTGTAGCAAAATTGCAGAAAAGCTATGACCAGTGGAATCGCGCAAACATGGCACCCAGTTGGCCTCCATTTGGGGCTAAATCCAATCCTATGTTTTTTGTAGACGATATCGAAGTTATATGGACGTTTTAAGTGAGACAAATTTGGAGCTTACAGACTATGAATGCATGGAATGTAAAAGCTTCCTTTTGATCTAGAAAAATTTAGATTGTGCTAACACTTCTGACTCGCCATCCGGACTCTGAGACAGGGCCTTGTCGAGACAGCCTTTGACACAAAAAGTATTTTTAAACGTTTTGAGAGATTAAAATGAATAAAAGATATGAAGTGTTATTCGAGCCGGTATCAATCGGGCCAGTAACGGCCCCTAATCGTTTTTATCAGGTTCCCCATGCAAGCGGCATGACGGAAGCAAATCCTAGAGTCCGGGCCGCGTTTAGGGGAGTAAAGGCGGAAGGTGGATGGGGTGTTGTGTCAACCGGTGCTGTTTCAATTCATCCATCCTCTGATGACTCGCCTCTGCCCCATGGTCGGTTGTGGGATGACAATGATATCGCCTCTCATGAAATGACCTGTGATGCGATACATGAGCATGGTGCGCTAGCTGCCGTCGAGTTATGGCATGGTGGAGCTTCTGTTATGAATCGAACATCGAGAATTACGCCATATTCACCATCTGGAATACCTTGGGCCGCTACGCACGTGGGTTTCATGGGAAACCTTAAACCCAGAATAATGGATAAACAGGATATAAAGGACGTGCTTCGTTGGCAATATGAAGGTGCACTGAGGTCTCGTCAGGCTGGGTTCGATATACTATATGTCTATGCGGGGATGGGTTATTTGCCATACGAATTTTTGCTTGATGACTACAACCGTAGGGCTGACGATTATGGTGGCTCTGTGGCAAATCGAGTGCGATTCGTTCGAGAACTTCTTGATGTCACAAAAGAGGCTGCAGGAGAGAAATGTGCCGTTGCTATAAGAATCAGTTTAGAGGTTTTAAGAGGGCGTCTAAGCGATAATTATGAATCTGAAGCTCATGAAGTTGTCAGTTTACTGTCAGACCTTCCAGATTTATGGGATGTTAAAATGGATGCCAGCCCAACCGATTGCGGTTCCTCTCGCTTTAGGCAAGAGGGCGCTCATGAACCCACCATAGATTTCATGAAACAAGTAACCGATAAGCCCGTCGTCGGAGTTGGGCGTTTTACTTCCCCTGACACAATGGTGTCTCAGGTCAACCGCGGCATTTTGGACCTGATTGGTGGTGCTCGCGCTTCCATTGCTGATCCATTTCTACCTGAGAAGATACGGAGCGGAAAAGAAGATCAGATAAGGGAGTGTATAGGTTGTAATCTTTGCATCGCCTCGTGGCACGATGGTGTGCCTGTTAGGTGTACTCAAAACGCGACGGCCGGAGAGGAATGGCGCAAATCCTGGCATCCTGAACAATTCAAGCCAGCGCATGCCGACGAGAATGTGCTCGTAGTTGGAGGTGGGCCGGCGGGACTTGAGGCAGCTCTTGTGGCCGCAAAGCGAGGTTATCAGGTCACTTTAGCAGACGGCATGCAACAATTAGGTGGACGGGTTACTCTGGAGGCACGGCTGCCTGGTCTATCGGCATGGCGAAGAGTGGCGGATTACCGACTTCATGCGCTAAAGCAAATGGAAAGCGTGAGTTTGTATCCTGGTAGTCAGCTTGAGCCAGATGATATTGCAGAGTTTTCTGATCATCATGTGGTGATTGCGACGGGTGCCAGGTGGACAAAATCATTATATTCCGCATCGGAGGTCCCGGTTGGGGAAATGGAAGGACCATCTGTACACACGCCTGATGATCTGATGGCAGGAATAGTGCCCGAAGCTCCTGTCCTGATATATGATTTCGACAACTATTATATGGGAGGTGTCTTAGCAGAGAACTTGGCCTCTAAAGGTCTTAAGACGTTTTATTTGACTCCTGCCGGACATGCTTCAGCTTGGACAATCATGACAAATGAACAACCCTTTGTCCACGCAGCTCTGCACAAGGCAGGTGTGATCGTTCTAACACAGTCTCTATTACTTGAGCATGATGGTGAGCGCGCCCGAATTTCAAATATCTTTACAGGAAATGAAGAATGTCTTGCAGTTTGTTCGGTTGTGATTGTGGGACTGAGATTGCCAAATGATTCTCTATTTCGCCGGCTGACATCTTCCTCAGATAACCCAGAGCAAAGAAACATCAGGTCAATCGAAAGGGTGGGAGATTGCTTGGCACCAGGTGCCATAATGCATGCAGTTTACAGTGGTCACAGCTGGGCACGAAATCTAGGTTGTGTATCGACTGAGGACAATTATTTGCGAGACTTGCCGGTTTCAATCAACCCCCCTGGGGCTGCCATTCGAAAGTTCAATGATTAGTCACCGTCAACAAATTGTTCGATTCTCTCAGACACATATCGCCTTATATCGAGATTCCAATTCTCCATCGGCGATAATAATCCTCGCTCGTGGACTCGTGATTGCAATCCTTGTTGAACTCGGCTACAAATCTCCCAGTCTTGTCGATTCACCAGATCCCAAAAATCAACTATGTCCCCAAAATACTCCTCTGGCTTCCCCGCTTCTGCCTCATCAAATAAAAAGAGACATTTGACATCAGTGTTTCCATAATCAATTGGGCGCAATATAAAAGCCACCACATGATCCTTTGCAAAGCTTAAAAATAAATTTGGATAAACCAAATCACCTTTGTGCCTTGACAACTCATCCTCGTTAAGGCCTTTGAAGACAGAGAGATTGCTTACCCCAGTGAATGAGAAAGTATCTGCTCCTTCTCGATGAGGCACACCTCTCTCCCAATCAAGCTCTGAACCACCTTTGATTTTGAATGCTGGAACCAACCTGCATAACTCAGGATGGACAGGACCGCAGTGGTAGCACTCATTATAGTTTTCACACAACACTTTCCAGTTGGCTTTTACGGAGTAATTGATTTCTTTCCCCACGATCATATTGTCAAGTGGATATCGAGAATATTTTCTTTTAATTTCGGTGATTGAATGATCAAAAAGGTACTGGTCACTGGAAGTCAAATTGAGGAAAAAAAATCCTCCCCATTCATGACAACCTACGGTATGTAAGGGGAAATCTTTTTTGTTGAAATCTTTAACGTCGTTCATATGAGGCGCATTCATCAAGTTGCCGTCAAGGTCATAACTCCACGCATGATATGGGCATTTGATGTATTTTTCGGTTATTCTAGCATCTGGCAGCAAATTCTGATTAGAGTTTTTAGGCGTTGCACAGAGAGCAGAGCCACGGTGGCGACAGACGTTAAAGAACGCCCTTAATTGGTTATCCGAGTTACGAACGATTAAAATACTTTCTCCCGATACTTGGTAAACATCATGGCTGCCGGGTTGCGATAAGGCGTCAGATCTACCTCCGCAAACCCATTCGCGGGAGAAAATATGTTCGAGTTCGATTCGAAAAATGTCTGCACATGTGTACCAATGGCTAGGTAAAGTGAATTCCATATTAGTTTAAACCTGTCTAAAACATATGATCAAGATCTATAATGAGCCTTAAATATTGAAATTTTACTTCTCCGAATGAAATAGAATCCGATAAGTACTCCTGACCAACAAATCATGGCTATGGCCCCAAAATAGTACCGATAACCTAAACCCTCGGAAAACCTGTCAAGTAGGTATCCACCAAGAATTGGCATAAAAATATCTGGTGAGAATCCGATCATTGACACGAAACCTACGACAACACCAGTAGAAGTTTTCGAAATATTGGTTTCCTCTAACATTGAAAAGTAAATACCACGAAGAGAACTTACCGCGATCGATATTACAACGATAAGTCCCATCGCAAAAAACATTAAGTCTGGGGTTTTTGGAACCGTCGAGAGTATCGAAAAACTCGCAGCGGTAAGAGACAAAAGGAGCAATACGGTCCGCGTAGAACCTATTCTATCTGCGATTAGGCCGGCACAAAAGGCGGATATTGGTTTCAGCCACATTCGGGCTACTCCAATTGCGCCGCCCGCCACAATACTTATTGAAAGGACCTCCGTGGCATAAGGAGCAAAATAATAGGTACCCCAATATGCACTGTAAGAACTTAACACTATGAAAGCTATGAACCAGACTTGAGGTAATTGGATTATTAGTCGAATTTCTTGGGCGGCCGAGGCAGTGGTATGATTGCTTGGTATATGGCGATGATTATCATCTAGAGCTATCCACATCATTATCGCAACCAAAATATTAGCGCCGGAAAGCAGTAAAACGATCTGAGAGAAACTTTCAGCGGAGCTTCCAAGCCATGAAAACACTGTCAGCAGTAACGTAGAGATTAACATCTCAGCAATGCCTCGACCACTTTCAAGCAAACCAAAAGCGAAGCCTTGATTTTGAGGTGAAGCCCATGTTCGAGTTGCTTTGATCATCGCGTTCCAAAATATCAATGAGCAACAAACTCCCCAAAACGCATGAATTGCAAGAGCCTCTCCATAAGTAGGTAAGGTTGACAAGTAGATCCCTCCGAGTCCGCAGCCGGCAAGAGCTGCAGACATTAATCGGCGTGCCGACACTCGATCGGCTATCCATCCCCCGGGAAAATATGTCGCTAAAGAGAATAGTCCAAAAACGCCGTTCAGCACACCCATTTGAGTATTTGAGTAACCAAAGGCTTCGCGCATGGGGATGTAGTAGACTTCCCGGAGAAAGGGGAGGATAAATATAGTTCCGCCGGCTAAGCACAACGATAACATTACGAGGGAACGGCGGATCTGGGGCCGATTAATCATCAAGCTCCAATCCTTTTAACCAAATATGTAAAGTTTGAAGAACAGTGCAACAACTTTCAATAGCCTCCTGGGTGGATTTATAGAAATAGATTGCCGAGAAGTTTGGATTGCGACACAGCTGACCCGGGAAAAATGCAGAAAAGTAAAGTTAAATTTTAATCGGTGTTTGGAAGACTTTTGTGGTGTTGAACTTTTTTCCTATGAGCGCGAATCAAGCTCTAAAATATAGGGGCTGTCGTTTATTTTAGAGGGACTGGGTACCAACCATATTTACTTGAGATTTTATTATGTCATCCGTAAACAAGTTTTTAATCTATTTATCGTTTTATCTGTTTTGGAACTCTTTCACTTTGGCGGATAGAGCCATTCCGTTTTCGGAAAAAGCTCTTGAAATATATAAAACTGCTGTCGAAATGCGCACAGTGGAGGGGTTTAATCAAGTGCCAAGGCTGGCTCGTTATTTGAAATCTGAGTTCATAAGTGGTGGGTTCGCTGAGAGAGATGTTCGTGTCCTCGATATCGATTCAACAGCTGCCTTAGTGGTTCGTTATAGGGGTGATGGATCTTTGGGTAAAAAAGCAGTATGCATATCAGCGCATATGGACGTGGTCGATGCCCACAGAAGCGATTGGGAGCGTGATCCCTTTAAGCTGATCGAGGAGGACGGGTACTTTTTTGGAAGGGGTACGTCAGATAACAAGCTGGGTTTGACAGCAGTTACAATCGCATTCTTGCGATTAAAATCAGAGGGATGGGTTCCAGGGCGAGACCTAATTATAGCATTTTCGGGAGATGAAGAAACCAGCATGAACAGCACGAAAGCTTTGGTTAATCAATATCGCCATTTAACTGAAAGTGAATTTGTTCTCAACGCCGATGCCGGGGGCGCCATCATTCCAGAGTCTGGCGGCACTCCTAGCAATTTTTACATGCAAGCGGCAGAAAAAACCTATGTTACCTGGGAGATGACTGCACGTAATCCGGGTGGTCACAGTAGTTTGCCTAGAAGTGATAATGCCATTTATGACCTTGCGACCGCGTTGGGGAAAATTCAACGCTTCACGTTTCCCGTAAGATATAACGACATCACTTTGGAGTATTTCAAAAAAACAGGGCAGCAGATGAAAGGTGAAATTGGAAAGGTCATGCAAACATTCGCTTCTGACCCATATGATGGAAAATCCAGTGGCATCCTGCGAATGAGCCCCCGTTTGTCCGCGATGTTGAGTACTACATGTGTGGCAACAATGTTAAGGGCAGGACATGCTGAAAATGCTTTGCCTCAGTCTGCCACCGCTACCATTAATTGCAGAGTCTTTCCAGGAAGCGGTATTGACGCGACGCTAGAGCAACTCAAAGTTGTGATCGATAATCCAAACATAGAGTTTAAAATGCTAGATCAACCAACGGAAAGCAATGCTTCACCACGAAATCTTGATGTGATAAAAGCGCTTCGAGTTGCTGTTGATACAAAATATCCGGATCTAGAGATAATTTCAGTCATGTCATCTTACGGCACAGATGGTATGCATTTTCGTGCAGCAGGTATTCCGAGTTATGGCGTTAGCGCTAACTATGGCAAAGCGAGCGATGATTTTGCTCACGGGTTGAATGAGAGGGTGTTAGTGGAAACGTTTTACGATAATTTGACGCATTGGTATGTGTTGTTAAGGGCAGTAGCAGGAAAATATTAATGCAAGTCAGCTTTGATATTTTCAGCCGCCTTGGTAATTGTTTTTGCTAAATTATGTCGCTTAAACTCAAAATGTTGAATCGTCATTCCACAGCTCTTGAGAACGTGAGCTGGTCTCATTTCAAATCTAGCGAGACTCCGGCATCCGTCTTTTGTGTCGCAGAGGTAAATGCGGAACAGCAATCTCTGGGGATGCCGAGTAAAACTCACGTGTGACAAGCGAAATGGTACATGACGAGACCGGGCTATTTGGGTATAGCACCCCACGCATTGTTTTCGCTAAAATTAAGTTCTCTGGCCTAAGTCAGGTCTGCACGGATTATCGCTTTACAGCGGCTAACTTAAGCTGTCATCTAACTTATTTTAAGGACTTATATGCAATAAGATCACTTTTCCATTTGAACTTATTTAAGGCGCGACCTTTATTAATGCTGCTCCTAAATTTGCAACATAGAAAGGTTGATTTTCATCACCAAGGATCATCCCAGTCAGTAAACCAGGCATGTTTCCTGTGAGCTCTGGTCCAACCAAATCAGCCCAACCATTCCCATTTCTAACGCTAGCTAACCCTTGTTCTACTAGCTTGGAGCCCCCTTCAGTTTGTGCGTCAAATACTATTTTTGTAGTTCCTGTGGAGACGTCTATCGAAAAAATTTGGTTAGCTAATGGCGACGCCACCCATAGCGTGCCATCATAGTTCAGAGCCATATTGTCAGGGGAGGGCATTTGTGCGAGCGTAGACTGATTTGTAAGAGAACCAGAAGATATATCTAAGTCGAAGGCGAGGACTCTGCTGCTCATCATCTCAGAGAGATAAAATTTCTTGCTCGCTTCATCTATGAAGAATCCATTGGCAAAATTCAATCCTTCAAGAACCAATTGGGGAGTCTGCGGAGAGCCCTCTTCAAATGGAGGTAGGCGGTATAAAGCACCGTCAGGGATTACTTCAGCTAATGCCCCGAATAGTCTCGCTTCATTTTGATTTTCAGTGGACTGAGTAAACCAAACGGCGCCTGTTGAATCTTGTCTTGCTGTATTAACGCCATATTCATGAGAATATATGATTTCCGTTGAGTTGCTTTCTATTGATGTTTTATATATGTGGCCTGACAAGACATCTGCTGTTAAAACCGACTGTCTGTCCGGTGTCAAGTTGACACCATTAGGACCGGCCTCAAGTTTAGGAGGATTATGTTCATATCCTAACACCTGAAAATTACCAAAAGGCGTCACTTCTCCAGAGACATCTACCTGAGCTAAACCGTAGCGTTGATCAGCAACAATTAGGGTGCCATCCAATAACATGACCCCATCCTCGACTCGAGAAAGAGGGCGATCCTTTGGGAATTCTTCAGCGTCTAGTAAAGTCCATGAGGCTGTATCTGAAGAATGACTTTCATCATTGTCGGAACATGAAATAATGAATAGGCAGGTACAAATTAACGCCAAGAATCTCTTTAGATTTAGAGTTAAAATAGTCATATTGCCTCCTGAAATTTTAAACGAATGTGGATAAGCCAAGATTTTACCGATAGTCTAGTTAATTTCCCTCCAAACAAAAAGCCTCTGGCAGTTCTGCTTGCTTTCGATTACTCAAGCGAGCATACCAGTATTCAGGCCCGCCTTGGGTAACTAATTTAAAATATGGTTTATAAAATGGCGCACCCGGAGAGATTCGAACTCCCGACCAAGTGGTTCGAAGCCACCTACTCTATCCAGCTGAGCTACGGGTGCGTATTAAAAGTCTAAATCATTGCTCGAACTTTCCAGAAAACCTCTTCGTCAAAGCCTCCAGCAACTTTTTATATGCACACTCTAGCACAACCCTAAATGAGTTTCGACGGTCCTGCGAAAATATGAATCATGTTATCAACTACCGATAATGGGCGTTTCAGTTTCAATCTCTACACTAAAAAGCTGTTCTACTGTTGTGCGCGCTATTTAAGCATTCGTCTAAGTAGTACAGGCAAATACTAGGAGAGGTCTCGAGACATTCGAACAGATTTTCATTGCATATTTAATTTGATGATAATTATAGCGATGCTTAATGGGATCGAAGATACGACAATCCAATCTCCCCATAGTTTGTCCGAATTTCATCAAGGGTGGTTGCTCGCATATTGCATGAAATTGCGTGAATACAATATCATCTGGGCGCAAAGTTAATTATGATAGGAGAGTGGCGCATACTAGGCTAAGATCGGAGAACTGAGATGGATCTGTTCAAAAGTAGTAACCTATTATGATTATGTTTTCATTTAACACAATTGGTTGAATCAAAGATTCTTTCAGAAACATAGTAAGGATATTGATGGTATTTCAAGCATAAGGGCATCCGGGGTCCATTGCGACGCCGAGTCAACACTCTCTGATTATGACGCAAGGCAGAAATTATGAAATTTTTCAATGTTTTGAAACAAACAACTATGCTGGTTGCAGTTTGCTTGACTTATCCCGCTTTTTCAGAGGAATCTGAAACGATTAAGGTGGGCGTTTTACACTCACTTTCCGGTACTATGGCAATTTCGGAAACAACCCTCAAAGATACTGTTTTGATGATGATAGAGGAACAGAACCAACTCGGAGGACTACTTGGAAAACAGTTAAAAGCAGTGGTGGTTGATCCTGCCTCAAATTGGCCACTTTTTGCAGAGAAAACGCGTGAGTTAATATCCAAAGAGGAGGTTGATGTTATTTTTGGGTGTTGGACATCTGTTTCTAGAAAGTCTGTGCTGCCTGTTATCGAAGAACTCAACGGCTTATTGTTTTATCCGGTTCAGTATGAAGGGGAGGAGTCATCAAGAAATGTTTTTTATACGGGAGCTGCGCCTAATCAGCAAGCTATTCCGGCGGTAGATTACTTTATGAATGAAATAGGAGTCGAGCGCTGGGTGCTGGCAGGGACTGACTATGTGTACCCTCGCACGACAAATAAAATTTTAGAAGCTTATCTGTTAGCCAACGGCGTATCCGAAGAGGATATCATGATTAACTATACCCCATTTGGACACTCGGATTGGCAAGGCATTGTGTCTGGTATAAAGAAATTTGGCAGCTCCGGAAAAAAGACCGGTGTAGTCTCGACAATTAATGGTGATGCAAACGTCCCTTTTTACAAAGAGCTCGGAAATCAGGGGATTTCAGCAGAGGATATTCCTGTAGTTGCGTTTTCCGTTGGTGAAGAGGAGTTGTCTGGTCTGGATACGAAACCTTTGATAGGACATCTAGCTGCTTGGAATTATTTTCAAAGTGTCCAAACGAGGGAAAATGATGATTTCATCGCTCAGTGGAAAAAGTTTATAAAGGATGATAAGCGAGTAACTAATGATCCGATGGAAGCCACTTATATTGGTTTTAAGATGTGGGTTCAAGCGGTTGAAAAAACAGGAACAACTGACGTTGATGCAGTGGCAGAAGCAATGCTGGGTTTAACTACCCCAAATCTCACCGGTGGCATAGCCGTCATGAACAGAAATCATCATCTCTCAAAGCCCGTGTTGATTGGAGAAATTCAGGCTGACGGACAAATCGAAGTCGTTTGGGAAACCCATGGAACTGTGATTGGTGATGCTTGGTCAGATTACCTACCCTCTTCAAAAGATCTCGTTGCAGATTGGGCGAAACCAATTAGTTGCGGAAACTTCAATACTAAGACGGCAAAATGCTCTGGGCAGAACTTTTAGTAAGTTGTCACCAGCAACGCGTCTCATATCAGAGTTTAGTTGCTTCCTCTATCAATCTTGCATCGCATTTCTGAGACGGTCCATGCATCTTTTACAATACGAACTTTAAAAGATTCCTTTAACTGAAGGCTTTGCTAAAGCTAATGAGCATCAAAAATCGATATTTAATTTTGCTGATTTTGATTCCTTGGACCTGTTTGTCGCATTTTGCTGCGGCTTGGGAACGCGATCTGCGAGACAAGGCTTCATTGCTGGCGCAAGCGAGCCTCAGAGAAACGCCGGGGATTGTTGCCGACCTTGAAACATTCGGTGAACCAGCTTTGCCATTGCTTGAAGCAATGTTAAACGGCAACCTACACTCCCGTCGGAGTGATAAGAGATTGGTAATAGCTGACTCACAAAGCGCGGAGCAGATCCCGATCATAGATGCGGTGACTGCAGAAAAACTGCAGGATTCTCGGAAGCGATTGCTGACGAAGGTGCGAGTTAATAATCAATTGCGGAAACAAATTCGACGGATCATTTCGAGAATAACTCTTGGGAGCCCGAACGCTAGTGTTCGCCATAAAGCAGTCGATAATATGCTTTATAATCTTAACCCCCAGAGTATTGGTTTGCTCGCCGAGGCTAAAAAAATCGAGACAGATCGAGATGTTTTAAAACTTATTAATCTAACGCTTGCAATAAACGACCTTCGAACATCTGATGAATCTCAGGTTCTCTTAGATGCAACTAACACCGTGAGGGGAAATCTGGAGCCCATTGTCTTCAATACGATTTCCACCCTTTTAAGGCAGCACGAGGCTAACCAGCGCATTCAGGATGATGAGTTTTTCTTGCGTCAAATAAAACGTGTTCATGCAGAACTGCAAACAAAAATTAAATTCTATCAGTTGGCCGAAAGGTTCTACTATGGGCTAAGTCTCGGGTCCGTTCTTTTGCTAGCAGCGTCAGGTCTCGCAATTACCTTCGGAGTCATGCGAGTAATCAATATGGCGCATGGTGAACTGATTATGTTGGGCGCTTATACAACTTACGTCGTTCAATTAATAATGCCATCTTATATTGAGTTCTCAATCTATGTTGCCATCCCGTGCGCATTCTTGGTATCTGGTGGAGTTGGAATAATGATTGAGCGATTTGTGATCAGGTTTTTGCGGGACCGACCTTTGGAGACGCTTCTGGCAACATTCGGGGTCAGCTTGATCCTTCAACAAAGCGTACGATCATTATTTTCTCCTCTGAATAGACAGGTAAGCAATCCAGATTGGCTTAGCGGTTCTCTCGAGATTAATCCGATTTTTGCCCTAACATACAATCGATTATACATACTTTTATTTGCGCTGATCGTGTTTGCCAATCTTGTTCTTATAATCAAAAAAACTGATCTTGGATTACAAATACGGGCCGTTTCTCAGAATCGTGAAATGGCCAAATGCATGGGAATCAAGACAGATTGGGTCGATGCCTTGACGTTTGGTTTGGGTTCCGGGCTAGCTGGTCTGGCAGGTGTGGCACTCAGTCAAATAACAAATGTAGGCCCGAACTTGGGTCAGGCTTATATCATTGATTCCTTCATGGTGGTCGTTTTCGGTGGTGTTGGCAACTTATATGGAACGCTTGTTGGTGGATTTAGTTTGGGGGTGATCAATAAATTTCTTGAACCCATAGCCGGCACGGTGCTTTCAAATATTATTGTGCTCATATTCATAGTGTTTTTTATCCAATTGCGGCCCAGCGGCCTATTCCCAGAAACCAGCAGAGTGTCGAAGTGATTTCTAGTTATAAACGTGGATGGTATTCTGAGAATAAAATCAAATCGCTCTATGGATTTTTATCTTTTTTGCTGGTCTTGTCAGGGGCAGTGTCATTTTGCAATGTTTATATACCACGAGAATCGCCCCTTCATGTTGAGATCTTCACTATAACTTTATTGGGAAAATACCTTTGTTTAGCAATTTTGGCGCTCTCCATCGATATTGTATGGGGATATTGCGGTATATTAAGTCTCGGCCACGGAGCTTTCTTCGCGTTAGGTGGTTATGCGATGGGTATGCATCTGATGCTACAAATTGGTGATCGCGGGGTGTATGGACATCCAACACTGCCCGACTTTATGGTGTTTTTAAATTGGTCTGAATTACCTTGGTTTTGGGTTGGTTTTGATAGCTTTTGGTTTGCTTTGTTTTGCTCTGCTCTCCTACCGGGTGTGTTGGCCTTTGTTTTTGGTTGGCTTGCTTTTAGATCAAGAGTAACTGGAGTTTACTTCTCTATTATCACCCAAGCCTTGACCTATGCCCTTATGTTGGCCTTTTTTAGGAACGAGATGGGATTTGGAGGTAATAATGGGCTTACAGATTTTAAGGATATTCTTGGATTTGATTTGCAATCAGACGCGGTCAGAGTGAGCTTGTTTTTATGCACTGCAATGACCTTATCAGTTGCTTATTATCTATGCTTTTTATTAATGGAATCCAAGTTCGGAAGGGTTGTACTTGCCATACGAGATTCTGAGGAAAGGGTCAGGTTTTTGGGCTACCAGACCGAGATCTACAAAGTTGCTGTTTTCGTCTTTTCAGCCATTTTGGCGGGTATTGCAGGAGCCCTCTATGTCCCTCAGGTAGGCATAATTAACCCTGGGGAGTTCGCTCCCCTTAATTCTATTGAGGCAGTAATTTGGGTGGCGGTTGGCGGCAGAGGCGTGCTTTATGGGGCTGTGATTGGCGCAGTACTGGTCAACTTTGCTAAAACGAGATTCACTGCTCTTTTTCCTGAAGAGTGGCTATTCGTGCTTGGCGCGTTATTCGTGTTGGTGACGATTTTTCTTCCTAGAGGTTTAATAGGCCTTGCGGGGGATCGGCCATCAAACTCAGGTGAAACAAGCAGGAGGGAGTTTTAAGTTCTATGAGACGAGGCCCGCCTGAGTTGCTCAAACCGTTGCTGAAATTCGAATCAATTAAAAATGATCATTTTCCATATGTCGATGTATCCCATTCGGTTGGTCTATATGTCGAGGGGTTGACGGTGACTTTCGATGGGTTTAGAGCTTTAGATGGTTTCAATTTGTACGTCGATGATGGGGAGCTCAGATGCTTGATAGGTGCGAATGGAGCGGGAAAGACAACTTTGATGGATGTAATAACCGGCCGAACAAAACCAGACTCTGGGGAGGTTTACTTTGGTCAAAACATCAATCTAATCGGCAAAACTGAAACTGAGATAGCACAGTTAGGAATAGCACGAAAATTTCAAAATCCCACAGTTTTCGAGCACCAGACAGTACTGTCGAATTTGGAACTTGCACTGCACGGTAAACGGGGAATTTTTGATACTTTGGTTGGAGATTTTTCAAGCGATGATCTCGACCGGATCAACGAGGTGCTAGCGATTATTGGTCTAAAAGATCGAATAAAGAGTCCAGCAGGAAGTTTATCTCACGGACAAAAACAATGGTTGGAAATTGGGATGCTCTTAAGCGCAAACCCGAGGTTGTTGCTTGTCGATGAACCTGCGGCAGGAATGACCCGTGGCGAGGCAGAGCGCACCGCAGAGTTGCTAAAGGATCTCGCTGGTGATCGAACTATCATAGTGATTGAGCATGACATGGAATTTATACGAAGTATCGCTAATAAAGTGACTGTCATGCATCAAGGTCAGATGCTTGCCGAGGGCAGCATGACAGAGATCAAGAAGAATCCCTCTGTGTTGGAAGTGTATCTAGGAGAAGAGTATTGATTGAAATGCGGGGGATCGAACAGTTTTATGGTGGAACTCAAATTCTATGGGATTTATCTTTGAGTGTAGGTTCTGGCTCATGTGTGTCGATACTAGGCCGCAACGGAGTCGGAAAAACAACGCTACTTAAATCGTTAATGGGTGTAATACCTATTAGTGCAGGGAAAATTATATTGAATGGTGAAGATTTTACTAAAGAACCTGTTTCGTCAAGAGCTAGGCACGGCGTTGGTTTTGTCCCTCAGGGGCGCGATATTTTTCCATCTCTTACGGTAGAGGAAAATCTGCAGGTCGGATTAAAAGCGAGAGGAGACCGATTAAAAAATATACCCCGACGGGTTTTCGACCTATTCCCAGTGCTCTATGACATGTTGAAGAGGAACGGTGGTGATCTTTCCGGGGGACAGCAACAGCAGTTAGCGATAGGTCGGGCTCTCGTGATCGAGCCGAACCTATTGATATTGGACGAGCCCAATGAGGGAATCCAACCTAGCATTGTGAAGCATATTGGTGAGGTGATTTCCTTACTTAATCGTGCAGAGGGAGTTACCGTTCTTGTAGTCGAGCAAAAATTGGCTTTTGCCAAGCGCGTGACCCAGGAGTTCAGATTAATGGATAAGGGGTCTTTTGTGGCTACTGGTGAAATGTCTGAGTTATCCGAGGCTCTGGTTTCGCGGCATCTGTCAGTCTGAGGATATGCTGCTGGCTAAATCATACCGCGCCTGTAAATGACTCGCGCTGTCTACGCGCTAAACATCATCCTGACATCCGTGATCGCATTAAACATACCCGTGCACCCATTGACCAGTCATTTGGTAATCTTCCAAGGCTAGAACAACTTTTAGTTTCTGAAAAGCACTTGGTTTCATAGCATAGCTTAGAGAGGATTTTAGTCATGAGCCGATTGCAACCTAGTCGGTCACTCTACTCTCCGGCTTTACGCTGGGCCCTGAAGTCGAAGGCCATTTATTTTGCAAAGAAGAGGTGATTTAAAAATAAAGCATAGGCGAGTTTCAAGTTCAACCTATTTATTATCCCGCAGAGGCTAATTTTCGTTGGGAATCTTGGATTCTCCTTAAGATATAGTCACCGGCAGTTATGGAAGAATATCGTTTGGGCCGCTCCTGGCAAATACATGTTTTTAAGACATCAACTTGTGTATTGCTATCCGGATCCACGAAAAAGGCCACTGAGAATCTATCCTGTCCATCAATCATGGGCTTTACCCTATGGAGTGTCGATCTGTACTTACCATTGGTCCATCGTTCGAGAAGGTCACCGGAATTGACAATGATTGACGAGCTGGATGACTCAATGGGGAGCCAATTCCCATGAGAATCGCAGACTTCCAGTCCCTCGACGGAATCGGTGAACAAAAGGGTGAATAAGCCATAATCAGTGTGCGCGCCCGCCCCCAACTGAGATTTCGAGACATTTGCGCTATCTGTTCTAGGGTAATGCAACAACCTCAAGGTGACATTTTCGCCGGTGTGGCAATTTACAAAAAAGTTCTCCTCTATGTCCAAGGCTTTAGCAAGCACCCTCTGCAATTGATGCGCCTTATCCAAACACTCAGAGAAAAACCGTTGCATGAGATCTTTAAACTCAGGTGACGGCCATCGATCATGGTCGACATCATTGTTTAATATGTTGCGCATGGTGAAAGTCTCTTTGAGATCGGCCGGTTTGGTCGGATCCAAATGTTCTGAGGCGATAGCGTGGAACCCAAAGTTCTCGCCAGCTGACAAATATGCAGATTTCATTTTTTCTTCTTTGCTGAGAGCAAAGAAATCTTTGCTGGCATTGAAAATATCTCGCAAAAGGTTATCGTTTATTATTTGCCTTGATATGGCCATAAAACCCAAAGAGCTCAGAGCTTCGTCGACTAGATTGGCATTGCTATAGGTTACATCATTATCGCCCTTATCAAACTCAGATAGATTGACGTTTGTTAATTTCATAGTGCTGAGGTTCCTGTAAATTGTTTGCCTAGATCATGCCTCTAATAACTGCTGATTGGCCTGTTTTAACAGTCCGATTGGCATGCGTCTTAATTTAATAGTCTGCTAATTTAGTTTCAATTCGAAAAAACGCAAATTAAGATCTCCTAACATTAACAAAAGGTGTGTCTGTAATTTTAGCAGGGACTTCCGAGACTATTCTCCCGTCCAAATTTGGCAACTCGACCGAGACTGTCTGCCCAATCGTCACCATGGCGTTTTCAAGAAATCCAAATGCAATGTAACCATTAGTACTCGGACTTGCACAAATGCTCGACGCGCGGCCTATTTTGCTTCCCGCACTAAAAACTGAGGTTGATCCCCAATACACTCTTGACAAAATATCGCCGCGGCAATCAGAATTCCGAGTTGCCATATCAACGGCGTCTCGATCCAATCTTAGGCCATAAAACGAGATAGTAATATCGTTACAGTCTAGCTTGTGCTGAAGCGCGTTCCTGCCTAAAAAGTCGCTCGGATCCTGAAATGAAACATGCTGCTGTAATCCAGCTTCAAAAGGGTTCAAAAAGTGTTTTTCCCTAAGAAGATTTCTTGCTGTTCGTGTATCTGGGCCTGCCCCATGATAATCAGCACTAACTAGAATTAATCCGGCCTCGACCCTGGCCACGTCTATGGCATACTCTCCGGCGGGGATTGCATCATAGTAAAGGCCTTTTTGCATAACAGTTCGCCAAACCTCGCAGCCTCCTGCGACAGGGGTCCATATTTCATAACCCATTTCGCCAGTGAAGCCCTGTCTAAGAACAAAGACACTTATACCAGCTATCTTACAATGGCGAAGTTGTGAAAACGAAAGAGGCTCCCAACCGTCATCAACCGCGGATTCAATTATTTGGGTGGACTTGGGGCCCTGCAAGGCCAGAATTCCGAAATCATCTGTGCAATCGCTCACCTCAACCTTGAGATTTTTTATCTGGCTCCTAAACCACAAAAGGCTGTTTTCACCAGAGATAATGTACTCTTCGGCCGACAGTCGCAGAACTAAGCCATCGCCCACAATAAAGCCATCATCGTCGCACCAAGGTGTATATAAGCAGCGACCGACATCTAGATTTAAAATCGATTTAGTTGTCAAAAGGTTTACAAATTCTAATGCATCTGAACCAATTATCCTAAACTTGGGAAGTGGGGACATATCACAGACGGCAGCCGATTGTCTAATGGCACGTAACTCTTTACTAAGTGAAGTGTAGACGTCGGGGACGACATAATCGCCCCAGTTGTACCAGATTGCCCCTGTTACGGACTGAGACGTTTCGTTATGAAAAGGCGTTGCTCGAAAAGCACTTTGATGAATAATCATCTCGAATTTACCTAATATCGCACTAGTCGCCACCTCAAGGGTCGTTATGGGTGCGTTTGCCGACCTCGAGTCCCGATTCAATCTCTATTTTTACAGATCCAAAGTAAGAAACCTCGTTAAAGATCTAGAACAGCAAGGCGTCATCTGATCGTTGGCCTCATGTTCACCGTTTGAGAGAAATAAGTCCCTATGATCTGGGATGCCGCGAATTACTTTGGTGATGCATGTTCCGCACATTCCCTGCTCACAAGACACAGGAATTTCAATACCGTGATCGAGGAGGACATCAACAATGGTTCTATGCGCAGGGATTTCAAAAACCTCATCTGAGCTAGAAATCCTGAGTTTAAAGGGCTTTGTGCCATCCTCTGCCAATACTTTACACTCCCCATAACGTGAGACAAAAAATTATCATTCTTTTGCCTAAAAAAAATCTTTTATTGGGAGCATTGTCACTTTCATGTAATTTTTAGTGCATCTCAGTCAAACGGCATCACAATTTTTTTAATTTTATTGCGCTAAGATAAGTTGAAAGACACAATTAGGATGCTAGCATATCGATGTTCTTGCCGACAGATAACTCTAAGAATCCTCCGACACTCCCACGAAATTGCACATTTAGTGAATCAGATTGGCAAATCTTGGCGGGTTTTTGGCATCCTGTTGCATTCTTAAATGACATCGCAAATGACCCCGTCAGCTCAACTTTGCTCGACGAAAAATTAGTCATATATCGCACTTCGGAGGGAGTAAACGTTGCCAAAGATTTATGTATGCACCGAGGAACGAGAATTAGTTTGGGATCAATCCGTCAAGATAGGCTGATTTGTCCTATGCATGGGCTCGAGTTTGACTGGACGGGTCAATGCCGCAAAATACCGTCACTGGTCGATCAGACAGCAGCGATTCCGCGGAAGCTTTGTCTGAGAAAGTATTTGAGCACTGAGCGCTATGGTATCTTATGGGTTTGTCTAAAAAACGAACCTATTCACCCATTGCCCGAGTGGCCTGAACTTGAGCAGAAAGAGAGTGAATATGAGCGGATTGACATACCTCTTGAAAGCGCATGGAATGCCTCGGCTAGTCGTCAAACTGAAAACTTTATTGACATCGCGCATCATCCATTTGTGCATTTAGAGACGTTTGGAAACCCTAATGAAACTCAGATAGAGGAGCATGTTATTGAAAAAACAACCAATGGTTTGAAACTGCATTTTCGGAGAAAAGAAATGGAACGAGGGTGGCATGATCCATCCTCAGCCGGAGAGAGGCTGACTGACTATATCTATGATCTTACGTTCCCCTTTGCCAAGGATCTTTTTACTGAGGGGGTGGAGGATGGAATAAAGTGCCATTTCTATGATATTGCGTCACCAGTATCAGCAAACCGAACTGAGATTTTTCAAATCAATCTGACAAATAATCTGTTTTGCTCTAGGGAAGAATTTTCCAAATACCAACTCGTGACAAACGAGGAGGATCGTCAATATGTTGAAGCACAGTGTCCGGAAGAAGTTCCGCTGGATCTAAGACAAGAGATCCACACTCCGTCCGACAGATTCTCAATTGAATACCGAAGGGCACTTGTGGAAAAGTTTGGTCTAGGATCCCCCTATGTGGGATAGAGAGCAACCTCTACGACCAAATATGGACTTTGCAGAAATCTTTGCACCGGGTTCAAACTCATTTCGACAAGAGGATTGGGAGATATTATCTCAATTTTGGCATCCATTGGCGTTTTCGCATGAAATTAGAGGAGATCCGGTCTCAGAAAAGCTCTTGGATATGAATCTCGTTATTTATAGAACAAGTCATGGGATTACAGTTGCAAGAGATCTTTCTCTTTACAAGGGCACGAGAATCAGTAGCGGGAAAATGGATAACGATTATTTAATATGTCCTTTTCATGGCCTCCGTTATGCTTATCAAGGATATTGCATGGATCGGCCTGCTTTTTCTTTGATCACGTTTGAATCAAAAGAGCACTGTGGGATCGTCTGGACCCGTTTGAAGCGCAATCGAGAATACCCGCTGCCTAATTGGGCTTTTTTGGACAGTGATCAATACATTCCAGTATTTATTCCCTCGGAGATCTGGAAGGCCTCGGCGAGTCGGCACGTTGAAAACTTCAATGATGTGGCGCATTTTCCGTTTGTCCATGCGAGTACATTTGGTGGGGAGGAGGGAGACCCATTTCCAATTTATCAAGTCAGAAATGAACCTTTTGGGCTATCTTTTGAGCTGCCTTACACCGAAGTGGGGAATAGGTTTCCTGATGGCAGACCTGATTTAAAAGATAGACAGGTGGTCTACCGTTATCAACTTACTTTCCCGTTTTCCACATGTCTAGAGGTTGATGTTCAAGGTTCTGATTTCTTGCACGTGATATTAGATACCGTGTGTCCAAGATCTGCGCGGGAAAGCAAAATCTTTCAGATATTGACTGACAACTCAGGGGAATTAAACGCCGAACTCTGGTTGGATGACGCTGTGGCCATAAATAGTGAGGACCGACCATTGGTCGAGGCTCAAACTCCAGAAGATGTGCCGTTAGATTTGAGGGAGGAAGTGCATATTCCAGCGGATAGATTTTCACTTGAGTATAGGCGAGCGATGTCAAACAAATTTGGTCTTGGCGCACCGATAAGTAGTTAGTTGCAGGGAGTTAAAATTATGGTGATTGATCCAATAATAAAAGAAGATTGGCATCCGGTTGCAAATTCTAAAGATGTTAAGCTCGGTATTCTTTATGCTGCGAATCTCCTTGGCGAGGATCTTGTGATTTGGCGTGGTGAAGATGGAATCCGAGCTTGGCGCGATCAATGTCCGCATCGCGGGTCGAAGTTGTCCCTTGGGGAGATAAGAGATTGTGACAAAGTCGTGTGCCCGTATCATGGATGGCAATTTGACTCTGAGGGTATCTGTGTTGAGATGCCGGCTCATCCGGGTCGAGATATACCCGCGCGTGCCAGAGTAACAGTCTTTTCGGTCGCCGAAAAATATGGGTTGGTATGGGTATGTGTCGGCACTCCCAAACGTGATCTTTTGCACTTTCATGGAGTCGATCAAGACTATAAGTTGGTTGTTTCCGGTCCTTATGATATTGAAACGAGCGCTCCAAGAGCTGTGGAAAATTTTCTCGATTTAGCGCATTTTCCTTTTGTCCACTCGGGTTACCTAGGTGAGGAACCATTTACTCAAATGGAGGAGTATGAGGTGGATTTCGTTGGGGAAGAAATTCACATTAATAACGCGAAAGCCTATCAACCAAGAGCCAATGCAAGCAGTGACGCTCCCTTAAAAGTCACGTATTCCTACAAAATAATCCGCCCCTTTTCTGTCATGTTGACAAAGGAGCCGTCGACAAGTGATCTTAAGCCCTCTGATCTTATTTTGATGGTCAATCAACCGATGTATGAGGACCGAACGAGAGTTTGGTTTGTTTTAGCGATGAATTATGGCTTCGACAAGCCGGATAAATACTTTCAAGATTTTCAAGATACCATATTCCTTCAGGACAAGGCGGTACTCGAGTCACAGAGCCCCAAGCTTTTGCCGCTAGAGTTAGCAGCAGAATTGCACCAACCGTCAGATAAGTCTTCCGTCGCTTATAGAAAGTGGCTCAAGAGCATCGGCTTAAGTTTCGGTGTCCAATTGTGCCAAGAGGGACGATGAAAACCATACTCTCAAAGCGGAACCTTGGGTTTTGCCGATAGCCTAACTTTGACGGCTCTAATGACTTGATGTACTCGCGAACAAATGAAAATGGTTAATTCATCAGGACACCGGCGGTCTTGCGACCCAGTTTAGTGCGTGGTGTCAAATTGTGGTCTGCGATGGTGCATGCTGGCGATCCTTACGAGAGGCTCAAAAGTCTTATCGGGTATCGCAAAATCACTCCGTCCTGTTTTAACAGTAAACATTTTAATAAATTTGAACCATATTAATAATTTATTTGTTGAAACATCAGTATGTTAGGACAGGTACTGCCTTGCCTGTTGTTTTGTGCTGAAGACTAGGCAATCTAATTTGACGATATGGTCTTTGTCACAATCGCTATAGAAAAAATGACATCGGTCTGAAGTTCACTAATCTGTGTTCACAGTTCATATTCATTTTCTTGTGGTATAAAAAGTGCACTCGCACCTAATCCAAAGGCCATTGCAAAATTTAGCTGACGCATTAAGAGTTGAGCCGAAGAAGGGCGTTTGGAAAAAAAATACCGATCAGTCCGGTCTAAAACTGTTTCGCTAGTTATTTTAAATTCATTCAGGGAGAAAAATATGAACTCAACACTGGTTAGAGAAATGGGCTGGTATCTTTCGGTCCTATTGCGGATGACATTAGTGCTGTTTCTGGGTCTAGCAACTCCAGCATCTGCTGATCTGCTCGAAGAGATAATTGTCACTGCAGAAAAGCGTGAGGAAAATCTGCAGGACGTGTCTGTATCGGTCACTGCCTTCTCCTCGGAAACGCTAAAAGATATAGGCCTTACCAATACAAACGATATTGGTCAATATATTCCTGGCGTTGAAGTAGCTGCTCCGTCTGGCAATCAACAATTCAAAGCCTTTATTCGTGGTTCTGGGGCAGTAGACTTCTCCGCTAACACTCAAACCACGATCGGTGTTTATGTTGATGAAGTTTATATGCACAATTCTTTCATGCACACTATGCAAACTTTCGACCTTGAGCGAATAGAGGTGCTTCGGGGGCCTCAGGGTACGCTGTATGGTCGAAATGCGACCGGTGGAGCCTTTAACTATATTACAGCCAAACCTACCGATACCGCGAGCGGATACGTCGAGGCGGGATTTGGTAACTTCGGTTCGATTCTGTTCGAAACGGCTTTGTCTGGTCCAATTTCAGAGAATCTGAGTGGTCGTATTGCAATGACTCACAATGAGGACGACGGTTGGATGAAAGGCCGCACATCGGCTGGAGGTGTGATAGATGGAGATCTCAACGCAACTAAATTTTACTCTTGGCGATCGATGCTTGAATGGTCTCCGAGCGATGATTTTAAAGCGCTGTTGACTCTGAACGGATCACAAGACAAGTCTGATGCCTTCAGCTATGGTCATGCCGGCGCTGTGGATCCCATTACTTTTGGCGGCTGTGACGCAACTTTGCGTGACGATTGTATCGACTTTTTTTATTATCAAGATCCTGATGGCCAAGAGGAGCGTGGCGATCCAACGATCGGGGATTTTGACATGCATGAACAAGTTGATTACGAAACAGTCGGCGCGAGCATAAGACTCGATTGGCAGTTTGACAACTTCTCCATCGTGTCTATTTCGGCCTATAACGACTTTCAGAGATATCACCCAGGCGAAGAGGATGGTTCACCTTATGAACAATCTCATAACTGGTATTTCCATGAAACGGACGGTTGGTCGCAAGAAGTGAGGGCTGCTTCAAATACAGACAGTGATTTTGAGTGGCTAGTGGGTGTCTATCTTGGAGAGGATGATCTGAATGCAATCAACAAATACAGTTACTTTCAATTTATTACTGATCAAGTATTTGACCAGGCGCAAGAGTCGAAGGCGGTTTACGCCAACCTGGGTTATCGGGTTTCCGATAGAGTCAAGTTGACCTTCGGCGTTAGGTATACAGAGGACAAAGTTTCATTAAGCCATAAGAGCGACGCGTATGATCCGCCATATCCGATTGGTTATGGTTATGGAAACTTTCCTTTGGATACAGGCACGTCCGGTGCGAACACTTATGATGACTTGGGGTGGAAACTGGGCCTTGATTATACCCCTGAGGAGGACCTTCTTTTTTATGTCTCTGTAGGTACAGGTTACAAAAGCGGTGGGATAAATGTCGGCTTTGGCGACCCAGCCGAATTTAATATATATGACGAAGAAACGATGTTAGCTTATGAGGCTGGCGCCAAGACTCGATTTTTTGACGGCAAAGCACAACTAAATTTTTCCGCTTACTATTATGATTATGAGGATCTGCAGATTTTTGATCAGTTTATCGGGCCTTACGGATCGTTGTTTGCGATAGGAAATGCCCCGAGTGCAGACTATCACGGTTTTGAGTTGGAGTTTGTTGGTAAGCCATTATCAGAACTTGAGATAATGCTCGCCGTTTCGAGGCTCAGTGCTGAATTTAATGAGCTTGATCGTCCAATCACTGGTGAGGATCTTACAGGTAATAGCAACGTCTATTCACCCCCATGGAAATTTCTCGGCTTGATTAAATATGTAACCCCAACACCCTCTTTAGGCAGTGGCTCTTTGTCTGCATCAGTAAATTGGAGTTGGACAGATGAATTGTTCCATTCTATTGATAACACCAATGCAGCTAGAAAAAAACAGCATTGGCTTCTTGGAGGAAGAATTGCGTGGCTATCAGCGGACGAGAAAACCGAGCTGGCCTTATGGGGAAGTAATTTAACCGACGAATATTTTCGCGTTCAATCGTTTGATTTCAGTGTGGCGGGCTGGTGGACTCTTGTTCCGAATCGTCCAAGATCATTCGGGGTGGAAGCGAGTTATCGATGGTAGGGCTTGAGCGGCATTGAGCGACAAAATCGTTATCTAGAGCCTGTAAATTGAGGACGTTTCCCAAAGTATTTGGAGATGAATCACGGCTGTTTATCTTGGCTGTCCTGGCAGCACAGGTGATCGGCGGGTTAGTTACTCAGATGTCACCTCTGATAATCGGAGGGGTCATCGTCGGGTTCAATCTATCTGAACAACAAGCTGGTTTAATTGTTTTTGCGGAGTTTTTCTTGCTGTCGGTGACGGCTATTGCTGTAGCACCATTTTTGCCTCGGATTAGAATTAGAGTAGCTTGTGCCATAGCTGCCATGGTTGCAGTACTGTTTCAACTGACCTCAATGTTTCTCGCAGATTATCACCTCATCGCGGTTGTCAGATGCATCGCGGGGGTGGGCGTTGGTTTCGTTTATGCTGCCTCTCTCGCGGCTATAGGTTCACACTCAAGAAATCCCGATCAGGTCTATGGTTATGTTCAAGTCACATGGGCGTTGTTGAGTGTTGTTTTATTCAGCGTGGGGGGGTACTTAACCGAACAATATAATCACAAGGGAATCTATGGATTGATTCTATTTCTGAGCTTTCTCTTAATGCCCTGCTTAAAATTCATGCCGGAAAAAATTGCGATAACTGAAGATGGGATCGAAAAGGAAAACAGTGGAAACGTTTTCAATCTGTGGGGTTGTTTAACGCTAATTGCCATCTTTATGTACCTTACCGCATCGGCTGCGATTTACACTTTTTCTGCTCCCCTAGGAGAAAGAGCGGGCTTAACCACATCTCAGATTGGTTATGCGTTAACTGCAGGATCTGGAATTGGCTTTACTGGAGCTGTCGCAGCGAGCTGGCTAAATGTTAGGTTTGGTAGGGCCACTCCAATCACTGCGTTCTCGCTTGCTTTTTGCATTATTTCGCTCGTGCTTTGCCTAAACACGAACCCTCTCATTTTTGTGCTGGCTTTAATTTTTTCGGTTGTATTTTTTTACTTTTCTGTGCCCTATTTGTTTGGACTCGCGGCAGCGCTCGATGTCAAAGGTCGATGGGCAGCTGCCGCCGGTTCCGCATATCTTTTGGGGTTCGCTGCTGGACCCGGACTTGCTGGCACCTCAGTCGAGTGGGTCGGTTATCCTGGTTTAGGCATCGTATGCGTTTCCAGCACTTTGATGGCCTGGGTTCTTCTCATATTAGTCGTAAGACAAATCGGAGATCAAACGTCACAGGTTTAACGTTAATGTGGTCTGATCACTAGCGGTTATTGTGTTGGTTCAACTGAATAAGCAGTTCTTCGATAAGTAATCGAGTGACAATGGCTCCTAACTGAAATATTTCTCAATATTTGATTTCTTTTGCTTGACCAGTGGCATACGCGGTAAATCTTTTATGCGAATTTGCGCGCAATTTAGACGGTGCATTGCCAAAGCGAGTCTTTATGTAACGAGAGAAGTGATTTGAGGATTTAAATCCGCATCGATCAGCAATCTGTCCTATATTTAGCCTAGAATTGTGAAGCAGGTCGATTCCATGCTCCGCCCGAATTTTCCATAAATATCTAGTCGGCGTAAGTTCAATATGCTTTTTGAATAATCGTAAAAGATATCTGGGATTTAATCCGACCACTCCGGCCAGTTCCTTTAATCCTATTGGTTTATGAAAATTTTTCTCAATATATCTTTTCGCGCGCGCGATAGGTCTTGGGATACTGCTGTCCTCAAGGTTTATCCCCGCTTGATAAAAATATTCGTTGAAGATACTTTCCCCTAATGAGTTCCTTAATCGGAATCGATTGGAAGAATCCCCTCCACCCATGTTTAATCCCTCGCGCATAAGAGTATGCATCAGCGGTGTTGCAGAAAGAGAATAGGGGAGCTCTCGAATTGATTGTCTTTCTGAATTATCAATTGAAAGTTCGCCAGTGTTGCACCAGCACAATCTGCTAGGGCTTCCTTTTATGAGACGAATTGTGAAGAGTTTTTCAGAGTAGCCGAGAACTGCGGTACCGGGACCTACATCTAGCTCAACGCCGTCTATATTAAAGAAACCGTGACCCTCTAAAAGAATCGTAAGATCCATTTGTTGGTTTGTGACAGGGCCATATGAGCCACCGTTCTCAAAAACGGCCTCTCCGAAAGTGAAAGGTTGCCTTGTAGAAAAAATATCAATCAGAGTGTCCCTCTTTTGATGAGTCGATGTCCCGTGATTTAAAAAGAAACCAAGCTCCGTGTCGACAGCCACAAGCAAAAAGTTGGGCTAAAGGCACCTTTTAGAACATGGCGTTACACTTTGTTTTAAAGTTACCATACCATCGTAAAACGTACAATTCACGATCCCAGTACCTTATGCTTAAACTATAAAAGAAGTGAATTTGAGATATCTTTTTATGTAAATTTACAACTTGTGTCAAAGTATCCTGCTTGGAATAATAGTCATCAAAGGTTTGCAATAAGGATTCGAGATTATGGTAAAAATGCCGCTAGAGTGCTCCTTTTCAGAGTTGAATTGGAATGTTCTCGCCCGTTATTGGCATCCGGTTGCATACTCCCATGAAATTGTCGACACGCCAATCGCAACTCAACTTCTAGATCTTCGCCTTGTTTTATTTCGTGATAAAAATGACAGGATTTGCGCGGCAAACAACCGATGTCCTCATCGCGGAGCATCGCTTGCTGAGGGATGGTTGGAGGACGGTCAGTTGGTCTGCGCCTATCATGGCTTAAAGTTCGATTCTGACGGAGCCTGCGTCAGGATTCCAGCGGCGGGAGATAGAGCAAAGATTCCAGCCAAACTATGCTTAGACCTTGCTCGAGCTGAGGAAAAATATGGAATAGTGTGGGTATGCCTCTCCGATAATCCAATGCAGTCGATTCCAGCATTCGACGCATGGGAGTCCCTGGGGATTCAAAGAGGCCGCGTAAGCACCGAATGGCACGCCTGTCCCATGCGGCATGCCGAAAATTTTAACGACGTTGCTCATGCCGCTTGGATTCATGCAGAGACTTTTGCCCCAAGAGATTACCCTGAAATTGATACTTATAAAGTAACGGATCATAGTTATGGGTTGTCATTCGAACTGCCAACGACATTTCTAGCCAGCAATACTTTTGAGGCAAAGAGAAAGCAACTGATTGAGACATCAAAGTCGACCTACCATATTTTTATGCCCTTCACCACCCATCTTAAAGTTGCAATGTCCGCGGGAGAGGAGCATATCTTTGATACTGTTCAGCCTTTAACGGCTGAAAAAATCCGTATTTTTCAGTTAAAGACTAGAAATTTCGATTTACACTCACCGGCGGATGATTGGATCGCGTTTCAGGAGATGGTCAATGAGGAGGACCGAATTACAGTTGAGAATCAACAACCCCTTCAAATGCCGCTCAATTTATCTGAGGATTTTCATTTGCGAGCTGATGCGTTTTCAGTTGCTTACAGGCGTAAATTACTCTCGATAGGGTTGGCTTAATTTCCCTACACCAATGATTAAATTATCCATGCGTGAGAGTATCATGCCCTGCAGTATCCGATGACGATGTCTTCAAACGCTTAATTACCAGCCCAAAAAGAACCCAAGTCGTTGCAAAGCTAGTTGCGCACACCATCCCAAGGCCTGGATAGCCGACTGTCTCAACGGCGATTCCCGCAATACCAGGGCCGGACGCGAACCCTAGCAGGTATGCAGATCCCGCCGCTGCAGCCCATCGACCTTGCTCATCGAGTGCAGCCGCGAGCCCAAACAAATAAGGCACGGAAAAATAAAAGAAAATGCCACTAAAAGATTGAAAAAGGACGAAAATATACGGATTGGTATTTGTGCAGAGCACCAGCGCGATTACAATAAAAGCTGACAAGAAAACGCTGATTGGTAACATTCTGCCATGTTTAACATTGAACCAGCTTGCCGCGAGCGCACCCATAAAACCGATTCCTGACTGAGCCGTCAGCGCATATCCAATCTGCGTCGTCGTGAGTCCGGCGCGCTCACCGAGCGGCGCAGAAAATGTGTAGAGCGCGCCAGTAGCGGTAATATAGATGAATACTGCGATGAGAGTCAGGCAGCCCAATGAAGCCGGAGCAAGCCCCGAAGTGTGTTTACTGGGCGCGCGCTCAACTTCACCGATTTCCTCTGGTAAAAATTTCAAGCATGGTAATAAAGTCAAGGATATCAATAGAATGAGTCCATAGATACCTTTGTGGTCATACAATGCGGTCACATGTCCGCCTATCGTAAATAGAGCAATACTTAGCAAAGTCCATGTGACCTGTACATAGCCATAGACCCTATCCGGATTTTTTGCACATGAGCCGATAGCCGCAAGTGATGCCGCATACACTAAACCAACGCCGATCCCGGCAATACATCTAATAGCTGTCACGATTATGTAGTCATTAGCAATAATCGAAGCTAATTGGAAACATACTGCAGTGAGAGTTGCTACTATACAAACAAACCTTAACCGAAGCTTGGGTAAAAGCGGTGCTGCGACAATAGCCGTGATCGACAGCATGAAAAATTCCGCGAAAACAGCAAGACTGGCTTGTTGTTCAGAGAGATTGAAACCGGCAATCACTCCTCCTAATATCAAAGGTGACATCTGAGTAACCAGCCCGCCAATAACCTGTGCTGCGAGCACTGCGATAACAAACATTGCAATTTCGTCGCCCAACAGACTTTGCCGCAGTTTCATGTGGAGACTCCCGTCGATTTATTTTTTAGAAACCAACCAAATTTAAAGTCTATTATCCTGATATTTATTTTAATGGTTTCGATAACTCTATTTCGAGTATTTCTATGCTGGAGGATTTTCGGGACACCATCAGAGTGCTTGGCACCTGCGCAAACATTGGCAATTCTACTCCAATTCGTCAAAAAACCAGTCATCGAGCTCCTTCAAATATTTTTGTTTCTGATTATAGGCAGCGTAAGACGCATTTATCCCGTTGCGAGCCAAATCATATATTTCGGTTCGAGAGAGTTCGAAAGCTGTGGCCAATTTATAAAAATTCTCCACAAGATCATACATGAAGGGCGGATCATCTGAGTTTATGGTCACGAAAACTCCCTCGTCCCTCAATTTAATCGCAGGATGTTCTGAAATATCGTCATAAACGTTGATGCACACATTACTCAATGGACAAAGAGTCAGTGGAATTTGCGATTCCGAAAGGTGTCGAACTAGGTTAGCGTCTCGAATTGATTGATTTCCATGATCGATTCGGTCAGGGTTCATCTGCTGGATTATGTCCCATACTCCTGCTGGACCTGAATCATATTCCTCTCCGCAATGCGCAGAAAGAAAAAAGCCATTTGCTCTGGCAAGCTCAAAAGCTCGTCTGTGTCTGTTTGCCGGATACCCCAACTCTTGGCAGTCGTATCCGATGCCCACAATGCCCACTCGGTCGGCATAGGGAATAATTGATTCAACCAACTCAATTCCACTCTCAGGTGAGCTTGTCCGATCAATATCTGCGATGAAACAGAGTTCTCTATTAAAGTCTTTACGGATCGCTCTGCGGGCTTGCTCAAGTCCGCTCATCATTACTTCAAGGGGCACGCGATGGGCATGGACTGCTTGATAGGTAAACATAGCCTCCCGGCGCACGATGTTTTGCCGCTCCATGTCTTTTCCTAGGTGGTAAGCAGCATCGTAATAATCCTCCTCAGTTAGCATCACTTCAACTGTCAGAGACCATTTATGCAGAAACTCGTCTAGATCGCGAAAGTTATGCCACTCAACCGCCTCCTGTATAGTTTGGAAAGGAAGGCTCAAGTTATTGCGATCAGCTACCTTCAATAACACCTCTGAGTCTATCGAGTCAAAATGAATATGCAGCTCTGCCTTTGGCATACGCTCAATGAAGCTTCTGAGTTCCGCTTTACGCGTCATGCATTCACTGATCTTTGTAACGGGTTGAGCCGACTTCCCAATCATAAATCTAATCCACTATCTTGGCGAGCAAACGCTAACATAGTGAAAGTCCATGGGCAATTATGCTTGGTATATTGAGCATACATTTTGACGAAAAAAGGCAATAATAGGTGACTTTCATGCATAAAACTTTGAAGAGGGAACATTGCGTATCATGTCGCATATTGGAATAATCAAATGATAACTTACTGTGGTGTTATGAAGTCTGTTTCTTTAGTAATGGCCAAGACATCTTCAACTTTTCTAATAGAAAAGTTGGCTTTGAACATCAGGCGAGAGCAAAGTTGTTTTATCTATCTGTGGGTAATTTTTGAAAGAAGTTTTATCAATGTCCTTTATGTCAACCTCTGAACCCATTCTAAAAACACCATTTTTTGATTGTGCAGCTGAGCTGAATACAAAGCAGCGATGGGTTGCTTGGGACTGCTTTTTTATTGCCGATGTTTTTAGTGATATGCATCGAGAGTATCGAGCAATTCGAGAGAGTGCGGCAGCGATTGACATGAGCCCGCTTAGCAAGTTCGATATTGTTGGTCCTGATTCAAAAGCTTTTATAAATTACTTAGTTACACGTGACCTTTCCAATCAACAGGTGGGTCAGATCCTCTACACCCCTTGGTGTAATCCTGAAGGAAAATTGGTGAATGACGGGGTCATATTTAAACATTCCGAAGATCATTTCAGAATTTCTTGTGATCCTCAACTGCTCTGGTTGAGCCAAAATGCGTCATTTTTTGATGTTAATGTGGTCGATGTTTCATTGGATTTCGGTATTCTGTCCATTCAAGGACCAAAATCGCGTCAAAAGCTAGAGCAAAGCTTAGGGCAAAGTTTGTCAGGCCTAAAATTTTCTCGGTTTCATCAGATTACTGTCAATGGTTTAGAGATTCTTGTAATGCGTCAAGGTTTTACAGGAGAATTGGGGTATGAGCTTTGGGTCAAAGCTGCTGATGGGAGAGCTTTGTGGGAAATTCTTTTTGAAGGAGACTCAAGCCCTGATAACTTGTTGCCGGCAGGTTTTTATTCGCATGATGTTGCTAGAATGGAGGCTGGTTTAATAATACCGGGACCCGATTATACCGGGGCTGGGACCGATAATGATCGAGGGGCTGCAAGTCCCGTTCTCGAGATGGATATTCGCTCGCCTTTTGAAACGGGTTTGCATAGGTTTGTGCATTTTGATAAAACAGAGTTTATAGGCAAGGCTGCGCTTTTAAACGAGTGGCAGAGCGGAAATTTTAGAAGAATGAAAGGACTCGTTATCGATTGGTCTGATGTAGCGAGTGTGCAAGCAAAGAGGGGACTCCAGCCAGTTTGCGTTCCGCACCCAATTTGGATACCACTTGACATAACTATGCACGGCAAAAAAATTGGAAGAGCGACCAGCATTACTTGGAGTCCTGCAATTGGAAACATAGCGGGTTTCGCCTTTTTGGACGAAAAGTTTGCGATTTCCGGTCAGAATGTAACGATTGAAATGCCTTTCGATGACGAGTTTTTCGCCGTGCGCGGAAAAGTAGTTGATATCCCTTTTGTGAAGCCTTCGCGCGGTAATTAACATAAGATGGCGACACAAAGCTCTCACAATCAATGGTATCCGGTCGCTCTAATTAGCGAATTAAAGTCGGACAAGCCCCTTGCAAGGACTATTCTTGGCGAGGACATTGTAGTTTGGAGATCGGGTCACAAAATCTGTGCATGGAAAGATTTGTGCATTCACAGAGGAGTTCGATTGAGTTTGGGCACAGTCTGTAACAATCGCATTCGTTGTGCATACCATGGCTGGGAATATAATTCCAAGGGACAATGTGAACTGATTCCTGCGCATCCGAATTTAAAAATCCCAACAAAAGCGAGAGCGTCTGCTATTTATCGAACCCATGAGTACGCTGGGTTAATCTGGGTCAACTTGTCCGAAGAACCCAAGACTTTTCCTAAATTGGATCAGTTTAGCGACAATAACTATCGGGTTGTGCCGGGTGGGCCATACGAGATTGATGCTGCTGCGCCTCGGGTAGTGGAGAATTTCTTGGATCTTTCTCATGTTCCAATTCTTCATGACGGATCGATTGGTGATTCCAATTTTGCTGAAATGAGTGACTATACGATTGAGGACCGTCCCGAAGGCTTTTTCGCAACAGATATTAGATACTATCAGCCCGACCCAGATGGCAGCGGGAGCTCGGGAGATGTGTGGTATGATTTTGGGATACTCGCTCCTTTCACAGTCTATTTTGTAAAGCATATTGGTAGCAGGCAAGGCGCAGAGAAATTTGTCTTAATGTTTGCCGTTAGGCCAGAATCAGCCGACAAATCATGGGCATATATGGTCCCAGCATACAACTACGCTGCCGATTTGACCGAGCAACAAATCAATGAGTTCCATTCTTACATTTTTGGGCAAGATAGACCAGTGGTAGAATCGCAGCGGCCTGAGTTGTTACCCATGGATTTGAGCAAGGAGTTGCATCTTCGTTCTGATCAAATGACACTCAGATACAGGCGTTACTTGAAGGCGATAGACATGGATTTTGGGGTAAGTTAAAGAAAACATCGTAATTGGGATTGTATTCCATTTTTGCGAGAAAAAACTACGGAGAGCTTGACCCCCGTTTTTTCTGGAGGTCAATCCACCTTTCCAAGGCTATAAAATGCGGCTTAAAATCCAGCCAGCTTCAATGCTTTTAAAAACCGATGATGGGTATAGTAGTCCATATGCCTCTTTTTTATGACTGCAATCAAGCCTCTGGCAGCCTAAAGATGTACATATCGAAATCATACTCTTTGCAGCTGACCACTTTGTCTATTTCTGCTTGAATGTCGCTCTCAGCCCAAGCCTCTGCAAATTTGTTAGCGTCATCAACACTTCTATATCCCCACATGCCGACGCCGTCAAAATCATCTATTTCATCGTCGGGATTGCGGCTGTCGAACAAAGGGGTAAGGCCATTCAGAGCCATCCCGTCGTCCGCATTGGTCTGACGATATTGCTCTATCCAACCAGCGATCTTTGTTTCTACCGGTTGCACATCTTCACCGACAACCCCTTCGTTAAAGGAGCAAAAGTGATAACTAACGAAATGAGGTTCGCCCTCCCAAATGGAGCTAGGAGCTGCAATTGTATGACCAGAGTATAGGTATGTCGTTTCCGATTGACAGGTCAAAACCGTCTCATATTTTTCTCTGAGAGCCTTTCCGCCGTTCTCTGGCCATGCTTCCCAACCGGCATCTCTCGTTTCCATATCAGGCCAAACCAGCGTCCAGATACCATCGAACATTTCTGTCTCATACTTTGGTCGGAGTCCATAGGATGCGATAACACGATTGTCCATGACATCTATCGCGGTGTTCCAGTCGTCAATCAAAGCCCGCATCGCGTCATCGGTATAATCGGAGCCTTCATCGCAAAGCATGAACTCAATTATTCGTTCGCTCTCATAAAAGCCGCCGGCCGAATCGGAAGCTTCCTCGACTTGAGTCGATTCAGTTGCCAAGTCGTTTGTTTCGCCTACTTCTTGCTGTTCTTGAGCGCATCCGCTCACCAATCCTAGAAAAAAAATAACTGAGTAAAAATGTTTCATATGGTTCCTCTCTTTATAATTGGATCATGACATTTAACAAGCCTGTCTGTCTCTATTTTTGAAAAAACGTTTGAAGTTTAAGGCGAAAGCTCGCAAATGCGCAAGTTATGCCACGTCATTTCTTTTGACTTAGAATAAATCATCAGATTCATGGTAAATATTATCGTATTGCCAGTAATCGTCACAGTAAGCGTTTATTGATTGTGGCATTCGTTTGAAAAGGTTCTGAGGGATGATTACCATCAGCGCGGCACTCATTAAAAATTGTGTCTGGGGCTGGCAATTTTTTGATCCATTATACCCACTGTTTTTCCCTAGATTCTCTAACGTTATCCAATTTTGTTTTTTAGTTAAGTTGAGTGTTCTTGGGATAATTTTGAGTGCTTGTAAAGTCATTGCTGACTTTTTATGATCGAGCTGCTTCGGATAGTTGAAAGTCCTTAATGATACGTTGTATCATTTCCCTAGACGGCGTTTTACTTGTTAAGCTGTAAGCAACGCGTTCAGCGCATAGAGGTAATCTCAGGTGCTTTCAATTAATAGGATCATCACCATGTCGTTGCTTATTGACTCCACAGGCTGTGAAAGCAATTTGGAGTAAATCTTTCACTAATCTTAGAGGCAGACCCTTTTTTTTTGAAATTACTATGTCATATTATTTCGATCTCTGCTAAAAACGAAATGAAAAATCAGCGCAACACTGAGAAGTTGTTACAGATGGATCACCCTTTGTTCAAGCTGGCTCAAACCTCGTTGACCTGTCGCTTTCAAACCTCGGGATTCTATTATGAGTCAATTTCGTTCTAAACCACTGTTTTATTGGAGTTTAAATAGTCGATTGGCTCTGGGGCTTGGTTTGAGCATGCTAATTTGGTTAATGGTCTTGGTGGTGACCTGACAACCATGGACGTTCGGATTAACAATCTTACTGTCAGCTTTAATAATCATCCGGCTGTCCATCATTTGACCGCATCTATTGCTCAAGGGGAATGGTTAGCGATTGTTGGTCCAAACGGCGGCGGGAAGTCAACGTTGCTCAATACTTTGGCGGGGGTAATTACTGCATATGAAGGATCAATAGAGGGGCTACAGCCTGATAATATCGCGTACTTGCCTCAGCAAGCTAAGCTTGATACAAGTTTTCCCATCACAGTCTCTGAACTTGTCGCGACTGGCTTATGGTATGAACTGGGTTTCTTAAATGCTGTCAGTGAAAAGCAAAGCAAACGTTGCGAACGGGCACTGGCAGCCGTCGGTTTGCAGGGTTTTGAAAACCGAGCAATCAACTCCTTGTCAGGGGGGCAGTTACAGCGAAGTTTATTCGCAAGGGTTCTTTTGCAAGATCATCCTATTATTTTGCTGGACGAACCTTTCAACGCGATTGACTCCAAAACACTGGCCGACTTAACCATCGTAATTAAACGGTGGCACCGAAATAATCGAACGGTATTAATGGTAACGCATGATCTCGGATATGTGCGCGAACACTGCCCGAAATCATTACTTTTGGCAAGGGAGTGTATCGATTATGGAAAAACAAGTGATGTGCTTACCGAGGATAATTTGCGACTGGCTGGGCAGCACTCCGAGGCTTTTGATGCGAATGCGCCCTGGTGCCTGAATTAGTATGGTCGAATTATTAATAGACCCTTTTATCGATTATCTTTTTATGCGACGAGCATTGGTTGGCAGCGTTGTCGTTAGTTTAGGAGCGGTTCCAGTCGGTCTTTTTATGACGCTCAGGAGGATGAGCTTAACTGGCGATGCGATGGCTCATGCTATTTTACCTGGCGCTGCCATCGCTTACATAATTTCTGGGTTGTCACTGCTAGGCCTCACAATAGGTGGCGTCCTAGCTGGCCTTGTGGTAGCCGCATTAGCAGGCTTTGTATCAAGGAGTTCGCAACTTCATGAAGACACTAGCCTTGCTGCTTTCTACCTTCTCTCTCTGGCTTCAGGTGTTTTGGTTATTTCACTCAAGCAAAGTAACATTGATTTATTCCATCTGCTTTTTGGCAATATTTTGGCTCTCAATGAGGCAGCTCTGTCACTGCTCGCGTTCATTAGCAGTCTGACTCTCCTGATCATGGCTGTCCTTTACCGGCCGCTCGTCATCGAATGCGCAGACCCAACATTTTTGCGCCGCTCCGGTTATGCAAGCGCTATAGCGCATTTCGGATTTTTATTTTTAATGGTTATCAATTTAGTCGCAGGCTTTCATGCCTTGGGTACACTGATGGCTGTAGGGATTATGGTGCTTCCTGCTACTGCCGCTCGGTTCTGGGTAGGTTCAATGGACTGGCTTTTAGTTTTTGCGTTGCTTATCGCTTTTGCAGGATGTTATATTGGCTTGCTGTTCTCATTTTATTTTGATCTGCCCTCTGGACCAGCGATTATTATTTCAATAGGCATTGTCTGTGTATCGTCTATTTTGTTTGGATCGAATGGTGGACTGTTGAAAAAACAGGTTTCTCAGCGGCATTTGGCTGGCTAAACATATGCTTAATATTAAAACCAGTTTTCTATCAGTATCTATTTATGTTTTGTTTGCAACGGCCTCGGTCTTTGCTTCGGAGTCAACCGTCCGGATTGTTACAAGTTTTACAATCTTAGAAGATCTAGTGCGCCAATTAGGCGGAGACAATGTTGAAGTTGTCAATCTGGTGAGCCGAGACAGTGATGCTCATGTCTACAGTCCCAGGCCATCGGATTCGATTGCGATCGTTAACGCGGATCTTGTGATCTCTAATGGACTAGGATTCGAAGGCTGGATAGACCGATTACTAGAGGATGCCGGCAAGAGAGAAAAGCACCTTGTGGCGAGTGATGGCGTTCAGATCCTATCTAATAAAGACGAGATTGACCCTCACGCTTGGCAAAGCTTCCTAAATATCAAAATATATGTCCGCAATATATCGGGCGAGCTGATCAAATTGTTGCCCCAACAAAAGCAAGATTTGATTTTTCGCCGAGACAAATACCTAGAATTAATTTTTGGTATAGAGCAACATTTTGAAGAACGCATCGCTAGAACACCCGTTTCCGAGCGTATCGTGGTTACAAGTCATGATGCGTTTGGATATCTTGGACGAGAATTTGACATTCAGTTCCTCGCACCGCTCGGTCTTAGTTTGGACGAAGAGGCATCTGCGGAAGATTTGGCGTCTTTGGTGAATCAAATAAAAGAAAAACAGGTCACAGCGCTTTTTGTTGAAAACATCACCAATCCCAGGTTATTGGAGGTTATTGCAGCTGAGACAGGTGTTGGGATAGGCGGCAGTCTTTATTCGGATGCTTTAAGTGAAGTAGACGGACCAGCGGCCACATACGTAGATATGATGAGACATAATTTAGAGTCGATAATCGATGGTTTTAATTAATTGATCGTGGCAAGGGATTTTGCGAGACAATATTTTGAAAAGTCCATGATTTTAGAAAATATAGAGGACAAGATGTCCGCAGGATCAAGGGCTGGTGAAAAAATGGTCATAAAACTCTGCCAATGGTGCTCCATATGATATTTCGGGGCATAATCAATCTAAGTCAGGACAGATTGCGTTGCAGGTGCGCTGTTTCGGCCCGGCTGGGCGCACAGCGCCCGCTGGTACAAGCGCCGAATAAAAAAATTGGAGGCACAACATGAATAACAATGAAAAAGTTCCCGTCACTATTCTTACGGGTTTTTTGGGTTCAGGAAAAACAACACTTCTCAACCGAATTCTGACTGAAGAGCATGGTAAACGCATCGCCGTTATCGAAAACGAGTTTGGTGAAGTAGGTATTGACCAGGGGTTGGTTATAAACGCTGATGAGGAAGTGTTTGAAATGTCTAATGGCTGCATCTGTTGCACTGTTCGCGGAGATCTGATCCGAGTTTTAGGTAACCTTATGAAGCGACGTGATAAATTTGATTATGTTTTGGTTGAAACAACGGGTCTTGCCGACCCTGGTCCGGTTGCCCAGACATTTTTCATGGACGATGAGATTGGCAGCGAGTTTGCCCTTGATGGAATCGTTACGCTTGTCGATGCGGCACATATTGATCAGCAACTCGGTCGGAGCGATGAAAGCACTGAACAAGTGGCTTTCGCAGACGTTATTGTCCTGAATAAAACTGACCTTGTGTCAAGCGAGTCAATCGACGAGCTTGAGTCAAGATTGCGGGAGATGAATCGCATGGCGAGGTTAGTGCGTAGCGAGAGAGCTAAGGTGCCTGTTGAGACTGTTCTGAACCTAGGAGCGTTTGATCTTGATCAGGCGCTAGAGCGCCGCCCCACGTTTCTTGAACCAGAATATCCTTTCGAGTGGACAGGTGTTTACAGCTTGGAGCCCGGTCGGTACGAACTTAGCCTTGACGACGGCCCCGATCCTAATATGTCCCTCGTTGCTGTAATGGATCAAGGTACCGACGATGAAGCGCTTCGTGACGGAGCTGAATGGTGCGTCAGACGTTATGCTGAACCATCAAAGGCGATCGCGCCCGGCGATGCAATTCCAGCCGGCGAACATGTTGATCTGCAACTATCGGCTGAGGGTCGCAAGGTTTTTATACTAGAGGTTGATGTGCCGTCGAAACTCGGATTGTACACGCAGCATACGGCAGAGGAATTTGATATAAAGTTATTCAATCAGGGCGCACAGAGTAAAGTCCCCATACCCCTTGAGGCTGAACGAACATGGGTAGCTCAGCATGAGCATGATGATGAGGTTGGTTCGATGGCAATTGAAAGAGATGGTGATGTAAACATGGATTTGATGAACGCTTGGTTGAGCAAACTGCTTGCAGAGAAAGGTATCGATATCTTCAGGATGAAGGGATTCATTAGCGTTGCCGGTGAGTCGCGCAGATTTGTATTCCAAGGCGTGCACATGCTCTTTGATGCGCAGAGGGATAAAGAGTGGGGTGACACCCCTCGCCGCAATCAACTCGTATTCATTGGCCGAAATCTAGATGAAGAGGGGATGCGGAGGGACTTCGACGCATGTCTGAACTGACCGATATAACCCCTAAAGGTGCGCTTCGCAAGGGTTGGAGTGGGCTAGTTGATGATTATGCCATCGCTTGTGAATGGGCTTTAGGTGGGGATGTTTTGCTAGTTGGAGATGTCTTGGGCGGTGTTAGAGCCTTTGATGGAAAATCAGGGAAAGTTATTTGGCATCTCACGGATATTCATGATGGCGCATTATTAACAATGCGGGTACATCCAGATGGTGCCTTGTTTGCTACGGCAGGTCAGGACGGGTATGTGGTTCTCTGGGATTGCCGCGATGGAAAGCAGGTTGCGGGATTAAGGCTCGGGTCGGGGTGGGTGGAACACTTGTCATGGTCGGATTCCGGCAGTTGGCTAGCTGCAACTTGTTCTCGCGATGTCTTTGTGATGGATGCTGAGTGCGCGGAGGTGTGGAGATCCAAAGACCATCCGAGCACGGTCAGTGCAATAGCCTGGTCTAGAGACGATGAGATAGCGGTTGCTTGTTATGGAAGGGTAACTTTTTATGATGTGGTTAATGGGGACCTCAGTCAGAAGCTTGAGTGGAGAGGTTCTCTCGTTTCAATGATCTTGAGCCCCGATGGAGATATTGTTGCATGCGGAAGTCAGGACAATTCCGTTCATTTCTGGCGTAGGTCGACAGGGCAGGACTCAATGATGTCTGGATACCCCGGCAAACCGAGCAACCTTGCTTTCGACCATAGTGGAACACTTTTAGCCACTGGCGGGGCGGAGACTGTCACCGTCTGGAGTTTTGAGGGTGATGGGCCCGAGGGGACCAGCCCAGGGCACCTGGAGCTCCACACAAAGCCAATCTCCAGTCTCGCTTTTGCCCCGAGAGCGAGTCGTCTTGCTTCGGGAGCGAGGGATGGATCTGTTGTTGCTTGGGCATTAAAATCTGATGGTCAAGGGGGACCGATTGGCGCGGCACTGATGACAGACCGGGTCAGTGCTGTTTCCTGGCGTCCGGATGGTCGAGCGCTCGCAGCCGTTGACGGTCAGGGTGGTGTTTGTGCGTGGAGGGTGAGTTGAATGTTTGGTCTGAATGATGGGGCTTGACAATTCCTTCGCGCTTGTGAGAGGCTCAAGCTAATCAATAATCCTCACTAGGATAGAAGTGCAGCCAACCAAACCAATTTTAATATTTGCTTGAAATCGAGATGTAAGCAACGAGTTAACGCTTGGTACCAAGATTGAAACGTCAAAAAAGCCCGTGTATCGACATATGCAAATTTACTGGCCCTAGAGCATGGTGTCTGGGTTGTGGTCGTACCCGACAGGAATGTAAAAATTGGAAATCGATGAAGCCTTACGCCATAAAAAAATTACAAAAAGAATTGAGCAATAGAATGCGGCAAATTAAAAACTTAGCCGAATAAGCTAGAAGCATGGTACGCAAGGAGACTTCACTCATTTTGTCAGTAGAATTTAGAAGGTTGCTCTGTTCATATTTCGAGGGACACGCCTTCCGCATTTGCCGATTTACCCTCTATGACTTCCACTAGTTTTTCCATTCGTCGCCGGGTGAGAAGCGACGGCGTTTCTGACGGATCTGGGTCAAGTGCCTCGTCAAATTCCTCTATCTTACCGGTAAGTGCGTCTTCGAGCATTGCTGCTTCCAGATTTGCAGATTCGAGATTTTCTGCCAAAACCTTGCTGTCTTGTAATTTAATGTCGTTAAGTTTTGCACTGAGACGTTTATCTCCCAATTTCAGGGCGAAGATCTGCTGGTTTACCAAATCGGCAGCGAGTCTTGCATAATAATTACTTTCTTGTTGCTGGGTTGCAAGTGCATCCACGACACTTTGGCTATTACTTTTCCCCTCAATCGCTAGACCTTGTCTGTAAGAGGCGTTGTCACTGACTAGAAGTTGTCTATTTACAGATTGGTTGCTTTTCAGTGCTGCGAGCTGATTTGCGCTACGCGCCGCTTTCAGGCGTGCTACCCGAGCAATTTCATTTGTTTTTGCTCTCAATTGAGTCAGTCTCTCGGCTCTCAGCTTTTCTTTGGCCTGCTGACTGATCACCTTGGCCTCGAGAGGGCTTTTCTCGTTAGCTTTTTCGAGTTTTCTTTTTCTCGCCACCACTTCAGCTATTTTGGCGTTGAAGGCTTGAAGCGCCATAGCGTTTGTGGGTGGATTAGTTATATTGGACATCTGAACAAGTTCCTTTATTTTGCCAGTCGGATAATCACACTTCAATTTATACCAAAAGTTCTCAGTCGATCTATATCATTCTTCCCAAAATAGTCGTTTGATGAATAACTGTTCCGCCACTCGTAAGGGTAAACTGCGGCGCGCTAATTTAAAGTCAGTCGCCATTCCATCCGTTACAGTTGTGACCACAATCCGCAAACACTGGCAATTTATGACGCGAATTGTGGCAATAGTTTGCCACTTGTCTTAATAATCGGCAAAAACTGCTGATTCTTTAACCCAGATTTTGTTTTCACTATCTTTTTTAAATCCTTCAGATCATCCTTGCGACCAAACCTAGTATGATCGAAATGATTACTGCGGGTGACGCGAACCCTGTATAACGCCGTAACAATCAGTAAATTCAATAATAGTTAAAGCAGAAGCTGCGGCGGAGTGGCACAATGGTTGTTTCGTCAGAGTTTTTGATTGATCGTCTCATCCTGAGCAGACGCTTTTTGTCGTGATTCTCTTTAAGATGATAGGAAAGAAAGACATGTTGGGTTGGTGCGCTAATGCCAGAGGGACCTGAAATAAGGCAAGCGGCAGACAAGGTTGCCGCGGTGCTTGAAAGTGAAGTTGTTCTGCGGGCCAGCTTTTCGCCACATAAACTGCGTCATTATGGGCGGCGTTTGAGTGGGCATGCTGTGAATAAAATCGACACTAGAGGGAAGGCCATGCTAACCCATTTCGATAACGGATTGACGATTTATAGTCACAATCAGTTATACGGCGTGTGGAAAGTAGTGTCAGCCGGAGTTTTGCCAAAAACAAATCGAAGTTTAAGACTGGCACTTCACACAGAAAACCATAGCGCACTGCTTTATAGCGCTTCGGATATAAGCGTTTGGCATACCTCGGAGCTTAGCAATCATCCATTTCTATCTCAGTTAGGCCCTGACATCTTAGATGAGGGAGCTACAGTGGATTCAGTGGCCCGTCGTCTGATGCATAAACCTTTCAAGAATCGTACTTTGCATTCTATCCTGCTTGATCAAAAGTTCATGGCAGGGCTGGGAAACTATTTGAGAAGCGAAATCCTTTTTTCAGCGAGATTGAGCCCTGATCTTCGACCGCGAGAACTGAATACCTCCACTTTAAAGTTGCTTGCCAGTGAAATTCTGAATATAAGTCGGCGCAGTTATGTCTCCAAGGGAATTACATTATGCCCAGAGTTCTTAGTTAAACTTAACAAAAGAAAATCTTCTAGGGCCCGACAAAGATTCTATGTATTTGGTCGAGAGGGGGAGCGATGTCGAGTTTGTGGGGACGTGATTCAGCGGAAAGACTCAAGTGGTCGTAGGATCTACTGGTGCAGGAACTGCCAAAATGGAGATGGGCATGTTGAGTCACTCTGAGCCGGGACCAGAGGACTTATGGTTTTTGCCGCTTGGTGGTTGTGGCGAAATCGGAATGAATCTCAATCTTTTTGGTCATAATCGGCAATGGCTAATGGTGGATTGCGGGGTACATTTTACCCGACCAAGTAAATTTAATGCTCACCCCATAATCGAAATGCCTGACACTAGCTTTGTGGATAATCTAAACGGAGCGCTGGTAGCGCTTTTGGTGACTCATGCACATGAAGATCATATCGGGGCTATCGCGACATTGTGGCATCGGTGGGGTTGTCCATTAGTTGCGACTCCATTTGCTGCAGAAGTCATCAGACGCCGTGCTCTCGGCAGGGGGTCTCTAGTGCCTGAGACGATTGTTGAGGTTCACTCAGGAAATGAAAAGCACTTCGGATGCTTTAAGGTGCGTTGGATATCCATGAACCACTCTACGCCGGAAACTTGTGGTCTTGAGATTGAGACTGCGGCTGGACGCATCTTTCATTCGGCTGATTGGAAGATCGACACAGTGCCGCTTTTGGGCAAAGGGTTTACGAAAAAGCCATATGAAGCGCTCGGCCTGAGGGGTGTCGATGTAATGACCTCTGACTCAACAAATGCGTTTGTTGAAGGAAGCAGTTCGAGCGAGAGTGAAGTCAGGTCTAATATGATTGAGCTTATCCAACAGTTGGATGGTAGAGTTGTAGTTACCTGTTTTTCCAGCAACATTGTGAGACTGCAAACCATTCTAGAGGCGGCTTCAAAATCCGAGAGATATGTGTGTCTGCTTGGTAGGTCTGTGTCTATGATGGTGGATTGTGCTCAGTCACTTCAGCTATTGAACGATGATTTTAGTTGGGTAGAGCAACGTCATGTAGGATATTTGCCCCCAAATGAGGTATTACTCATTGCCACAGGCAGTCAAGGAGAGGTCGATTCTGGTCTATCTCAATTGAGCAAGGGGTCACATCGATTCGTTGAATTGGAATCAGGTGATACGGTGATATTCAGTTCCCGAACAATTCCCGGAAATGAGAGGGCTGTGAAATCGCTTTGCAAGCGTTTCAGAGATACAGGGCTAAACGTTTTTCATGCGGATGAGTCTTCATTAGTTCTGCATGCTTCAGGGCATCCCTGTAAAGAGGAACTTGAGACAATGTACAGACTCATCAACCCTCGGGTGGTCATACCTGTCCATGGAGATATTGACCAACTTAGCAAGAACGCTCAGATTGCTGAAAATGTTGGCGTCCCGGAGATCCTCAAAGGACTGAATGGTGATCTATTTAGGATTTCGCCTGAGCCTTCAGTAGTTAAAGATTTTTGTAAAGTCGGCAAGGTTTTGGCCTCCTTCACATAATCTAGGCTAGTGAGCTTATTTCTTAAGACATTCACCTATCCACTTTTGTCGAGAGCACGATATGGCTAAGAGTTTTTTCAACGCCATCCATGTGGGCAATTATGTTTAAGATGATATCTAAAGATTCGGTTGTTCTTTCAGTTATTTTGGCAATCATATCGTATTGACCACTTATGGTGCATAACATTTCCAGTTGGGGGATCTTGAATATCTGACTCACAAAGCTCTTATTTTTTCCGGGACGAAGGATAACATCACATATGCACTCACGTTTTGACACTCTAAAATTGGATTGATTTTAATTGTGTAACCTTGGATTACCCCGGTTCTTTCAAGCCGTTTCATTTTTTGCTGAGCTGTAGCTCGGCTCAATCCCATCTTTTTGGCGATATCCGATACGGTTCGTCGGCTATTCTCGAGGAGAAGCTTTAACGGTTTTCCCCCCGCCACTGCAAGGATGATGGTTTAGACTAGCTTATGAGACTCTCGGCAACCCATTTTAAATCACTCAACTAATTAATCTTAGGAGTTTTTTTTTAATCATTTTAACGTGAATTTATCGCTCTAGATATTGTAGTTTGTCTTTTATATTAGTCCACTGTTCATGGTCAGGAAGGGGGTCAGATTTTTCGATTATATTAGGCCAAATTTCAGCAAGTTCTGCATTCAACGCGATGAATTCCTCTTGCCCGGCCGGAATTTCATCATCGGCAAAAATTGCCTCGATAGGGCATTCAGGCTCGCAAAGTGCGCAATCGATGCATTCATCAGGGTGAATTACTAGAAAGTTAGGTCCCTCGTAAAAACAATCTACAGGACATACCTCTACGCAGTCAGTGTGCTTACATTTAATGCAATTATCGCCCACAACAAATGGCATGAATTCTTTCTCTCTTCGCCGGTATTCAATTTGGACATTTTATTACTTAAATTATACCACCAGAACGTCATAATGGCTCTTAAATGCAATTTAATTATTATCTCCGATTGAAAATATTCTAAGGATTGCCCATAACTTTTTTTATTTTGTAAACTAGGTCGAGTGCATCCTTTGGTGTTATTGAATCTGGATTAACATCACGCAGAAGCTCATTTAACTCCTGCCAGAGAGTCAAAGCTGAAAGCTCTTCACCAACCGGTTTTAATTCAATGCATTCGGTAGAGGTTTGCTCAGATTCACACGAGTTTTTTATCGACTCTAGAGTCGTTAGTTTTGCTAATGCTGCTTCAATGACCTCCCAAGGAACTCCCGCCATTTTAGCCACCTGAATACCATAACTTTTGCTCGCTGGACCATTCTTTATGGTATGCAGAAAAACAATTTCATCGTTGTGCTCTGTGGCATCAAGGTGCAAATTTACGGCATTGTCTACTTCATTGGGTAAGTTAGTTAGCTCAAAATAATGGGTTGCGAAGAGAGTTATTGGTTTAATGTTGCGAGCGAGGTAATGCGCGCATGCATAGGCAAGCGAAAGGCCATCAAATGTGCTTGTGCCTCGGCCGATCTCATCCATCAGAACCAAACTTCGCTCGCTGGCGTTATGCAAGATATTTGCCGCTTCAGTCATTTCAACCATGAAAGTTGAACGCCCACCAGCTAAGTCGTCTGAGGAGCCAATGCGTGTAAATATTCTATCTACCACACCGATCGTAGCGCTTTTTGCCGGCACATAGCTGCCGATCTGAGCTAACAGCACTATAAGCGCGGCCTGCCGCATGTAAGTTGATTTGCCTCCCATGTTTGGCCCTGTAATCACCAATAGATTTTGAGCTTCGTTGACTAGTAAATCATTGGCTATGAAAGGTCGATCTAGGGAATTTTCAACGACCGGATGTCTTCCTTGCTCTATGTTAATACCAAATTCGCTTCGTAAAGAGGGCCGACAATAGTTAAGTGTATGTGCCCGCTCTGCAAAGGTTGTTAGAACGTCGATTTCTGATATCGCGATAGCACAATCTTGCATTTTTTTGAGGTCTTGATTAAGCAACTCTAATAATGCTTCGTATAATTCCTTTTCTAATGCCACGGAGCGACTTTTTGCACTTAGTGCTTTATCTTCGAATTCTTTTAATTCGGGCGTGATAAACCGCTCGGCGTTTTTCAGTGTTTGTCTACGAATATAGTCTGAAGGCGCGTTATTACTTTGACCGCGCGAAATCTCAATGAAATAACCATGAACACGGTTATATCCAACTTTCAGAGTGGTGATGCCCGTACGTTCTCTCTCTTTTCTTTCCAGATCGATCAGGAAATTTCCCGCTGAAAAACCTAACTCTCGCAGTTGGTCCAATTCCTCATTATATCCGTCCGCTATAACTCCTCCATCGCGAATGACCATGGGTGGGTTTTCACAAATGGCCTTTTCGAGAAGTAAATTTAGATTTGGCAGAGGTTGAGAACATAATGCGAGGTTGGAAAGGTGGGTTGTCGAAGGATTAATTAGCAGACTTTCAACACCGGGGAGTGCGGCTAGTGAGTGTTGAAGGCGAACAAGGTCTCTAGGTCGCGCAGATCGGAGAGCTACACGAGTCAATATTCTTTCCATATCACCAATTTTTTTTAGAGGGTCTCGTAATTTTTCATAAAGATAATTATCTTGCAGCTCTGCAACACTATCTTGGCGGGCTTGCAGTATAGTCTGATTTGTAAGCGGCCTATTGATCCAGCGCCGCATCAAGCGACTACCCATGGTCGTTGCACATTGGTCTAAAACGTTTAATAAGGTGTTCGCTTCATCACCCTTTAGGCTAGAGGTAAGCTCTAAGTTCCTTCGGCTCGCCCCGTCTATCTGAACACTTTCATCCCGATTCTCGGTCCTTATTGACCTAATGTGCGGTAGCGAGCAGCGCTGAGTGTCTTTGGCGTAACTAAGTAAACATCCTGCGGCGGAGATTGCCAGAGACATGTGGGCGCACCCAAATCCGTTTAAGTCAGAAGTACCAAATTGATGATTCAAGATTCTCACAGAGTGTTCAAGGTCAAATTCCCATGGTGGGCGCTCTCTAATTAAAGTAGTTTCTGCGCTCAGCTCTATGCCTGAATATTCCGGGATGAGCACCTCAGACGGAGACAAGCGCTCTAACTCGTTAAAAAGATCATCCCGATTTCTCACCTCAGTGATGAGCAGTTGGCCGGAGCTCATATCCAATGTTGCCAATCCGAATTTTTTGTCCTCAACAGATATTCCAGCTAGAAGGCTATCATTTCTATTATCAAGCAAAGCATCATCTGTGAGGGTTCCAGGGGTAACGATTCGCACCACTTTCCGCTCTACAGGTCCTTTAGTTGTAGATGGGTCTCCGACTTGCTCACAAATGGCTACTGATATGCCTTGCTTTACCAACTTAGCGATATAGCCTTCTGCAGCGTGATAAGGCACGCCAGCCATTGGAATGGGTTCTCCATTTGCTTTACCCCGAGAGGTTAGGGTAACTTCCAGCAACTCACTCGCCCGCTTTGCGTCTTCAAAAAATAGCTCATAAAAATCACCCATGCGATAAAACAGAAGCTGATCACGGTGTTCAGCTTTAATCTGTAAGAATTGCCGCATCATCGGAGTATGGTTTATAGCGAGCTTCGTATTCATCATATTGGTTTTCGGATATGTCTACGCTACGAGTCAGGACTCATGTCCAGTATGAGTTTTACAGAAAGTATAACTAAACTAAAAACATTTTTTATTTTTTAAAAAGGAAGAATGGGTTAACCTATCTTTAATGTAAAATTGGGCCGCTTGTTTTGATAAGTTTGTAGAGACAAAAAAAGTGAGAGGTATGAAGGTCCTTTTAGTTGAGCTATTTCTGTCCGACAAGAAGCATCGTGATGATTAGATGAAAGGCCGTATTAATGAGCTATCAAAAGACCTTGGCTCGAGATTGTTGAGCCTCGGTGCAACGGTGACGGTTGCGGAGTCCTGCACGGGTGGAGGCTTGGCGTCAGCAATTACCGAGACAGATGGGAGTTCAGGCTGGTTTAGTGTTGGTTTCGTGACATATTCTGACCTGTTCAAGCACACATTATTAAATGTCCCAATCAAATTGATTCAGAAAGAAGGAGCAGTAAGTGAAGCGGTCGTTCGATGTATGGTAGAGGGTGCTGTTAATATAGCCAAAGCTGACTACGGACTTGCCGTAAGCGGAATTGCTGGCCCGACTGGCGGTCGGCCGAATAAGCCGGTGGGTACAGTTTGCTTTGCTTGGAAAAGTGCCGAAGGAACCGGCGCCAAACGGCTTATTTTTAATGGCGACCGCGAGATGGTGAGAGCGCAAGCTGTAGAATTTTCTTTGAAACAGCTCTTGCATATAGTTAAGCGATCTAATACTGTATAAGCATCCAGTTAACTCAATCCTTTGGATTCATTCATAGCTATAACATTTTGCATAAGAGGAAATATCGATGGACGCTAATAAAGAGAAAGCACTACAGGCCGCCCTCAGTCAAATTGAACGGCAATTTGGAAAAGGAACGGTGATGCGCATGGGTGAGGACAAACGGCCTGCCATCCCGTCTATCTCTACTGGCTCTTTGGGACTGGATATCGCGCTAGGTATTGGAGGCCTGCCAAAAGGTCGTGTGGTCGAAATCTATGGCCCAGAGTCGTCTGGAAAAACTACTTTAACGCTCCAGGTTATTGCCGAAGCACAAAAAGCTGGTGGGACCTGCGGTTTCATCGACGCCGAACATGCCCTAGATCCAGTATACGCTGAAAAACTTGGGGTAGTCGTTGATGATCTGATCTTGTCCCAACCTGATACCGGAGAGCAAGCTCTCGAGGTTACCGATATGTTAGTGCGCTCTGGAGCGATCGATGTTTTGGTTATTGATTCAGTTGCGGCCCTGACGCCTCGCGCTGAAATTGAAGGTGAGATGGGCGATACACATGTAGGATTGCAAGCGAGACTGATGTCTCAAGCGTTGAGGAAATTGACCAGCAATATCAAGAGTGCCAACTGCCTGGTTATTTTTATCAACCAAATTCGGATGAAAATCGGTGTCATGTTTGGTAATCCTGAAACCACGACCGGGGGAAATGCACTAAAGTTCTACTCTTCTGTTCGGCTGGATATCAGGCGTATTGGAGCAGTGAAGGATGGTGATGAGATTGTTGGCAATGAAACGCGGGTGAAGGTGGTCAAAAATAAGGTAGCCCCTCCCTTCAAACAAGCTGAATTCCAGATCATGTATGGTCAGGGTATAAATTATAAAGGAGAACTGGTGGATCTGGGAGTCAAGCATGATTTTATCGATAAATCAGGCGCTTGGTATGCATATAAAGGCGATAAAATGGGTCAAGGTAAAGCAAATGTTTGCAAGTTTCTAGATGAAAATACATCGATTGCAGATGAAATTGAGGCCCTGATAAAAGAAAAAGAGCTTGGAGGATTAATGCCGCAGAATGAGGCCAGTGAGGAAAATGTTGGTAGCGATTAAATCCCTCAGCTGATGAAAGCTATTTGCACCAACACAACGACTGAGCCAAAAGCTGGCGGAAAACATAATGATTGACATCGACTCGTCTGCAGATGAAAAAAAGATTAGGCAAGCAGCAATGAATTTGTTGGCACGAAGAGAGCACTCCCTATTTGAGTTGAAGGATAAACTTTGTCAAAAGTTTGACAACTCTGACTCAGTGACAATGGTGGCTAACAGATTAAGAAGTGAAAATCTTCAATCGGATTCGCGTTATGTCGAAAACTTTGTCAGAACGAGGATAGCTCGAGGCCAAGGTTTAATGAAGATAGAGGCAGAACTGTTCAAAAAAGGCATTGAGGAAGGGCTTCTGAAAAAGATTTGTTTGGACATGAAGATTGATTGGAAAGGTTTGGCAAGGCGGGTGGCATCACGAAAAGTTATTAATCGGAAGCCAAGTAATCAAATTGAAAGATCAAAGGTAATACGCTTTCTGCAATCTCGAGGTTTCACTTTGGGAGAGGCAATGGAGGCTTTGAATGACTGTGGGCTTGACTAATGTGCTTTTTTCATCATCTACAGGGGTTGCGGAAACGGTGGCGCTCAAAAATTTCAACGAGTTTTGTTTCTATCCAACTATTCGCCCTAAAATCTTCAATAAAGCCGCAATGGCCTCCATATTTTTGTAATTTTATTGTAAGTGCTTCTGGCAGATTTATTTGGCCAATGTCTCCGCTTGGAATCACAGGATCGTCTTCAGCAGCTATAAGATAAGCTTGGGTCGTAAGTGATGCAAGACGATCGCCCGTAATCGCATAGGCCGAAAAGTAGGCGTTTGGATTCGGGTATCGAGTATACCTTGGGATAAAAAGTTCGTTAAGGTCGTTTAGAGATCTAGCAATTTTGAGTTCCTCATGAATATCATATTCGGGGAAAGCGGCTTGCTTGGCGTGCAAAGAACGTTTCCATCGCTTGAAAAAGTATCTCTCATATATAAACAAGGCTTTATTTAACTGTGTCATCGTATTAACCGGATCAACAGGTGGAGAAATAGCTACAGTTGCGCAAAGATTGAGCCGATCTCCTTGATCTGCCGCGATGCGCAGGGCAAAGCTGCCACCTAAAGAAAAGCCGGCTAAGAATATATGCCCATAGTAATGTTGCTCTAAAAATTCTTCGATTGCTTCAGCGACCTCTTCGGTCATCGTTGAATTGAAGAAACGACGATTGAGATGATGGGTACCCCCGTGGTCCCGAAAATTTACTCTTAACACGTCAAACCCATTTTCGAGAAGTTTAGACGTCGTCGTGACTTGATAAGCAGACCTGCTTGAGCCTTCCCAGCCATGGAGCAATATCACTAAAGTGTCGTTGCTTATGCGCGCGCTGTCAAAGTCGGCCGCCAAACGAGCACCATGGCGTGATTTTAAAATTAGCTGGCGGGTCGCGAGTTTTTTTTGTATAACGATAGAACGCAATTTTCTTGGTCCCATACTATTTAAAATGCTTTGTATATGTGGATTTTTAAGGTAGTTGGGTGGGTGAAAATTATTTGAAGTGATCATATGCTCGGAATAAACCTGTGTCTCGCAGTGATTATAAGCTTTTTTAGTGATAAAACATCACCAAAAAAGCCGAAAGTTAGGTACTGTTTCTCCGATTACTAAAGAGATTTTTAATGGAGACTGTTTCGTGATTTTGTATAAATCAATCGCTCTGGTTTTGGGCATTCTTATTGGAAGTTTATCTTGGTCAAATGACGCCCCTATCAATGTTAATGAAAGCTTGAATTCGGAGTCGCGATTAGATAAGAGTGTGATGGATAAACTGCTATCACTCGGTGACATCAATCATTCTGATTTTGGGATAAAAAATGGTTGCATTAAAACAAATAGAATTCGGAGTATTGACTTTATTGATGATCGGACAGCATATCTGGATATTGGGAGAGGACGTCAAGTTGTATTAAATTTGGCTAATAGATGTCTTGGCATAAAGGCTCGCGGATTTATTCAGAAGACACGAACGAACAGATTGTGTGCTCGCTTTGACTCTCTAGAGGTCATTGATAGCGGAATGAGATGTCGAATACAATCATTGGAACCACATATTACACTGGATACGCATGACTAAAATAGCCTGCTTAATGTTTACAAAGCTTGTGGTTAAAAAGTTTGAATCAATTTGCGGATTCTTGGTTTCCTTTTCTGCATTAGTTTTCGCCGGTCCCGTAATGTCGGAACAGGAGAATCTGGTGGCGTGGCAAGGGCGTTGGATTCAAGGGGCTCTCTTGGTTGGAATTGCCCCTATCGGCTATAAGGTGTCATATCGGGGAATGGAGCTGCCGATAACTTCCTCTGGGCAGTTCTTGATAGGGTTGTCCAGGAATGCCCCAAAGACTGCCAAAATCGTCTATGAAAAATCGGACAAGACGAGCTTTTCTAAAAATTTTCATGTTGACGTTCGCAAATATGAGACGCAGGTGATAAATGGCATACCTCAGGATAAGGTAACCCCGCCGCAGTCTGCCTTGGATAGAATAGCGAGAGACTCTAAGGCAGTAAAACAAGCTAGAGCGAAAATAACTGATTACGAGTGGTTCGTGGGTGGTTTTAGTAGGCCGCTGGAGGGCACGATAACGGGTGTTTATGGAAGTCAAAGAATTTATAATGGAGTGCCGAAACAACCTCACTATGGTATTGATTACGCAGCTCCTGAGGGGTCTAAGGTAAGAGCACCAGCTGGAGGGGTTGTAACGCTCGTCCACGACAATATGTATTTCTCTGGCGGTACTCTGATAATTGATCATGGTCATGGCTTGAGTTCAACTTTCCTGCATCTAAGTAAAATTCTCGTAAAGCCAGGGTCTTACGTACGCAGGGGAGAAGATATAGCTGAGGTAGGCGCTACAGGTCGCGCTACTGGCCCTCACCTAGATTGGAGAATGAATTGGAGAGACGTACGTATAGACCCGCAACTAGTGCTTGACGCGCTGCCTTATTTAAAAGAATAAGTTTGGATATGTTATTGTGCTTAGTGTGGCGATTTCAGAGAATTTTTATTACACTGACAGCTATTCACTAGAGTGTGCGTCATGGACAAAAAGTTACTTAGTATTTTAGTCTGTCCTGTGAGCAAGGCACCCCTCGTTTTTAAAAAAGAAAATCAAGAACTAGTTTGCACGGCGAGTGGTCTGGCATATCCCATTCGAGACGGCATTCCTGTTATGCTCAAGTCAGAAGCACGTTCGCTGACTGTTGATGAAAAATTAAAAAAAAACAGATTAAATAGCGCGACAAATTAGAGGCGGTAGCTTTGCTATGAACGAGTCGGGAGAAACATTATTTACGCGAATTATCAATCGCGATGTCCCTGCTGAATTTGTTTATGAGGATGATAAGTGTGTTGTGATAAACGATATTGCTCCTCAAGCGCCTATTCATATGCTAGTAATACCTCGAAAACCGCTGTGTCGACTATCAGATGCTGGCGTGGGCGACGTTAACTTGTTGGGTCATCTTCTGTGGGTAGCAGGTGAAGTAGCCAGAAGGCGAGGTATTGATAATGCGTTTCGTCTTATCATTAACAACGGAGCAGAGGCGGGTCAAACAATTTTTCATTTGCATCTCCATGTTCTGGGCAGACAGTCTTTTGATCACGCAGATCTTTCTTCAATTTAATCTTTATCCATATACTTTTTTTGGGGTCGATCATGAAAAGTGCTGAGATCCGAAAGGCTTTTTTGGATTACTTCTCAACCAAGAGTCATGCTGTAGTAAGCAGTAGCAGCCTAGTTCCGGAGAATGATCCAAGCCTCTTATTTACAAATGCGGGAATGGTTCAATTTAAAGATGTTTTTCTTGGGAAAGATGAGCGCGCATATACAAGGGCAGTTTCTTCGCAACGATGCGTGCGGGCGGGTGGAAAGCACAATGATCTCGAAAATGTAGGATATACAGCTCGGCATCACACGTTCTTTGAAATGCTGGGTAACTTCAGTTTTGGTGATTACTTTAAGCGCGATGCTATACGGTTTGCTTGGGAATTTCTTACAGATGTTTTGGGATTGCCAAAGGACAGGTTATGGGTGACTGTTCATGTCAGTGACCAAGAGGCTATGGATATCTGGTTAAATGAGATTGGTATAAACCCGGGCCGAATTTCCCGTCTTGATGAGGATAATTTTTGGCAAATGGGTGAGACGGGCCCTTGCGGTCCGTGCACTGAAGTGTTCTGGGATCACGGCGAACAGGTTCCCGGAGGCCCTCCGGGTAGCCGGGATGATGACTTAGATAGATACATAGAGATTTGGAATATAGTTTTCATGCAGTTTGAACGCGATGCCAACGGTGAGATGAAAGAGCTGCCAGAGCCTTCAATTGACACAGGCATGGGTTTAGAGCGAATTTCAGCTGTGATGCAGGGAGTGCATAGCAATTATGATATTGACCTTTTTAAGCACCTGATTAACTCAATAGCTGAGATTGTGAAATGCACTAACATTGCTGATAATTCTTTGAAGGTTATCGCTGATCACATCCGTTCATGTGCTTTTCTCGCATTGGACGGAGTAATTCCCTCAAATGAAGGTCGAGGCTATGTTTTAAGGCGGATTATTCGTCGGGCCTTACGGCATGGACATAAACTAGGAGCTAATCCATTATTTTTTCATCGGCTTATCCCATCGCTGGTCGAAGTGATGGGAGAGGCATATCCTGAGTTGGAGACTCACCAAAACCGATTATCTTCAATCATACGCTCAGAAGAGGAGCAATTTGCAAGAACCCTTGACAACGGCATGCAAGTATTAGAAAACGCTATAGATGCCATGACCGGAAAAATCCTTCAAGGAAACGTAATTTTTCAATTATATGATACTTATGGCTTTCCGACGGATTTAACGAATGATATTGCAAGAGAACGGTCTCTTCAGTTAGATATGGAAGGCTATGAAAAATGCATGGCAAAACAAAGGCGGCTTGCAAGAAAGGCTAGTCGATTTGGTGCTAGATCTGTGAGCACCAAAACGATAGATGGATTTACAAAATTTATCGGACATAAATATACTGAAAGTGAGGCAACAATCTGTGCCATCCTCAAAAACGATGAATTTATAGAGCGGTGTCAAGCTGATGATGAGGTAACTATCGTACTCGACCAAACGCCGTTTTATGCGGAATCTGGAGGACAGATAGGAGATAGCGGCTCTATACAATTAAATGGCAACGAATTCCAAGTGACTGATTGCCGGAAGGCTGACGACCATCATTTACACTTCGGAAAAGTAGTCATGGGTGAGTTGCACTTAGGTGATAGTATAAAATCCTCTGTAGACAAACAAAAAAGGTTGGCCGTTTCAAACAATCACTCGACGACACATCTCCTTCATGCGGCCCTTCGGACTATTTTGGGGGCGCATGTCAATCAGCGCGGCTCGCTCGTCGGTCGCGACCGATTGCGTTTTGATTTTTCGCATAATTCACAAGTCTCGATGGAACAGATTCGTGACATAGAGCAGATCATCAATGAGCATATAGTTGCAAATACGCAAGTTGAGACGTCTGTAATGTCATTGACAGAGGCAAAAGAATGCGGAGCCATGGCGCTTTTTGGAGAAAAATATAGCGATGAGGTCCGCGTGGTGCGTATAGGGGGGGAATTTTCGGTTGAGTTATGTGGAGGCACGCATGTGTCTCGAACCGGACAAATTGGGCCAGTGAGAATCTGTTCAGAGTCCGGCGTTGCATCTGGAGTTCGTCGCATTGAAGCCATCACGGGTTTTCATGCTTTTGCGCACTTCGATAAATCAGAGGGAATTTTGGGAGAGGTGTCGGGAGTTTTGAAGACATCCAGAGAAAAAATTTTAGATAAATTGAATGCGCTTGTTGCAGAAAATAAGCAGCTGCAAAAGGATATGGACACATTGAAAGTAAATTTGGCGAAGTCTTCAGGCTCCGGTTTGTTATCGAGTGTTGAAAATATTAATGGAGTTGCAGTGCTGTCGAAAATCGTTCATGGAGAAGACGCAAAGAGCCTCCGTCTTTTGGCCGATCAAGTTCGAGCTCAATTGGTGCAAGGCGTTTTTATGTTGGCTGGGATAAATGGTGACAGAGCATCTTTGGTTGCTGGAGTCACGAAAGATTTAACAAACAAGATTAAAGCGGAAGAGTTGATGCGTTTTTTTGTCGAACAGGTCGACGGACAAGGAGGAGGTCGTGCAGACATGGCGCAAGGATCAGCTACAAATATAGGTGCGTTGCCTGAAGCTATTGCATCAGTTACAACCTGGGTTGCGGGTAAGGTTGGCTAACAAAATGGAATATCGCGCGTCGATTTCATCGCATGAGCCATATTTTGTTGCTATTTTGCAGGTGTGGCTATGGCGTTAATAGTACAAAAATTTGGGGGCACGTCTGTTGGATCAGTCGAGAGAATTCGATCCGTCGCCGCTAAGGTGGCTAAATCTTTTAGCGACGGAAATCAAATTGTGGTGGTTGTCTCTGCCATGAGCGGAGAGACGAATCGGCTTATTGCTATGTCACAAGAACTCCAAGACCGGGCGAGCCCTAGAGAATTGGATGTATTAGTGTCGACTGGTGAGCAAGTCACAATCTCGCTGTTGTGCATTGCACTGGAGTCACTAGGTCTAAAATCTCGATCTTACACTGGGGGTCAAGTGCCAATCATTACCGATAGCGCTTATGGGAAAGCAAGAATCGAAAAGATTAGGCCGGACAACATCAAGAAAGATCTTGATTCGGGAAGCATAGCGGTTGTAGCTGGTTTTCAAGGAATAGACTCGAAAGGCGACATAACCACATTGGGGAGAGGTGGATCGGATACCACAGCGGTCGCTCTGGCTGCAACTTTAGAAGCAGACGAATGCCAGATTTATACCGACGTTGAGGGTGTTTATACCACGGATCCACGCATAGTAGTGGAGGCGCGCTTATTGTCTGAAATTACCTTCGAAGAAATGTTGGAGATGGCCAGTCAAGGATCGAAAGTGCTCCAAATACGAGCGGTTGAATTTGCCGGTAAGTATGGAGTACCGTTGCGAGTTAAATCAAGCTTTACTGAGGGTGCAGGAACATTAATCTCACTGGAAGGGCGCGAAGATATGGAGAAACCTACTGTCTCTGGAATTGCTTTTAATCGAGATGAAGCGAAGCTTACTATCAGAGGAATACCTGATCAACCGGGGGTGGCGGCAAAAGTATTGGGACCGATAAGCGAAGCCAATATCGATATTGATGTGATAGTTCAAAATGTAGCTAAAGACGATTCTGCGACTATTACTTTCACTGTTAATCGGACCGAACTTGATTCGGCTCATGAAATTCTCTCTGAAATTGCGAAAGATCTTGGTGCAGAAGAGATTATTGCAGATAGTAAAATTGCAAAAGTATCGATCGTTGGGGTTGGTATGAAGTCACATGCTGGTGTGGCGACTCAAATGTTTGAGTGTTTGGCGAGCGAAGGAATAAATATTCAATTGATTACTACGTCGGAAATTAAAATTGCGGTTGTTATCGAAGAGCGTTACCTAGAACTTGCAGTTCGAGCCCTTCATGCGAAATATGGCCTTGAGACTGGCAATTAGTTGCTATTCTTTGTAAATCGTCCTTTAAATCGTTAGCATTGCTACTGGTCGATTTGAGAACAAGTTTTAGTTGTTTGTTCTTCAAGCGACTCCAAAATTTAAGGTTGACTGCCTTGGCAAAGGATATGCACGTGTTTTACTTTTATATAAGCTAGGGTAAGCAGAAAGGAGAGTCCAATGTTGATTCTGACGAGACGGGTCGGGGAAACTCTTGTAATTGGTGATGGAGTCCGCGTGACAGTATTGGGGGCGAGAGGTAATCAGGTAAGAATAGGTGTGAACGCGCCCAAGGACGTGGCGGTCCATAGAGAGGAGATTTATCAACGGATACAGTCAGAAAAGGATTCCTCACAAGCCGTTTCAAAACCTGACAACGATTGAAATGTGTTTCTATCAAAAGTATATAAAAATTAGTAGATTGTGACTTTAACTTAAAATTTTTCTAAATCATAAATAAAAGTGGGTTCTCGGTGAGTTCTGATGAATCAAACAAAGTTATAGATTTGCATGCTCACATAGTGTTTCCAGAGACGATGAATCGGGCCGGGAGCTTTGGTCCCGAACTCCTCACGGACGCCGATGGGATCGTATCCTTTCGCTTTGGTGGTTATCAAATGAAACCCATGGACTACAGAAACACGATCTTTATGGATGTGGATATGAGGTTAGAGGAGATGCATCGACATGGCATCGACTTGCAGCTTCTGTCGCCTAATCCGTTAACTTTTTTCCATCATATCCCCGAACAAGACGCAATAAACTTCTGCATTACCCAAAATGACGCCATGGCGAAAATTGTGTCAAAGCACCCTGATAAATTTCTCGGAGCTGCAGCCCTTCCGATACAAGATATTGATGCGGCTATCAGAGAAGCTGAACGCGCTGTTCAGCAACTGGGTCTCTCGGCAGTTTACATCGGCACTAACTTCCCGTTTGATATTCATGATCCATGTCTAGATGACTTGTATTCTGCGATAACAGAACTGAATGTGCCTCTATTTATGCATCCCGCTTCAAGCGGCGGCCCCGGTGGCCCAGATGACCCAAGGTTGGCCCAATTTGATATGACCCTTATTTTAGGTTATGCCTACGAGGAGACAATGGCTGTGGCACAACTAGTTCTGGGTGGTGTGGTTGATCGGCATCCGCACTTGGATATTTGTATTTCTCATGGTGGAGGTGTGGCCTCTTATTTGTTTCCTAAACTGGAAGGTTGGTCGAAGGCGAGGGATTGGGCACCTCAATCGGTAAAGGAGCATGGCTTTTTGCATGGTCTAAAAAAATTATGGTTCGATGTCCATGTCCCAGGAAAATTGCAAAAACAAATGTTACTTGACTTAGTTGGCATCGAGCGTTGCGTTTATGGCACCAATTTTGGTGGCTGGGATACCCCGGGTGAGGCAGATGCATTTGCGCGAAGTCTATCTCCAAATGCGGAAAAATTAATGAGGATTTTAGCCCATAGAAACTAAATTTTAAGAGTTACTGGACATAGAGGACATTATGGAAAATCAAACAATTTTTTCAGGGGCGACGTTGTTCCAAGGGATGGATGAATCAGTAATCCAAAATGGTATGATTTGGATTCAGGATGATCGCATCAAATATGCAGGCGAAGCAAGCAATCTAGAGATTGATGACCAATCGGTGCAACGCATAGATCTTGGCGGCAAGTTCGTAATGCCTGGTATGACCGAGTGTCATGCGCATCTTTCTTTTACTGACGCAAACCCTTTTCAACTAGGCGCTCAATCGCCTGAGGAGGCCATGCTGACTGGGATTCGAAATGCTCGTGTTATGTTGGGATCGGGCTTCACGTCCGCTCTGAGTTTTGGGAGCATACATAAGGTAGATGTCGCTCTCAGAACCGCTATAAACAACGCTGAAATTCCGGGGCCCAGGCTAGCCGCTGCGGGGAGAGATTTGGGAGTTTCTGGAAGTACTGTTGACTCGGGAGTCTTTGATGGCTTGGAACAAATAGCAGACGGACCTTGGGAACTCAGAAAGGCCGTTCGTCAGCAACGTCGAGAGGGTGTGGACATAGTCAAAATTTTTATTGATGGTGAGGGCGTTTGTGAGCACTGTACTCAGCATGAGTTGTCATTTCATGATGATGAAGTTGTAGCCGTTGTCGACGAAGCTCATCGCCATGGCCTGCGCGTAGCGTGTCATAGTCGATCGGCAGCTGGAGTTAAGCAGGCGGTTCGGTCTGGTGTCGATTATATAGCACATGCAAATTTTCTTGACGAGGAAGCGGCGGATATGCTCCATGAAGTCAAGGATAGTGTCTTTGTTGGCCCAGGGATAATTTGGGAACTCGGACTCATTGAACACTGTGAATCCCTTGGCTTAACCTCAGAATGGGTTCGGGAACGAGGGTATGAGGAGGAAGTAGAGGCAAGTATCAAATCTGTCCAAATGATGTTGGAAAGAGATATCAGAATGATGGTTGGTGGAGACTATGGCATTTCAGTGGCGCCACATGGAACTTATGCAAAAGATCTTGAAATTTTTGTGGACATGTTTGGTATGTCGCCACAAAAAGCGTTGCTCTGTGCAACTCGAGATGGAGGTGCGGCAGCAGATCCAAATGGAAATCTGGGAACTCTTGAAGCTGGAAAATATGCTGATATTTTAATAGTGGACGGTAACCCGATCGACGATATTAAGATAATGCAGGATCAATCAAGATTTTCCGCCATAATAAAAGGGGGCACCATTTATCGTAAGTTGATGGATGATTTCGACTTTACGATTCAGGCGAGCGACATAACCGCAAAATGTGTCTGAGAACCCGTCATGGCATTTGTCAAACGCATTTGCGAATATGAGGCTGTCCAAAAAATTTTCTATTCAGCAAAGTGTAGTGTGTGATGGTAAACCAGTTGTTCATAACGGGAGCCGGCGTTAGTGCGGAGAGCGGCATTCCGACTTTTAGAGGGGATGATGGGTTTTGGCGGGTTGGAAGCATAAACTACACCCCCCAGGAAATGGCAACTAGGCAGATGTATATAGAAAAGCCTGCTGAATTTCTTCTGTGGTATTTTAAACGTTTTGCCGAGTACAGGCATATTAAACCAAATAAAGTTCACCAATGGTTGTCGAATAAAAAATTGATCACCCAAAATATTGATGGCCTTGACGGAAAAGCGGGTAATGAAAGCTATATTCCAATCCATGGGAGGCTCGACAAGGTTACTGTGTTTGGGCATCAAGAGAGACACTTAGAATTGATGCCAGCGCCATGGGATCAGTTGCACGATGAAGCTGGCTTGGGTTGCTCGGAAGCGGTTATGAAGGATCTTTTGCTTGATGCGTTTCGAATATCCAAGGCGACTTTGAGGCCGGAGAAAGATGTCTCACTTAAACCTTTCGTTCTTCTTTTTGATGAGTATTATACCGATATGTATAGGATGTCTGATGCACTTGAGCGGTTGCACCGTGCCGATGTTATGATCTTTATGGGTACCTCGCTTAGTGTTGGAATCACCTCTATAGCGCTGGATATAGCGTTGAAAAATAATGCTGATGTGCACATAGTGGATCCAGAGCCGATTGACCTAGGTTTGAATAATGCTAGATATCATACAATGAAGGCAATTGAATTCATCGAGCTAGCAGCTGCACTTGGCGTTTGAGTATTTTCCTTGAGCGAAGCTCACAAAACTTAGTTCTCTAAACGGCGGCGGACCAAAAAACGCAAAGCCATATTAATTAAGTTGGCGATGCACCAGGATTGAATTCGGCTATTTTTTTACCAATTGGCCATTAGAGTATAATTAAACTGTCAAACGAAGTATTATGAAGTGCGTGCCTGTTATGGAGAGGTGGCCGAGTGGCTGAAGGCGCTCCCCTGCTAAGGGAGTATACGTTAATCGCGTATCGAGGGTTCGAATCCCTCTCTCTCCGCCAGCATCTATTGTCACTTAGTAACGCTTAGTTCTTATCTTTGCGATATCCAGTTAGCACTAGATTTGCCAAATATAACTTGCTTCGCAAAATCAGTTTCCTGTCAGATTTGTTAGGAAAATTTGTTTGCGGGACATTAACTTGTTTATGAAAACAGGCTGGACGAGCCTTATCCAATAGCATTTCCTCAGGCGTTCCACCAACATCTGGACCATGATAATTTCTAAATCCGTCAGACACCGGCTCTAGGACAGCAAATGACTCGATATCTGTTTGCTCTTGAGAGGCATCTCCTCTGC
>CACEBC010000006.1 GCA_902557735.1 Porticoccaceae bacterium
TCTGGAAGATGTTCAAAACCTATCGATTGAATCTGAGCGTGAACTAGCCTATGTCACCCAAACCACATTATCAGTTGATGATACCGCCGAGATAATAGATGCGTTGAAAGAGCGTTTTCCGTACATCAAGGGTCCAAGGAAAGATGATATCTGTTATGCAACTCAAAATCGTCAAGATGCAGTCAAACAGCTCGCTATCGAGGCAGACCTTGTCTTGGTGGTGGGGTCTGTGAGCAGTTCGAATTCGAATCGTCTCCGTGAGCTTGCTGAACGTTGCGGTTGCCGGGCATATCTGATTGATGACGCTAATGAAATTCGGTCGGAATGGTTAAATGACGTTGGCACAATTGGCGTGACCGCAGGCGCCTCTGCACCGGAGGCTTTGGTGAATGATGTCATCATCAAGCTAGTTGATCTTGGCGCTAATGCGCCGTCTGAATTGCACGGGGTAGAAGAGAAGATCAGTTTCTCTCTACCAAAAGAACTAAGGATTTAGTATCAGGCTAACTTTGCTTGTTGATGTGCGAAGAGCGAGAGGGTTGATGCGTCCAAATTTGTTAACGACCCCGCAGAGGAAACCATACCGTTGGCCATTGTTTTGCCAAGTTCAACACCCCATTGATCAAAAGAGTTGATATTCCAAATGCAACCCTCCACGAATACTTTGTGTTCATATAAAGCGATCAATGCGCCGAAATTTTTGGCTGAAAGTTTGTCGATGAGTAAGGTGCTTGAGGGATTATTGCCGCGATAATGCAGATGCATTTCGGTAGGGTCTGCGGACTGACCTTTCATCAGCGCAGAGCCTTGAGCAAGCATGTTGCTTATTAAGGCTTCGTGATGTTGAGGGGTGCTCAACATGTCATTGCATGCTGCAATGAAATCAATCGGAACAGTATGTGTCCCCTGATGCAAAAGCTGGAAGAAAGCATGCTGTCCCTTGGTTCCGGTTTGGCCCCAAATAATAGGACTTGTTGGATAATCTAACGGTTGGCCTTGGCGAGTAACTGATTTTCCGTTGCTCTCCATTGCTAGCTGTTGCAGGTAAGACGGCAGTAGCTGCAGGCGCTCGCAGTAAGGTATGATTGCGTGGGTTTCCAGACGCAAAAAAGAGCTATACCAGACACTAAGCAAGGCCAAAGCCACTGGCATGTTTTTTTCAATCGGAGCATTGAGAAAATGCTCATCCATTTCGTGAGCTCCAACTAGCATCTCATGGAATCTATCATATCCGGCGCTTATCGCAATTGAGATTCCTATGCTCGACCATAGCGAATATCGGCCGCCTACCCAGTCTGAAAATTGGAGTATGTTGCTCTCGCTCACACCATATTTTAAAGCATTTTTTGGATTTGCCGTTACCGCAATTAGATGATCTGTTCTTTGAGGGTCCCTTATATTTAAATGTGTTTGGAGCCACTTCATTGCCGTGTTACCGTTCATCAAAGTCTCTAGAGTCTTGAATGTTTTGCTGGCAATTATTATTAAGGTTCTTTGCGGATCCAGTTTGCTTAGAGTTGACAATAGTTCTGCGCCATCCACATTACCAATGAAATGAATATTGATTGTTGGATGGCTGAATTCTATGAGAGCATGGCATGCTAACCTTGGTCCAAGATCTGAGCCTCCAATACCAATATTGACCACATCAGTAATCGGTTTTCCGCCGACCCCTAGCCAACTGCCGGAGCGAATTCGATCGCTTACTTTTTTTATCTGTTGCTTTTGATCTTTTACTTTTTTTAGCAAGCGATCCAATTTGCCTACCTCACTGCCATTATCTTTTCTCAGCAGCGTATGCAGCACAGCTCGATTTTCAGAAGTGTTAATTTTTTTACCTGAGAACATTGAGCGTTTCATTTCTTGTAGAGGCGAATTCTTGGCAAGGGCGATGAGGTCGGCCCAAATTGCTCTGTCAATTAAATTTTTGGAGTAGTCCAAAAATAACTCGTTTGTCTCGACTGAGAACATTTGAGAGCGCTCAGAGTCCACCTTAAATTGATGGCAAACATCGATTGAAAGCTTTTGAGCATGTCTCTCTAGGTTTTGCCATGCTTCTGTTTTATTCGGCATATAATGTGATGTGTCCATTTCGAATCTCTTTTCTCAAATGTTTGCATAGAATTCGCTATTCTATATCAGATTGTAAAACTGATTGTGTAAGAATGTGAAATCTTGAACTGTTTTTGATCGCACGCCGACTTTGTGTAGTTTTGTTACAGAAAAATCAAAATCAAGTAATATATTCTTTAAAATACGTTCATTATTCGCTAAAATATCGAAATTTGAGTAAATTATCCGTAGTTTTTCTACAAAACGTTTCCCATATCGGTGCTAAAATGAAAGATATTAACTTAGTTGTAGCGACAGTCACGGAAAGAGTAATCGCGCGTAGTAAAGAGACACGCACTGTCTATTTAAGCAACTTAAAAGATGATTTTGGCCAAAAACCTGTTAGAGGGAAGCTAGATTGTAGTAATTTGGCCCACGGTTTTGCTGCATGCAGCAAAAGTGATAAAGACACGTTGCGGTTGATGGATGCGAGTAATATAGCTATTGTAACGGCTTACAATGATATGCTTTCGGCACATCAGCCCTACCATGATTACCCAGAAAAAATTAAACACGCATTGCGTCAAGTTGGATGCACCGCTCAAGTAGCTGGCGGAGTTCCAGCAATGTGTGATGGTATCACTCAGGGGCGACCAGGAATGGATTTAAGTCTTTTGAGCCGTGATATTATTGCTCAGGGCACTGCGATAGCACTTTCTCATCAGATGTTTGATGGTGTATTGGCTTTGGGAATCTGCGACAAAATTGTACCGGGGTTGCTCATAGGGATTTTGAGTTTCGGGTATCTCCCGGCAATTTTTTTACCATCTGGACCGATGGAGTCAGGACTTTCAAACAAAAAAAAGCGTGAGATTCGGCAACTCTACGCAGAGGGCAAAGTGGACCGAAGCCAACTTCTAAAGGCTGAGTCCGAATCCTATCACAGCCGCGGGACATGCACTTTTTACGGAACCGCTAATAGTAATCAGATACTACTCGAGGCTCTTGGGTTGCAACTGCCCGGGAGCTCATTTTTCAACCCGGACAGTCCGATGCGAGATATTTTAACCGTAGAAGCATGTCAACAACTGGTTCGAATCACCGCAATGGGATCAGACTATCGGCCTATTGGGATTGTGGTCGACGAGAAATCAATAGTGAATGCAATCGTGGCCTTACTTGCATCTGGTGGATCGACGAACCATACCATGCATCTGGTAGTAATAGCTCGAGCTGCCGGAATAATAATTGATTGGAATGACATTTCGGACCTATCATTGGTAATTCCGTTACTTGCGAAGATCTATCCAAATGGTGAGGCTGATGTAAATCACTTTCACGCGGCTGGCGGAACAGGGTTTCTCTTTGGGGAACTTTTGCGAGCAGGATACCTTCATCCAGATGCGACGACTGTTTGGGGCGAGTCTTTCAAAGATTATTGTGTTGAACCCAAATTGAAAGATGGAAATCTTCATTGGGATAAAACTCCCACAAAACCTTTAGATCGTTCAGTGTTATCTGGCGTTGACCAACCCTTTGAGAGTGAGGGTGGGATTCGGTTACTTGAAGGAGACTTTGGCAGAGCTATCATCAAGACTTCTGCGGTTGAGCGTCGTCACCAAAAAATAAAAGCACCCGCAATTGTTATCGAAAGACAAGAGGATTTGACGACGCTATTTGAATTGGGTCATTTAGATCGTGATTGTGTTGTGGTTGTCAGGTATCAAGGACCCAAAGCACTTGGGATGCCTGAGTTACATAAATTGACCTCTATTCTAGGGGTGCAGCAAGATAAGGGTTATCAAGTAGCTCTGATGACGGATGGACGAATGTCAGGAGCCTCAGGAAAGGTGCCCGCCGCCATTCACTTGGTGCCGGAGGCCGCAGATGGTGGACTTTTGGCAAGAATATGCGATGGCGATGTAATTCTTTTGGATGCACTTGAGGGCACTCTTAACATCGTTGGAGATATTAGAGCAATAATGTCACGAGATCCGGCACGACCCATGTGGATAGATCAAAGGGGTTGTGGGAGAGAATTGTTTAAAGTAAATCGTGATAATATCGGTGACGCTGAATGTGGAGCCTCATTCCTATTTTGAGGAATTAATGAAGATGACGACGTCTTGGGATTTAGTCGCAGACATTGGCGGAACTAATGCACGTTTCTCAGTGGTTCACCACGGTGAACGCAGGGATTCTATTCATCTTAATTATTCAGTTAAAGATTATCCGGAATTTTACAAAGTAATCGAAATAGTTATCGAAGAATTGCGAGAATTCTCTGGGTTAACCTCTGCACCTAATCAAGTTTGTTTCGCAGTGGCATGCCCGGCCGATTCTGAATCGATTACCTTTACAAATAGTCGTTGGAAGTTTTTTCGGGAAGACTTGAAGCGAAAGCTCAATTGCAGAGAGCTGTATATTATTAATGACTTTGAAGCTTTTGCTCATGGCGTTAGTGACTTGGCTCTTAAAGACTTATTGAGTATTGGTAGTGGATTAGCAAATCCCGAAAAACCAAAGGCGATTTTGGGAGCCGGGACAGGTTTGGGCGTAGCTGCGCTGATGCCTCATAGCTGCGGTTATGAGGTCATTTCTAGCGAGGGCGGACACATTGATTTTGCGCCGGTAACAGACTTGCAAATTGATGTGCTAAGACATCTTCTTGATTCGTACCAACGAGTTTCTTTTGAGCGTTTGTTGTCTGGAAAAGGGATGCTAAATATCTATTCTGCTTTATCTGAGATTAACGGTGTCGGTCACTCTTTAGAGCACCCTTCGGAAGTAGTAAGGTATGCAGTAGAAGGTAGGGACCCAATTGCAATTCAGACACTAGAGTTATTTTGTGAAGTGATGGGATCCATGGCGGGTAATTTAGCTTTAACCTATGGAGCTAAAGGTGGTGTGTTCATTGCGGGTGGGATCGTACCTCGATTTGAAAATTTTTTTGTTAATAGTCGTTTCAGGCACTTTTTTGAAAAAAAAGGGCGTTTCTCAGAGTATCTTCAGTCGATACCCACTTATTTGGTGTCTCGACCCGATTTAGGCCTAGTTGGGGCTGCGAAGAAGCTAATGTTAAATCAGGGATGAATTGGTGAGGACTTTATTGGCAGGGCGAAGATTGGTGGCAGTTCTGACGATCGAAAAAAGTGAGGATGCAGTGCCGCTCGCTCGAGCCATGATAAAGGGCGGCATCAGAGCGATAGAGATTACGTTTCGCACTGAAAAAGCCTTTGAGTGTATCAGAGAAATAATCGTTAATGTGCCTGAAGCTCTGGTGGGTGCAGGAACGGTTATTTCTAAAGAACAGCTTTTTAAAGCTCAAGATTTGGGTTGCAGTTTCGTGGTTTCTCCAGGTGCTACAGTTTCGTTGTTGGAAGCTGCTGATGAACTGTCAATTCCTCTGCTTCCCGGAATATCGACCGTTTCAGAAATCATGTGCGCGATGGAGTATGGTTATAATGACTTCAAGTTTTTCCCAGCTGAGTTGGCTGGAGGCATGCCTTTCCTTAAATCATTAGTCGCCCTATTTCCGAGTGCGATGTTTTGTCCAACGGGAGGAATAGGGGTTCACAATATTAGCGATTATTTGGGTTTGCCAAATGTCTTGGCAATTGGGGGTTCATGGATTGCGCCGGCGGCACTCATACGAGACAAACATTGGTTAAAAATCGAGGAATTGGCTAGGGAGGCCGCAACTCTCTGCGGGGATTAACCAGTTTATATTTCAGATGCGTTAGAGGAATGATATGGCAAAGAATGTTGATCTATTTATCTTTGGTGTGGCTGGGGATCTTGCAAATAGAAAACTAATCCCGGCGCTTTATCGTCTCGATAGCGCCGGACTCCTTGGCGACAATTTAAGGATTATCGGGCTCGCTCGCGGAGAAATGTCAGATGAAGAGTTTTCGAGATCGACGCGTGAGATATTGAATCAAAATCTTGGTGAAGGGGAAATTTGTGATATCGCCTGGACGTGCTTTCAAAATCGCCTTTACTATATGTCTATCAACTTCGAAAAAGCAGAAAATTATGCGGATCTAAATTGTCGGATGGAAAGTAATCGGCTAAATATTTTCTATCTAGCTACACCGCCGAGTCTATTTGGCTCTATCTGCCATCAACTGCATGCGTCTGCGTGCGTTGATGGAAGCACTCGCATTGTCCTTGAAAAGCCAATTGGTCAGGATTTAGCCAGTTCCAGAGACGTCAATGATACCGTTGCGCAATATTTTGAAGAGCGAAACATCTACCGAATAGATCATTACCTTGGAAAGGAGACAGTGCAAAATTTGTTAGCGTTGCGTTTTGCCAATCGTGTAATTAATTCTCAATGGGATAATACATGCATAGATCATGTCCAAATCACAGCGGCGGAGACGGTTGGTATAGAGGGTCGCTGGGGTTACTACGATAGTGTTGGACAGTTACGCGACATGGTTCAAAATCATCTCTTGCAATTGTTGTGTATGGTTGCGATGGAGCCACCGAATACTTTGGAGGCCGACGAAATTCGTGCTGAGAAGGTAAAGCTACTGCGAGCGCTGCGCCCAATTAATGGCGAAAATGTGGAAGGAAGCGCTATTCGAGGACAATATTCAGCAGGTTGGATTTCAGGTAAGCCAGTGGTTGGGTATATGGAGGAGAAAGGAAGCCGCACTGGGGATAGTGAGACTGAAACCTTTGTTGCTTTAAAAGCTTTTGTGGATAACTGGCGATGGGCTGGTGTTCCATTTTATTTGCGTACAGGCAAAAGAATGAACGCTAAAGTGACTCAGGTAGTGATAGCGTATAAAGATAATCCACATACAATTTTTTCAGACAGTCAATTACAAGCAAGTAATCGTCTTGTTATTCGCTTGCAACCAAATGAGGGCATTCAATTGGAAATGGTTTCAAAAAAGCAAAGTCTGAAGGAAAGGTTAAACCTTGAAAAACGAGTCCTAAACCTTGATTTTTTTGAAGCCTCGCGTCTAAGTCGAATTGCAGATGCCTATGAAAGATTGTTTCTAGAGGTCATTAATGGCGATCAATGGCTTTTCGTGAGTCGAGATGAAATTGAAGCCTCATGGCAGTGGTGCGATAGTCTATTGAGAGCATGGCGAGAAAAAAATATTGACTTAAAGCGCTATGGGGCTGGATCTTGGGGCCCCTCAAAGGCAGAGATGTTGATTGAGAAAGATCAACGTAGTTGGTATGAAGGTTAGTTGTGGAAGTAAACCGTTTTTGCGATGCTCGATCTCTCGATTCGGAATTGGCGATAATGATCGGGAACGCGCTTTCAAAAGATATTAGTCGCTTTGGTGAGGCGATACTGGTTGTTTCAGGCGGGAGAACTCCCATTGGGTTGTTTAATGAATTAGCACATTTAAAAATAGACTGGGGTTCTGTAACGGTAACATTGGCTGACGAGCGTTGGGTCGAAGCTTCTCATATGGACAGCAACGAGAGACTTGTGAGAGATAATCTGTTGTTGGACAGAGCTAAGGCCGCGAAGTTTTTGCCATTTAAAAATAATGAGAAGACCGCATCACTTGGCCAAGTTGTTTGTGCCGAACGACTTGATCGGTTGGGCAAGTTTAGTGTCGTTGTTCTGGGTATGGGCGATGATGGCCATACAGCCTCGTTATTTCCCAATTCTCACCGCTTGGGTTTGGGGTTAGACATGGGCTCAACACTGCCATGTATAGCCATTGACCCGTTGGACGTTCCTCATGAGCGGATTACGATGACTTTACCTCGCTTGCTTCATAGTCAAAAAGTTGTTCTTCATATAGTTGGTGAACGCAAGTTTAAGACGCTCGAGAGCGCTAGGACTGCCGCTGATGCTTTTCAATATCCGGTTTATGCGCTTTTCCAACAGCGGACAACTCCAGTTGAAATTTTTTATGCCCCCTAGGTCTAAAGTTTTATTTCTAATCGAGCATTTAATGTTTTTCTGGTGTTCTTTTGCGATAATTTGATGAGCGAGAATTAATTCAAGGAGGGAAAATCATGTTTGATGGCCCAACTTATCCAGTTCCTGAATCGTGGAAGCGGAGTGCTTTTATTGATAAGCAACAATACGATGACCTGTATCGACGGTCGATAGAAAAACCTGAAGAGTTCTGGGCAGAATGGGCTGAGAAATTTCTGACATGGGATAGACTTTGGACATCGGTTTGTTCCCATGATTTTTACCGTGGTGAGGCGCGCTGGTTCTCTGGAGGAAAGTTAAATGTTTCTGTGAATTGTATAGACCGGCATTTGCCGCAACGCGCAAATCAAAATGCATTGATATGGGAGGGCGATGAACCCGATCAACATCGATATATAAGCTATGCTATGTTAGCTGAAAATGTTGGCCGCTTTGGTAATCTCTTGCGGAACAGAGGCGTTGAGAAAGGTGACCGAGTATGCATCTATATGCCGATGATTCCAGAGGCAATCTACGCGATGCTTGCCTGTGCTCGTATCGGCGCAGTGCACTCGGTAGTCTTTGGAGGATTTTCTCCAGAGGCGCTCAAAGATCGTATTTTAGATTCAGATTGCAGCGTTTTGATCACGGCAAATGAAGGTGTAAGAGGGGGTAAAACCATACCTCTCAAAGCCAACGCTGACCGAGCTCTCAAAGATTGTGATGACGTCCATAGTTGCATCGTGGTGAGGCGAACAAGCGGGAAAATCGACTGGGTCGAGGGTCGTGATATTGACTATTACGACGAAGTTGGGAGTTTATCCTCGTCTTGTCAGCCTGTTCTCATGGACGCAGAGGATCCACTCTTTGTGCTGTATACATCTGGTTCGACAGGAAAACCGAAAGGCGTTGTTCATACCAGTGCAGGCTATCTATTGATGGCGGCTATAACGCATAAGTATACATTTGATTATAAAGAGGGCGATGTTTACTGGTGCACCGCAGATGTTGGTTGGGTTACGGGACATAGTTATATAGTCTATGGCCCACTATGCAATGGCGGTACTTCCTTGGTCTTTGAAGGAGTTCCAACTTATCCCAATATGTCTCGATTTTGGGAAGTGATCGATAAGCACCAAGTAAACCAGTTTTATACAGCACCCACGGCTATCAGAGCATTGATGGGGGGTGGGGATACTTGGTTGGAAAGCACATCGCGGAGTTCATTAAAATTATTGGGTACCGTTGGTGAGCCTATTAATCCGGAGGCTTGGGAATGGTATTTTAACAAAGTTGGAGGTGGTCGCTGCCCGGTGGTCGATACTTGGTGGCAAACTGAGACTGGCGCACATATGTTAACCCCATTGCCTGGAGCGACCACTTTGAAACCGGGTTCAGCTAACCGTCCTTTTTTCGGTATTCAACCTGCGCTCTTGGATGCTGAGGGTAATGAAATATCCGGCGAAGGCGAGGGAATATTAGTCATAAAGGCATCATGGCCGTCTCAAATAAGAACCGTATTTGGAGATCACGAGAGATGTGTAGATACATATTTTTCTGCCTATCCTGGTTATTACTTTACGGGTGATGGTGCGCGAAGGGATGAAGATGGAGATTACTGGATTACGGGTCGTATTGATGATGTCCTCAATATTTCTGGTCATAGAATCGGTACCGCAGAAGTTGAAAGTGCTCTAGTTCTTCATTCGAAGGTAGCAGAGGCGGCTGTGGTTGGTTGTCCGCATGAAATCAAAGGTCAAGGCATATATTGCTACGTTACACCAATGTCCCATGTAATACCAGATGACGATCTCTATGATGAATTATTGGCGTTGTGCGCGAGCGAAATTGGGGCAATTGCAAAACCTGATTTCATACAGTGGGCGCCTGGCCTCCCCAAAACAAGGTCTGGAAAGATTATGCGACGCATTCTTCGGAAAATAGCTGCCAATGATTTCTCGAACCTTGGAGACACCTCGACCCTTGCAGACCCAGAAGTGGTTGAAGATTTGATAAACTCGCGGCAAGCTTTTGACTAGTCTTTGTTGATGCTAATTTGTTTTCAAATTCCAAGGACGTTGCAATCATTTATGCGTTTGATCTGAAATATGGACGGGTGGTTAGTTCTCCGTTTTATAATAAAAGTATGGACCATAGTGCTTGCAACATTTTGGTGCGCGGTGTACATTATCAATCAATAACAAAAACTAATAAGAATTTATAGTAAAGCTAACTATTTAGAGAACTTTTTATTTTTATGTTCTCTCTTTTACACGGATGGGTATTGATATTATGCCTGGCTTCACATGGAACCAAGTATAAGAAAAAAGCTGGAACGTTTGATGCGAGAGCACAACTTATCGCAAAGTGCTTTGTCGCGGGCCACCGGTGTGCCTCAACCCACCATAAACCGCATTCTCAGTCAGGCCACTTTGGATCTTAGAAGGGACTCAGTCGTTCGGATTGCTCAATATTTTGGTGTTGAGCCGGAAACTCTATACGAAAGTGATGGTAAAGGGGAGAACCGACAACTGGCCTCTAGTAATTCCTGTAATCCATCCAGTTCCGCGGTGATGGACGATATCTGCAAGCGAGTCATGTCTTTATCGAGGCTTCAGAGGGCCGAGATACTTCAGCGGCTCGTTGAAATGGTGGTTGTGAAATAACTCTACGATTTTTTTGTATGTCTATTCGGTGCTAGTCGCTTTATTTCTGATTAGATTAGAATGAACGAGCATTCGACGGTGACCTTTCACAGGTTATTTGCTCGGGACAGCAATGTAATTGCCCAATATTTACTTTACTGTTACCATAAGGCCTCCTAGGGGGCGGCGTTAGCCTGAGATGCACCCTTTGAACCTGATCCGGGTCGTGCCGGCGGAGGAATAGGAATCTAACATCTTTTCTTCTTCTGAGTCAGTCGACCCCCTGTTTAGGATGGAATCCAAAAGGGGGAGTGTGATGCTACTATACTTAGACACAATATCTCGGAAATACTCTATGCTAGTTTTGTTTAGCTGCATTACGCTAATAGGTACGTTTTTCAGTTTCAAAACATATTCGAGTGTTGAATTAAATGAGGTCGTAGTTCAATCTGATCTTAGACGTGCGTCGCTTTTTGAGACGGCTGCTAGTCTGAGTATTCTCGATCAGCAAATCATTGAGCTGCGTGAGGCAAAACATTTGGAACGTCTTATAAATTTGATTCCTAACGTTAACTTTTCCAGCGGCGCGTCGAGGGGTCGTTTCTTTCAAATTCGAGGAATAGGTGAACGCAGCCAATTCATTCAACCTCTAAACCCGTCTGTTGGCCTTTTGATTGATGGTATCGACTTCACTGGGATCGCCGGTGCGGCCACTATGATGGATCTTGAACAGTTGGAAGTTTTTCGAGGACCTCAAGGGACCATTTATGGCGCAAATGCACTGGCTGGTTTGATCTCGTTAAAGTCAAAACAACCGACTGAGAATACAGAAGGCAATGTATTGGTGTCGGCTGGCCGATTTGACACTAGCTCAGTGGCGGCGGCAGTCGGCGGCAGTCTGACTGATCATGCAAGCTATCGTCTTGCTGTTCTCAAACATGAGAGTGATGGTTTCATTGAGAATGAGTTCTTGCAACGCGACGATACCAATGACATAGATGAGCAATCAATGAGGGCAATCTTAAAGTGGCAGGCAACCGATGCGCTCACCAGCAAAATCACGCTATTTATTACGGAAGTTGATAATGGTTACGACGCTTTTTCACTCGACAATACTCGTTTCACTTTATCGGATAAACCGGGCCATGACCGGCAGAGGTCAGATGCATTAGCCATAGATAGCAAATGGACAAAAAAAGAGAACTTTGATCTGTTTGTTATACTCAGTTACGCGCAAACCGACTCTGAATATGGCTACGACGAGGACTGGGCTTTCCCAGAAATATGCGCGGGGCTATCGTGCGAAGGTTGGGCATACTCATCTGAGGATAACTATATTCGGGATCGCGAAAACAGCGCATTAGACATTAAATTGGTTTCAAAGCGACCTCAGTCGTTTTTTGGATATAGTTATAGCTGGATTATGGGTGTCTATTTTCGCCATCAAGATGAGGCGCTGACGCGCCAATACACATACCAATCAGTGGATTTTACCAGTGATTTTGACACAAAGAATCGTGCTATTTATGGGGAAATTAGCACGACACTTGATAATGGTTCGCGACTCTCTCTGGGTGTAAGGTCTGAGACTAGAGATGCTGATTACCGCGACAGTGATGCGGTCAATCACCAAATTAGCGAGAATTTATGGGGGGGACGAATTTCTCTGTCACATCAATTTTCTGAGGACATAATGCTTTACGGTTTGATTTCACGTGGATACAAGGCCGGCGGAATAAACAGTGAGCCATCTCTGCAGCCGCAAGATCGTGCCTTTAACACAGAGTTAATGTGGAACTTTGAGATCGGATTGAAAGGGACCTGGATGAATGGTCAACTGCAAGGGCAGCTCTCAGCATTCAATCAGGAACGCAAAGATATCCAAATTAAGCAGTCGTTGGTCTCAGAACGAGAGGACAGTTTTGCGAGCGACTTTGTTGATTACATAGGTAATTCGGCGCGCGGAAGCAACTATGGTCTCGAGCTTGAGACGATTTGGATGGTTAATTCACGTTTGTCAGTTTTTATGAACCTGGGACTACTTGAAACTGAATATAATATTCCCGGGGCAGAGCTTTTGAACCGGCGAGGACAGGCTCATGCGCCGACTTACCAACTCTACTTGGGAGCTGAGTACATCCTAAATGATAATTTGTCACTTAACCTAGAAATGGAGGGGAAGGATGAGTTTTATTTGTCATCCAGTCATCAGGAGCGAAGTGACTCCTTTGAATTGTTCAACCTTAGATTAAATTATGAATTTGATAAATGGGATGTTTCGCTCTGGATTAGAAATCTCACTGATGAGAATGTGATTGTTCGCGGCTTCGGTGGTTTCGGAAATGATCCAAGAAAGTTTTACGCTACAGAGCCTTATTACCAGTATGGAGAACCAAAAAGTTTGGGATTAAGCGCTCGCTACGAATTTTAGATATGCCCGAGACAATTAAGCCACAGGAGCAGATAATGCAGGTTACTATTGATGTAAGTATGTACCCATTCAATAAAGAGTTTAAGGCACCGATCAAGGACTTTATCTCTAAAATTAATTTGCATAAGGACCTTAAGATACGGACTTTCCCTACTTCTACGGTTATACAAGGCGAATATGGGGAAGCCATGGAGGCTTTAAAAGACACGATATCTTGTTGTAATGATCGGCCTGAAAAGGCAGTTTATGTGTTAAAAGTCATACCCGATTACGAAGCAATTTAACATTTGATGGGCTGGTTTAACCTGGAATCGCTTGCGGTTTTACTATCACTTGGCTATTTAGTTTTAGCAGTGCGCGGAAACAGTATGTGTTGGTATTTGGCGTTCTTTAGTACCGCTATCTATGTTTATATCTTTGCCGGTGTGTCACTTTATATGGAATCTTTTCTCAATGTATACTACATGGGAATGGCAGTTTATGGTTGGTATCATTGGAAACGAGCCGGTTTGCAAGGAATGGGGTGCGACATCTGTAAATGGCCACTTTCGAGGCACCTCCTTATAATTATTGTAATTATTGCTGTTAGCTATATCTCTGCTCAGATGCTTCAAGGTTACACGGATGCGCAGTTTCCACTCTTGGATTCTTTGACAACTTGGGGCAGCATTGTGGCTACGGTGATGGTAGCTCGAAAGGTTCTAGAGAACTGGTTGTATTGGTTGGTTATTGATGCACTATCGATTTTCATCTTCATCGACAGGGAACTGCATCAAACAGCTGGCTTGTTTGGATTTTATCTGATATTAGCGGCGATTGGTTACCTCAATTGGAGAAAAATTTATCGAAGAGAGAGTAAAAGAGCGCCTCGAGCACTCGTTACTACAATGGAAGGATTGGAAAAAGGTAGGTGAATGTACCTGCAATTCACTGCCAACAGTGGAAAAAGAGATCGGTTGTGGCCTTGTAAATCATACTTTTTTAGTACGTAGCGGGAGCTATCGAGCGGTCATTAGAGTCAATTGCGCCAATCCTGGTAAATTGGGTATCGATCGTTTGAGAGAGTTGAAAATACTCGAGGCAGTGAAGAACTCAGATTTTGTGCCTGATACTTTGTATAAGGACTCCGGTGTGTTAGTGACGGAATATATTTCAGGCTATACACTGAATGATGAGTTTCTTGGCAGTCCAGTAAATCGATCGCGTCTGGCATCCGTTTTAGAGAGGATCCAGACCATGTTCGTAACGGGTTTGAATCCATTTAGCTACCTGGATTGCTGCAAGGCCTATGCACGAGATTTGCCATATGACCCGTCAGAGTTTGTCGACTGGGAGCAACTTTGTGCCGTTGCGATGGAAATCGATAAAGCGCGTCATGCGCCTGTCTTATGCCATCATGATCTTGTTGCAGAGAATATTTTAATTCGGGACGATGCTATCTTTTTCATTGATTGGGAGTTCGCGGCGATGGGGCATCCCGCTTATGATTATGTAAAGTTATTTGGTGAAGACATATCTAGGGGCATGCTCGCTCAAAGAGATATTTCTTCAGGCGATATTAAACAGATTAACTTTTTGCAGTCTGGGATCGATCGTCTTTGGTACTCAGCCAAAAAAATTATGAGAAGGCAAGGGAAGAGTGGAGTTTAGAATGACCGAAAAGTTCAATAAGTTAACAACAGAAGAGCGATATATTATTCTTGAGAAGGGCACAGAGCTTCCTTTCAGCGGCGTATATAATGAGCACTTTGCAAAGGGCGTATATCATTGCAAGCAATGTGATGCCCCTTTATACCGCTCGGAGAGCAAATTTTCATCGCACTGCGGTTGGCCAAGTTTTGACGATGAAATCGAAGGCTCAGTAACACGGGTACTAGATGCAGATGGTCGCCGAATCGAAATTTTATGCGCTAATTGTGGCGGCCACCTCGGCCATGTGTTTGAAGGAGAGCGTTATACTGAAAAAAATACACGTCACTGCGTCAATTCCCTGTCGATGCGATTTCGCCAAAGTGATTGATTGGGTGCCAAAGGGATGAGATCGTTGCTGATCAATCTTTAAAATTTTTGAACTGGAATGGTTGGCCTAACTCGCCCTCCCGCACAAGGGCCATAACCCTCTGAAGGTCATCACGCTTTTTCCCAGTGACTCGCACTTGGTCTCCTTGAACCTGAGCTTGCACACGGAGCTTTTGACCCTTGATCATCTTGACAATGCTTTTGCTCACCTCGCCAGAGATACCGTTTTTAAATGACACCTGTATTGAAAACGTTTTTCCGGAATGAAGCGCTTTTTCGTCAAAGATCATCACGCTTGGTTCTATCTTGCGTTTGATTAACTGATCACGAAAAATATCCAACAACTGCTGACATTGAAAATCTGCCTCAGCACTAATGGTTACAGCATCATTAGTGAATAAGGCGCTTGCTTTCACTCCGCGAAAGTCGAATCGTTTTGCAATCTCTCTGTTGGTGTTTTCTGAGGCGTTTAAAATTTCTGCACTGTCGACCTGAGACACTATATCCAAGCTAGGCATTGTTTTTATAAATCCGTTTCTGGCATTATGATTGCAAGTTTAAATGATTCAAAAAAAAAATCTATTAATTGCTTAACTGACGCCTGTCTAAGTTTTTGGAGGCGATAACGGCCCGTGATATCTTTGAGATTTGAGGCTTAAAAAATTGAATATAAATCTTGTTGATCCCGAACTAATCCCTTTTTTGGAAAGCTTTCCCCCTTTAGATATCTGGTCTGATTTGCCTGGTTTTCGGAACAAGTACGCTAAACGTATCGAAGATTTGCGGGCTGAGTCACCTGCTGTCGAAGGAGTGGATAGTCATGATCATGAGGTCGATGTTGATTTGCTTACTCGAGTCAATGTTAGAGTTTACAGACCGGCTGATCAAGAGCGTAATTTGCCAGTTATGCTCTGGCTGCATGGCGGCGGGTACTGTTTGGGTAGCATACAAATTGATGATGAATTTGTGAGGAAAATGGTAAAAAACATCGGCTGCGTCGTCGTTTCGGTGGACTACCGGTTAGCGCCTGAGAATAGATTTCCCGGAGCTCTTGATGATGCCTATGCGGTTTTGAAGTGGATTTATGCGGAAGCAAACGGCTTGTCAATCGATGCAGACAGGCTAGCGGTAGGGGGTTTAAGTGCTGGCGCTGGGCTAGCGGCAGGCGTTGCTTTGGCTGCCCGAGACAGAGGCGAGGTCAAATTGATTTTTCAATCATTATGGTGCCCAATGCTGGATGATAGGAACAACTATGTCTCAAGCTACGCTATTAATGACCCAAGAGTTTGGAGTCGTGATGATAACCTTCGTGCGTGGCGAGCTTACCTAGGCAGAGATGGTGGTGGGAAAGATACTTCGGCTTATGCAGCGCCAAGTCGCGCACTCGATCTGACTGGACTTCCACCAGTTTATATGCGTGTTGGATCACTAGATCTCTTCTTGGATGAGAATACTGCCTATGCTGAGCGCTTAGTGTCAGCGGGTGTGCAAACTGATTTTGCGGTAATAGACGGTGCGTTCCACGCTTTTGAGATGCTTCCGAATGCAGAGCTCTCTCGAAAAGTGCGTGACGGGCATTTCGCCGCGATAAAAGATGCGTTGTTTTTATAAAACGTGGGACTCAATGATCTTCACGATATACTAGTCGCCCAAATAATAGACCCAGCTCAAAAAGAAGCCACATGGGAAGGGCTAGTAGAACCTGAGAGATAACATCCGGCGGCGTTAAGAGCATGCCGAAAAAAAAACAACCGACGAGGACAAATGGCCTCTTTTCTGCAAGATTATTGGGATCGACTACCCCCATCCAAGACAAGATAACCACACCAATGGGGATTTCAAAGCTCAAACCAAATGCAAAAAATAGCTTCAATGCGAAGTTCAAGTAGCTTCGCATATCAGGCATGATCGTTATTCCCTCAGGCACGGTGTTAGCGAAAAACATAAAAACGAGAGGAAAAACAACGTAGTAGGCGAAGGCCACACCTGTATAGAAAAGCACCACGCTCGACACAAACAAAGGTATGGCAACTTTTTTTTCTCTTTGATAAAGGCCCGGCGCAAGGAAGGCCCAAATTTGGAATAGGACGTAGGGCATAGCAGCGAAGAGTGATATCACCAAAGTCAATTTGAAAGGAGTTAAGAAAGGTGAAGCGATCTCAGTAGCAATCATCCCCGAAGATTCGGGTATAAATGTCCGAATAGGTTCTGATACATAAAGGTATAACTCGTTGCTATATGAGAATAGTGCTGTAAAAATTATTAGCACGGATAGTATGGATTTCAGAGCTCGGTCCCTGAACTCGATAATGTGCTCTAAAAGGGGTTGGCTGGTTAACTTTTCTTCGGTCACGGGCGTCAGCCCTCTTTGAAAGGCGTCTTGGCCTCAGTTATTAATTTTTCGGCTTTCTGTTTTGTGTTCTCGAGGTCGCGCAAGATTTTTTCGTTATGCAGTTGCTCCCTAACCTCATCCATGCCCAGTTCATCTTCGATTTCTTTTTTGGCACTAGACAGCGATGCTTTTATTCGCCCGACCCATAGGTTTATCCCCTTGAGCGTCTCTGGCAGGCGCTCGGGGCCCATTACAACAAGGATGATAACGCCTATGACCAATAGTTCGGAGAATCCAATATCAAACATATTTGCGTGTTTCGCTAATTACTTTAGGCTAGTTTATGGTGTGGGCTATTCAGCGGTTGTTTTTGAATTCTTGTTATTGTTGGCATCAGCTTGATGCGCTGTTTTTTCATGATCTTCGTCCGCAGCCATAGAATCTTTGAACCCTTTAATAGCACCGCCAACATCGGTCCCGATATTGCGCAGTTTTTTTGTACCGAATAGTAAGGCGACAATAATCAGTATTATCAATAGTTCCCATCCACTAAATCCCATTTTGGTAACCTCCCTTGTATTTAACCATTCTGTCTTTGAGTTTTCTCTTCGAATCCCGAGACCCCAAATCTTCTATCAAGCTCTTTTATAACTGCTTTTGTATCTGTGCCTAAATGAGAAAGCATCACCATAGTGTGGAACCAAAGGTCAGCTGTTTCAGATATTACCGCATCTGTTTGCCCATTCATTTTGGCGTCTTTGGCAGCCAATATGGTTTCGATGCTTTCCTCACCAACTTTCTGGAGAATTTTATCGATGCCCTGGGCATGCAAAGATGCAACATATGATTCAGCTCTCTTCTCGCTTTTTCGCTGCTCTAGCAGTTGGGTCAGTTGTCCTAGTGTGTCTTCATTCATGGGTTAATATCCTCTGGGTCTTTAATAACTGGCTCAAAGACCTCCCAGCTTTCGCCACGCAGGGTTTTGTAAAAACAGGACTGGCGTCCGGTGTGACAAGCTATACCATTAATAGCTTCGACTTTTAGCAAGATAGCATCGCCATCACAATCGAGTTGCAATTCGATGAGTTTCAAAATATTTCCGGATTCCTCTCCTTTTCTCCAAAGCTTTTTACGCGATCTTGACCAGTAGACCGCCCGCTTTTCAGTAACGGTTGTTTCAAGAGCCTCTCTGTTCATCCAGGCTAAAACGAGGACCCTTCCACTAAGTGCGTCTTGCGTAATTGCAGGAACTAATCCATCTTGGTTCCATAACACTTGGTCAGCATATATCATTTTAATGAACTTTTTGGCCATCACGATTGTTGTTAGGGGGACAATTATGGCAGTACTTAGTCTTTAAAAACAGTGTTGTCTAACGAGCAACTATCAAAAAGATCGCTGTGACAACAACTAGAAGGTTTAGCAGAGGAATTTGAGTTATGGACTGGAGCCAGGCGGGATAAGCCGTAAGAACGCCTGAAGACATCAGAACTAGCCCAAGAGTTATCCTAGATCCTATGCGTTCAGACTTTTGGCTACCCGACGTTGAATCTAAATATTCCGTGCGCCGTGCTTTCTCCAGTGCTTCAAAAATGAGAGGAGGCAGTTGAGGGAATTGTTCTATCCAATCTGGCAACTGGGTCCTAAGCGATTTATATACGCCGAGTGGGGAGTAACGTTTTTTTACCCATTTCTCAAGGAAAGGTTTTGCTGAAGCCCAAAGGTCTAGCTGCGGATATAGCTGACGGCCGAGGCCCTCAACATTTAACAATGTTTTTTGTAGTAACACGAGCGAGGGTTGGATTTCCATATTAAATGTTCGCGCTGTATTGAAGAGTTGAACCATCATGTGACCCATCGAGATCTCATTTAAGGGTCTTTGAAAAACGGGTTCACAGACCGCACGAATAGCCCCGGTAAATTCATTGACTGAGATGTTTTTGCCGACCCACCCAGAGCGGATATGGAGTTCGGCAACCAATCGATAGTCGCGATTAAAGATTGCTAAAAGATTTCGCGCCATATAGAACTGGTCTTCCTTACTCAAGGAACCCATAATAGCGCAATCGATAGCAATATAAGTCGGTGACGTCGGTTCTTTACAATCGACGAAGATGTTACCTGGATGCATATCAGCATGGAAAAAGTTATGTTCGAAAACTTGCGTGAAAAAAATTTCAACTCCGCGCTCGGCAAGCAGTTTTAAATCAACATTGGCTGCTCTTAATGCATCGATGTCTGTCACTGGAGCAGCATATATTCTATCCATTACTAAAACCTTCTCATTGGAATAATCCCAAAGAATCTCTGGAACGAATAGAAGCGGAGACTTTTCAAAATTATGACGCAGAAGAGATGCGTTGGCACCTTCAGACTGCAGATTCAATTCGGTTAGAATGACAGTTTGATAGTCGGAGACCACTTCGACTGGATGTAATCTCTCTCCGTCAGGACTATATTTTTGAACAAGCTTGGCGATTGTAAATAGCAGTGCTAGATCCTCAAGTATTATTTTTTCTATGCCAGGTCGAACGGCTTTTACTACCACATCTCTTCCGTCTGGCATGACTGCTCCATGCACCTGGGCAATGGAGGCTGAAGCAAGAGGATCATCATCAAAGGTTTTAAAAATAACATCCACCTTTGAGCCAAGCGCATCTTCGACAGTTTTTTTAAACAATTCACTGGAAAACGGAGGGACACTATCTTGTAACTTTGATAATTCTGAGCAGATATCGCTCGGAATAAGATCTGGTCGAGTTGAAAGAAGTTGGCCAAACTTTACAAAAATCGGGCCTAGTTCCTCGAGGGCTTTTCGCAATCGGATTCCCCTATTGGATTCCGTATTCCCGAAAAAAGCAGCGGGTGCTATGAGTACTCTCAGAAACGTCGGCAGCGCCCGTTTATCTAGCAGCATATCAAGTCGATAAATGCTGATGACTCGCATGATCTTCAGCGCCCGTTTAACTTGAATCATTTTATCAGTATCCTTCGGGCTGCATTCAAGCGTGCCTCTGTTCGGTCAACTTGAGCGGATAGTCGCTGAATTCGCTGCGCAAAATGATCAAATTCGACTTTACTGGGAGTTATGCGGAACTCCTCTTGCGCGACCTCTACCGCCACTTCGCACATGCGTTTTCTGTTTCGGGCAATAGTGGGTCGAATCCTTCCCGCTATGCTGCTTAATAAGTGGGCTGGCATTGGTCCGATAAAATCCCCCATCAGTGCTTCCCAATCGATGCTTAAACCAGTCATCAAGTGGCTCAGTTTTCTTAACACGCCGGTGTCCCCGCTCGCGATAAGTCCGGTTCCGGCGAGTGTGTTAATTTCGTCTGCATCAAAAAGGGTTGACAACAGTGCCACCAGCGATCCTGATAACGTGATGGTCTGCTCGATGTCACCCTCGTTACTAAGGATGACTTGATCTTCATCGATTGTGATATAAACAGTGAAATGGGGTGAGTTGCTAATAATTTGTATTTTGGTGCCCGACAACTTCCCAAGCGCTCGCAATGAGAGCTTATCATGGGCGAGCGCAGAATTAACGATTACAGCTATGTCATTAAGCAATCGCGATGAAATTGTTTTGCCGATCACTATGCTTTCACTCCGCGATGCAACGCCACAATGCCACCGCTCATATTATGATAATCAGTCCTTTGAAATCCGATCTTTTGCATCATAGCCTTCAAAGATTCTTGGTCTGGATGCATCCTTATCGATTCCGCAAGATATTTATAGCTATCGCTATCTTCCGCAATGATCTTTCCCAATTTCGGTAGAACATTGAAAGAGTAACTATCATAGATTTTATTGAGAAAAGATGATTTTGGTTTGGCAAACTCCAATATCAGTAACCTGCCACCAGGTTTCAGCACCCTGAGCATCGAGGATAGCGCAGTTTCCTTGTTGGTTACATTTCTTAGACCGAAGGAGATGCATACAATATCAAAGGTATTTGTTGGTAACGGAAGTTTTTCGACATCCGCTTGAACATACCTGACATTGTCCACTAAGCCAAGATTTGTGAGACGGTCTCTTCCAACATGGAGCATGCGGCTATTGATGTCTGTCAAAAAGACCATGCCTTTTAGGCCAACACGGCGAGCAAACTTTGCCGTCATATCGCCTGTACCTCCTGCGACATCTAATACGCAGTGCCCTGGTCGTACAGCAGACATTTCGACTGCAATGTGTTTCCAGATACGATGAATGCCCACGGACATCAGATCATTCATCAAGTCGTACCGCGCAGCTACTGAATCGAATACATCGCTTACGCGATCTGCTTTACTTCCGATAGGTACCGTTTGGTAACCAAAGTGGGTGGTTTTTTCCGACATAGAAATCTAATTTAAATTAATGTTGTGTATGACCATTGTAGCGTTACATGCTGACGATAGGTATGGCTTAAAGGGATTCTTTATGGATCAAATATTTTGATGACCCGTGTTTCCGGGTCGCGCGACCCCCCAGCCTCGTGAAGTTCTTTTAGGTACTGAGACCAATAAATGGCCTGATTTAGAGCTAGATCATGCAGATAATCCCACGAGTAAATTCCGGAGTCATGACCGTCATCAAAGTATATTCGCAGCGCATAGTTTCCAGTTTTCCGGATGCTCTTGATAATGACGTTACGTTTCCCTGTCTGGAGTTTGGCCTCATTTGGTTTATGTCCTCTTACCTCGGCACTTGGGGACATGATTCGCAGTAGTTCAGCGCAGATATCGATTTCATCGCTATCGGCAAATTTTAATGAGATAACATCCCTTGCGCTGTTTATTCTGATACTTTCGGGCGTAGGCATGGGCAGGACAAGTTATACTCGCGCGGTCAAAGTATAAATCGGGTCAAATCTTCGTTGCTCGCGAGTTCACCAAGGTTTTTTTCTACAAATTCACTATCAACTATAATTTTCTCACCCCGCCCACCCAGATCTGCGGCGTCGAATGAGACTTCCTCCAGCAGGCGCTCTAAGATTGTGTGTAGACGCCGAGCACCAATATTTTCCGTCCCTTCGTTCACTTCATAAGCGATTTCGGCTATCCGCTTCACACCGTCTTCAGAGAAATCTATCGACAGGCCTTCTGTCTCCATTAGGCCACAATATTGCTTCGTTAAAGAGGCATTGGGCTCCGTGAGTATCCGCTCAAAATCGTTTATGCCGAGTGAACCGAGCTCCACTCTAATTGGAAGCCTCCCTTGCAATTCGGGAATGAGGTCCGAGGGTTTGGATAGATGAAAGGCACCTGATGCGATGAATAGAATATGATCAGTTTTAATCATCCCATATTTTGTCGATACGGTGCTACCCTCTATTAGGGGAAGTAAATCCCGTTGTACCCCTTCTCTTGAAACATCGCCACCACCAGAATCCGATCGACGACAGACTTTATCTATCTCGTCGAGGAAGACAATACCGTTTTGCTCAGCCGCCTCTACCGCACGAAGCTTAATTTCTTCCTCATTGACAAGTTTGCTAGCCTCTTCCTCCTTGAGGTTTTTTAACGCTTCTGCCACGCTTACTTTTCGTGTGGCGGTTTTGCCTTTTCCCATAGAGCTGAACATGCTCTGCAACTGCGACGTCATTTCTTCCATACCCGGGGGAGCCATAATTTCGACGCCAACTGGCGCCTGACGTAACTCAATTTCAATTTCTTTTTTATCGAGTTGACCTTCGCGGAGTTTTTTTCTGAAAACTTGCCTAGTCGACGATTCAGGTTGCTCAGAGCTCCGAGCTGGTGGAAGCAATGCGTCAAGGATGCGCTCTTCTGCCGCATCCAAAGCGCGCTGATCTACCTTAAGCATCTCACTTTCCCTAGTTTGCTTCACTGAGGTCTCAACTAAATCACGGATGATAGACTCCACATCCTTACCAACGTAGCCGACCTCGGTAAACTTCGTTGCTTCAACTTTCACAAAGGGCGCGTTAGCGAGTCTGGCGAGTCGCCTTGCTATCTCGGTTTTACCAACTCCAGTTGGGCCAATCATTAAGATATTTTTGGGGGTCACCTCGTTTCGCATATCCTCATCAAGTTGTGCTCGGCGCCACCGATTTCTTAGAGCGATAGCGACCGCTCTTTTAGCATCTTCTTGGCCAATAATGTGTTGGTTTAGCTCGTGTACAATTTCACGGGGTGTCATCTGAGACATTTTTTTTCCTGGTTTCTAAGTTTTGCATTCAAGAACTTCTATAGCATGATTATGATTCGTGTAGACGCATATATTGCCCGCTATTTTCAGACCTTCCGAAACGATTTCTTTTGCGTCTAGGTCTGTGTTGTCGAGAAGAGCTCGAGCGGCTGATTGGGCATAGGGCCCACCAGAGCCGATGGCAATAAGGTCGTCCTCCGGTTGTATTACGTCGCCGTTACCGGTAATGATCAGGGATGAGTCTCTATTGGCCACTGCGAGCAGAGCTTCCAATCTCCGAAGCATTCGGTCTGTTCGCCAATCCTTAGCGAGTTCCACGGCGGCCCGTGTTAGGTTTCCTCTATGTTGATCCAACTTTGACTCAAAGCGTTCAAAAAGTGTGAACGCATCGGCTGTGCCTCCGGCGAAGCCTGCGATAACTTCATCATTATGGAGACGTCTGATTTTTCGGGCGTTACCTTTCATCACGGTATTTCCAAAGCTGACCTGACCGTCACCTCCAAGCACCACGATGTCATTGCGCCTGACCGATAGTATGGTTGTTCCTCTGTATTGTTCCATAGCTCACCCGCTTATTTCTTATCCCTATAGATTGGGTCATGTGATTAAATTTCAACTTGAATTGATTTAATGACGTCACGGCCTCCTAGGCTTTCTTTGAAACTGCCTTAGGCAAGTCTTCAAGATTAAATTATTTTGAATTTTTTTGTCAAAAGACCCGAAAAAATTGGGAATATCTGCCCATTTGGGTATGGACTTTTCAGCAAATAGGTTTTGAAAGAATCTTATTGTTCAATGAATGGAAGTATTTTTGCTATTAACATGCATTTAACTTGATATTTTCTGAAAATTTAATCATATTTCTTGTGAAACGCAGTTTATTCCGCCTACCCTCAGCTTTTTCTGGGCGATGGTATCGATGCAACGTATCTGTGGTGGTTTTGGACTAGGATATGCTCTGAATTTGGTCTTTGTTTGGGATAACTCATGGAAATTTCACTCAATGATATGTCACTCATGCGGCATCAAGCTTTCATAGACGGGTGTTGGGTGCATGCGGATGACAACTCCACCATTGACGTTTGCAACCCCTCAAACGGCGCCATCTTAGCTTCAGTGCCGAATTGCGGTGCGGCCGAGACAGTTCGCATGATTGATTCGGCTCATAGAGCGCAAAAGTGTTGGGCAGAAAAATCGTCGAAACAACGAGCCATGTTTTTAAGGCGATGGTATGAACTGATTATGCAGAATCAAGAGGACCTTGCGCGGCTCTTGACTGCAGAGCAGGGAAAACCGCTGTCGGAAGCCAATGGAGAGATTGTATATGGTGCAAATTACATTGAATGGTTTAGTGAGGAGGCAAAACGGGTATATGGAGATACAATCCCTCACCCCTCTCATGATAAACGCTTGGTGGTAAGTAAACAGCCCATTGGGGTTGTTGCGTGTATAACCCCATGGAATTTCCCAAATGCCATGCTTGCTCGGAAGATAGCACCAGCGCTGGCTGCCGGTTGTGCTGTGGTTTGCAAGCCAGCAAATGAGACGCCTTTGTCCGCACTGGCATTGGCCATGCTTGCTGAACGTGCCGGAGCGCCAGCCGGTTTGATTAATATCTTGGTTGGTAAAACTGAAGAAATTGGTGTCGAGATTACCTCTAATTCCAAAGTTCGAAAACTCTCATTCACTGGATCGACGAGAGTTGGAAAAAAATTAATCGCTGATTGCGCTGGAACAGTCAAGCGGACCTCCATGGAACTAGGGGGAAATGCTCCGTTCATCGTATTTGATGATGCTGATGTTGATTCAGCTGTCAGCGGAGCCGTTGCCGCCAAATATCGGAATGCCGGACAAACTTGTGTATGTGCAAATCGCATTTTGGTTCAAGCCGGGATATACACGGAATTTACATTAAAGTTAAAGCAGGCTGTGGCAAACCTAAAGGTTGGTGATGGATTTGAAGACGGCGTGAATGTCGGGCCGCTTATTCATGCTGAAGCAGCAAGTAAAGTGTGTGGCATTATTGACGATGCAACAGAACGTGGAGCGAGGATATTGCATGGAGGGGGTTTGAGTCCACTTGGTGGGTCGTTTATATCACCAACAATCTTAACTGAAGTGACTCAAGACATGCGACTATTCTCAGAAGAAATATTTGGTCCGGTTGCCCCCGTTTTTTGTTTTAATGATGAAGCGGAGGCAATAGCACTCGCAAACGACACAGAATACGGGTTGGCGGCCTATTTTTATTCACGAGACATTGGTCGAGTATGGCGCGTCGCCGAGGAATTAGATTACGGTATGGTTGGAATAAATGAGGGAATAATTTCCAATGAAATGGCGCCTTTTGGAGGAGTGAAAGAATCCGGAAACGGCAGAGAAGGCTCAAAGTATGGAATGGACGATTACTTAGAGATAAAGTACTTGTGTATGGGCGGCATATGACCAATGTGTTCCATCGCAAGACCCACCATCAGCACGCAATTGATTTGAGTACCGCTAAACACTGTCACTACCCTGGCTTGGCCTAGGTCCTTTAACGATCAGTTATTATTCGGATTCTTCTGAAGCTTGGTTGCAGCTGCTTATACATTTTCAAAAAAACTTGTGTGTAGAGTTGATTGTAAATCTTTCCATTTTGGGTATTTGGCTCGAAACGTTTGGCCGTCTTGGTCATTTTCCTCGCAGCTGTTTTGAAGTCTGGAAACAAATCTATTCCCCTAGCTGCTGATATTGCCGCACCCAGACCGGATGTCTCTGATGTCGAGGGACGTTCCACGGGCAGGCCAAAGATATCAGCAGTTATTTGCAGGATATGGTCGCTTTGAGAGCCTCCTCCCGAAACCACGAGGCGTCGAATTTTTCTTCCCGTGTGTTTTTCGACCTGCTCTTTTCCTTGCCTTAATGCGAAAGTAATCCCCTCTATAATGGCTCGATAGATTTCAGCTCGGCCATGTTCCTCCGTAAATCCTATGATGGAACCTCGCGCTTCAGCATCATAGTCGTTCGCATTGGGCGACCATAATGGTTGAAGGATGAGACCTCGCGAACCAGGGGTGGTTTTGTCCAACAGATCGTCAAAAAGGGATTCTGTGCTCACCCCGAGCTTGTCAGCTATCTGCTTTTCATGAAGGCCAAATTCCTGTTTGAACCAGGCTACCATCCAATATCCTCTTTGAACTGCCATTTCAATATTGAAGGTTCCGGGGACAAGACCAGGATAGGCAGGATGCCCTTTTATAACCTCGAGATATCTGTCGCTGAATACATTAAATGTTGCCAGGCTACCATAGCTTATGCTCCCTACTTCAGGATCGAGACATCCTGAGCCTAGTACTTCGCAGGCTTTATCGGAACCGGAAGCAATAACTGGCAGCCCAAGTGGTATGCCCGTGTCTCTTGAAGCCGCCTCAGTGATAACGCCAATTTTGTGTCCAGCATCCACTAGCTCGGGAAGCATTGAACCTTTTATCGGGAGTGCGCGCCATTTCCAGTCCCCCGGATCGGCCCAGCAATGGCGTTTGAAGTCGAATGGCAGGTAGCCAACTTGACTAGCTATTGCATCCTTGCATTGACCGGTAAGTTTAAATATATGATAGCCAGAGATCAGGAGATAACGTGCTGTTTTATCCCAAAGTTCTGGTTCCATTTGAGCAATCCAATTGGATTCTGCTTTTTGATGAAAGGATTGCACGGCAGGTCTGAGTCCAAGCAGTCTTGTAACCAACGACTCGAATGTCGTAAGAGCTGGTTGGGTGTTTACCTTTCGTTGGTCGAGCCAACTGAAGGTTGGTCTAATGGGGCGAAATGCTTCGTCTAGTGCAACGGCTGTGGCTCTTTGAGTGGTAATAGAAAGGGCAGCAATGCGGCCCTTTTGATCTTCTAGCTGGTGCCAGAGCCCCTGGCAGGCGTTACATAATGCAGACCAGAAATACTCAGAATGTTGCTCAGCCCATCCTAGTTGTAGAGAGAAGTAAGGTTCTATCGGGACGGAATGTTTGGCAATCAAAGAACCCTCGCTATCAAAAAGCATTGCTCGCACACTTTGTGTACCATTGTCTATGCTAAGTAAATATTCTTTATGCGGCGTCGGCATGGAGATTTCCAGGAACGCTATAGTGCCGATTACAAATGTCTTGGTAACGAAGCAATTCGGTCTGCCATTTATCTTCATCCCAGCCAAGCTCCTCATTGCAAATAGATTGAAGCTTGGGCCAAATCTTTAAACCATGTGCTGCAAGCACCAGCCCTAGAGGCGTTCTTCTCAGTAAGAGGTCGTCAAGATGCAGCATGAATTCATTTCGAACTATCCATCTGCACTCCGCCATACAGAATGAAGTATTAGAGATTCTCATCAGTTCATCCTTTGGCATCTGCTTTACTAGGGCGACAGCAGAATTTCCATATCGCCCAATTAATTTTTTTGCCAAATCAAGATCTTGCGGAAAGAGCTTTTCAGGCTCTATAACCACCTGACTGAAAACAAGGTTTTGGTGATCCTTTTTGGTCTTAGGAATAGGAATATTGGCTGTGTCAACAACCTCCTGCGAGAGGGCTCTAAAAGTTGTTAGCTTTCCACCGCATACTGTTATGAGGCCTGGACTAGACCAAATAGCATGATCACGACTCTCGTTAGATGGGCTGCTCGCTTTGTTTTTATTTATTACTGGTCTAACCCCTGACCATGTCGATAAAATATCACGCTTACGCAAGGAATTGTTAGGAAATTGGCTATTGAAAGCGGTTAACAGGTAATCTAACTCTTCAGAGTCAATGCTCGCCTCTCTAGTCAGATCCGGAGAGTGATCCAGGTCTGTCGTTCCAATGACTGTCACTCCTTCCCAAGGGTAGACGAACACGCCGCGCTTGTCTGAGGGGTGAAAAAATGTGAGTACGTTTTTTATCGGCATGAGTTCAAAGGGAATGACCAAGTGGCTGCCGCGGAGAGGTCGAACCTGAAAAGACGATTTAATTTGATTTTGTATTTTATCGGCCCAAGCACCTGTGGCATTAATGACTACTTTACAGCGGATCACACGAATATCGGACTCGATCGCATCTTTGACCTGAACCCCGCAAACCTTGCCTTGCTCATAAACAAGCTTCTCAACATGCGCGTAATTGAGCGCATGTCCTCCATCTGCCATGCCCTCTTGAATTACACGCATTACAAGACGCGCATCATTTGTAATGGCATCGCTAAATCGATAAGCGCCAGTTAACTTGGGCGCAGCTATTCCTGGAAAGAGCTTTTCGAGAAATGCAGCGTTGATGAAGCCATGGTTTTTGATTCCGGCGAAGAGATCATAAAGTGTGAGCAATAAATAAAAGCTCCATCGTCCCGGAAACTTGCCGCGTGTTAGAGAGAAATAGTAATCAATTCTCTCGATTAGACCAGGCGCCTCAGTTAACAATCGTTCACGTTCGATGAGTGATTCTCGTGTCAGTTTCCAGTTTCCCGAAGCAAGATATCTTAGGCCACCATGAATCATCTTTGAGGATCTACTTGAGCTACCCCAAGCAAAGTCCTTTTGCTCAACTAGAAGTGTTCGGCAGCCTCTGCGAGCCGCTTCCCGGAGTATGCCTGCCCCCGTTATACCTCCGCCTATCACAATCACATCCCACTCTTGAGGGTTGTTGCCATCCAAATTTTGGAGAAGTGATTCTCTATAGTTTTTGGACAATCTATGACTCTTTTGTTTTGGTAACATGGCTGGTCAGCAACTTGTTTGGGTTCATTTGTCCTCTGGGGTCATATAGGTTGCATAGCGTCCGGATTGCCGCTATTCCCAGATCACCCTTCTCCATTGGCAGATAATCTATGTGGTCCATGCCGACGCCATGCTGATGACTGATGGTTCCGCCGCAGGCCGTCGTCTCATGGGCCCCGGCTTTTTTTATCTTCTGCCATCGACAGAGGGCGCACTCGTAACTGTCTCCCATACGGAAAATATAGGTTGTGTAGATGCTTGAGCCTTGCGGATAGATATGCGACAAATGACTATACACTAGCACTTTTTCTCTCTCATCGGAGAGAGCTTCGCTTATCGCTTTCTCGATTCGTTGGGCTGTTTCTTTGACGCGAGACCAATTCACGGCAGTCTCCATGGTGTCCGCGGCATATCCTAAATCACCAAGCGAATCCCGAAAATGCGGAGTTTTAAAACGGCCCGATGCCCATTCATCATTGCGGTAAATGTCTGATGGTGAAATGCCATATTTTTTTGCTAATTCTTCTAATCTACCTCGTGTTGATAAACAGTGATCGTTTGATCCCGTGATACCATATGTTATGAGAACATTCCCTATAGCGATTTTTGATAGAGACCGTGAATCGCCGTTCATCGCTATGTAGCTAGCAGTTTCGAGAGGGTTGCTGAGTCTGAGCATCGACAAGGGTATACGTTGCTGAGCCACATCTCTTGAGAAGGCGACACCTATCTCCCAAGAGGGCAAGCCGAGCGTCTCAAAGTACTCTAACTCGGGCTCTTGAGAGACCCTAACTGTCACATCAGTTATAATGCCTATTCGCCCCTCGGAGCCGAGTATGACCTCGCGCATGTCTAATCCGGCAGCCGATGCTGGTAGCGAAGGAATCTCCAAGTGTCCCGATAGCGTCTCAACTCTCGCGCCTGCAAACAGCTGCTCTATTCGACCATATCCAAGCGATTGCTGTCCACTAGAGCGAGACGCCACCCATCCACCGATAGTTGAATATTCCCATGATTGGGGATAGTGCCCTAACCTGAACCCAAGGTTAGCAAGTTGTTTTTCGATGCGGGGCCCAGTGGCACCTGCCTCAATTGTGATCAATTGACTTTCTCTATCGACGGCAATAACTCTATCCATACAGCCCATATTGATAGTAAGAATTGGCCTCTCGTTTGCAACAGGGTTGATATGACCGACTACGGAGGTGCCTCCACCATAAGGTATGACGCAGAGATTCTTTTTGTGAGCCTCGCGAAGAAGTTCTCGCAATTCTTCGACCGTTTTCGGTTTCGCCACCGCGTCAGGAAAGACCCTTATGTTGCCACTGCGCATTGCCAGCCAATCCGGAAGACTTTGTCCGCGAGCATGTCTTAGTCGAGTCTCCGGGGTGGTGTCCAACAGAGGGTGTTCCATCATTCGCGTTTCAGAGACGCGATTTATTGCTTCTGTCAGCGTTATTTTGGGTAAGGTCGAACCAGCTCCTATGGTTGCTTCCAAAAATTGCAGTAATTGTTGACTAAGTGCTTCAGGCACGGGTGCATCTTCCGAGCCCCAACCGTTCCAACGCCTCATAAATGAACCCCAAGTCATGTGATTTATCCCGCGTATTGTAGACTGATAAGGTCAGATTTACGCAAATATCTCTACTTTTATACTGTTATTTTTCATATCAAAATTATTGCTTGGGATTAGGAGGATCTATAACGATACCCCTAAATATAAAATAATATATTTTTTAATTCTTTTTATGCCAATCTCGGTTCGGATGAGATTCATTGCTAATTCGGAAAGCATAAACTTTTTATTGGAGTGAGGAATTTTTAATCAGTTCAAATAGAGTTATGATCTTCAGCTTTTTGTTCTGCTGCAATTCCTATTCATGGCGCCGATTGCATTCGAAAAGGGTGACCTGATCATTCGGGGGGTATAAAAATATTGATATAGCTTCTGACAGTGGAACCATTGCAAGCATCAAGATAATGAAGAGCTTAATTATTAACCAAAACTCAAGCGAGGGTCGGTTTATCACTTTCCAGCGGAGTCTATTGTAATGGGCCTCAGACTTATTTCGGACCTCTCAATTATTAGTATCAGAACCTACTCGGTGACCAAAAAAACGGGCTGTAGCGGCATTACTATGCGATGTATGCCCGTCAGATATTAATTCGGTGCAAAAGATTCTATTCAGACTAGTAATTATTTGCAGGCTCATGATAATGAACACTTTGAAATGTCGGCTTGGATAGAGGTCTCTCTGGAGGAGTGCCATGCGATTACTTCTAAATTGTGATTTAGGCGAGGGGTCTGACGTCGACGCAACTTATCATGATGAACAGGTCATGCCTTTCATCGATCAAGTGAATATAGCTTGCGGTATGCACGCAGGCAATCCGGTGGTTATGAAAAAAACCTTGATATCTGCTCGGTCGAATGGCGTCACAGTGGGTGCTCATCCTAGTTATCCTGATCGAGATGGATTCGGTAGGCGTTCAATGGAATTGCCCGTCGAGGAACTGATAGCGGTCGTTCAGTATCAGATCGCAGCACTTCAGGGCATGGCTAAGAATCTGGGTGTGCAAGTCAGATACGTAAAGCCTCATGGTGCCCTTTATAATGACATGATGGCGCATTCTCGGATTAGAAATGCGGTGATGCAAGCAATCTCGGAGAATTGCGAAACTCTAGAATTCATGCTGCAAGCAACTCCATTCGCTGATGAGCATAAAAAAGAAGCTGACTTATTCGGACTAGACGTTATTTTTGAGGCTTTCGCTGACCGTTGCTATGACGACAGGGGTGCTTTAGTAGCGAGAACTGAACATGATGCTGTTCATAATCGTGAAAAAATGCTCAGGCAAGTCAAGCAACTAGTTGAACACGGCACAGTAACTACCAGGAGCGGAACATGCATTGAGCTGCGTGCTGATTCGATATGTGTTCATGGCGACAATGTTGCTGCCATTGAAGCCATCGCAGAGGTCCGCACTCTGATAACTTGAGATATCGATGAATCAATGCGACTATAAAATATCTATTGCTGGCGAAAATTCAATCATCATTTACTTTGGTGATAGGGCTTGTGATAAAAATGCTGCTTTGATAGCAGATACGGTGAACAAATTAAAGATCAGCATTGGTAGGTTTATTATCGATTATATCCCGTCTTATGCCTCATTGCTTGTAATCTATGATCCGATTTCTACAGATCATGATCTGATAAAAATGGAAATTGAAAAATCTTTAAAAAATCTTGTTTTTACTGAGCCCATTAGCGACGGAATTCTGGTAGAACTTCCAGTCTATTACAGTTCGGAATCCGGACCGGATCTGCACAATCTATCGAAAACAGTTGGATTATCTACACGAGAGATTATCGAGTTGCATCAGAGCATCGACTACAGGGTTTACGCAATGGGTTTTGCGCCAGGTTTTGCTTATCTGGGAGAGGTTGACAGAAGGATCGCTGCGCCTAGGCAGGACACGCCGAGACTCAAAGTTCCTGCTGGATCGGTTGCTATCGCGGATAGACAAACGGCCGTTTATCCTTGCCAATCCCCCGGAGGATGGAACCTCATTGGATTGTGTCCCAAAACCATGTTTGATGCGGCAAAGACGCCTCCAACTCCAATTCAGGTTGGGGATCGTGTTCGTTTTCGGCAAGTGACGCGGCGTGAGTACATTGCCTTGGGTGGAGAAATATGAAATCGGGATTCAAAGTGATAAAAGCTGGCATTTTAAGTTTGCTCCAAGATGGGGGTCGATTTGGCTACAGTCATTTGGGACTTTGTAGCGGTGGCCCGATGGACAAGGAAGCTTTTCGTTGGTCAAATCGATTATGCAGTAACCCTGAAAATTCAGGAGTCATCGAGGTCAGCGTTGGCGGTTTGGTGATGGAAGCGCAATGCTCTTGCTGCATCGCGTTGACGGGAGCAGATATCCCAATGCATATCAATAGAAATTGGGCGGCTCCGTGGCAGACGCATCTGATTGAGAGTGGCGATCGAGTAGAACTTGGGTATGCTAGATCTGGAATGCGAGGTTATCTGGCAGTTAGCGGTGGATTCAGATGCGAAAAGATCTTTGGCAGCATGTCCACTGTTCCCCGCGACAAACTCGGAGGGTCAAGACAGGACGGCAGTGCGATACAAGTCGGAGAAGTACTTAGTTGTCCCACTTTACAAACACTCCCTCAGAGATATAAGTTATCTGAGGAAGTGCGTCCGGTTCGACCGCAAGGTAATGCGAAACTTAGAGTAGTTTTAGGGTACCAACACGAAACTTTTGACCTCGATAAGAAGCAACTTTTTTTCGCAAGCGAGTATACTTTAACGAAAGATAGTGACAGGACGGGATGTCGTTTGAAGGGGCCGGCAATAATGTCTAATGTCGGTGGTATTTTTTCCGAGGGCATCTGCCACGGTGCGATCCAGTTTCCTCCGGATGGTCAGCCCATTGTGTTGATGTGTGATCGGCCAACGATCGGAGGATATCCAAAGCTTGGCTCAGTTTTTTCTAGAGATATGGATAAACTTGGTCAGCTCGCTCACGGAGGCAAAGTGACATTCGATACTATCGATATCGAAACTGCTAGACTTGCTTTACTTTCCCATGAAGAAGAGTTTCTTGCAATCAAACCGGAGCCAGCAGAACTATGAGCTCGCAGCTACACAGAACCAGTGACCTTTTTAAGTCCGGATATATTGGGCAAATAACAGCTACAAAGACTCTCGTCATAGCAAGCTAATCGCTTTAGATTGAAAATGCGGCAAACTTTTTTTGACGGGCGGATTTTTTTGCCGCGAATGAGTAGTTCTGGAGCAAAGAACTTTCGGTCATAGAAAGACTAAACGGTGTATGAGGTACTACCCCTGATAGTAAGTCGAAGACACATCGTTGGTTTCAACCAGCTACTTTGAGCGTTACGTGAGCTCTTTTTTAAATTCGGAAAAACTGCAAAAATTTCTTTAATGAAAGATGGAGATAAAATATGGAAAGGCCTCGCTTGTGGTGCAAAAGTGCATTATTTGTTTTGAGCTTGATGGTCCCATTAACACAAGCCTCAGAAGCGCCTATCATCAATCCGAAGGCTCGGTTTCATCCGGTTTACGGCACACTTGGAATGGTCGTAACTCAGGAGGCCATCGCCAGTCAAGTGGGAGCCGATATTTTGGCAGAAGGTGGCAACGCCATCGATGCTGCGGTTGCGTCTGGTTTTGCCCTAGCTGTTACTCTTCCGAGGGCGGGAAATCTGGCAGGGGGTGGCTTCATGGTAATCCATCTGGCCAAAGAGGATAGGACGATTGCACTCGATTATCGAGAAATGGCACCTGCGGAAAGCCACCGAGAAATGTTCCTTGATGAGGCAGGAGATGTCGATAAGAGGGCAGCAAGGTATAGTATAAAATCATCTGGCGTTCCAGGAACTGTGGCAGGGCTCTTGCACGCCCACAAATCCTATGGTGTGCTCAATATAGAAAAGGTCCTTAGCCCTGCTATAAAACTCGCTAGAGACGGCTTTGAGGTCAGTCTTGATCTATCATCCTCATTGAGCTCAAGATATGAACGTTTATCCAGTAATGTTGCATCTCGGAGATATTTTTTCAAGCCAAACGGTGAGTCTTATCAACCTGGCGAGCTTTTTATTCAAAAGGATTTGGCGCAAACTTTAGAACGGATTTCCGAGTATGGTAGGGCCGGGTTTTATGAGGGAAAAACCGCTAAATTGATTGTTGATGAGATGAAGAACTTGGGCGGATTAATCACTTTAGATGATCTCAGAGATTATCGAGTTGTCACCCGTGAACCAGTCTGTGGTGACTTCCATGGCAACACCGTCTGCGCAATGCCACCACCCTCATCGGGTGGAGTGCATCTGATACAGATGTTAAACATTTTGGAGGGGTGGGATCTCCGATCTCTGGGGCACAATAGTGCCGCATATATCCATCGGCTAGCAGAAGCGATGCGAAGAGCTTATGCGGATAGAAGCATCTATCTTGGGGATCCTGATTTTTATCGAGTCCCCATTGACAATATTACCGATAAAAACTACGCCAGTGCTTTGCGGTCTGGAATTAACTTGGTTAAGGCGACACCATCTGTTGACGTACAATCAGGTTTAGATATTGATCCAGACACACTCCAGATCGAGAAAACCTTTAGTGATAATGAATCAAGTGAGACGACTCACTTCTCGACTTGGGATCAATGGGGAAATGTAGTGTCGAATACGACGACATTAAATTTTTCTTATGGAAATGGGATTTCAATTCCGGGAGCAGGGTTTTTGATGAACAATGAGATGGATGATTTTTCTGCAAAGCCGGGTACACCCAATGCTTTTGGGTTGCTGGGCGGAGTTGCCAATGCCATTGAACCTGGTAAGCGACCCTTATCATCAATGACGCCCTCCATCGTTTTTGATAAAGCAAGTTCCCCGCTATTGGTGACCGGTAGTCCTGGAGGAAGCACCATCATAACAACGGTATTGCAAACGATTCTTAATGTGCTGGTATTTGATATGGGCATTGCGGAGGGTGCGTCGGTGCCCAGAGTGCATCATCAGTGGTTCCCAGATAGGCTGCTACTGGAATCAGGTATCTCGCGCGATACCGTAAATCTGCTGTCCCAGATGGGGCATAATATAGGTGAAGCCGATTATGTTCTGGGTGACACTCAGAGCATCCAGAGAGGACCGAAAAATAGTTTGTTCGGGGCATCTGATCCGAGGAGGCCTGGGGCGGCGGCTGTGGCTCAGTAAGAGCTAGTTTGTCAAGCTGAAATCGGATGTTTTTAAATTAATGAGGCAAGTTTGATGTCAAAATCACTGCGGGATTGCCATAATTTCCATGACCTGAGGGAATTGGCTCGAGTTAGGTTGCCTAGCCCAATTTTCCATTATATTGATGGTGCGGCGGACGACGAAGTTACTTATCGTCGCAATACTGCGTCTTTCGAAAGTTGCGATTTAGTGCCGAATGTATTGGCTGGCGTGGAAGAGATTGATATGTCTGTAAATTTGATGGGTTTCGATCTTGAGATGCCCATATTCTGCTCGCCTACTGCTCTGCAGAGGCTTTTCCACCATGACGGCGAGAGAGCAGTTGCCCTCGCGGCTGAAAAATTTGGCACACTATTTGGAATCTCATCTCTCGGCACTGTCAGATTAGAGGAGATTGGACAATTAATAAGTACCCCTAAGATGTTCCAATTCTACTTCCACAAAGACAGAGGACTGAATACCTCAATGCTACAAATGGCTAAGGATGCTCGTTTTGATATTCTTACATTAACAGTGGATACAATTACAGGAGGGAATAGAGAGCGGGATCTGAGGACTGGTTTTACTTCGCCACCTCGCTTGACGCCCAAAAGTTTAATGCAATTTGTCCTTAAGCCATCTTGGGCGTTGAATTACTTTTTTAGAGAAAAGTTTGAGCTATCGCAACTCAGAAATCATATTCAAGAGGGATCAAATATAGCTATTTCCGTGGGCGATTATTTTTCATCGATGCTAGATCAAAGCATGGACTGGGACGACGTGGCGGAACTTAAGGATAATTGGGATGGAAAATTTTGTTTGAAAGGGATTATGAGTTCAGGGGATGCCCGTAGAGCTGTTCAACTGGGTGCTGATGCAATAATGGTTTCTAATCATGGTGGCAGACAACTTGATGGAAGCAGGAGCCCATTTGATCATCTTGGAGAAATCTTACAAGAGGTTGGAGGAGAAATTGACGTGATTTTGGACGGAGGAATACAGAGGGGCACCCACATTTTGAAAGCCATGGCTTTGGGCGCGACTGCTTGCTCTGGGGGGCGAATGTATTTATATGGGCTTGGTGCGGCCGGGAGAGCTGGAGTTGAAAAGGCTCTGGGCAATCTAAGCTCAGAAATTGAAAGGGACATGAAACTTATGGGTATAAAGAACTTTAAAGAGCTCAGCCCTCAGATGTTGAGACATAGATAAGACCAGAACGGGAGAGATTGAGATAAAAAGCCTGCGGATTTTAACTTTATTAATGTTATCGTCTGAACCGTTAAAATAGCCCGACCACTTCACCATTCTCGTCCAACGCAATATTATTTGCGGCGGGAGATCTTGGTAGGCCGGGCATGGTCATTATGTCTCCGCACACGACCACAATAAACCCAGCTCCAGCACTCAGTCGGACTTCGCGAATTGCAACGACGTGATTTGTTGGTGCACCCTTTAGATTTGGGTCAGTAGAAAAGCTGTATTGGGTTTTTGCAATACAGACCGGAAAGTCGCCATAGCCATTCTCTTGAAACGTACGGATTTGGTTGCGGATCTTTTTGTCCGCAATTATATCATCGGCCCTGTAAAGTCGGGTGGCCACGGTTTTTATTTTTTCCCAGAGTGGCATTTCGTCTGGATAGATAGGTGCGAAGCTGGCAGCTCCGCTGTCAGCCATTTCTGCTACTTCGCGAGCAAGAGCTTCTGCGCCTGCACCGCCGTTCTCCCAGTGAGAACATTCTATGGCAGTGACGCCATTAGCTGCAGCTATTTTTTTAACAATGGCTATTTCAGCATCGGTATCGTCAGAGAATCGATTAATTGCAACAACCACTGGTACACCAAAGGATTTAATATTTTCTATGTGCCTAACGAGATTGGAACATCCGCTTTCCAGCAAGCCTATGTCATTTTGAGAGTGGTCTCCGTGCATCCTTAAAGCTCTCACTGTAGCGACAAGCACTGACGCATCAGGATTGAGGCCTGACATGCGGCACTTTATGTCAAAGAACTTCTCGGCTCCCAAGTCTGCGCCGAAACCAGCCTCCGTGACCACGTAATCAGCCATCTTCAAACTCGCCATGGTCGCAATAACTGAATTACAACCATGAGCAATATTGGCAAAAGGGCCTCCGTGAATTATGGCCGGATTATTCTCAAGAGTTTGCACTAAGTTGGGGGCAAGTGCATCCTTTAACAATACTGTCATGGCTCCTGTAGCTTCCAAGTCTGCCGCATGGATGGGTTGTTGATCTCGGGTGTAACCGATGACGATGCGGTCAAGTCTTACCTTCAGATCATCCAGGTTAGTGGCTAGGCAAAAGATAGCCATTATCTCTGAGGCTACGGTGATATCATAACCGTCTTGACGCGGGAAGCCATTTCCGGGACCGCCCAAGCCACAGTTTATCGTTCGCAGTGCGCGATCGTTCATATCAAGCACTCTTTTCCAAGTAATCCGACGTGCATCAATTTTAAGTTTATTGCCCCAGTGAATATGATTATCGATCATTGCTGAGAGCAGGTTATGAGCTGCGCCTATTGCGTGAAAATCGCCGGTGAAGTGCAAATTGATATCTTCCATAGGCACCACCTGAGCGTACCCCCCGCCTGCAGCACCGCCTTTCATACCAAAGCAAGGACCAAGGCTTGGTTCCCGCAGGCAGGCGACGGCTCTCTTACCTATTCGATTTATCCCATCAGTTAGGCCAACCGAGGTTGTTGTTTTGCCCTCTCCGGCAGGCGTTGGACTTATGGCTGTAACGAGAATGAGTTTGCCATCTGGTTTGTCAAAAAGAGATTCTATGTACTTGGGGTCGATCTTTGCCTTAGTCCTTCCAAAAGGTATTAAAGCGGTCTCTGGTATATCAAGTTTTTCGGCGATTTCACTTATGGATTGTGTTTTCGCTCTCCGCGCTATTTCGATATCACTCATAAACCTCTCCAATGCCAATTACAACCTGACGTCGGAGGAAGATCATTTGTCTCCAGTCAGTTCGTACTGAGACGGTATATTCTATATCTAATCGATTTAATGATTGCCTAAGACCGACAAAAGGTGTCTCAAAAACGACGAAAGGTGCAATGAAGGCTGTCACGAAATGATGACGCAGAAGCATAAACACCTGTCGCTATCAGATGTGTTAGCTTTGGTAGCGCTCGTTAAACTAAGTGGTTGTCACCTTGGGGCTCCGTGATGAAAGCAAAGGCTAGGGTTGTTGTTATCGGTGGTGGTGTGGTGGGGGTAAGCGCGCTGTATCATCTGGCCAAGAAGGGTTGGAGGGACGTGGTGCTGGTTGAACGCAAAGAACTGACATCCGGTTCCACTTGGCACGCCGCTGGCTTATTACCACTTTTTAATATGAGTTACTCGGTTGGTAAATTGCACCAGTATTCCGTCAAGTTTTATCAAGAACTAGAGAAAGAGACTGGGCAAGACGTTGGTTTTCGCGGTGTCTCAAATATTCGTTTGGCTACAAATCAGGACCGCATGGACGAATATCTCTACTATTCGGGAGTGGCTGAGACAGTCGGTGTCAACGTGAACTTTCTTACTCCTAAGCAGGTAAAGGAAGCCTGGCCAATGGCTAATATAGAGGGATTGATTGGCGCTATTCAGCATCCGGATGATGGCTATATTCAGCCAGCTGACCTGACTCAAGCCCTAGCAAAAGGTGCTCGGGCCAGAGGAGCTGAAATCTATCGGAACACTGCAGTAATAGCTTTGAAGCAGCAATCTAACGATTCTTGGGTGGTAAAGACCGACCATGGTGATATTTCTTGCGAGCATGTAGTTTCCTGTACAGGAAATTTTGCTCGGAATACGGGACAAATGGTGGGACTTGATTTGCCCGTGATCCCAGTTGAGCATCAATATATTGTTACGGAACCCCATTCGGAGGTGACGGCTCGTAGAGAGAGAGGTTTGCCTGAACAGGGAGTTTTGCGGGAATCAGACGCAGGGTATTACCTTCGAGAAGAGGCGGGCGGATTTATACTAGGGCCCTATGAGGAGGGCGCGCCCTGCTGTTACCTAGATGGCCCGAGTGACTCTTCGGAATATGAACTTTTTAATGGTGATCTAGATCGACTGATGCCGCACATCGAAGCATGTATGGAGAGAGTTCCGGCATTTGCTGAAGCAGGAGTAAAAACTGTTTACAACGGTGCTATCGCCTATACGCCAGATGGTAATCCGATTGTTGGCCCAGCTTGGGGGATCAAAAACTTTTGGCTGAGTGAAGGCCATAGCTTTGGAATCACCGCTGCTGGCGGGGCTGGGTGGCAGTTGGCAGAATGGATTGTCGATGGAGAACCAACAGTCGATATGATGGGTGTAGACCCGCGTCGATTTGGTCCGTTTGCGGCTCGCGGATATTTGCGGGTAAAAAATGCAGAAGCTTATGACCACGTTTTCAAAAACCATTACCCTGACGAAGAAAGAAGCGCGGCGAGGCCTTTGAAGACTTCCCCATGTTATGAACGAATGAAAAGTCTTGGGGCAGTTTTTGGATCTGTTTATGGTTGGGAAAGACCAAACTGGTTCGCACCAACAGACTATTCCTTGTCTGAGTGTGATCTGAATAAGCCAAATGTTTTGCTAAATAAAAACCATTCATCTCCGTTGGAGGATGGGCGAATAGTAGAAAAAAACTCTTTTCGCCGCTCCAACTACTTTGAATTTGTTGGATCAGAATGTCGTCATGTTCAAGAGCACGTCGGACTGTTAGATATGTCCGCTTTTGCGAAGTGCTCTGTGACCGGCCCCAGCGCCGAGGAATGGTTAAATAGCGTTGTCGCTAATATTGTGCCAAAGAAGGTTGGTAGAATCGGCCTTTGCCACATGCTCTCAAAAAACGGTGGAGTACGTGCGGAATTTACCATCTACAAACGATCGCACAATAATTACTATCTGGTGTTTGCAGGATCGCAGGAGCGCCATGATTGGGACTATTTAACGAAACTGGCTCCAGCTGACGGATCTGTGACTTTGCAAAACATTACGACGCAACTGGGTGTGCTGGTCCTCGCAGGCCCCAAATCTAGAGAGGTGCTACAAACGCTTACTGATACTGATTTGGGTAACGATAACTTCAAATGGTTGTCCGGGAAGACAATTAATGTTGGATATGCGCAATCGGAGGCTTTACGAGTAAACTTCATTGGTGAACTGGGGTGGGAATTGCATCACCCAATTGAAATGCAAAACTATATCTTTGATGAGCTTATGAGAGCAGGTGCTGGGCATCGAATAAGACCATTTGGTATCCGTGCCATGGATAGTATGCGGTTGGAAAAGTCGTACCGTTTAATACCCCGTGAATTGTCTATTGAATACTCAGCCCTAGAGTCGGGTTTGGACCGATTTGTTAAGTTGGATAAAGAGCAAGACTTTGTCGGGAAGCATGCTTTGTTATCATGGCAGAAACGAGGTTTTAAATACCGATTTGTTACCTTGGAGGTGCACGGTGTGAGGGACGCTGATGCACGGGGATCGGAAGGACTGTATGAGGGCGAAAGGTTGGTTGGCCGGGCTACTTCAGGAGGATTTGGTTTCCGAACTAATAAGTCGCTTGCACTTGGTTTAGTCGAAATTGGATCGGGAGTCGCAGGAGCGGTTTTGGAGATTGTGATTTTAGGAGAACGCTATCCTGCGACCGTGATCGAAGATTCGCCCTATGACCCTAGCAATGAAAGGTTGCAGGCTTAACCCGCCGACGGTCGCTAACACGAACTCAAACGTCGCAATCATGTATGCGATGTGGGGAAAACGAGAATAGACTGCGCGTTTCAGTTGTCCTTGTTTCGCGTTGATTTTTGACTGTTGTAGGTGAATGTTTATGACAGAGCGACCGAGAAATGGCAGAGTCCGAAGACCAGGCGGCGGTCGTCAAGGCAGAAAGGCTTCGCGTGAAAATGCAGTAAAAAGAGTTGCGCCGTACATTGAAAGAAAAATTCCTTACTTCGAGTACTTGAGCGAGTCCAGTCTTCAGTTGATTGAGGACAATGCTGACACATTGCTAGAAGAAATCGGCATTGATTTTCTGGATGACACAGAGGCTCTAGAAATGTGGGTTGAGGCTGGGGCGGATGTCACGGGTTCGAGAGTGCGCTTCCCCAGAGGTTTGTGTCGCCAGCTAATAAATGCCTCCGCTCCGAGAGAATATATACAGCACGCGCGAAATCCAGACCGTAGTGTAATCATCGGTGGCGATCGTACCGTGCTTGTGCCGGCTTATGGCTCCCCCTTTGTTTTTGACATTGATGAGGGGAGGCGCTATGCAACCATAGAAGACTTCCAAAACTTTGTGAAACTAGCCTACATGGCTCCTTTTATGCACCACTCTGGGGGAACGATATGCGAGCCGGTTGATTTGCCAGTTAACAAGCGTCATTTCGACATGGTTTACAGCCACCTAAAGTATAGTGATAAACCGCTGATGGGTTCGGTGACGCATGAGGACCGCGCTCAAGACACGGTTGACATGGCAAAACTTGTCTTCGGTGATGAGTTTGTCGACCAAAACTGCGTTTTGACTAGCCTGATTAATGTGAATTCGCCCATGACCTATGATGCCACTATGCTAGGCAGTCTCAAGGTGTATGCTCGCAATAATCAGAGCACGGTCATCTCGCCATTTATCTTGGCAGGAGCAATGTCTCCCGTGACTGTAGCCGGCACAGTGACGCAGATTCTCGCTGAGGCTTTACCAGGCATGGCATTCACTCAACTCTGTCGTCCTGGCGCGCCAGTAGTTTTTGGCACATTCGCAGCTGCGGTATCTATGGCTTCGGGTGCTCCGACCTTTGGGACACCTGAGCCCAGTCAAGTGACTTATGTTGCAGCCGCACTTGCTCGTCGTTTGGGAGTTCCCTTCAGAAGTGGTGGCGGCCTTTGTGGCTCCAAGTTGCCAGACGCTCAGGCTGCTTATGAAGCAGCTAATACGCTCCAAACAAGCGCGCTTGCTGGAGTTAATTTTATGCTGCATACGGCGGGTTGGATGGAGGGTGGCTTGGTTATGGGTTATGAAAAATTTGTTATGGACTGTGACCAAGCGGGAATGTTATCAGTGCTGTTGAACGGCGTGGATATGTCCGAAAATGGACAGGCTATCGATGCTGTCAGAGAGGTGGGACCCGGAAAACATTACCTCGGGTCTGCGCATACGTTGAAGAATTTTGAGACCGCCTTCTATCGTTCTACCATAGCCGATAATAATAGTTTTGAACAATGGGAGGCCGATGGGGCTTTGGATGCTTCTCAGCGGGCTAATACTCTATGGAAGAGAATGCTCGATGAGTATGTGCCACCGCCTCTAGATCCAGCTGTTGACGAGGCCTTACTAGATTTTGTTGATCGCCGAAAAGGATCATTCGAGGACCGTGACTACTAGTCAAATAGGGAGAGAATGTTATGTCTGAAGACGAAGAAATAGTACTTGTCGAATTGTCCGATGACGATCTGATTTTGCAGATGCACGATGATCTTTATGACGGATTGAAGGAAGAAATCGAAGAAGGAACAAAGATTTTACTTGACCGGGGATGGTCTGCTGAGCGGGTTCTCGGGAAAGCATTAGTGGACGGCATGACCATTGTTGGTATTGACTTTCGTGACGGCATCTTGTTCGTTCCAGAGGTCTTACTGGCGGCAAATGCCATGAAGGGCGGTATGGCGATTTTGAGACCCTTGTTGGCAGAGACAGGTGCTAAGCCGTTTGGCACGATGGTTATTGGTACAGTAAAAGGTGATATTCATGATATTGGTAAGAATCTGGTAGCCATGATGATGGAGGGGGCGGGTTTCGAAGTCTTCGATATTGGAATAAACAATTCGGTGGAAGATTATTTAGATGCTCTTAAACGCCACGATCCAGATATTCTGGGCATGTCAGCCCTCCTGACCACTACCATGCCATATATGAAAGTAGTTGTAGATGCATTGAAGGATAATAATCTGCGAGATCGATATATTGTGATGGTGGGGGGTGCGCCGCTAAATGAGGAGTTTGGTTTGGCAGTTGGTGCCGATGCTTACTGTCGCGATGCAGCCGAGGCAACCACCACTGCAGTTCGTTTGGTACAAGAAAATCGAGCCAGGCAAATTTCTGCATGAGGCATGGGACCCCAAATATGGGAACGCCGCCTCCAATCTTGATCATCGCATGTGGCGCTTTGGCAAGAGAAATTCTTGCGCTTTGCAGGGCTAATGGTTGGCAGCATGTGGATCTTAGATGCCTTAATGCTGATCTGCATAACAAGCCAAAATTGATTGCTGGCAAAGTCCAAGAAAAGATTGCTTCCTATCGTGATCGATATGACCAAATATTTGTTGCGTATGCGGATTGCGGTACGGGGGGTGATATAGACAGAGTTCTCAAGGAAACAGGGATCGAGCGCTTACCTGGTGCCCATTGTTACTCTTTCTATTCGGGTGAGTTCAGATTTAAACAATTCTCGGAACAGGAGCCTGGAACGTTTTACCTAACAGATTTTCTGGCAGAGAATTTCGATCGGATAGTAATCGGGGGATTGGGAGTGGACGATTATCCGGAGCTGCTTGACGATTATTTTGCGAACTATAGACGGGTATTGTACCTTTCTCAGACTGAGGATGATCGACTGCTTAAAAAAGCACGGGTGGCAGCGCAAACCCTTGGACTTGAATTTGAACATCATCATTGTGGCTATGGAGAATTGGAATTAAGTTTGAAATCACAGGTTCTCAAGTTTGAGTAGTCAAAGTGTGGCATTTGTAGCAGAGTTGATTTGGATTTGAAAAAAATTTTAGTTTACTGGCGAGATATTCCCGCTCAAGTTATGGTGCAGCAGGGCCGCAAGCGGGGCAAAACGCTGTTAAGTCATCGTTTCCAAGCAGCTATTGATCGTGCTGCTATGAAAGCTGGCAAAGGTGGAAGCAAGGAATATTTAGAGGACTGGCGTAGAACATATGATGCCATTGGTGAGACGGGCTCTCCTCAGGAGCTGGCCGATAAGATAGCGTCTCATATTGAAAGAGACTTCTCCTCAGAGGATCTCGCAAAATTAGTTAAGCAAAAGGGTTTCGATCAATCTGAGGACTTTACAGATAGATCCTATGAATAACATTGATTGTGATCTTTTCAGAGAAATTGACAGGTGTTTTTTGCGATGCAAGATCAATCCAGCACACGAAAACAAGCTCTAGTTGATTTAGTTCGAGATGCCAGCTTGGAGGTGACTCCGACTGGTGCTGCCAAGATAACCGAATTTGGTGAGATAGTCCCAAATGGTAGCACTATTTACGTCACTTTTCTCCCGGGTGCTGATTTTGCAGAAACTATTCGGACAGTCCGCCGGCTCAAAGCCGCAGGCTATATCGCAGTCCCTCATTTTGCAGCGAGATCAATTCCTTCAGCGAAATACCTACAAGAAAATTTGGCGGTACTTCAGGGTGAAATAGGTGTAACTGAAGGCTTGTTGGTAGGGGGCAGTGTTGGTAGACCCATGGGAGATTTCGGTTCCTCTATAGAGGTGATTCGAACAGGTTTGTTTGAGAAGTATGGTTTTACCAGACTGGGATTGGCGGGGCACCCTGAGGGCAGCCCAGATATATCGGAGGCAGATTGCGATCTGGCAGTGAAGGAAAAAAATGATTATGCAAAAAATACTGATATGACTTTATATCTTGCAACACAATTCTTATTCGAGGCTGGCCCGTTGGTGGCTTGGGAGAAGAAAATCCGTAAAGATGGAAACCGTCTGGAAATATGCGTCGGTATCCCAGGTCTGGCGACCATCAAAACGCTTTTGACTTATGCAAAACAGTGCGGGGTGGGGCCCTCTATGCGATTCTTAACGCGAAGACCAAGTGATATGATTCGATTAAGCCTACAAAAATCTTTTTTGGGACGATATTTGAACGCTCCTTCGTCAGAACCCAGTCAGTTATTGTGTGATTTGGCTCGGGCAGTAGCAGCGGATCCAGAGTGTTTGATCCGTCGTTGCCATATATATCCGTTCGGGGGACTTAAAAAATCCGCAAAGTGGATTTATGAGGTCCAAAACGGGAATTTTGAATTTTCAGGTCGAGGTTTCGAACTTTTATCGAAGCTGCCATGAGTGGGTTGGTCTAAATTGTAACAACTAATCATTGAAATCTGAGGGAAATCATGACCACTACCGTAGTGAGCTCGCCTTCCAAGGAGGTCAGAATTGGATTTGATGATCCATTTGTCGTTATCGGCGAGCGAATTAATCCAACTGGGCGAAAGATATTGGCTGCCGAAATGAAGGAGGGTAACTACAATCGTGTTGAGATGGATGCTCTGGCTCAGGTGTCCGCTGGCGCACATATGCTAGATGTGAATGCTGGAATTCCATTAGCTGACGAACCAAGAATTTTGTCTGAGGTTATACAATTAGTTCAGTCGGTGACTGACGTCCCTCTGAGCATCGACTCGTCTATTGTTGAAGCCCTTGAGCAAGGACTGAAGGTCTACCAAGGAAAAGCACTTGTTAACTCCGTGACTGGCGAAGAGGAGATTCTAGAGAGAGTGCTGCCTCTAGTAGCAAAATACGGAGCATCGGTAGTGGCAATCTCCAATGACGAGACAGGTATCTCTGAGGATCCTGATGTTCGTTTCGCCGTGGCAAAAAAAATCGTTGAACGGGCCGCTGATTACGGTATTCATTATAGCGATGTGATTGTCGACCCATTGGTCATGCCGATTGGCGCAATCAATTCGGCTGGTTTGCAAGTGATTCATATTGTCCGTCGGCTGCGGGAAGAATTAAAAGTTAATTCGACATGCGGGGCATCCAATGTAAGCTTTGGTTTGCCAAATCGGAGTGGAATCAATGCCGCCTTTCTGACTATGGCTATGGGAGCTGGCATGACCTCAGCCATTACTAGCCCGCTCCATCCCGAGATCATGGCAGCTGTGCGAGGCGCAGATGTGATGTTAGGCAAGGATCCCAATTGTTCCAACTGGATTAAAGCATATCGTGAACCAATAGCTGAAGGTGAGGGGCGAAAACGCAGTGGACGGCGACGCAGAAGCTAACAACACTTTGCAGGAATCAGTAAGGGTCGTTTTCACTCCCTCCGGGAGGCGAGGGAGTTTTCCGGCAAATATTTCGGTTTTAGATGCAGCTCGTTCTCTGGGCGTCGATATAGATTCCGTTTGTGGTGGGCGAGGCATATGTGGTCGATGCCAGATCGAGTGTTCTGAGGGATCTTTCCCAAAACTTCAAATCCATTCTTCGTTGGACCACCTGTCGAAGAAAGGTGAAGCGGAGAAAAAATTTGAACAGCTGAGAACTGCACTGTCAAAAGGTCGCCGTCTTGGTTGTCAGGCACAGCTGATAAAAAATGTTGTAATCGACGTTCCACTTGAAAGCCAAGTTCATCGTCAGGTGGTGCGAAAGGAAGCCGAGAATCGAGATATTCGCATGGATCCCGCTACAAGACTGCATTTTATTCAGGTAGCGGAGGCCGACATTGATGAACCCAAAGGAGATATGCAACGTCTGTTAGACGCGTTGCATGAAGAGTGGCAGCTTGATGATTTAACTTTCGATAGCCAAATACTTAGGTCTCTGCAGCCTGCTTTGGCGGCTGGCAAACGTGCAATCACTGTGGCTGTTTATAAGCGTTCCAAAGTTATTGCTTTATGGTCAGGTTTTAGAGATAAAGCTCTTGGTGCGGCTATGGATATTGGATCCACCTCTATAGCTGTACACATGTGTGATCTAGCAAGTGGTGGGGTTTTGGCAAGTGCGAGTGCTATGAATCCTCAGATTCGCTTTGGAGAGGATCTGATGAGCCGTGTATCGTATGCGATGATGCATCCAAACGGCGCTCAGGAAATGACAAGGGCGATCCGTAACGCATTAAATAAACTTATCGTTGAGGTGGTGAATCAAGTACATTCCGAAGTTGAGGATGTGCTCGAAATATCTGTAGTAGCTAATCCTATAATGCATCATATACTCTTGGGAATCAGCCCGGAAGAGCTGGGATGGGCGCCGTTTGCATTGGCGACAGATTCGTCTCTTGAAATCTTATCAAGTGAGTTGGAATTAAAAGTCAATTCTGGCGCGCGTGTTTATGTGTTGCCTTGCATAGCTGGTCATGTTGGCGCAGATGCTGCAGGAATGATCCTTGCGGAAGAGCCGCAAAATCAGGACAAGATGACACTGTTGGTTGATGTGGGTACGAACGCCGAAATTGTATTAGGCAACCGTGAACGTTTGGTGGCATGCTCAAGTCCAACAGGCCCCGCTTTCGAGGGGGCACAAATTAGTTGTGGCCAGAGAGCTGCGGCTGGAGCGATTGAGAGGGTAAGGATCGATAGAGATACTCTGGAGCCGCGCTTCAAAGTGATTGGAAGCGATCATTGGTCGGATGAAGAGCTATTTGAAAACACACCCAGTGGTGAGCTTATCACTGGGATCTGTGGTTCAGGCATCATTGAGGTGATATCGGAGATGTATTTGTCCGGTATTATTTCGGAAGATGGTGTCATTAATGGAGATCTCTGTAAACGTTCAAATCGGATTCTCTCAGACGGTCGAACTTGGTCTTATTTATTGCATTCTGCTGAAGACAACGCCGCACAGATTGTTGTGACTCAAAATGACGTTCGGCAGATTCAATTGGCCAAGGCGGCTTTGTATGCGGGTATAAAGTTATTGATGGACCATGTTGGCTGTCGTCAGATTGAGCGAATTCGTTTGGCAGGAGCGTTTGGTAGTCACATCGATGTTCTTTGCGCAATGGTATTGGGCCTCATTCCAGACTGTGCTTTGAGTGAGGTTTCGTCTGCTGGAAATGCTGCGGGTACTGGTGCGCGAATAGCTTTGCTAAATACCCAGTCTCGACGAGTCATTGAAAAACTTGTTAGGGATATCGAAAAAATTGAGACAGCCACAGAACCAAACTTCCAAAACTACTTCGTGAACGCAATGGCTTTCCCAAACAAAATAGATTCCTTTCCGAATCTATTCTCAATCATTGACAAACCCGAGCATAACACGAAACCTGCTTCAAAGCGTCGAAGCCGAACAAGACGACGGCTCTAGTGTCTTGCCTAGGTAAAAAACACTTCCTCACAACATAATAGTCTGACTATAATTCCATTCAGCTATAAACAATCGTTTTTAAAGCATCTGATTTAATATTTGGAGCATCGCAAAAAAGGTCTGAGGAACTTCGGTGTGGGTAACAGCTTAAGTAATTCCGTAGCGGGCGCAACGCTGCATATAGGCTTTCTGCTTATGCCTGAATATACGCTTAGCACATTTGCAAACGCAATTTCTGTGCTTAGAATGGCTAATCGTCTCAGCGGTGAGGATCTTTACAGGCACTCGGTTTTTAGTTCTGATGGGGTTCAAGTCAAGTCGAGTTCGGGTGTTGAGGTGATCGTGGATGGCCCTCCAACCAATCCTGCAGATTTAAATGTTCTCGTTGTTTGCGGGGGCTATAACATCAGTAGTCATTGCGACAAGAGGACAATCAAACTACTCAGAGCTTGTGCCAAGAAAAAGACGCCGATCGCTGGAATATGCACCGGTAGTTATGTGTTAGCAGCTGCGGGGCTACTGGATGGTTACCGATGTACAATCCATTGGGAAAACTTAACAGCTATGCGAGAGCAATTCCCCCAGCTTGATATCTCATCTCGCTTGTTTGTGATTGATCGTGATCGCTACACATGCTCTGGAGGCATCAGTTCGATTGATTTGATGCTGAACCTCGTAGCCAGTATACATGGGCATGATTTGGTTCAGCAGATTTCGGAGCAATTCACTTGTGAAAGAGTTCGTACAGAAAATGATCCTCAGCGAGCGCCTCTAAAATATCTTATAGGCGCTAGTCAGCCTCGCCTTGTAGAGGCCGTTGCCATGATGGAGGCCAACATAGAGGAACCTTTGCGATTAGATACGATCTCTAAGGTTGTGGGTATCTCTAGGAGGCAACTGGAAAGGCTTTTCAACCGCTATTTGCACCGTTCGCCATCCCGTTACTATCTGGAATTGCGACTGTCTAGGGCACGCTTGTTACTTCTCCAATCGTCAATGCCCATGATAGAAATAGCCATCAGTTGCGGGTTTTCGACCGCACCTCATTTTAGCAAGTGCTACAGCGACATTTATGGCAATCCTCCAAGCAAAGAGAGGAGTTTGCGAGCTTGATCGATCATTGCTGCTGCACTAGAATGGTGGAGATCTAATTGGTCAGCGAGAAGATTGTTAACATTTCTTGAATTATTCGCTGTTTGCCTGTGCCAGCTTACTGCTTGAGCTGGTTTATGGTTGCACCAACGATGCGTTCTGCGCACTTACCGACCACTTAAAAATGAAACGATACTCCGGCTTTAGCCTGTTAAAGAATGCTCTGAACTACAATGAAAATTGGCAAAAGGTATGGCGAAGCCCAGTCCCTAAAGAGCATTATGATGTCGTTGTTGTTGGTGGCGGAGGTCACGGCTTAGCAACTGCCTATTATTTGGCGAAAGAGCACGGAGTGACTGACATAGCGGTTCTTGAAAAGGGTTACTTAGGTGGTGGTAATACGGGGCGGAATACAACCATTATTCGGTCAAACTACCTATGGGATGAGGCAGCTCATCTTTATGAACTTGCCCTCAAGCTCTGGGAGGGTTTGAGCCAGGATCTCAACTACAACGTTATGTTTAGTCAGCGCGGTGTCCTAAATCTTGGACACAACCTTCAGGATATGCGAGACATCGAGCGGCGCGTGAACGCTAATCGACTAAATGGCATAGATGGAGAGGTTGTGACACCGCAACAGATAAAGGCGATAGCGCCCCTCATAAATATTTCTCCTAATTGCCGTTATCCAATCCTTGGAGCTTCATGGCAACCTCGCGGGGGAGTCGCTCGTCATGATGCCGTTGCCTGGGGATATGCAAGGGCTGCCGATGCGATGGGAGTGGATATTCTTCAGCAAACTGAGGTTACTGATATCAGCATAAAAAATGGCGTTGTCGTGGGTGTTGAGACTAACAAAGGTTTTATTCGGGCGCAAAAAATTGCTTGTGTGCCAGCGGGAAACTCAGGAGTGGTTGCAGGGATGGCTGGATTGCGTCTGCCGGTCGAATCTAGGCCGCTCCAAGCACTCGTTTCTGAACCGCTAAAGCCGTGCCTAGATACAGTAGTTATGTCAAATGCAGTGCACGGATACGTCAGTCAATCTGATAAAGGAGATTTGGTGATCGGTGCCGGAGTTGATGGTTATAACGGCTATGGTCAGCGTGGATCATTTCACATCATTGAGCATACCTTACAAGCAATTTGTGAACTCTTTCCTGCTTTCAGTCGAGTGCGAATGAATCGTCAATGGGGTGGTATTGTGGACACCTGCCCAGATGCGTGTCCCATCATCAGCAAGACTTCAGTGGAAGGATTATATTTTAATTGTGGTTGGGGTACAGGGGGCTTCAAGGCGACACCAGGATCTGGTTATGTATTTGCGGATACGGTAGCCAATGATCGCGCGCATCCTTTAGCCCAGCCCTTCAGCCTGAACCGATTTAGCACTGGAGCCCTTATCGACGAGCATGGCGCAGCGGGCGTTGCTCATTAGAATCGTTGAAGGTATTTGGATACGGATTATGTTACTAGTTTACTGCCCTTACTGTGAGGAGGCGCGAGAAGAAGAAGAGTTTACCTACGGAGGCGAGGCTCATATCAAGCGTCCTCTTTCGCCTCACACATTAACAGATGAGGAATGGGGCGACTATCTCTATTTTCGGAAAAATCCACGCGGGTTACACCACGAGATGTGGTTTCATAATGCCGGTTGTAGACGTTACTTCTGTGCCACTCGAGATACTGTAACTTATAAAATACTTGAAACTTACAAGATCGGCGGGCCGCCCAAATCTCCGTCGATTCCTGCTGGAGCTGACGGGTGATTCCAACTCACAGAGCACAGATAAATCGAATAACAGCTGATGCGCGAATTGACACTTCACGCGCTATTAATTTCTTCTTTAATGGGAAACGCTATCAAGGTTATCTCGGGGATACGCTAGCCTCTGCCTTATTAGCAAATGGTGTCAACGTTGTCGGTCGAAGTTTTAAATACTCACGGCCACGAGGCATCGTCAGCCATGGTGCCGAAGAACCAAATGCGATTGTACAAATCAACACAGGCAAGTTAACTATTCCAAACTTGAAAGCAACCCAAGTCGAGCTCTATGAGGGCCTTAAGGCTAACTCTGTCAACGGCTGGCCAAATGTGGAATTTGACTTGATGAGTATTTTTGGTTGGTTTCGACGAATGATGCCACCTGGATTTTATTATAAAACTTTTATGTCCCCTGCAAAGTTTTGGATGGTGTATGAACGATTTATCCGGAAGGCGGCTGGGCTGGGTCGCAGCCCCATGCAATTCGATCCAGATAGCTATGATAAGTTGAACCAACATACCGATATTTTAGTGGTGGGTGCTGGACCATCGGGTATGCTTGCTGCGAGAGAGGCTGCACGGACGGGTGCGCGGGTAATAATTGTCGATGAACAGAACGAATTTGGAGGGTCTTTGCTGGCGTCAACACAGACCATCGATGGGATCAAAGCATCGTCTTGGGTTAAAAACTTGATGGCAGAGTTAACGAAAAATAAAAATGTACTTATGCTGCCTCGCAGCACAGCATTTGGATTTTATGATCACAATTTTGTTGCAGTTATAGAGCGCCGAACAGATCATCTCGGAGATAGTGCATCCGGGCTCTGCCGAGAACGCATTCATCGTGTGCGAGCGAAACAGGTCATTCTGGCGACTGGGGCACTAGAACGTCCGTTGGTGTTTGCTCACAATGATATTCCCGGAGTAATGCTAGCGTCTTCGGTTTCTAACTACTTAATCCGTTATGGGGTTGCACCCGGCAATCGTCTATTGCTTTTTACCACTAACGATAATGCTTATCAGACCGCGATTGATTGGTATCAATCTGGTCGTGAGGTTGTTGCCATCGTCGACTCGCGGCGAAACCTCTCTGGTGCCATGTATGAAGCAGCGCGAAAACTAGGAATCGAGGTTAAGTCGGGCCATGCGGTGATTGAGGCCGAAGGTGGCAAGAGAGTGTGCAGCGCTAGAGTCGCGTCACTGAGTCGACAAGGCAATAAAATCGACGGTCTCGTAGAGAAGCTCGATTGCGATCTTATCGCATGTTCTGGTGGTTGGAGCCCCACAATTCATTTAAGCTCACACACGGGTTCAAAGCCAGTTTGGAATGAATCAATCTCTGGATTCGTATCTGGCTCCTCGAGAGAAGATCTGCTGTTGGTGGGCGCTTGCAATGGTGAATATAGTCTGACTGGTTGTCTCGCGAACGGCGCAGAGATTGGGTGCAGGGCAGCAGAATCTATTGGGTATCAAATTAGTGCAATTGAAACACCCCGTTTTCAGGTTGACGAGCTTGAAGAACTTCCGCAGCAAACAATCTTCTTAGTGCCTCATGACAAAGGTATTAGTCGTGCTCCAAGCAGTTTTGTAGACATGCAACTGGATGTTACGGCAGATTCGATTGAGATAGCTGTTCGCGAGGGATTTGAATCGATAGAACACATTAAGCGATACACCGCACTTGGTTTTGGTACCGATCAGGGTAAATTGAGTAATGTAAATGGTATCGGAATTTTAGCCCAAATGCTGGGTAAGAGTATATCAGAAATTGGTACGACAGTCTTCAGACCAGCTTATACACCCACAACCTTCGGAGCTATTGCAGGGAGAGATGTGGGCGCACTCTTTGATCCAGAACGACTAACAGCTATCCACCGTTGGCATGAGGAGAATGGTGCTAAATTTGAGGATGTTGGACAATGGAAGCGACCTTGGTTTTACCCACGAGCCTCCGAGAGCATGGAGGAGGCAGTCCATCGTGAGTGCATAGCTGTGAGAAATGGAGTTGGTATTCTTGATGCAAGCACCCTCGGAAAAATTGATATAAAAGGACCTGATGCCGCTGAGTTCCTCTCTAGAGTCTACACTAATTCATTTCTGACTTTGGCGCGCGGAAAGTGCCGTTATGGCGTCATGTTGAAAGAAGATGGAATGATTTTCGATGATGGAGTTTGTGCATGTCTCGGTCCAAACCATTATCTTATGTTTACCACTACAGGTGGCGCGGCTCAGGTGCTTGCTTGGTTAGAGCTTTGGAGGCAAACCGAGTGGCCTGAGCTGAGGGTTTATTGCACATCTGTAACTGATCACTGGGGAACTGTAACTCTTAGCGGACCGGACTCAAGGAGGGTGTTGGAAGCGGTATGTGCAGGAATAGATCTCGATAACGATAGTTTCCCGTTTATGGAGTGGCGTGATGCCATCATCGCTGGTGTGGATGCGCGGATCTTTCGAATAAGCTTTACGGGTGAGTTGTCATTCGAGATAAATATGCCGGCACATCATGCCCGACATATTTGGGAGGCGCTAATGGATTCAGGCGAGCCTTATGACATTACACCTTATGGCACGGAGACTATGCATGTGTTGCGTGCCGAGAAAGGTTTTATGATCGTGGGACAGGACACGGATGGATCTATGACCCCATATGATATGGGTCTGGGCTGGGTAGTTAACAAAAGTAAGGAATTTAGTTTTCTTGGTAAACGTTCGCTCGATCGAAGTCATATGTTGAGGAAAGACAGAAAACAGTTCATCGGTCTGAAAACCATTGAAGGCTCAAAAATGTTGCCGGAGGGTGGACAACTGATATTTGATCCCGAGGAACAAATTCCAATGTCCATGCAAGGTCATGTGACATCTAGCTACTACAGCCCAAGCTTTGGGCATCCTATCGCTCTGGGAGTTATTAAAGGTGGATTTAGTAGGATGGGTCAGATCGTTTATTGCCCGCAGCCGAATGGTGAAATTATTTCTGCTGAAATCGTAAATTCTGTTTTTTATGATGGTGATGGGGCGCGTCAAAATGTGTAATGACATCAAGACAGAATCTCCACTAGCCTACTTTCATGATACAGCCAGCAGAAATAGCTCCGTAAGTACGGATAAAAATGCGAGTCTCGGAGCGGATTCTCGTGTGGTCGCTCGAGAGCAGTATATTTGCAGTCATCTCAACCTTCGCGGTGACGCTCAAGATCCTGTTTTTGTCGAAGGGATATCAAAAATTTTAGGGATGTCTTTACCGATTAAACCCGGGCACTACCACTGTGTGATTGGAGAAAACAGCTTGATGAAACAGAGCCTGTATTGGTTAGGGCCTGATGAGTGGCTGTTAATTTCTCGGCAGCTGGCGGAAGGATTATGCACCAATTTGCGCGAAACCCTAGATGCGCATATCTCGATTACGGATGTAAGTGGAGGACAGACGCTCGTAAATCTATCTGGGGATAATGAGGCAATTCAAATCGTGTTAAAAAAATCTTCTGTCTATGATTTTGGCGTTTGGGAGTCGGCTAGCGAGTCCGGTGGTCGTTGTGCACAGACGACTTTTGGAAAGACATCAGCGCTTGTGAGCAATAAGAGTAATGGGTCTTATGACCTCCTAGTTCGGAGAAGCTTTGCCGATTATTTTGCACTCTGGTTGCTGGACGCCGGCCGCGAGTTTGGTATCTCTATTCTCGGCCCTCATCCGGAGTGAATAGGTCTTGGCTCTCGAACACCAAAAGTGTGAGTAAGCCATTTTCAGCCGCTTATCAAGTTCGATCTGCGACCCGTATATTTTCTCCGCCTAGCTGGCCAGATGTTTCGCATGAAATTTTATATGATCACCAATAAAGCTTGAGATGAAAAAGTAGGTGTGGTCATATTCCGGCTGCATTCTGATCTGCATGGGGTAGCCGGTCGACTTTGTTGCTTCGATTAGTAGCTCCGTTTTAAGTTGATCTTGAAGAAAATTGTCATTCTCACCTTGATCTATCAAAACAGGGAGCTGAGTCGGGTTTTTGAGCACGAGATCGACTGCATCATACTCAGACCATCTCACTTTGTCATCTCCTAGGTATAAACCCAGCGCCTTTTGACCCCATGGACAATTTTGTGGTGAACAGATTGGTGAGAATGCTGATATTGCCTTGAAATTATCAGGATTCTTAAGGCCTATCGTGAGCGCACCATGTCCACCCATGCTGTGACCTGCTATGCTGACTCTAGATCCATCAATTGCAAACTCCGCGTTTATGACTGATGGCAGCTCATCGACAACGTAGCTATACATTTGATAGTTTCGCACCCAAGGATCTTGGGTAGCATCAACATAGAATCCGGCTCCCAAACCCATATCATAGGCACCCTCGCTGTCATCAGGGATATTTTCTCCTCTTGGACTAGTATCCGGGCAGACGATAGCAATGCCCAGTTCCGCTGCATACCGCTGCGCTCCCGCCTTTTGAACAAAGTTTTCATCCGTACAGGTCAAGCCTGAAAGCCAATACATCACCGGTGCTGGCGTGACATGGTCTTTTTGACTAGTTATTGGAGGAAGAAAAATACTAAATGTCATTTCGCAACCTAGAATGCTCGAGTTGTGCTTGAATCGCAGCTGCTGACCTCCAAAACTCTGATTGCGGCTAATCTCCTCTAATTCCATTTTAAAACTCCACCACTGAACGAATGCTCTCTCCCGCATGCATTAAATCAAATGCAGTATTGATCTCACTAAGAGGCATCTTATGTGTGATTAATTCATCGATATTTATTTTTCCTTCCATGTACCAGTCAACAATTCGGGGTACATCGGTGCGTCCTCGTGCTCCGCCAAAAGCCGTGCCCCGCCAAGACCGACCTGTTACCAATTGGAAGGGTCGCGTAGCAATTTCTTGACCAGCGCCGGCAACACCAACGATGCAGCTTGCCCCCCATCCTTTATGACAGACCTCGAGAGCCTGTCGCATGACCTGAACGTTTCCTATGCATTCAAAGCTATAGTCCACGCCTCCTCCAGTAATCTCAATAATGTGATCAACAATATTATCGACCTCTCGCGGGTTTACAAATTCGGTCATACCAAACTGCTTGCCCATTGTTGCTCTCGCTGGGTTTATATCGATTCCGATAATGCGGGTCGCACCAACCATTTTGGCGCCTTGGATCACATTTAGGCCGATTCCCCCCAGTCCAAATACGGCTACCGTGGAACCCGCCTCTACTTTCATTGTAAAAGCAACTGCTCCAATGCCAGTTGTAACCCCACAACCGATATAACAAATCTTATCAAATGGCGCGTCTTCTCGAACCTTTGCTAGTGCAATCTCAGGTAAGACCACAAAGTTTGAAAAAGTGGAACACCCCATGTAATGAAGTATAGGTTTTCCCTCAAAAGAAAAACGGCTGGTGCCATCTGGCATTAACCCTTGGCCCTGTGTGGCGCGGACTGCCTGACAAAGATTGGTTTTGGGATTGAGGCAGAAATTACACTCGCGACATTCAGGAGTATATAGTGGTATTACATGATCGCCGGACTGAAGGCTAGTCACACCCGGTCCAGTCTCTACGACGACCCCGGCGCCTTCATGACCCAAAATGGCCGGGAAAGCACCCTCGGGGTCATCACCTGACAGCGTAAAAGCATCAGTGTGACACACTCCGGTGGCTTTAATTTCCACCATGACCTCTTTTTGCTTCGGCCCATCCAGATCAGCCTCAACCACCTCAAGTGGTTTTCCGGCTTCAAATGCAATCGCTGCACGCGTTTTCATGGCACCAACTCCCTTTTATTTGGCGAGTATTATCAGTCTCAAGTCTAGATAATAAGTGATAAGTTGCAAGGATGAAACACATTATTTCAACGATGGCTTTACACAAAGATTTCATCGATTGAATTTTCCCCATCAAAAAAATGGTTTTGAAAGATTGATTTTTTGGTCAGTATTCATTCAATTAACAGATTGCTTTGAATGTTTGTATATTGAGACTCAAGTTTTTGCCTAGTCTTCCTCCTAGAGACCTACACGTAAAGTGGTATAGAATGCCGCTACTTATTCTACTGTCTCCTCATAAGGAATGCCGCATGTCACTGCCAGCTGTTCTAACCGAAAAACTAAGACTGCCTGTTGTAGGCGCTCCACTCTTTATTGTCTCCAACCCAGATTTGGTGATTTCCCAATGCAAATCTGGCATTGTTGGTTCCTTCCCTGCTCTAAATGCGCGGCCAGAAATAGAGCTTGATCGCTGGCTGGATCGAATTACAAATGAACTTGGCGAGTATGATGTTTACAATCCAGACAAGCCATCAGCTCCCTTCGCTGTGAATCAGATTGTTCATAAATCAAACAACCGGTTAGAGCACGACGTCGAAATGTGTGTTAAATGGCGGGTGCCTATTGTGATCACCTCTTTGGGAGCGAGGGAAGATGTAAACGAGGCAATCCATTCCTATGGCGGTATCGTTCTTCATGACGTCATTAGTAACAAGTTTGCCAAGAAGGCGATTCAAAAGGGCGCGGACGGGATCATTGCGGTTGCAGCAGGAGCTGGAGGTCATGCGGGTGCCCTGTCGCCTTTTGCTCTTGTTCAAGAAATTAGAGAATGGTTTGATGGGCCGTTACTTTTGTCTGGGTCTATCGCCAATGGTAGCGCAATCCTAGCGAGTGTCGCAGCCGGGGCTGACTTGGCATACATCGGCACCCCTTTTATTGCGACAGCGGAGGCTAATGCTGTCGAAGCATATAAACAGGCTATTGTGGATGGGACCTCCGATGACATTGTTCTCAGTAACCTGTTTACGGGTGTTAATGGTAACTATTTGAAACCATCAATTGTTTCAGCAGGTTTGGATCCAAATGATCTGCCAGAGAGCGATCCATCTCAAATGAATTTTAGTTCTAGCGGCGACTCTTTGTCCAAAGCATGGAAGGATATCTGGGGCTCTGGACAGGGAATCAGTGCGATTAAGTCAGTTGTCTCCACAAAAAAATTAGTTGAAAGATTTAATGACGAGTATCGGTCAGCAATACGCCGGATCAACAATGATCAAATGTGACAGAACCACGCGTTTGATATGATTTTGACGCATTGATCTATATCCGTCTGTGTCCCTGCGATCAGCGTGGCAGGGAGCATATGTCTGCTTCAATTGGCATTCTTGGTTAGGTGGAGGGCGGAAAATAGTAAATGGAGTTAAAAATCCGAAACACAGTTTTTAGGCAACCTTCGTCTGCGCACCACTTTAAGTGCAAATGTGGATAAGAAATTAATATTGGCACGTTAACGCTATTGTGCAAATTATAGGGCCAAGAATCTACTGGGCTGAATCCGTCACGAGGAACTAATTAGCAATGTTTTATTTAAAAAGTTTATTGCCCGAAAAGGCGGATAATAATTATCAAGGACATGTTATAGCGTTTTATTCTTTCATTCTTCTCACCGTGTTTATGACCATAAGAAGCTTGATCCACATGTTCTTGGATGACTCTGGAATAGGTTTGATTGCAGGAATAATTTCCTTTGATGGGAATCCAGATCCTGACAATGTGATTTATCTTTTTGGATCTTTGTGGGGCTTTCAGCAGGGAATCTTTTGTTTTTTATGCATCATCGTGCTTCTTAAATACAGGAGTTTAATCCCGCTAATGAGTGGACTTTTTCTTTTTGAATGGACAGTGAGACTAATAATTTATCCAGAGTGGAGGGGTCTCGGAACCGAATATTATGCTGACTCAGCTATGACTACAGGAATATCTGGGGCGCAGTTTGTGACGGCGGCATTATTGGCAATGTTTCTCTTTACATTAAAAAGAAGCAAATGATGTATCTCTGAATCGGCGTCTTGTCAGTTATTCAATGGGGCTAAGATTTTATCTTTCAAATCGAACGCCTAGTCAGAAAGAGCGTCCTCGGGAGCAAGGTAGTCACAACCCAAAGTTTCAGAGACCGCTTTACAGGTCACTGAACCTTTGTGGACATTTAAACCCGCGAGCAAATGATGATTTTTTCTAAGGGCGTAAATTCCTGAGGTTGCTACCTTGCTGATGAAAGGCAGGGTGGCATTGGTTAAAGCGAAGGTTGAAGTGCGTGCAACGGCTCCTGGCATATTGGCTACACAATAATGGATGATGTCATCGATCCTGAATGTCGGATTGGTGTGTGTGGTTGGGCGGCTCGTTTCAAAACAACCCCCTTGATCAATCGCCACATCAACCAATACGGAATTAGGCTTCATTTTTTTAAGAAGACTTCGCTTCACCAACTTACATGCTGCTGCTCCTGGTACTAAAATCGCGCCGATTACAAGATCTGACTCAATGACATGTTGCTCAATGGTTTGTGAGGTGCTGAACAGTGTATTGATTCGGTCGCCATATATATCGTCGATGTACCTCAATCGGGGCAAAGATCGATCAATGATACAAACATTCGCCCCCAGTCCGATTGCTAACCGTGCAGCGTTCAGTCCAACCACGCCTCCGCCGATAATGGTCACCTTGGCGGGCTCAACCCCGGGAACACCGCCCATCAGAATCCCGGACCCACCTTGAGTCTTTTGGAGATAAAAAGCGCCTTGCTGGACAGAAAGGCGGCCAGCCACTTCAGACATTGGAGCTAGCAGCGGTAGCCCGCCGAGTTCGTCGGTAATAGTTTCATAGGCAATTGCGGTTACGCCTGATTGTTTTAGCAGCTCGGTTTGACAACGGTCAGCTGCTAGGTGCAGAAAGGCAAATAACAATTGTCCGGGTCTTATTAGCCTGCATTCATTGGGTTGCGGCTCTTTGACCTTGACCACCATATCTGCGCGGGAAAAAATTTCTTCCGGAGATCCAACTATCTCGGCGCCAGCTGTTTGGTATTTATCGTCATTTAGGCCAATACCAGCCCCGCCTGAGCTCTCAACGATTACTTGATGACCGGTTGAAACTAACTCAGTGACGCCTGCAGGGGTAATTCCGATGCGAAACTCATTATTTTTTATTTCTTTTGGAACGCCAATAAGCACAACAACTGCCCTATGAATTTGCCATTGTCAAAACCCATCTGTGAGAAACGGATTTATGTTACCTGGCATAATCTTAATGCTAGTAGAGCAGAAATTTTTATTGATTTATCTAAAAAAATAATAATTAATAGTAAAATATTTTGTTTTTTTGGTAAAAACAGATTTATCAACTAAAAGTAGAGAAAATGAAAAGAAAATATAAGTTAAGTATGATGGATAAAAAGATTTTGCGACAACTCCAGCAAAAGGGTCGCATCACCTATGCCGAACTAGCGAATCGAGTCGGTCTCTCGACCAGTCCTTGTCTAGAAAGGGTTAAAAGAATGGAGCGTGAGGGTGTGATATCGGGCTACACCGCGCTGCTGAATCCAAGGTATTTAAATGCAGGCTTGGTGGTGTTTGTGCAAATCCGGCTTGCTCGCACAGCACAGGATATTTTCGAGGATTTTAAATCTGCCGCTGCCGCATTGGAGGAGGTGCAAGAATGTTATCTCGTATCTGGAAACTTTGATTATTTAATTAAAGCTCGTGTGGAAGACATGGATGCCTATCGGAAGTTCCTCGGAGAAACACTTTTGACCTTACCGGGGGTGCTGGAATCGACAAGCTATGTGGTCATGGAGCTAGTCAAAGAGACGATGGATGTGCCTATTTCCCTTGGCCCAGGATAAGGGTTGAGCAATCATGCCGTTTTGAAATAGTCTTGATTTTTCTCGGCTCGTTATATTTGTCATTGCTGAAAAAATGGGGGAGCTACTTTAGGTCTCACAGTCATCTTGGCAAATAATCTTTGCGTCGGAAACTTCTGTGTGGAACACTTATGTTTTCGCAGTAACCGAGGCTGGCTTGCAGGATTTTAATACATATGACTGGACCGAAGCTGCTTAATGATGATCAGGTAAAGACATTTATCGTTGATGGTTTCATCTCGTTAAAAGCGGATGTCGCGCCCGAGGTAAATGATGATATACATCGTTTACTTACAATCTCATCTGAGAAAGAATCACATCACGGTAATAACGTGCTCTCTAGGGTTCCCAAAATGCATGAGGTTCTCAGATGTGCAACCATTGACGGCGCCTTGTTATCATTATTGGGCCCAGATTATTTGCTCCACCCCCATCGGGTCTTGCACAAGAGCACTCCCTTAAATAAAAAACTTGAAAACTATTCTTTGTCTACCGATGGGCATCAGATGGGGAAAGGCTCCACGGCGACCTCGTTATGGCATCAGGATGCACAGAGCCCTTTAGCGAGGGCGCGACATCATTTGCCAAAATATTTAATAGGGTTCTATTACCCTCACGCAGTTACAAAAGCGATGGGTCCCTCTAGGATTCAACTGGGCAGTTATATGCATTCAAAACTATCAGCGTTAACTAATCTATATCAACCCGATTTCGTGGAAGCTGGAACTTTTTTATTGATGCATTTTGATACTATTCATGCAGGCTTTCCTAATCAAGCAGATGCAGATCGTTACATGATGAAGTTCGTCTTTGCCCGCACTTCCTGTCCGGATGGCCCCTCATGGGATCATAGGGATGGTGGTTGGCATATGCCTTCATCAGCCTTGAATACCGTGGATCTTTCTCCGGCATGGATTTATATATGGGACTGGATGCGAGGAAAGCACACAGGCGAACTCAGCACTTCAAATCCACGCGAGCTTATCGATCCGATTGAAGGCACAGCAGAAACAATCCGCATAAGAAATATCTATTCTTTGACTCACACGAGTGAGATATCAGCTCTGGTGCAGTCTCTGTTGGATAAAAAAGGTTTGGACAAGCATCAAAGATTATTGCTAAGGGATTCAGATGGGAATGAAATCCCCAAAGATGATACTAGCGGATCGGAGATTCGCTGGAATGAAAGAGCGGTTGTGATGGAAGATGCAACATATCGCTTAGCATCCATGGGGCAAGCAGCTATAGAACCGCTGTTAGGCGTCATTGAGGCAAATGATCCTTGGCTCCAGATCAACGCCTCATTCGCGCTTGGAGAAATAGGGATCTCAACCGAGTCAGTGCAGTTATGTCTGTTAAGGCTGCTTGGTAGCCAACACCATCAAGTGGTTCGACAGGCACTGGACACACTTGCTGTTATGGCAAGCCACCTAAATGAGCAGTGTTTCTCAGAGCTGAAAAGACTGGTTTGTGAGTCCAATCCAGATTGGTGTGAACCAATTGTGTTCCGAGGCTGGACCGGGCAAGATCAAGTTCGAATGAATATTGCCTTAATTTTGCTGAACGCCGCGAGAATGCCATCGTTTGCGAGTGAAGTGGAGGAAATTGGTTTATTGCTATTGAGGGATGCAAATGGATATGCATCTGCAATATCTGCTGAGGCGATGATCCGACTAAATACCCGAAGTGCGCTATGCGCTGCGATTCAATTTCTCTCTGACAGGAGATGGGATGACACGCTGATCGGGCACACTAAGCCTTATTAAATCAGAAATCGGCTTAGTCTGGATCAGGCTTTTTTAGAAGCAGATTGCCCTCTATGGGACGGAATTCGGAAGCCGCGTCGATGAGAGATTTCGCCGATAGAGCTTCAACCCCGTAGACGATGGTCTTGATCTTATGATCCCGGGATACTCGCTGCAGAAGCAGATCGAAATCTCCATCACCGGACAGTAAAACCAGCGTATCAATCTGCGCTTTCGGGTCATAAATGGTGTCAATTACGTCAATCGTTAGACCGACATCCCAATCGCCTTTCGATGAACCATCAACCCGATTTATATATGGCTTTAGCCGCACAGTAAAGCCTATCTGCCGAAGAATTTCCTGAAAGCTTTTTTGTTGCTCATCACCTCGATCAATGGCGTATGCGAGGGCAAAAACGATTTCACCCTCTTCAGAAAGTTGGTTCCATAACTGGCTATAGTTGAAGTGGCAATGATGGGCTTGTTTTACTGTATAGTAAATATTCTGAACGTCGACGAAGACTGCAGTTTTGTTCATACCGATATACCTTAAGTTCACACCTTTGACAGTTTCGGCGCCAGAACGGTTCAAAGTCAACCTGATTTGAAACGCTTTTGACCTTTTGAGTCAATATGCTTAACCTTTACTGATTTTGATATTAATGGTGCTGGCCTATGGAATTCTCAATATTTCTAAACATTGATTCACTAATTTTTATGGGGCTCGCTGTGGTCTTCATCTTTGTCAGTCAGCGTTTCGGCAGCAGAGGTTTGATTTTACTGGATGACCTAGTAATTCCGATTGGAATTATTGGAACGCTTATCGGATTCGTGATGATGCTTGGGAGCGAAGAAAATCCCATGGCTTTGCCAAGCGGGATCTTTGCAGCGTTAATGCCCACCCTTTATGCTTTAATCATCAAGAGCTTGATCAGTGAGCGAGAGGGTTTGGTGGAACTAGATAGCTCTTTGTTTTCAAAGCTTCAAGGCTGTGTCGGTTTAATAATCTTGGTTGGCTATATGATGCAAACCTCCGCGGGATTATTCGCTTTTGCAGATGTAGCTGCATTCTTATATGTGCTCTCTTCAATCATACTTATAGGCATCATAAATTTGCTCAAGGAGCAACCTATTTGGCATGGCCTCCAAAAACGACTTTCAGGCATTGGATTGCTCGGTTTTCTGATAGGTATCATGTTTATGTTGCCAGGTTTTAACGATCCGAAAAGTCTTGGGCCAGCGGTAGCTTTTAGCTATTTGAGTTTAATGTATGCACTTTTGATATTGGTGATGCTGCGTATTTTGATTCCTGATGAGTCTTGGAGGGACGAAGAGGTTTCCCCCATAGATTGGCTGGCGCTTGGCCTCCCATTCTTAATTGGTTTGACTGTTTCGATTGCGCTGCTATTGTTCTCTTGGCTAGTTGTCTAGCCCGACATTAAAAACGAATGCCGGCCAAACACACAACGAGTGCACGTGATTACTAAGCTGACCTATCAAGAATTCAAACGCGACTTTGAATGGGATCGTCGGGAAATGTTCAATTTTGCTGGCGATGTGATTGATCATTGGGCATCGGAAGACTCCAATAAAAAGGCGATGCTCTGGGTTGACGATTCTGGACGGGTGATTGAAAGAACGTTCAACGAAATATCAATTGCCTCAAAAAAATTGTGCAACGTTTTGCAAGAGCTGAATATTGAGCCCAAAGAGACAATTCTCCTTGTTATGGGGAGGAATATTGAGTGGTGGGAGATCTTCACGGCATCGCTGCGAATGGGTACGGTGATCTCTCCAGGCACAGTCCAGTTGTCCGCAAAGGATCTTGAATATCGAATTAATGCATCAGGCGCAACATGTGTTGTCACGGACCAACCAACCACCATTAAATTCGATGAAATTATCAAAAATTGCCCGACGATTAGGGCTAAATTGGTAATTGGAGGGGCCGTTGAGGGTTGGACGGACCTCTCCGCTGAGGTGGACAAGGCAAGCGCAGAGTTTGATACCGCCGATACAAGAAGTGATGAGACAGCGATCTGCTATTTTACGTCGGGCACGACGGGTTTCCCGAAAATGTGTTTGCATGGCCATGGCTATGGGCTTGCACACGTCACCACTGGTAGGTATTGGTTGGACCTTGAACCCGATGATATCCACTGGAATATTAGTGACACTGGATGGGCTAAAGCTGCTTGGAGTAGCTACTTTGGCCCATGGAATTGTGGAGCAACATTATTTGTATATCATTCAAGTGGCTTTAGCGCGAGAGACACTCTGCATCTGTTGGAGGTGTATCCAATCACCAGCTTGTGCGGGGCCCCCACGATCTATCGCATGTTGGTTCTGGAGGATTTGAATAACTATCAGTTTAAATCACTAAGGCACTGCGTGGGCGCGGGTGAGCCATTAAACCCTGAGGTTATGGAAGTGTGGCACAAGGGTACAGGTTTGGTGATAAAAGATGGCTTTGGTCAGACTGAGACGGTGATACTTTGCGGCAACTTTCGGGGCATTGAGCCCAAGTATGGCTCAATGGGGATGCCAGCACCGGGCATGGATTTACAAATTATCGACCATCAAGGAACAGTTTTAGATCATGGAGAAGAGGGAGATATAGCTTTACGGGTGTCGCCGCAGATGCCACTTGGCCTATTTCAAGAATATAAAGACGATCCGGATAGGACGGCTGCTGCGTTCCGAGGAGATTGGTATGTGACAGGTGATCGGGGCTTTCAAGACGCTGAGGGATATTTTTGGTTCGTCAGCAGAGCTGATGACGTTATATTATCGTCTGGATATCGGATAGGCCCATTTGAAGTTGAAAGCGCGCTGATCGAACATCCAGATGTCGCAGAGTCAGCGGTTGTATCTAGCCCAGATCATACGCGCGGGGAGGTGGTCAAGGCCTTCGTTGTGCTTGTTCCCGGGCGAGAAGCTTCTGACGAACTAATAGATGAATTACAGTCGCATGTGAGAAAAGTGACGGCGCCATATAAGTATCCGCGGAAAATCGAATTTGTGAATGCTTTACCTAAAACCGTTAGCGGCAAAATTCGCCGTATAGATCTTCGTAAGCAAGAGTGGGAAAGTTTTTAAAGGCCGAATTACAGTGCTCGTCATTGCTGTTAATGGATAAGAAGCATGCCCAATCCGCTTCGAGGAGCAGCCAACGGAGCGACGGGGTCTCATAAAAGCAATTTCAGTCTTTCGGCACATTGGTTATCAAGGACTCGCCAGCCCGCAGGGATTTTCAATGGCAACATATGATTATAATTGGTCAGACTTGATTGAGATTCAGTCAATGTTGCTAGCAACGGATGCCACGGAGAGTCTTCGATTGGTCGCAACAAGACAGACAATGATGGTGCACTTTTGAGGCATTGGTTAGATTCTGCCGCCTTTGCTCGGCGCCTGCCGTTGGATCTATCTCCATTCTTTTGAGGAGAGTGTTATAAGACAAGGGAAATAACGCCAATGTTTGCTTCTGAGCTTTGGATTTAGAAAAAACTGTCCCTAGTTTGTATAATAAGGCCTCTATAAATTAATGAGCTAAAAATCCTGGAAAGGGTAGACCTTGATTCTGGTTCAGATTTTTAAAAAGGCAAATACAATGCCCATTAAACTAGCTATTTTCGGCCACAGGGAAAGAGATAAAAAAAGAAGGAAGCTATATAAAAAGTGGATTGGGTCGCGCGAGGGAACAACGGATAGAAAGATTAACCACGTGAGGTTGCTAATGCATCTGGACGAGAAGGACAAGCTAGAAAGACTATCCAAAATAGATAGAGATTATAAGTTAATTTTTTCTGCTTTAAATGATACAGAGGCAGAGAAAAAATAGGGTGTTTGCCTCCCGATGAAATAATGATATGCAGCCTCTTGATCATCGATTTTGATTCTAAAGCTGTGTTTGCCAGGCCGTAAACTATCGTTTTTCTTCAGAGAAAATGTTTGAATCAGCTTCCTCAGGAACTTGCAGCATTTCACCCTCGTAAGTTACAGTCACTTCATCGCCAATCAAAGGTGGTTCGAGAAGAAAATCCATCGCGAACGATGATCGTTGAAATGTGCCTGACACACTAAAGCCAATGGCGCCGCGCTCGGTGAATGGATGTTCTGCAGTTGAGCCGATAATTTCTCCTGAGAGAACTACTGCTTTTGTGTGGCCCAACAGCGTCAAATCACCAGTTATTTCAAGATCTCCGAAGGGATCTAAACTCACTTGGTTAGATTTGAAGATGATCCTGGGATGAATTATTGCGTTGAAAAACTTTTCACTAAAAGCCAAGTCTTCCTCCCATGAGTCAAAACTGGAATCCGGGTGAGTGGTTTTATAATCACCACGATAATCGGTTTTGATGAGCTGAGAATTAATATCAACAGTGACTTCAGATAATGAAATATCATTCGAATTTAATAACATTTCAATTGAGTAATCCGAAAATCTTGCGATGTAATTTGATAATCCAAGATGGGATACACTGAACTGCAAAGTAGAATGGGTTGGATCATTTGCATATTTACCCGAAGGGGCTGCGATCTTTAATTGGCCAGTCAAAGATTTTTGATTACTTGGACTGCGCATTTCACAACCAATGGTTAGTGCAATTAATAAAGCGATGATTAGTCTGTTTATTGATTTAAGAGCCATTATTCGCAGATGTCTCTTTTGGATTTAAAGGGCAATGTCAGTGCCGAAAGTCAGCAGTTTCGCGATATAGCAAAAGTTTGTAAAGATCTTTTTTACTTGGACGCATTCAGAGTTGGTAGTTGGGCATATCTGGGCTGTTGATTGATAATCTGTGCAAGCCATGTCCGATGCTCGAGGCCGGCTCACAGTCCTTAGCACCTGACGTCTGATAATAGACAAACGCATGCGAATGGCGGTCAGGGCACAATCCTGAATTGGTGTCCTCTGACAGCATTTTTGAGGATGGCTTTCTAAGTCAATAATCTCGTTTATTGGAGCGTAATCCGCGTCTTGACGGAACTCAAACAGGGCTTGTTTCTGGGATTTATATCGCGTTTCGGAGAGGAAATGTCACCGTTGAAAAAATTCTCATCTTATCGAGGCAGACGACTATGGCATCGATCTCTACCTGCAAAACCGGCTTGGGAAAATAGCGATTAAAGGATGATGATGTTCTGTTAGCGACCCTTTGCAGCCATTTCAATCAGCCAATCCTTAAACTTTTGAGCATGGGATTGAATAGGCTTGTTTGATGGAGTTAACAAGAAACACGACTCTGCGGCCGCTACCGACTCATTGAAAGGAGCTATCAAACGACCATTCTTGAGCATTTCGGCGGCTAGAGAAGAGCGGCTAAGGGCGATACCGTGCCCATGCGCAGCCATCTCCATGGCGGTCATAAGTGAGTCGAAGTGGATGCCTTGGGACGCATCGATGGAATGATACCCGAGTTGCTTCAACCAGTGTCCCCAGCCCTCCTCATAGCCAATCACATGCAGCAGACAATAGTTATTCAATTCTCCGGGTTGGTCAGGAATACTTTTCTGATAAAGTAATGTCGAACTACACACCGGCATCAGTTGGTCCCAAGTGAGTCGGTCACTGCTGAAATCGGACCAATTTCCCTTACCGTAGCGAATCTCCAAGTCGGCCTCTTGATCCGGACCAGTAATCCAGATATTGCTTGTGAAGCGGAGGTCGACGTCTGAATGTTTTTGGCGGAAGTCAGCCAGTCGGGGCGCCAGCCAAGTGTTGAAAAATACAAGATTAACGCGCACGCTCAATGTGCGGCCTCGCTCTTTGCCGAAAATTTCATCGGTAACCACAGCGAGATTTTCGATTGCCTCACGCACGCTGGGGATGTAGGCCCGGCCAGCATCTGTGAGTGCCAAACTTCTCGGCAGGCGCTTAAATAAGGCGCAACCCAATTGTGATTCGAGGCCTTTAATTTGTTGGCTGAGTGCAGCTTGAGTCATATGTAACTCCGAGGCCGCCTGAGTAAAATTCAGGTGTCGGGCTGCAGCTTCAAACGAGCGTAACCAGTTAAGCGGAGGCAGCCTTTTCTTCATAATACGAGTTTCTCAAGTTAGATCGAGTAACTTTCTGAAGAGTTTATCGATGTGCCAAGTTTAGATGCCGCACCGTGAAGTAAAGTAGCCTGAGCAAGCAAATCGTCAAGACTCTTTCTTATAAGCGGCGCATGAATAAAAAGGCATCCGCAGAGGCGCTGTTGGTGATCAGTGATGGGAACGGCGCAACCGACCATTCCATCTACAAACTCCTCATTATCTGTGGCCATTTTACGTTGTTTAATCATGATCAGTTCGGATTCAATTTCCTTTGGGTCGATCATGGTATTTTGAGCATAACGTTGTAATGGGAGATGCTGGATAATCTGTTCTCTGCGCTGTTTGGGCAGTGAACTCAGATAAAGTTTACCACTGGCAGTGCACCAGACCGGGGTGTGGCTGCCGACGTTCAAGTTGAGTTGCAGTGGCCAGTTCGATTGGACGCGATCGTAATAAACCATTTGACTACCATTGGGAATGGCGATGCCGCAGGTTTCACCGATTTCTTCTGTAAGACGCTCCAGAATTGCGCGGCGAACTGCGCCAAACCGTTGGTTATGCAGAACGCCCCATGCAACCCCGAGCATTCGCTCGCCGGGAACGATCATACCTCGCAGGTTGGTCTGCACAAATCGATCGTTCTGCAGTTGGTTTAATAGCCTATAAATGCTAGGCTTGGGAATTTCCAAAAGGCACGACAGCTCTGCCGGGGCAAGTGGTCTATCGGCCTTAGACACAGCCTCGATAATTCGCATAGTGCGGGTTACGGCTGAACCCGTTTCTCTCGACGAAGCGGCCACTGCTTTAACTCGGCATGGAGAACAGCACGCCCTCGCGAATGCCAGCAGACGGCCAGCGCTGAGTAATGGTCTTGCGCTTGGTATAGAAACGCACTGCGTCTGGACCATAAGCATGTAAATCACCAAACAGCGATCGTTTCCAGCCGCCGAAGCTGTGGTAAGCAACGGGCACTGGTAAAGGTATATTAATTCCAACCATCCCGACGTTAATGTGATCAGAGAAGTACCGCGCAGCCTCGCCATCACGGGTAAAAATGCAGGTGCCATTACCGTATTCATGCGCATCAATAAGATCCATGGCAGCTTGCATGCTTTGGACCCTCACCACTTGAAGGACCGGTCCAAATATCTCTGCATGATAGCTGTCCATATCAGGGGTGACTCGGTCGATTAGGGTACCTCCGATGTAGAAACCTCGCTCGTAACCTGCGATTTCAGGAAAGCGTCCGTCGACCACAATCTCTGCAGACTGCTGTTCTGCATGGTTAATGTGGTCAATGATCTTTTGTTGATGCTCACGAGTGATTACTGGACCAAAATCATTATCGGGGTCGTCGTAAGGTCCGACTTTGAGATTACTCATGGCCTCCTTCATTTTGCTAACCAGTGCATCGCCAGCGACATCGCCGACTGCCACCGCGACTGAAAGAGCCATACACCGCTCGCCCGAGGAGCCAAAGGCGGCACCTAGCAATTGATTGACGGTGTTATCCATATCGGCATCGGGCATAACGATGGCGTGGTTTTTAGCGCCACCGAGCGCTTGACAACGCTTGCCGTTGGAGCTAGCAGTGACATAGACATATTCAGCGATCGGCGTTGATCCAACAAAGCTAACTGCCTTGACACGCTCGTCGTTGAGCAGCGTGTCTACTGCTTCTCGATCGCCGTTGACAACATTAATCACTCCGTCGGGAAGGCCAGCCTTTTTCAGCAGCGAGGCTATGAATAGAGTTGAACTGGGATCGCGCTCGGAGGGTTTGAGAACAAAACAATTGCCGCAGACGATCGCCATAGGGTACATCCAAAGCGGCACCATGACCGGGAAGTTAAACGGCGTTATACCAGCCACAACTCCGAGGGGTTGGAACTCGCTCCATGAATCGATATCTGGAGCTACATTTTTGCTGTATTCGCCCTTGAGTAATTCGGGAGCGCAGCAAGCATATTCGACATTTTCGATTCCGCGCTGTAATTCTCCGGCGGCGTCGTGAGCTATTTTTCCATGCTCCTCGCCGATCAATTGGCAGATTTTATCAGAGTTTTGTTCCAGCAGATCTTTGAATTTAAACATCACTCTTGCGCGTTTGATTGCTGGTGTGTTTCGCCATGCCGGAAAGGCTGCTTGAGCTGACGAGATTGCTTCTTCAACGGTTGCTTTGGTTGCCAATAAAACATGTTTATCTGCTTCGCCGGTCGACGGATTGTAAACGTCTTGACACCGATTGCCGCCTACTACCTCTGAGCCGTTGATTAGATGGCCTACTCGTTTCATTATATTGCCCCCTCTGATGCGGGTGTTACCAAAGTTGTTTATAAATCTCGATAATGGCATCAGCGTCTGGTACGCGCGGATTGTTTGCCGGTGATCCCGAAGCCAGTGCCTGTTGGGCTTTCACGTTCAGGTTTTCAAAAAACCGCGTGCGAGAAATACCGAATCCTGCCGGCGTCGGAACCTCTAGTTCGCGGTTAATCGCGAAAAGTTCGTCCATCAGCTTTTGGTTGGCTTTGATATTGGTATCGCTCGCTTGCGCAATGCCCATAACTCGTGCTGCATCGGCATACCGTTGCTCGGCTGCTGGTATGGAATACTCGGTAACCGCGGGTAACAGCATAGCGTTGGACAAGCCATGGGGCACATGGTAGAGAGCGCCGATAGGTCGGCTCATACCATGGACTAATGCGACTGAAGCGTTCGAGAAGGCTATACCTGCAAGCGTGGATCCGAGCATCATCGCCTCTCGGGCCTCTCGGTCTTTGCCATTGTTAAACACACGTCGCAAATTGGGTGCCAGTAACTTCATTGCAGCCACCGCCTGAATATCGCTATAGGCATTGGCCTTTTTACTGACATAGGCCTCCAGCGCATGTGTAAGCGCGTCAATGCCGGTATCGGCTGTGGTGCGTGGGGGCACGCTCAAAGTCAATTCATAATCTACTACAGCGACGGTCGGTAGAAATCCAATGCCCACGCAGAGCATTTTTTCGTCGTTGCTATCATCCGTGATTACGGTCACGCGGGTTGCCTCTGATCCCGTACCCGCCGTTGTTGGAATGGCGATAATTGGGAGACCTCGTTCGTTGACAATCCGAGGAAATTTGTAATCGCGCATTTGGCCACCAAATTTACCAAGGATACTTATCGCTTTGGCGCTATCGATTGGGCTGCCGCCACCGAGCCCGATGATCACATCATACTCGCCACTTTCTGCCAGCTTTACTCCCGCCTGTATCGAGCGGGTTGTTGGCTCTGGAATGGTGTCATCAAACACGTCAGAAGAGATGTTCATGGCTTTTAATTCATCTTGAATGCGTTCGACGTAACCAAGTTCCTGCATGATTTTATCGGTCACGATAAGTGGCCGCCAACAATTCATTTCCTTGACTATTACACCAATCTTGTGGCTCACACCGGCCCCTATCTCAAGCATTCGCGGAAGAATTATCTGTGTTGACATAACCACTCCAACGGTTTGTTATTTTTCCATATCACCGCTTTATTAATTTAAATCTGGGGTTGCTTGGGCTTTAATCTAAAATGCCACTAATTTCTGCAACATAAAACTTTATAACGATACATAGTGTATCGTTATATCGTTGAAAGAGCTATAAAAAAAGTTGTGCCTCAGGCTAATTTTAAATTGATGGTGGGCTTTAAAATTCCCGATTATTATGCCGTTATATAGGCAATTAAGATCCCGAGGACAACCCAAAAAAAATGCAGCTTCACTCCCAACTTCCCCTAGCCGGAGTTCGTGTTGTCGACTTCGGCCAACAGATCGCTGGTCCCGCCGTGGCCATGATATTGGCCGATCTGGGGGCGACGGTGCTTCACATCGACCCACCCACCGGGCCTCAGTGGAAGCACCCAGCTAACGCAATTCTCAATCGCAACAAAAATTGTTTGAGTCTGGACTTAAAAAGAGGTCAGGGTCTGACGCGGGCAAGAGCCCTTATTGATAGCGCCGATATTGTTATCGAGTCATATCGTCCAGGCTGCCTTGCTAAATTGGGTTTAAATTTTTGCGAGCTCTGTGCCGAGAACCCAAGGTTAATAGCATTATCTATGCCGGGTTTTGCCAGTAATGATCAATTGCGTAGCGAGTGGAAGGCGACTGAGGGAGTTATTGCAGCCGCGGCAGGAGCCTTTACTGATATGGGCTTTAACCGTATATTGATGGGCCTCAATCCAAGCTTTTCGCCGCTGCCACTTGGGTCTGCTTACGCTACTTGCCTAGCCGCCGCGTCATTGGCACTAGCGCTTTTCGGTCGTGAAAAAAGTGGTATGGGGGATTACATAGAAGTACCTGTGATCGCCGCCATGATGGAGGGGCTGTCATACAACTCATACGTAGTCGATGACTTGCCGGAGCGCTACAAGACCATGCGTGAGTTGGAGATCGAGCGACGCCGAGAGCTAAATATTCCAATGGACTTAAGTTACGCTGATTTGCAAGAATACCTAGATCCCTTTTACCGTACTTATGATTGCGCTGAGGGAGGAAAGTTTTACTGCGTTTGTCCATCTCATCGAACTCATGCAAAGCGCTGTTTAGAGGTGTTGGGTCTTTATGAGGAATTAATTGCTGAGGGATTGCCAGAGATTACGGACTTGCATGCTCCACTAAGTCAATGGGATGGTGAGACCTCAATTGGCGTTTATCCTCTCCCCAAGAAGTGGGCTAATATCTTGGCCGAAAAAATGAAACTTGTATTTCTTACCAAGACAGCTCACGAATGGGGTACGATTTTTGGTGAAGCACAAATTCCTGGCGCCCCGCATCAGACTACTCGGCAGTGGTTGAATAGCGAACACTCTTGCACCGCTGGTCTTACGGTCGAAGTTTTTGACTCAGAATATGGGTTGATGAAGCAGCCCGGCCCGATCGTTTGGCTAGAGGAGTCTGCTCATCTCATGGCCCCACCGACAGCACGCCGATATGTGAGCTATGGTGAGGCGCTTGAGGAACTGCGCCGCGTTGCAAGTGCTGATCAGCTGGTTATTGAGAACCGGAGAGCAATGCCAACTCGGGAGGTGAATGGTTGGTTGGACGGAGTGCGTATTCTCGATCTGAGCAACGTTATAGCTGGGCCTCACTCGACAGCTTTTCTTGCTCGTTTTGGGGCAGAGGTAATCAAGATCGAGCCGGTTGTACCTAGCTATGACCCGCTCGTCGGAACACTTTTTGCATTTCAGTCCGATATGGGCAAACGGAGCGGGCTAATAGATATCAATAATGCCGAAGGTAGAGAAGCCTTTGAAAGGTTGGTTCGCAGTGTTGATGTGCTAGTGATTAACGCTGCCGAACGACAGATACGAGCGCTCGATATGGATCGCGACAACTTATCTGCCATAAATCCTGAATTGATCTTCTGTCGCCTCGATTGCTTTGGTGGTCCAAGGTGGGGTCCTAAGAGTGATTACATTGGATACGATGATATCATCCAAGCGAACAGCGGTATTATGTCGCGATTTGGCGGCGTGGACACGCCAGAAGAGCACGCTCACCTTGGGACGTTAGATGTTAACTGTGGCTTTGCTGCTGGTTTAATAATCGCCGTCGCTCTCTACCAGCGCGAGAGAACTGCCTTGCCCTCGCGGGCTAGGACCTCGTTGTCGGCGGTTACCAACTTGGCACAATTACCATTTTGCCTCGATTACCCTGGTTTAGGGGATCACAAGGAACCTAGTGGACGCGGCGTAATGGGGAACCACGCACTGTCCCATTTTTATCAAACTTGGGACGATTGGTTATTTATTGATGCCAGCACTGAGGATCTGGAGACGATGGAGCAACGAGTGCCAGGGCTTCAGGGAATTGTCGCAACTGGAGATATTCATACCTTCCTGAAAGTCGCGTTTCAGCAGGCTTCTTCTGCTGAGTGGATGGAGCGCTTTATCGCCGCTGATATCGCTGCTGTTCAACCGCTGTCGATAGAGACATTGCGCCAGCAATATGGGCGTCCCGCCAATGGTCAGGCCGGAATAGACCGCGGTAGTTTTTCGTTTTCGGTGCATGCTGATCACCCCAGTGGGCATTGCTTAACGCGGGTTGATCATTATGCCATCAGACCCGTGCGCAGTGCGATCGCGGCGATACCGCCGACCGAACGACACGGTCACTCTACCCGTCATATTCTTGCGTCGGTCGGATATAGCGAAACGCAGATCGACGCTATGATAGCGCGCAATATCGCTTCGTTGGGCTGGTGCGCGGAGCATCTGCCATCAGATAACGGGGAATGTCCCAAGCCCAGCTTAAGGAGGCCTGAGGAAGCGTTGAGCGCACATCCAGGGACCCTTAAGAGAGAACCGGTTCACCAGCGCGACTACTGAACGAGCTGGCAGTGCTGCTGGCAACTCATCAATCTGCGCGAAGATGAGTCGGTTGACCGAAATCAACATCAGTTGCTTATGTTCCAAGGATGGCGGACCGGACGGGACTCGAACCCGCGACCTCCGGCGTGACAGGCCGGCATTCTAACCAGCTGAACTACCGGTCCAGACACCTCATTAAAAGTCGAGACTTTCCCAACAACTTAGGCATAAATCTCTTGATATAACACTGAAACCGCTCGTGCTAATGGATCGACTCACTTAGTACAAGCCGCAAAAGATTATAATGCTTAACGAGGGTTAAGATAAAGCTTTAAACGGTTGGCTATCTAAAAAAATGATCTACTCACAGTTTAAATTTGTTGTCTAAAAAGCAACATCGCAAAACTTGAGTGGTCTGTGCTATCTAAAAATTTTTCAAAAACTTCATGACGCAGCATGATTTTCTTTGGTGTTCCAGAGCGTGTTAATTCACGGGCGAGCTCAAGGGCGATAGCTTTTTATGATATTTTTTTTCCGGTGTAAATCATCAAATAGAGGGTCATGCAGTTTCTCATTAACATAGTCATGGGCTTGGTCGGCATAGTGTGGCGAGCTGTCATCCAGAGTTGCAGACCCGAATTGATGAATCCCTCGAATCGTTTGTTGTTTTTCATCGTTCCAACTTATGAGATAGTACAAACCGTCTCCGGCCACATTTGTCAAATAGCCATCATCTTCTAGACCAAGCCCATATATTGCCCTGAGAGTATCGGGGCCACCTGCCACTGGTAGATTAATTTGGCCTCTAACGTGACGATTAATGTCTCCCCATCGAGGATTAATTTTTCCTGTGGCAGCTATGAGAGCGTCAGTGCAACGCTTAAGCTCTGAAAGATGCTTTGGAGGGGGCTCCCCAGCTTGCTCCGCAAGCCACTCTCCTCCGATAATGCAAGTCCCTAGTGCGGCCCCACGGTTTTCGAGATCGGTTGACAAATCCCAATCAGAGAGATGTTTCTGTGCTTTTTTATATCGGATTGGTGAATCTTTCTCCAATATCTGAGATATGGTTTTTGAGATAAATTGACCTGCTCTGGAATCACGCGAGTATGCCTTATCATGCTTAATAGCGCTAAATTCAGATTCAGAAATGGGTCCCAATTCAATCAGCAGCTCCAAGCCTCGGTTAGCTCTGTTGGTCATGCGCGTCGGGAAGCCATCCTCAAGTCGATATTTAGACCGGTCAGGGTTATATGGATCACTTGTCACTCTAAATGGACTTTGATTGGCGCTAATAATAAAACCTGACGCTGGGTTCAACAATTGAGGTAAGCTATCGAAGGGGAGGTAGGAGTTCCAGATCAGTTCTTTTCTATTTCCTGGAAGATATTGAGACCAGTCATATCCTGATGCACGGACGGGCGTCATGGAATTATGTAAAAACATTATATTGCCGCCAGAATCCGCCGCTACGAAATTGAAACTGGCAAATCGATGCAGTTTCATAGCGTCCCGCCACTGGTCGAGGTTTTGGGCTTTCGACATAGCCATCCATTGTTCGACCTGACGTATCTCTCCCATACCTGCATAACGAACCGCATAACTGCCGTGATCAGTCCTCAAGACTGGACCATGGATGGAATTTAGTGCTTCTCGCTTGGCTTTCCATCTAAAAAATCCGAATAACTTTATTTCCACATATACATCTCGCTTTTCAAGTGAAAGCCACTTGCCGTCCATCTCATATAGCATTTCATCCTTTGGATGAATGTCTAATACAAAAACATCAACCAGGTCTGGTTTGTTGACAGTTGCGCCCCAAGCCAAGTGCCGGTTGAAGCCGACTCCAATAGTTGGGCTTGCCGGAAAGAGCCCTCCCATGGCATCCAAGCCTTCCTCGCTACGAATGTGTGCCTCGTACCATGCCACTGGGCCGGTGGCAGGCTGATGAGAATTGATAGCAATCCGTGTGGCGCCGTCTTCCGAATAAATTGGCGCGACGGCAAAAGCATTCGATCCTACTGGAAGGCCATCAATTGAGACTCCGCCAGATTTGCTGATATCACGTCGTCTTGTGGGTAAATTCAGCTCTTTAAGCGTAGAATCAAGGCCATAGAACAGGAGATGCTGGATCATATAACCGGCGACAAGGTCCTTTCCAGAAACCGGAAAGACATCGGTGCTAATTTTTTCGGGAAATTTTATAGCATAATAATTTATGCCGTCGGCAAAAGCCTCTAAATAGGCTCTTGTATCTGGGCCTAAGTGAGTTTCATAATTTGCGTCAATGGTTGCCCAAATGTCCAGCCACTTAACCAAGTAGTCGGTCACGGCCGCCTCTTCGCCAATATACTTTGCCTTTGTGCCTCGATAGAAGGGGATGGCAGATTCGATTAGCTCCCAGTGATCCTCAGCTTGCGCATATGCTAAACCAAATGCGGCGTCACGATCCCTCTTGCCAATTATATGGGGAACTCCTCGAATATCCCTCTCGATTAGTACTTCATAATTGTGACCACTACTGATCTTTTGAGTAAAACCGTTATTTTCAGTTGGCGTTCCACAACCTAATAGCACGACAAAGAGCGACAACAACGATGAACACCAAACCAATGAATATAGTTTCGACACAATATGGCTTTGGCTAATACTCATACTCGATCGGGAATCTGACATTATGCTAATGATCAAGATATGGGGCTATATTGACGGCGAGCAGTCAGCTTTAGACGGGAAGGCGCCAATGCAAACGTCATGACTCAAGTGACCTTAGTGTGGTGGGTGGTACAGGGATCGAACCTGTGACCCTCGCCTTGTAAGGGCGATGCTCTACCAGCTGAGCTAACCACCCGTTTTTTTGCTTGCGGGCTCTTGAAAAACACTGTTCTTTATTATTACTTAAATTGTCATTGCTTCAATATAGGATTCGCCCAGTCACTCGCCCAATAATCCGCTTCAAGCGCATAATTATAGCGATTATTTTAAATCGAGCAATCAGTTATTGGGATTTACTAGATTGGAACCCTCAAGTTCCAGAAAAGTTCCGAAATCAAATTTTGTAGTGTAGATTATGGAAGCAACTTTTTTGGCTACCGTCATATTAATGATTTATTTCACCGGTTTTATTCTATTCCATATACGATTTCGCTCTTTATCCGTTCTAACGGGGTTCTCTTTGTAATTGGCAATTGTGCTATACAAACCGTCTACCGCTCTCTCCAAGTCCTCTATATCAAGATTTTCTGAATTAAAATCAAACCATAAATCCACAAATTGCTCTTCTATTTCTGAACGAAATTCTTTATTCATAGTAGATTCTCCATTAAACCTAGCAAATTTCAAACTTTCTATAATTAAGTATTCATCCTATAACTGATCTTTTTCTAACCAAAGATCTGCTTTTTCATTATAATACCATTTCTTTTTCGACTTTGGCTTTGCAATATTAATAGCTTGTTTCCAGAATATTTGTCCTTCTTCACTTTCCTTATCCAAGATAGAGAGTATCTTTTGGAAGTTGATAAGAGTTGCCATGACATTATGCTCTTTTTGGATAACCGCACCTACTTTTTCTGAATAATCTATCTTGATTTTCTTATCATTTCCTTTGACTTCCCATATATATTTTGGGATTATTTTAAACTTCATACTCCTTCCGACAGTCATCGAACAGCTTACTTCAGCCGGTTTTCCTCTCTTAAATTGCTCTCGATTTACTATATTCCAATTTTTTGCGGCATAATAATCATCTGATCTAGATTCAGGCTTACTAATATATTTTTCCCAGTCTTCGATAGATTGAGATATAGTTTCCTGGGATAATAATAGATATCTATTCCATATTGGCTCGATAGGCGTTTTCTCTTTTTTGCTTCTCCCGACGGGTTTTGGCTCTATCAGCCCAGTTTTTAAGAATTCAAATTCCATTGTTTAATAATGATTATTAGTCTATAAATAATTTATTGTTATCTGATAATACATTAATCAAAAAATATAATCAAAATTTAAATAAAGTCCAATTAATAAGTATATTATATTAATTTCCTATGTATAAATTTTAATTTAAATTCATTTAAAGTTACGTTGTTGAATTAAAATACAATCTATAATATGAAATTTCTGAACTCCTATAATCAATTTTGTTTTTGGGTAGCTTTGCAGATATAGCGCGTTGATGTCTGGCAGGTTTAGGTTATGAAAGAACAGTTTTATCGTTTTTTGTTTCTATCTTAATTCAGTAGGCGAGGTAATTATGGTCGAAGTCGGAGCCGTAAATGAACTGAAAGTTTTGAGATTAGGTGCAACTGGAGCCTATCTCGACGGGTGTGAGCGTGGCGAGATTCTCTTGCCGGCCTCTGATGCGTCTGAGGACTTGTGCTTGGGAAGTTCAATTTCAGTGTTCCTCTATTTCGACCATAACGGCACTTTGATGGCGACGACGAGACAACCAATGACGTCTGTTCGAAAATGTGAGTATCTCCCGGTGGTGGACGTTAACACTAAGGGTGCATTTCTCGATTGGGGGTTGGCCAAGGACTTACTGGTCCCTTATGGAGAACAGCACGTCAAGATGGTGGTCGGGCAATCTTATGTGGTGTACACCTATCATGAATCTGCATCCGATAGGATTGTTGCTTCGTCAAAGCTTCATCGGCACCTGAAAGAAATCAATGATTGTTATCGGCAAGGTCAGGAAGTGAAATTGCAAGTGGCCGTGATTACTGACTTGGGTTACAAGGTGGTCGCAGACGACTGCTATTTAGGTTTGGTGTTTTTTGCCGACGCTTTTAGGAAATTGCAAGTGGGGGAGCGATTGTCTGGGTATGTAAAAAATGTTCGCGAAGACGGCAAACTTGACTTCATAATTTCTTTAGGCTCCTCGAAAAATTGTGAGGATTTGGGCGAACGCATTATTCTTTATCTGATGGCATGCGGAGGGCGTTCTGACTTGAGCGACAAGTCTGCACCAGAGGCGATTTACAAAGAATTCAAGGTGTCGAAAAAAAAATATAAGCAAGCGCTAGGTGTCTTGTATCGAAAACGTAAAATAAACCTCAATTCAAATGAGATCCGGCTGCTTACTTAAGCATTGAACTGCAGGGAGCGGATTAATATCAAGAAACTGGTTATAACTTATATGAAGAAACTACTTATAACAGTGCCCCATACTTGTTATCATGTCCCCAAAGCTCACATTAAAAAAATAATTAAGACGACCAAATGAATTACAAAAAAGAAGAAGGGAGAGATTATGTTTCGTAAGAAGAGTTTGAATAGAGCCGTTCATTCAATTATCGCCGCAAGTCTTAGCGCAGGTATTGCTGGTTCGGCGGGCGCTGCTCAACTAGAGGAAGTTATCGTTACGGCTACCAAAACGGAAGCCAGTACTCAAGATATTCCGGTTGCAGTATCCGCATTGACCTCAGAAACTCTAGAGCAACTGGGCGTGTCTAATTTTGAGGACTATCTGGTGCAGTTGCCAGGAGTTACTGCTGGCGGTGGTAACGGACCAGGGCAAAGCACGGTTTATATCCGAGGAGTTGCCTCGACTACGCCTAATTTGACAGTGGCAGGTGTATCGGGATTGGTTCCGAATGTTGCGCTCTACCTTGACGAGCAACCCATGGCTCAGCCCGGACGTAATCTTGATGTCTACATCGCAGACATTGCTCGAGTTGAAGTACTGGCGGGTCCGCAAGGGACTCTTTACGGATCTAGCTCTCAGGCGGGGACTGTTCGGTTGATAACCAATAAACCGGATCTGGGTGGAGCCTATGGGAAGGTCAAGGCCGGATTCGCAACGATATCCGATGGCGGTGACAGTAACAACGTGGAGCTTATGATGAACGCGCCCGTGAGCGATAATGTGGCGGTGAGAGGCGTATTTTACCGCGACAAAAAAGGTGGATATGTTGACGGCGTTGCTGGCACTCTGACGACTGAACCCAGCGCGCGGTTCCGATCAGCTGGCACCATGCGCAGTAATGGCGTGCCGGTCGAAAGTTTTCGCGGAGGCACTCAAGCCGGGGCAGACCTCAGTGGAGTCACTTTTGCAACAGCAAACGCTATCGTTGAAGAAGATCAAAACGAAGTGGAATACACTGGAGGTCGCATCAGTGCTCTAATTGAATTCAATGATGATTGGTCGTTGCAGGCCGGGGTGATTGAACAACAGGTTGAGAGCGATGGGACCTTTTACTCCGACCCCAATTTGGGGGACTATGAAATTCGGCGATATCAAGATGAATTTATTGAAGACGAATTCAGTAATTTCAATTTGACGCTTGAGGGAAGAATTGGAGCTTTGGAAGTGCTATACACTGGCGCCTATACAGACCGAGATCTTGAGCAGAAAGTAGATTACTCTGACTATCTCTATGTTGGAGACTATCTGCCCTACTACATCTGTGATTACTCAGTGACTTATCCGGGCTCGGGGGCACCATCCGGCAATTGCGGTAGGCCAAATCTATTCGTGCACGCGACATCTACCAGTGAATTGACCACTCACGAGATAAGAATCAATACCCCTTCCGATGCAAGCATTAGAGCCACGGTGGGAGCTTTTGCCAGTGACTTTGAATTCACGGAATTAAATGATTTTACCTATCCGGACAGCGTTCTCGCTATTGGTTGGGCCGGAGTGGCCGGCTTTGGCTCAAATACGGTTTTCCCAACGCCAGGCTACAGAACTTCTGATGATCCATTCCCAGATGATGTGATTTTCCGGAATGATATCATGCGAACCGATGAGCAGTTAGGCATATTTGGAGAAGTCACATTCGATGTCTCCGATACGATCTCGGTAACTGTGGGAGCGCGCTACTATGACTATGAGGTGGATTTCATGGGCAGTGCGAATGCAGCCTTCTATAATTTTGGAGGGCTCGGCTCAACAGACTACCAAGCGTTCGGTACCGATATCAACGACTTATATGACGGAGATGGTTGTTTAACCTGGAACAATGACACGTTCAATGTTTATGAGACTCACCCAACCTACTGTGCGGGAGGTGAGCCGCCCGTGGTGGGTGTGAATGGCATCGATGAAGATGCTGACGTTTACCGAATCACAAATTCCTTGACTGCGCCGGATGTGAGTGAGGATAGCGGAGTGATCGGAAAGCTTACAGTATCATTTACCCCAGATTCGGACAGTCTTTACTACCTTACTTGGTCTGAGGGGTTCAGGACTGGTTTGCTCAACCGTCCAGGGGGAGCGTATCAGGCTGCAAATAATTACACAGTTCCGTTTGAGGTTGAGTCAGATGAGGTGATAAACATCGAATTTGGCTGGAAACTCGACATGCTGGATGGTGCCTTGCGTTTCAATGGAAGCGCTTACATGATAGATATTGAAAAGCTTCAAACTACCATTTTCGACACCAGTATTGTTAACCTGTTCTTTTCAGATAACGCAGCAGACGCTGAGGTCAAGGGCATAGAAGGAGATCTAACTTATGCGGCCAGTGATAATCTGACTTTGCATGCTGCCTTTTCGTTCCTTGACTCCGAAGTCACAGATGTCCTCACACCCACAGGTGACGTAGTCAATGGTTCGTCGCTGGCTTATGCACCAGAATTCCAAGGCAATTTGTCGGCTCGTTATGTTTGGGATCTGGATAGCGGTTTAACGGCTCATTTTATGCCAAGCGTCGCTATGTCGGATTCACAAAAAACGGATATCATCCAACCTAACTCGGTCGAACTTGATAGCTGGACACTTGTGAACGTAACTGCTGGCTTGACAAATGGCACATGGATTGTGGAGGCGTTTGTCGACAATCTAACTGATGAGATGGCTGCGATGAGCGGAAGTTATGTCTATGACCGCGAACGCATAGCCTACAGCCGCCCACGTACTATGGGAGTGCGCTTTACATATGATTTTTAAGAGCAAGGAAGCTCTGGTGCTAAACGCCCCGAAAGGGGCGTTTTTGTGTCGGTCGAGAAAATAATTTTTTTTTCAACAATATTGCCAATAGAGGAATCCGTAATGGTTGAGTCAAACGGAACCTTGGAATCTATTCAACAGCAGATCACGAGGGGTGATATTCCGGGAGCACTTAAAAACCTCGATTCTCTGGATCCAGAGAAGCGCAATAGTGTTGAGGGACTCTACTTATCAGCTGTTTGCTACAGGTATCTTCGAAATTCTGGATTGTGTTTACAAGCACTGGACCAATTACAAACACTTGCGCCAGACTATGCGCGGGGCTATCAGGAGCGTGGCCATCTTCTGAGAGCAATGGGTCGGGAAGATGCTGCCTTGCAATCCTATCGACAGGCTTGTATGCATAACCCGGCTTTGATCGCAAGTTGGCGAGCACAGTTAGAAATCTATCAGTTAAGAGGTGTTAGTACAGGTAAGGGGCATATTGCCGCGCAGGTTGAGCGTTTAGCTAAATTACCTAAACCGTTACTGATGTCTTCAGATATGCTCCATGAGGGGAAATTACTGAAAGCAGAACACATTTGTCGCTCTTTTATGCAAAAAAATCCTAAAAATGTCGAGGGTATGCGGATACTGGCGGAGATTGGTGTCCGATTTGGTGTGTTAGATGAAGCTCAATTTTTACTTGAAAGCGCTGTTACTTTCGATCCCGATGATATTCAGATTAGAGTTGATCTCATACAGGTTCTCCGAGATCGGCAGAGATATGCAAAGGCATTTGAAGAGACAGGCAAACTCTTGCAGAGAAGTCCTGAGAACTTACAGTTTCAATCTCTTCATGCGATCTTGTGTATGCAACTTGGGGATTTTGACAACGCGATTAATTATTTTGACCGCATAATTGAACGTTCACCTGAGGACCCTATTACGCACGTATCCCGAGGCCATGCTCTTAAGACAAAAGGAGATTTCAGCGAGGCCGTTATATCTTATCGAAAGGCCTCTAAGAATCAGCCTCTTCACTGTGAAGCCTATTATTCGTTGAGTAATCTCAAGACCTATCGCTTCTCGGATGAGGAGGTAAAAGTAATGCAAAATATTGCCAACGACCCGCGAGTAAGCGGTCAAAACGAGGTGTACTTGAACTTTGCGCTGGGGAAAGCGTTTGAGGATCGCAAAAGTTTCGATCTGTCATTTTCCTACTATGCTGCTGGAAACAGTACGAAGGCTGCCTTGGTGAACTATGAGAGCGATAACACCACCAAACAGACAGAAGAACAGATTGATGCATGCGATCAGAGTCTATTTGAAAAATTTAAAAATATGGGGAATGAAGCTGCGGATCCTATTTTTATAGTAGGGCTCCCGAGAGCTGGCTCGACATTATTGGAGCAGATTCTCTCATCGCATAGCTTGGTAGAGGGCACAGCTGAGTTGCCTGATATTCTAACCTTATCAGGTCGTCTGCGCCGCAAAGGTAAACGGCGTGGCAATCAACCATATCCTTATAATTTAAACGATCTGGATTCAGCAACTGTCAGGCGTTTTGGAGAGGACTATCTCCGAGATACGCGCATTCATAGAACTGAGACGCCCTTTTTTATCGACAAGATGCCAAATAATTTCAGACATATAGGGTTAATTAAATTGATTTTGCCCAATGCCAAAATCATTGATGCTCGTCGTCATCCAATGGCCTGCTGCTTCAGTGGTTTCAAGCAGTTGTTCGCGGAGGGCCAATTTTTCACCTACTCACTTGAGGATATTGGTAAATATTATAAGGATTATGTTGAGTTGATGGATCATTGGGACAGCGTGCTGCCTAATCACGTGCTTTTGATTCAATATGAGGATGTTGTCGCTGATTTAGAAACTCAAGTTCGTCGAATATTGGACTTTTGTGACCTGCCATTTGAATCAGCCTGCCTCAGTTTTCATGAAACAGAGCGAGCTGTTCGAACACCGAGTTCAGAACAGGTCCGCCAACCAATTTATAAGGAGGGCCTTGAGCAGTGGCGCCACTTCGAAAAACACCTGGCACCGCTTCGAGCAGCCCTTGGCTCGGTCCTTGATCGATATCCTTCAGACTGAGGAAAAAAAACGCCTTGCAAGACTGGATTCAAATGAATCTATGTATCAAAACAATCCAATTCATCTCCTTGACCAAATTATGTATGGCTTCTCTTAATCGGAGTTACTTTAGTGGGATTCTCGCACTTCTTTATAAAGGCCAGTGCAAAGACTGAAAGAAGCCAAAATTACGACCAAAGAAAAAGGTAGTGCGGCAAGAATTGATGCTGTTTGCAAAGCAGCGAGGCCGCCCGAGAAGAGAAGAGCCGCTGCTACTGAACCAATTGCGGCTCCCCAGAAAATTCTAAGTTGCTGACTGGGATCTGGATTTCCCATGGTGATAAGCGTGCAGATAACTAATGTTGCCGAATCAGCCGAGGTTACGAAGTACGTAACAAGCAGAATGACACAGATTGTTGCGATAGCTGAAGTAATCATGGTGTCAGCTTTCATTGCCTCTATGGTCGCAAAGAGGGCTGATGTCAAGTCTACATTCACTGCTGCCGCGATACCGCTATTCTCGTAGAGCTCTAGGTAAATAGCAGTATTTCCAAATATCGTTAGCCATACGATGGCCAATAAAGTGGGCGCCAAGAGCACGCCAATTACGAATTCTCGAATGGTTCTGCCGCGAGAAATACGGGCTATGAACGTGCTGACAAAAGGCGCCCAAGCAATCCACCAACCCCAATAAAAGATCGTCCAAGAATTCTGCCAAGGACTGTCTTGATCCGGATCCACCCAGAAGCTAAGCGTAGGTAAATTCGCTATGTAATCTAGGCTATTTTTAAACAGGCTTGTGATCAGATAGCCAGTGGGTCCAAGAACAAAAAACGCTAATAATATTAGCAGTGTTAAGCGCATATTGAGCACACTAAGTATTCGTATCCCTCGTTTTACACCTGTGAGCGCTGACACAGTCGCCACAACAGAGATAATAGCTATTAGGCCAATTTGAGTCGTGATATCGACCGTAATATCTGCCAAATAATTCAGTCCAGCATTAATTTGCTGCGCTCCCAGACCCAGTGAGGTCGCGATGCCAAAAACCGTCCCGGCCACCGCTAGCAGATCTGCTAGGAAACCGATAGGTCCATAGATTCTGTCGCCGAGGACCGCATAAAGCGTGGAACGGATCGAGAGTGGCAAACCTCCTCGAAAGGACGAGTAAGCTAAAGCCATGCCAAGAACCACATAAATTGCCCAACCATGAAAGCCCCAATGAAAAAGCGAGAGACGCATTCCAACCTGCGCACCAATCTCGGTGAGTCGTTCTGACTCGCTTATAAACGGGTTTGACTGCATATGAGTCATCGGCTCAGCTATGCTCCAAAACAAAATTCCAATGCCTAGACCGGCACCAAATAGCATTGAAAACCATTGGAATAAATTAAACTCGGGAAGTTCGTCATCTTTTCCGAGTTTAATATCGTGTGCTGGGCTAATGCCAAGCAAAACAGCAAGTATCAGAATAGCGGACATAAGACAGATGTAGTATCCACCGAATTCATTTGCAATAAAGTTCTTGGCGGTAGAGAAGACGCTGTCTGCGTAAGTGGGATCGATAATCGTAAAGATTACAAACCCGACTACCAATAATGGAGAGGCAATTGCCATTCCCGCATTGTCGCCTGAGGAGAATTTTTGTTTGCGTACTTTTGTTATTGTGCTGATAGCATTTCTCAATAGCTGATAAATGTTGGAGAGGCATTTCCAATTACATTCCAGTTTCAATGATACTTGACTGTATGTGTTAAAGCCAAGACTTTGGAGTATGTGACGCTCATGAATAAAAGTAATGGTCAGACATCATTTATAAAGCTGATTTTCTAGTTTTGGCGGCCTGCTTTTCAATTAATTTTTTTGGATTTTTTTGCATCAATGTTATATTTAATGTTAGATTGCTTCGGGTTCATTTCATAATCATTTAATAAACGCGTAGATAGGGGCTA
>CACEBC010000007.1 GCA_902557735.1 Porticoccaceae bacterium
GGGCAGGAAATGGTCGCTTGTCGATGCAAGGACTTGATCCGTCGGTGGATATTTCTGCAAATATATATAATTCAGAGAATAAAGTAGATATAGAGTTTATTAATCCAGAATTCTATCTCGCCGATGGCACCGCTTGGACTGGTTCAACGGTGGTTTCCGGGGACCCTTGGGCATCCAATGGCGTTGAAATTAAAACCAATGATGGCCAAGCGCTTTTTCTGTATAACAACGGAACAAACTCCGCATCTAATGGATCAAATACCGCTGGATTTTCGACCATAAGTCTTAATATCGATACAAAGACTTATCAGTCTTCCTTCAAGCCCTTTTTCAGTGCTCATCCGGTCGGTAACGAGTTTCAAATTAATACTAACAAGTCAAACGACCAACAATATCCGGTCATAGCCTCTTTGAGGGACGGCGGATTTGTGGTTGTTTGGAATTCCAACAATCAAGATGGTTCGGATTACGGCGTTTTTGGTCAGCGCTTCAATTCTTCGGGTACAGCAATTGGCGGGGAATTTCAAGTTAACACCCATACCGCATTTCATCAGACGGACTCCAGAGTCACAGGCACTGGAGACGGAGGCTTTTTGGTGACATGGACCTCTACAGATCCCGCACAAGATGGGTCTGGATATGGCGTCTTTGCCCAACGTTTTAATTCATCAGGAACTAAAGTCGGAGCCGAGTTTCAAGTCAACACGACCACATCTTCGCACCAGTTGCATTCCAACCCAACCTCTCTAACAGGTGGAGGGTTTGTTATTACCTGGGCATCAAATGAGCAAGACGGCAGTGGCAAGGGTGTTTTTGGTCAGCTTTATAACGCCTCCGGAATTGCAGTGGGGGGCGAGTTTCAAATTAATACCCATACAAATGCCGACCAAATGTTACCTCGAGTCACATCTTTATCGGATGGCGGGTTTGTGGCTGCATGGTCATCGGATCAACAGGATGGATCCGGTTTTGGAGTTTTTGGACAACGCTATGACGCAACAGGGAGCGCCATTGGGTCGGAGTTCAAGATAAACACTTCCACTAACAGTAATCAATACGTCGACTCTGCTACAGTTTTGTCAAATGGCGATATTATAGTTTCTTGGAGTAATGAAAATCTGGATGGGTCTGGATATGGCGTCTATGGCCAGAGGTTTGATTCGTCCGGTTCCGCCATAGGAAATGAATTTCGAATCAATACTTACATAGAAAACAATCAAGGCGGTGTATCGGTCAGTGGACTCAGTGACGGAGGTTTCGTTGCAGCATGGTCATCGCAAGGTCAGGATGCTTCTGGTTATGGTATTTATGGTAGGCGCTTTGACGCCCAAGGCAATCAGGTTGGAAACGAATTCAGGATCAACACGCTTACGGCGGATGATCAGCTCAATCCTGCCGTTACTTCTCTAGCTGACGGGGGATTTGCCGTAACCTGGCAATCAATCACACAGGATGGTGAAGGATGGGAGATTCGCGGACAACGTTTTTCGGGCTCCGTCGATGCTCCCGAAAACACCAGCGGAGATATCACCTCAATCAGCTATGGCGGTTCAGAATGGGCCGGCAAAGAAATGCTAGTTAACTTCAGCGGCAAAACCCCTGCCGGTGCTGCAAGCGATCTCACACTGCGGGATGGCGATCCCGCCAGCGCCAATGCGGATTTCAATGACCGGGTGGTGCGCCTTATCATTGATGACCAATCATCAAGCGCATACAAGTATAATAATCAGCTATTTTCGGTGAATAAAGTCATAAATTCGAGCGGAAACAACGGCACGATCTCTTTGTCCCCGATTGATAACTCAGTAAGTATAGAAAATTTCTCAACAGAATTTTCTGCCGGACAAGCGCGTTGGCAATTCGTCGTGCCCGATCTATATTCCTCAGACGGCAATCCTTACACAGGAGATTTCTTTGTTGGAAATGATGGTTTTTCTAACATCGCATCTGGCAACGAGAGTTCGACAAACTTAAATATAGAGGGAACACCAAGTGCAGATGAACTCTACCTCTATCAAAACGCCACCAATAATGCTCTTGAAAAGAGAGGGAATAAAATCTCCCAGCTAAGCAATTCCACCCAAAATGGTGTGGCCCGATTTCAAATTGACACCCATCAAGATGCGCCTGCAAGCAGGCCTTCTTTCATCCGATTTGTTAGCGACGATGGTTCGCTTGGTCTTGACGAAGCCATATTTAAAGTCGAGTGGTATGGTACATATAATGAGGGTTCGGGCGCTTCGATTTCCGTAACAGCGGTAGATCACACAATCGACACATCTGCTCTAGTGGGAATCAATGCCAATGACGTTCGATTTGAAGTCATTTCTCCAGAGCTTTACACATCTGACGGCAACGCTTATTCTGGGGATACAAACGTGTACTATAACAACCATCTACCTTGGCCTCATGCTGTCATAGCAACGGGACAGTCGCCCGACGCTCCTCATCAAACCCTTTATATACATGATTACGGCTCAAACGTGAGAGATGTATCATCCACTGCTACCGAGAACATTGGCAAGGTGATCGGCTCTTTGGACAAGGCCCTTTCAAACGTTGATTCCAAACGTGCCAGCTATGGTGCCACCCTAAATCGCTTGCAATTCGCCCTTGATAACCTCGCCAATATCGCTCTAAATACGGAAGATGCTCGTAGTAGAATTACAGACACGAACTATGCTTCGGAGACCACTGCATTGGCAACGGAGAGCATAGTATCTCGCGCAGCAAACGCAATGGTCGCTCAAGCTAACCAGCAGCCCAGAGCGGTCCATCATTTGCTTGGGAGAGAACTGTCAAAATCGCTCCGCTCCGAACACAATCTTTATTCTTGAAAAAGCATTAAGACCATGGCACTCAAATGGGCGCGTAAACACTTTTCAATGAAAATTCCAAAGCTAAAACCAATCGGAAATACTGTATACTTGGCCGCTGGCCAAGATGCAATAGTGGAGAATAAATGAGATCGTTATTTATCGTTTTGCTCCAACTGCCATCGCTACTGATACTTGCTGCTTGCGCATCAAACAGTGGCATGGTCGATCCTTCAAGTGTGATGACCGATACGGCCGAAAAATCGGTAGCTCATCAACCGTCTGCCCTCCCGATGCCGCTGCGGCTTGCATTTATGTCCGGCCATGTTAACGCAGGCATAACTTTGTACCACGCCGGCGAACCAGAGATGGCCTCATCACACCTTTTACATCCAGTCTACGAAACCGACGCTGATGAGCGAACTGAACTGGAGGAAATAGGCTTCAGTGCCGCCATTTTTGAAAGTGTGGCATTCGCTCTCGAAGCTCGCGAACCAAATGCACTAGTATTGCCATTGTTAGAAAGGGCCAGAGAGCATATGGAAATGTTGAAGACAAAAGTTGGTGGGGATCCAAACACTATTATCAGTTTTCTCCTAGAAACTACGATTGAGGAATACTCAATTGGCGTCCAAAACGGCGAACTGACCGATCTTGGCGAGTACCAAGATGCCTTCGGATTCGCACTTACTGCAGCAGAATATGCGTCCCGCTTACCGAAAGCGTTGCAAAATCAACTGGTTGAAGAAGTTTCAAGCCTGCAAAAGATTTGGCTAAGAGGTCCCCTTCCTGTCGAGAACCCCGCTCCAGCAGAAGAGCTATCAATGGCCGTTAGCGCAATCCTGTCACAAATGTAAGGTGCTTTGTTTGAACTGTGTGCGTAATAACAATCCTGTTATTGATCAACGCTGATGAAATCATCCAGAGTACTCGCAACAAACTTGCTGTCGACCTCTCGTAGAGGTTCATTACCGGCAGCTATGCTATCAGCTTCCATCATCAAACGCATTAGAAGACTTTGGCCATTAATTTTTTTTACCGAATAGGAGGATTCAGCGGCAAGAAGATCTTGCCAGCGATGTTTCACTGATTCCCAAAAAACTTGGGTCTTATCCCAATACTCTGTGGCAGGCGAGAAATCAAACCCTTCTATCCGCTCATACCTATTTAAACCTATCTCTCTGGCGAGCACACTATGCTCGGCTATCCCCCCGAACTGACCCTGTTCAGATGACGAGGATAACTTGACCTTTAGGTTATCTTCCTCTTGGACCCAACCTGTCGGCGTTATCGAATGCCTATTTGTTCCAATCAGCAAATCATAATCATCCCTTACGCTGAACTCCCTTCGAGGAAGAGGCCGCCATGTTTCGCCACTCTCCCAAGTTGACAGACCGTTGGTGTGAACCCACCGGCCCAAAGACTCATATCTTGGGGAATCATCGACTTGAAAGACTGATTGCGACCAAGTTCCTTTTGCCTTATCTGTGTCAATAGCCACATGCCTCCACTGATTATTACCAAGGTAGATGTTTAGCGATTCATCCTCATATTGCCAATCCTGGCGCCAATGTTTTATTGTGATCGGTTCGCTATACTCACCATCCTCAAGTTGCATTCGCATGACTAATATATGTTGGAGGCTGATAAACGTTTTCGTATCTTTAAGGACGAAAATATACTCTGTTCCCCAGGACTGGTAGGGTATTGCGTTATCGATTGCAGGATCAAAAACAATCGTCTCAAGGAATTCAAAAGAGGCGCGATACTCCCCTGCCATCGCCAAAATAGCTGTCCTATCACGCTCAAAATCGCTTTTTTTAAGGTCACTCAGCGACCGTCATGCAGAGCTGGGCTTGAGATCGAGTGTGACGGGAGTACCCTTGGTAAGCCCTCCCCGTGGCAACTGATCAGGTCGGTCGGTTAGATTCCAAGAAAATGTATATCTATCTCTTTTATCAACATCAGCGCTAGCAATATTGTCGTCAACATCACCCTTTTGGGCTGCTGATGCGGAATTAAGGACAAGCGCCAACAGAATAGTTAACAACAGATGGGGTGGGCAGAAGGCCCCCGTGTTGAAGCTGGCCTGCTTGATCATAAGACAACCTCAAAGCCCTCAAACACCGGGTGCCCGAGGTACATATCCTTTGACTGCCCCGCGTCTTTATGTGACTCGCGAAAGGCTTCAGATGTAGTCCAGCTTTTAAAATCATTGAAGGATTGCCAAGTGCTATGAGAGGCGAACGTCGTGAAAGTATCTGTTTTCTCTCCTTTTAAAAGATGAAATCCGATAAATCCCGGTACGGATCCGAGATTCGTTTCTCTGTTTCTCCAAATGGCCTCAAAATCAAGCTCCCGACCGGGGGTAATTTTGAACCGATTCATTGCTATATACATAATTGTCTCTCTGCTATTTAAAAGGAGTGAACGAATACTATAGGTCCTGTACACGTCGCAATTAATTACGCACCGAAAACGCCCTTAGATGCAAACGATAATGATTATCGGTTACAAAATCAAGGTCGAATCGTTCTAGTTGTCTTTATTTTGGGAGTTAAAAGAGCTCGGCGCGAATAGTCCAATTTAGCAGGCGCGGGTACAATGCAAATGTCGCCGCGTGCAAGTCCTAAAAAGGGTGCGGCACCAAGCGCTCGCCAGTTAAAGAGGTCTTTCGTTAAAGATCTTAAAGCATCAATCAAGTTCAAATGATCGAAAGGTTTTAGCTTGATGAACAAGTGCTTTTCGAACATCCTTTGCCGTGTAACAAGGATAACCAAAACCAATGAAATACCTCACCCCAGAAGATAGGGAGTAGTAGCCGTCCGAACATAAGGCCAACATCTCTGCACAAGTATCAATAACACCATGAATTGCATGCAGCGCTCAGCAGATAACGTTTCTGTGATCCTCGTTCATGTGATTGATCATGGCCAACTCATCTTTTGTCCATTGCGGCGCTGCAGCTCGCCAGTCATTGTCATCCAGCCATGCTATTTGACCAAAGCCCCCAATCCATCTGACCTTGATAGACTTAAACAAATAAAAGTTAAAACCATGAACAAGTGAGTAAGAGGTGCTATTCGGAAACAATTTAAAAAACCGCGAGCCGAAACTCTCAATCTCTTCATTTGCTATTTTTGTGATATCACCGATAAGGCTCAGCCGTGCTCTGTCTTGTTTATCTTGCTTGAGACTCGCGTCACAAATTGTAATGCATGCGCGCGGGTCATTGATGAAATTTGCAGTATGTTGAGCGATGTCACTAGCGTAGAGAATCACATCCCTATTTGTATTGGACGCAAATGTCACGAAGCTACCAAAAGGATAATTTTGAGTGCTTTTTGATAGCGTTGATACAACGGCCTCGTCGCTTGATCGAAAGAGTTCAACAGGCGTCAATTCTGGTGAGATTTTCATCTCTGCCATTTTCAATAATATCTAATTGTTAACGGGTCCTGTGTGATCATCACAGGCACTTTGTATACATTGCTGATAATGTGCTCGGTGAAAACGGCGTGGGGCGGTCCTGCTTTCAAAATTTGACCCTCTTCTAACAACAGGACACTATCGGCAAATCGTGCCACCAAGTTTAAATCATGCAAAATAATAAGCACCCCCATATACTTAGCGTGCTCTTTAATGACATTTAACATATGCAACTCGCGCCCCATATCTAAGCCCGCTACTGGTTCGTCTAACAGCAGGTAACGATTATCTTTTAAATCATCAGGCGCCCATAATTGTAGAAGTGATCGAGCAAAGTGAATAAATTTTTGTTCCCCTCCAGAGAGGGTATTAAACTTTTGTTCCATCAGTTGCTCAATTTCGCACGCACACGCTAGGTTATCAACAGCTGACTCAAAATACTCGTTATAGTAGTTGTGATCTGCATGTAACCATCCCATCTGAAGAACTTCACGTGCGGTAAAATCAAAAATCATGGGTTGAGTTTGAGACATCACACTCCTTGGAATAGCGCGCTCTCTCACCGAAAGTTGGTTTAGATTTCTAGAATCATAGAATACGTTTCCTGAAGTGGGTTTCAAATCTCCGGCGAGAGTACGCAGCAAAGTCGACTTTCCAGCGCCATTCGGGCCAACGAGTGCCAGAATTTCACCGGGCACGATTTCCAATGAGGCATTTGCCAAAAGCAATTTACCGTCTATCTCAACATCAATTGAAACTGCCTCAATAGTCACGTTTTTTCATCCTGAAAATCAGCCATAAGAAGAAGGGGGAACCTATAGCACTGGTAATCAGACCGATCGGCAACTCCGCTGGCTGCATAACCATCCTAGCTAACACATCCGCAGAAATCATTATGAAAGCACCTAATGCCGCTGAAGCGGGCAGAAGATAGTTATGGTTGACTCCACCGATCAAGCGAGCCAGATGTGGAACGACCAACCCAACAAATCCGATCATACCCGAAATAGCCACACTCGCCCCTACCGCCGCCGCGGAGGAAAATATAACTCTATACTTGACCTTCTTGACATCCACTCCTAAACGATAGGCCTCTATCTCACCCAGTTGCAATATATCCAGCGTTCTTCTGGCAGGGAGCATAAAAAAGAAAGATAGAATCATCAGAAACATCGCGGGCATAAGCACCGACCAAGTCACTCCCCCAAAACTGCCCATGGTCCAAAAGGTCAAAGAACGAAGCTCTGAGTCTGTACTGATGTAAGTCAAGATGCCAATGCCGACGCTGGCGATTGCGTTAACCGCAATACCTATCAACAGCAGGTAAGTTACGCCCTGATAACCAAAGCCCTTGGAAAATATAAAAAGGAGGAGAGTCACCATCGATGCTCCGATAATTCCAGCCATAGGCAATAGGAAAAGTTCCAAAGACGATGGGATAAAGAGATCAGAAGTCAGGACAATTACGACAGCGGCCCCGAGGGCAGCGCCCGCAGACACACCGATTAGACCAGGGTCTGCAAGAGGATTCCTGAACAGACCTTGCAAAGCTGCTCCCGATAGCCCGAGGCTTGCACCGACTAAGCCCGACAGGATGACTCTGGGGAGACGTATCTCGATCCAAACAGTTCTCTGTAGTTCAGTTAGTGATCCAGATAACAAGTCTATAGCAGGGATTGAAAAACTCCCGACAGCACTAGCGGTCATGGCCCCCAGTATAACCGAGAGGAATAAAAATCTTATGATTACGACTTGATCTTTTTGGCGAAACATTTAATCAACCAACTGTTTTGCTACGGCCACTGCGGCATCAATCGTGCGCGGGCCAAAGCCTAACATCTCCATGCCATCCATTGTAAGGATGTTGTTATTTTTGGCAGCCTTGGTCAATCGCAAGTAGGGATGATTCTTGAACTCTTTTAAAGTTCCGTAGTTCGTGAGGCCACGTTGTGTGATAACTATCATATCCGGATCAGCTGAAATTATGGCCTCTGGCCCCACTGGTTTCCATCCTTCAAACTTAACACTATTGACACCACCAAACATACTGATGAATCCATCGGCTGATACGCCTTGTCCACCCACAATGGGAGAACCACTGCGCATGCTTAGCACAAACAATACCCTGGGCGGTGGTCCAGCTCGTTTTGCGATTAATTTGCCCAGCAGGTTTATCTCAACCAAAAGCTTTTCCTGAACGATATCACGAGCCATCGTCTCACGACCGATAATCCTCGCCACGCAAAGGAACTTATCAATGATGCCCTCACTGGTATGCACCTCTTCAACCACAAAATGCTCAATCCCAGAATTTTTGAGTTGTGCCAATGTCTCAGGTGGTCCCATATCATGCTCACCAATTATGACTGTTGGAGTTAAAGATAGCACTCCCTCCGCTGAGACATTTCTTACGTATCCGATGGAGGGCATGTCCTTTGCTACAGCAGGATAATTCGAGGTGGTATCCACGGCAACGATATTTTTCTCCATCTCGAGCATGAAAAGAATTTCAGTAATTGAACCACCTGCTACGGTTATGCGAGAGGCGTCAATTGCTGTTTCGCAAGCAATCACGGCTGGCGACAGCGCAAAGAAACTGAAAATCTTAATTAGGTTCTTGATCAATTCGATTTATATCCTCTATGTCAAAAAATCATTGCGAATACGAACGATAATGATTATCATTCGCTTTGTAATACGGTACAGATTATATTCACTAGTTTCTCTAGGAGCAAAAAATGAATCGCACTGCCCTGTCGAATGAACATAAAATCTTTCAGTTTTTTCATGTCTTACCCGCTGCAATCGTAATTGCTCTGATTCTCGGATTATCAAATTCAGCTCGCGCTAACAGCAATGATGTCGGCGACAACGCAAATCAGATTCAAGAGATAGTGGTAATTTCGTCACGCGTTCCCGTCCCAATGAACGAAGTGATTGGCTCTGTCGGCGTAATCGATCGTTCAGATATCGATTCTCGGATGGTCAGTGACATGGCTCAATTATTCGCAACGCAGGTCGGAGTTTCCGTTGACCAGCGACAAGCGTATAGCAGAATGTACAATGATGGGATAATGATCCGAGCTCTCGGTGGAAAAAGAGTCAATGTTCTAATCGATGGCGTTCGTGTCGGTGATGCTTACACTGGCTATGGTCGTGACCTTGTGGACCCCGAATTACTGAAACGGGTGGAGATTCTGAAAGGACCTAGCTCCGCCTTGTATGGCTCTGATGGATTGGCTGGCGTAGTTTCATACATTACAAAAGATCCTGAGGATTTCGCTGCTAATGGGCAACTCTATACCTCAATAAAAACAAGTTTTGACTCGAGCTCGGACCGAGTGAAAACCGGAGTGACACTAGCATCAAGCCAAGACAAATTAGGATGGATACTCCAAGCTACAAGGCATGATATGGAACAATCAAAGTTGCATGACGACGCAGCCTTGGCTCCTAATCCAATGGAGGGCGATAAAACCAGCGTATTGGCTAAGTTAATGTATGATCTGAACGACACGTCAACCCTATCCTTAACCATCGATATGGAGCGCTCTGAGTCGGACTGGTACCTGCCTACAGATATCGGAATGAGTTTTTTTCCATCGCCCATAACAAACACTTCGGAGTCACTTGGCACAGATAATACGGATCGCGAGAGGTATTCCATCACTTATGAGTTCTCCGGAGAGACAGCGTTCTTTGATTATGCCAATGTCAGCGCTTTTCATCAGTCGACAGATCAACAACAGAAGACAGATAAAGTGAAACAGATCTTCGGTTTTGGACCAATGGCTGGGCCCACACAATTCCAGACGGAAGCAAGTAATTTTGAGTTCAATCAATCGGTTGAAGGCATGTCTATTCAATTCGGCAAGGATTTACTTCTGAGTTCAGGCATAAAACATCAAATGGTTTATGGCCTAGAATATGAAAAGATTGAATTTGAACGACCGAGGTACAAAACGTCTATCGATGTGATCACCGGTTCAACTTCGAGTATATTCGGGGGCGACATCTACCCAAACAAGACATTTCCCGATACCACTACCGAGCGATCAGCTGCATACTTTAGTGATCGAATAGAAATAAACGATCATATGTCTCTTGTGTTGGGCTTGAGATATGATCAATATGACCTGAAACCAAAACCAGATCCATTGTTCAATGTCTTGAACGTAGCGCGCAATGAATTAGCCTTCATTGACGATAGTGCATTTTCAGGAAAATTTGGCATTCTTTATGATCTGACTGATAATCTTGCAATATTCGCTCAGTATGCTGAGGGATTTAGAAGCCCTGATTACGAGAGCGCTAACTTATCTTTTGTAAACTTTGCGTATTACTACAGTGTAGCGCCAAACCCAAACCTAGAATCCGAGGAAAGCTCTGGCTTTGAAATTGGGCTGAGGGGAGGGACTGAAGATATCAACTGGTCAATGGCTTTCTACGATACAGACTATGAAAAGTTTATCGAAACCGATTTAACTGGGTTAACGTCGCGAGGACTTGCTATCTATCAATACGTCAACCTTGATGAAGTTTCTATTAGAGGTTTCGAAGTGGAAATGAAGCAATCATTTTCTTCGAATCTGTCGACAACCATCGGGATAAACCGAAATTACGGGGAGAAAAACGGGGAAAAACTGACAAGCATACCGCCGACAGAGATTTTACTTGCGCTTGATTGGCAGCCACTCGACGACAGATTATCTATTCGTGCATTAGCCTCGATGATTGACGATGGGCCCGGAAACAAATCAAACTGCGGGAGATCGGGAAGAGGCGCTTGCCTGGAAGTTGCTGGCTATACCACTCTTGATATTTATGCAGACTACATGATCACCAGAAATCTGTCAGCCAAAGTCGGCGTGGAGAATATAACCGATAGGAAGTATTGGGATTGGATCAGTGTGGACGGAAAGTCGGCTGATGACCCAGCAATCGATCTCTTTTTAGCGTCAGGTCGTGAGTTCAAAGCTGAATTACAGTATGAGTTTTAGAGGAAAATAGAGGATTTGGTTCCTCAGACCGACATTGCTCTCTCCTTTTGCGATCGACGCAATAACACCATTTAATGCATTTTCTGGTTGTTGTTGCGTCGACTCGTAATCTTGATCAATATTGTCAATTTATTTCCTGCCACCGTTCTTTCAACTAAATTGTGACCCAAGATAAACTCAAAACGATCAATCCCCTTTTTGAGCTCAGTTGTGATAAATTTGGGGCATGGAGAGAGAGTAATGGGTCAGTTTGAGATTGAGACATCGGTCAACAAAATCAGCGACAGGGTTTGGAGAGGGCACCTGCACCGGGGTTGGCGTATCGGGCGTGTTCCTAATGGTGGTTACGTTATGGCAATCGGAGCCAGAGCGCTCAGCGAGGCGCTCCTCCACCCCCATCCCCAAGTTATAAGCGCTTTCTATCTATCGCCCACCGTCCTAGGCCCGATCGACTGTCATATCGAGATACTTCGCTCGAGCAAGCGCACCACCCATGCCGTCGTCAAAATGTTTCAAGAAGACGAAATCAAAGTTCAAATCACGGCGGCGTATGTTGATATCAATAATATGATCGGGCCGAGTTGGACCGACCTATCACCAATTGAAATACCAGCCTGGGATGAGTGTCAAGACGCCGGCAATCACCAACTGGAGTTCCGACAACGCGTCGATATCCGACTAACCTCTAGCGGGCAGATTTTCTCAGGTGGCGATCCAACCGGACATGCCAAATTCGAAGGTTGGTTAGCTCATAGTGATGGTGCTGATCCAGACATTTTATCCCTTGTAATGTTCGCAGATGCGCTACCACCACCGCCATTTAATGTTTTTGGGCTTGCCGGATGGGTCCCCACAGTTGAGTTAACCGTGCAGGTTCGAGGCACCCCATGCCCTGGACCTATCAGAAGCACTCTGGCTACTCATGCCATTACCAATGGCGTACTAGAGGAAGATGGCTACTATTGGGACTCTGGGGGCAAACTAGTTGCAGTCAGTCGTCAAACGGCGCGGGTTCGCGTGAAGTGAAACTACTAAACCTCACTTTCTCAACTCGAGTACTCGCACACAAGTTAATCCATTTCATCCGCTACAAACGCGAATTTTTAAAGGAGAATCGAGCCTGAGAGGACAAAATGTTGCTGTCATAGGCTCTAATCGAGGCATTGGCCTTGAGCTGGCACGCCACTTAACTAAAGGCGGCAAACGTGTGTTTGCCTTTTGTCGAGAAGCATCACTTGCTTTAAGCGCCCTTGAACCCGCTGAAATCATCGAAAACTTTAACGTAACCGACCCAGTAGCCATGCTCTCCGCGATCAAACGACTTGGAAACAATCGCATGGACTGGTTAATCCATGTCTCAGGAATACTCAGGAACGAAAATCTTGAGCAACTAACACAGCGGTCACTCGTTCGGCAGTTGTCCGTCAACGCTGTTGGACCAATGCTTACCGTGCAAACATTTTTACCCTACCTCGCTCGACCTGCAAAAATCGGTCTCCTAACAAGCCGTCTCGGCTCCATTACTGAAAACTCCACCGGAGGTTACTACGGGTATCGGATGTCCAAGTCAGCGCTAAACATAGCGGGAAAGAGTCTCAGCAAAGATCTGCATAGAAAAGGGATCGCGGTATTTTTATTACATCCAGGATATGTACGAACCGAAATGACAGGCTTCAGTGGAGATATTAATGCTTCCGAATCTGCCAAGGGACTGATCAAAATAATGAATGAGAAAACGCTCCAGGAAACAGGTACATTTTGGCACGTGACAGGCAGGAAAATACCATGGTAAAAAAATAGAGTTCTCCAAAATTTAATAAATCTATAGAAAATTTTTTTAAATTTCAGTGAGGGCAAACACATCATTTCAATCTTTGCCCCCTCTACCATTATGGGTGGTTTAGCAATCTCCTCTTGCTTGTCTCACCTATCAATCCCGGCGTTCTATGCAATTGCCCATGGGAAACTTAAGCCTGCCTAACTTATAGGCAGTCAATTGAATCGATCATTTTGATCATAGAGAGAAACTCTTCTTCAATTTGAGTTCTCAAAGACCTATAAAATTGCCTCGAAAACGATAGAATATCTCACATGGTTGAAATCTTTCGATAGTCATCACCGAAGGCTCAAGGAGCCATTCGAATGGAACAATTCCTGCGAAGTTTAAGTGAACTTTTTTCACGTTTACCCCACGTGATGATCAAGTCAAAAATACCCCTCCTTTTGTTTTTCTCTCTAGCGTCGATAAAAATGGTTGAGCTCATATATTCAGAGACAATTTTTGACTTGTCTTCAGAAGCTTTTATGGAAGAAAAGAGCCCAGCACATCGGGGGCTCGAGGAGTTTAGACGTCAATTTGGAAGCGATCGCTCTATTTTCATTATTTATAAACCAACAGATGGAAATTTATTCTCACAAAAATCCCTCCACGCAATTCAGGAACTCACTCAAGAACTGGAAAATTGGCAAGATCTCGATCCAACTGAGTATCCAGAAGTAGATCTGCAAGAACTTGGCCATATTAGAAAGGTGATTTCCTTAACAAACGTCCGCTCCTTAAAAAGTAGAGATGACACACTACTATCCGAGCGCATTGTTCCGCGCTCGCTTCCGAGCTCCGAAGAAGCACTTGCGGAAATTAAACGCCGAGCTTTGAAAGAAGATGATTATGCGTCAGTTCTTTATTCCCAGGACGGAACCTTTGGTGGCATTGTCATAGATACCGATTTCGGTTTAGTTCTCGAGGAGGGTTACCTCTCGGCTATTGATGCGCCATCCGCCATACTAGATGAAGGTTTCAGCAGTTTCGATATCTCTTTTGATGAGGGAGCAATAGTACAAAAACGAGAGTTTGAGGACCTTGACCCTAGAGAATATCTGTCGTTTCAGTCCACATTGGAGGCGATATGTGACCAATACAGTCATCTATTTGAATTTTATGCGGTGGGGGAACCGCCCCTCATGGTTGAGCTCTGGCGCGTGCTGGAGCAGCTTGAAAAACTAGGCTACTTAATGGTATTTATTTTCGCCACTCTTCTATGGGGGCTCTTTCAGTCTGCATCGGCCCTAGTTTGGTCACTAATGACCATTGCGCTCAGCATCGTATGGTGCTGGGGCATTTCGGTATTCTTGGGCGCGGAAATAACATCAATGATAGGACTCACCGTGCTGTTAATATTTGCAGTGGGCATCGCCGACTGCGTCCATGTCATGAGCGCCTACTTTTCGCTAAGGCAAGAGGGGTTTGAACATTCTGCAGCTCTCGCCACTACTTATGAGAGGGTTGGTCTTCCCATTCTGCTCACCACTTTGACCACCGCAATAGGTGTTTTGGTTCTTGCAACTTCCAAACTTGAGCCCATCCGAGAATTCGCATTTATGTCTGCTCTTGGCGTAGTGCTTGCCTTCCTGTTCACGATAACTCTTTTGCCGGTGTTTTTAGATATATGGCATCCTAAGAAATCCAAGGACGCACGAGGGCTTACAAATAGATTGGACCGGTTGTGGCAAAAGCAGGCAGTAGTTTCTAAAGTGTTAGTGGTAGCATTTGCGATCTCCGCGCTTTTTGTTGCATCCGGTTGGCAAATTGGTCTATACCTGAGTTCTATAGGGATATTGGTTTATTGGGTCGTCAATTACTCGGAACAAATTTTCTGCAGTGTCCTCTCAACCGTTTACCGTTTTCCGACGCAAATTATCATTTTTTTTGCCTTGATCTTGGGCATATGCCTTTTTGGGTCAACGAAAGTTTTCATAGATACTAATCTCACCGCAATGTTTAGGGAGGGACACCCACTGACCAAAGCGATTGAGGTCGTTGATGAGAACATGGCGGGATCGCAAACCATGAAAGTAATGATCGACACAGGCAAAACCGACGGGCTTCTAGATTCCAATACGCTCTTTGCAATAGAGGCGCTACAAAGCAGTCTTGAAAACAATTATCCAGAAACAATTCTGCGAACCCATTCTGTCGTGAATGTCGTTAAAAAGACTTACCAAGTAATGAATAACAATGACCCAAACTTCTATGAAATACCTAAATCAAACCAGCTGATATCACAACTTCTGATCCTCTTCAGTGCCGCAGATCCGAGTGACCGCCGGAGTCTTGTATCTGATGATTTTAGCCGTGCTCAAATTAGCATAAATCTCCGCAATATGGGCTCCTATGACTACAAACAAATGTTTTCTGAGGTTGAGATAGACATCGAGGAGAAGTTTCATCATCTCGAGTCCGTCTATCCAAAAATAGAGGTCGTGCTTACGGGGACAGTGGCCACCTTAATGGTGGTTGGCGACGAAATTGCGCGGTCACAATACCATGGATTCGCACTCGCGTTAGTGATAATAAGCTTAATTATGGTTGTCACATTAGGATCGATCAGTGGCGGTCTAATGGGAATGGTTCCAAATGCACTTCCAGCCCTGCTGGCTATGGGCTTGATGGGTTTATTCGCTGTCCCATTGGACACCGACACTTTGTTGATCGCGCCGGTAATTCTCGGCATCGCGGTTGATGATACCATTCACTTCATTACCCATTACCGAATGCAGTTGAGCAAGTCTAGAAATATTTCTGCGGCACTAGAAAGCGCCTTGCGAGAAGTCGGCAAAGCTGTAATATTCACAACAATGATTATTGGATTTGGTTTTGCAATTCTCAGTTTCTCAGATTATCTCGGCTTTGCTAAAGTAGGTCTTTTCGGTGCACTTTCAATATTTGCAGCATTGCTATGTGACCTGTTTCTAATACCGGCGATGATCATAATATTCAAACCTACATTCCACATAAAACATGTAGACAAGAACATTAACTATCAAGCTTCAGGCATATAAAAATGATTGCGGCAATTAAAATTCTAACTGCTGTTGTAACCGCTTTCTTAATGTCTATGTCGTTTTCAGAGGAACAAACTGGCCAAGACATTATGAACGCCGTCGAAAGGATGCTCAGATCGTCCAACGATTCCTCTTTTGCTCAGATAAAGCTATCCAGTTGCAGATTCGGAGTGACTGCTGGCCGAATAACCTGCGCAGAGAAACCTCGCGTCAAAATCTTGGAGACTGTTACCATGAACTTGGGTGTCGATAACAAAGACACTAAGAGCATTAGCATTACTCGCGAACCGGCCTCGGAGCGGGGAGTAGGCATGTTGAACTATACGTATTACCAGACAGATCGCGAAAACCAGACTTGGCTCTATCTATCCGCGCTTGGGCGCGTTAAGCGCATTGCGACTGGTGCCAGCGATGACTATGGGGAGCCCGCGTCAATCTTTGGATCCGAGTTTACAACCGAGGATGTTAATTATGGCAACATCGAGGATTACCAGATTAATATATTGTCTCAAACGATACAAGATGGACGCAACGCATGGCAACTTGAAGCGATACCTGTCACAAAAAAAGCTAAAAGAAGCCGATATGCCAGAACTGTGTACTTCGTCGACAAAGAGAGATATGTTTCACTGAGGAGTGAAATGTACGACAAATATGGCAAGCAATTAAAACGTTCAATCTCATCAAGAGTTGAGATGATGAATGGCCATTGGGTGGCCAGATCAGTCACCATGTTCAACTTGGTATCAAACCGCCTGTCCAATATGGCCATGGTCGACCTCCATGCAGGCCTCAGTGTCAATGAGGATTTTTTGACCCAGCGTTCGTTGATTGACAGTGCCTACCGGGAGACCGTGCTTAATCAACTCCGCTCGCAAACAAAGTAAGGCTCGGACAGTTCTAGTGATTGCAAAATATCTCTTGATTTCTTTTGCCCTGCTTTACCAAATCATAGTCGCGGGGGATCCCACAGATTCAGCGGCCAGCAGCGATAATGACTCCCATAAAAGCCTCATTTTTGAGGACAGCTTGTTTGATGCATTGTTCGAGCCCCAGAATCATATGTACAACCCGCCCTGGCTAGACGCTTTTACCGTGCGCATAACTCATCAACTCTTTGGGCAAATAAATAATCATGCGATTGGATTGCCAACAGGTCGACGATATCAGAAGAAAAGCATGATCGAGCACAATCGAACGGGGTTAAATATTCGCTACTCAAATGCATTCGCTCCAAACTGGCTTCTGCAAGGGAGTTGGCAAGCAAGAGTATTTTGGAATCAAGACTATGAGTATGACGCTAATAAAAAAAACATTGACACGGAATATCGGATTAATGAACTTTTTTTGCAAAGAACTTTAGGCCGTCACAGTCTTAAATTCGGACGCCAAACCTTAGTTTGGGGCGAGACCGTTGGTAATTCGGTTCTTGACGTTATAAATCACACAGAATATCGAGATTTCAGTATTATCGATATTGAGGATGCCCGGTTGAATCAGTGGATGTTGGTTTGGGATTTCTTCAACAACCAAAGTCAGTTGTCAGGCTTCTTAAACTTATATCCAGAATTTAACCCATCGCCTGTAGAAGGGAGTCCACTATACTTTGCATTGCCAATCAATCTGCGATACACGCACCGCAACTCAAATCCAATATTTGAAGCTGGGGCCCGTTGGAGCAAATCCTATGAGAAAAGCGATATTGCTTTTATGGGTGCCTACCTTTGGGAAAATCAACTTCAGTATAGATCACCCACTGAAGAGCTAATGGAGTCATCCGGCATTAAAAATGATTTTTATCTCCTTGGGTTCAGCACTAATTATGCGTTGGACAGGATTCTGCTGACTCTGGACATCTCTCTAAACCGAGGGGTTTTTCCCGACAGGTCTTTCTTTGTGATCACACCACTCGAAAATACAGTTAACATAAAAAAAGACCAAGTGGGTATTTCATTTGGCTTCGAGTATGGAATAAGCGCAACCCAAGATTTGAGTTTGAGCGCTAAAATGGAAAAAATCTTAGACGAGGGCGATGGATTACATGCAAATCAAGCGCTTATTAAACGGGGCATCGAGGGAACCTGGTTGCTGCGCTATAGTAGCCGCCCGCTTGATAGGAATACCACTTTTTCAGGCACCCTTCAGGGGGACCTAGATGGAAATGCTATGGTCGTGTCTTTAAGAAGTAATTACGCTTTCTCAGATCAAATAGAAATTGGTTGCCACGTGCTATATATCGCCGCTAATAATGACTCAAGAATGGCATTATTTGACGGAGACCTCAGGCTCGGCGCCTCCATAACATATTACTTTTAGCACGAGCCAGGTCTGAATTTTACCAGGCATGTGTAGGGCTTCCGCATCGAAGAATCTAGCCCCCAAGTCACAATATTCAAATTTTTGGATGGATGCATTTGCTATGATTACCACTCCCTGCACCTCTGACGGTTACGGACAATTCTTTTGAGATGCTTAGCAGCGTCGAAGGGCTTAATTTTTTAGATCAGCATCCAAGTGATCGTCCTTGACAACTGTGGGATTTGTTCATTGAAATTATGGAAGTAACGTCTGACCCAAATTCTGCTTATTGCGTCCTCGACTAGGAAGATTACGACTCTCATGTTAGATTTTTATTTTTTCCCACTGCAGACGAGGCTCACATCAATATAATAAAGCAATAAAATTCTTGCTAATCATTTTGAAATTAAAAAATGTGCTTCAAAGAGACCTTTTTGGGTTGCCGCGAAAACCAGTCCAGCAAACTTTTCGATATCACGATTTGGATATGCTTACAGTCAGAGCAAATTTGTGATGTTACTGAGCAAAGACACGATGAAATGGTAAAGAACCAGAAAACACAAAATGTCTTGATAAGAGAGATATTTGTTATAATTGCAGGGTTCGGCGGATTGATAGTCGGTGTTGGGGAAAACAAGTTTGATGGAACAAGTCCCGAAGATCTCTGAAAAACACCTTTTTTATTTTCCAATTATGCCCTCGATCAAATGGGCTTTTCGTATAGACGCAAAAGGCGACAAAGCCTTTCGCTAGTTTTTTCTGAAGGAGAGACGCATTGATAAAAAAAGCTATTGCGCTCGGACTCATAACGGGCTCCATTGCCATCGCTATCATCATGCATGTGCTCAAGCCAGTGCCAGAGAAATTGCAAATGCCGCAGGCCTCGGTCGCAGTGAAGATTCAACATGTTGAAAAAGTCGATGTGCCTTTGACTATCGAGTCGCAAGGGACCATTACAGCAAAAACGCGCACCCTGCTCACATCGGAAGTTTCGGGCTCCATATTGGAAGTTTCTGATCGTTTTATCAGCGGCGGCATATTCTCGAGAGGCGATACTCTTATGCAAATCGATACGAGCGATTATGATGTGGCACTCCAAAGAGCGGAAGCCCAGCTCATAAGTCGGCAGGCTGCACTCGAATTCGAAAAGGCTCGAGCTTACCAAGCTAAAAAGGAATGGGCTATGACTGGAAAAGCAGAATCCGAGGCCCCACCGTTAGCGTTGCGTAAACCCTTTCTGTCTGAAGCAAGAGCGCTTGTACTTCAAGCCGAGGCTGAACTGAAACAATCAAAACTAAAGCTTAGTCGCACCACGATCCGTGCTCCCTATGATGGTATGGTTTCGCAAAAACTCGCAGATATAGGGCAGTACTTGACGCCGGGCACCCCCCTTGGTGAAATTTTTTCAACTGATGTGGCTGAGGTTAGATTACCACTAACGGAAAAAGATCTGTCCATGATGAGTAATCTCAATCAAAAATCAAAAATTATAGACCATGAAATTTTGCTGGAAGGCTCGATAAATGGCTCGAAGGGCCAATGGATTGCAAAGCTGCATCGCTTTGAAGGTGAAGTAAATGAGGTTAGCCGCTCACAATTCGCGGTTGCGAATATTGCAGACCCATACCATTTGAATTCTGGTTCGGGCACTTCGATCCCGCTCTTGGTTGGAACGTTTGTTAGAGCTTTTATTCCAGGTCGAATAGTCAAAAATATCTACAAAGTACCGAGAAGCAGCCTGATAGAAAATGCCATTGTTGGCACCGTTGATGAAACGGATCATTTACGCCTGACAGAGGTCGATATTCTATTTTCGGATGACCAATTTTTTTATGTTGAATCAGGTTTATCTGATGGCGATAGGTTGATCGTCAGTGCCTTAGGCACTCCAATTGAAGGGATTAAATTGGAAATTAAAAACACACCTGAGCTCAAGTCGTCGAGATGAATAAAGTATCGATAGGCTTAATCTCTTGGTTCGCTCGCAATCCAGTTGCTGCAAACTTGGTCATGTGTTTTATTTTTTTTGCAGGTGCAATCTCGTCCATAAACATAAGTAAAGAGATGTTCCCCAGAACAGAAATTCGTTGGGTCAATGTTTCGGTAGACTATCCTGGCGCAGCACCTGTTGAGGTTGAGAAGGGTGTAGTTCTCCCGATAGAGGCGGCCCTAGAGGGCTTACAAGGCATAAAAACAATCCGGTCAAACGCCTTTCGGGATCGAGCAAATATTGCTTTGGAGATTGACACCAATGAGGACATTAACGAGATCATGTCTCTTATTGAAAATCGAGTGGATGGAATAACAAATTTTCCAAACGACATAGAAAGACCAGAAGTGATGCGGGCAAGAAACGAAATCTGGGCTCTGGGTGTTTCTGTATTTGGTGATATGACGCAGCGAGAGAGAAAAAAATTAGGCGAAGAGATACATGACGAATTAATGGCCCTGCCTGAGGTCAAAGAGAGTATCCTATGGGGGGCCGGCGAGTATGAAATTTCCATTGAGGTTTCGGAGACGCGTCTTCGGGAACTCGATCTAACTTTCAGTGAGATAGCGTCGGCGGTACGCAACTCTTCCCTCGATCTTCCCGCAGGAATGATTAAATCTGGTAGCGGACATCTTCTGCTGCGAACAGAGGGAAAGTCCTACGACGGCAGTGATTTTTCTAATATCGTTCTCCGAAGCAGTATGGATGGCTCCCAATTGCTTCTCTCTGATGTAGCAAAGGTAAAAGATGGTTTCGAGGAATCGATATACACGAATCGATTTGATCAAAGACCTGCTTTCACGGTCGGCATTTTTTCTCTTGAGGGTCAAAACGTGTTAGACATCAGTGAAGCCGTGCATGCATATGTTGAAAGCAAGCAGGCACAGCTCGGAAATGAAACTAGCATCAGCGCATGGTCAGACGAAGCGTATTATCTAAATGGGCGTCTTGCGATGATGTCTGAGAACTTATTTTTGGGTCTAATTTTTGTCGCGCTTGTGCTCACGTTGTTTCTGAACACAAGGGTGGCGCTATGGGTAATCGTTGGCATCCCGATTAGTTTCGCAGGGGCTTTTTGGCTCATGCCGGCCTTTGACGTAACAGTAAACGTGCTTAGCCTGTTTGCATTCATCATGGTCCTAGGCATTGTTGTAGACGACGCCATTGTGATAGGCGAAAGCATATATCGGGAGGTTGACGCCGACTACGAAAAAAAACTAGCGGCAAGAAGCCTGGACACGGGAACCTACAGAGCTTCTGTCGAAACCGTTGTTGCGGGAACACAACGGGTCGCCATACCATCTACAATTGGAGTCCTCACTACCATGGCTGCGTTCCTTCCAGTCGTGTTTGCCGGCGGTACCTTTGACGGCATTACTAGAGCAATCGGTATCGTGGTTATTTTATGCCTTGCGTTTTCGCTGATAGAGTCTAAGCTCATACTTCCTGCCCACCTCGTGGGCTTGACCCATGGAACAACCCCCGAGAGGTCAGTTAGTCTGATCGGCCGATGCCAGACTGCAGTGTCAAGATATTTGGAGTCGTTTATAACCAATACCTACTTACCAGCACTGAAGGTCGCTCTCACCAACCGATACATAAGCATAGCAGGCTTCGTCAGTATCCTGATACTTGCCGTAGCAGCCGTATCCAGCGGTTTAGCAAGGTATGAGTTTTTTCCAGATGTCCCGGGAGATATTGTGCAAGCAAATGTGACTATGCAGGATGGGAGCTCACCAGAGAATCTCACGGAAACCATGCAAATTATCGAAAGTGCCATTTATGAGATACAAGATGAATATCGACGCGAGAGTCCAAATGCAAGTAATTTTATCGAGCATTTAGCATTTTGGGTGGATAGTGATGTCTCCTTCACCTTCTTTCTGGAGCTCACCAAATCTGAATTCAGGGATATAAATGCATATCAAATCGAGAAATTATGGCGCGAAAAAGCCGGTCTGCTGCCAAACGTCCGAAAGCAGCGCTATTCTGCAAGTGACGGCAGCATCGGCCCAAAAATTAGTCTCTCGTTGTCAGGTTCAAATCCACAAGAGCTGACTCTAGCTGGTTACGAATTGCAGAAATACCTTGCTCAATTCCCGGGTGTCTATGACATATATAACTCGCAGGGATCAGGAAGTAAAGAAGTCCTCATTAAATTAAAACCTTATGCTGAACAGATTGACATTCGACTGTCTGATATTGCAACTCAAGTGCGGCAAGCCTTTTATGGTGAAGAAGCTCAGCGCATTCAGAGAGGCTCAGAGACAGTGAAAGTGATGGTAAGGTACCCATATGAAGCCAGACGTTCACTTTCAACGTTGGAAAACATGCAGATTCGCACCCCAAGCGGATCGCCTGTAGCGATTGGGGAAGTAGCCTCGATAGATCTTGGCACTGGGCTCACTGCCATCGAACGCCTAGACAGGAAACGCACCGTGACGATTAGTGCAGAGGTCGAGGCAGGCAAAGTGGAAAGCGACGATGTAATTGCCGATGTGAGCGATTATTTCGTTCCTGGTTTACTGGAAAGATTCCCAAGTGTTGAGTATCGCCTTACCGGGAGCACTCAAGAAAAAAATACTTACTACACAACTATGACCCTCGGTTTAGCTGCTGCGCTATTTATGATTTATGGTCTGTTGGCTGTGCCATTAAAATCTTACGTTCAACCAGTGGTCATTATGTCGGTGATCCCTTTCGGCTTCATTGGCGCAGTAATTGGACACGTGCTATTCGATACCACAATAAATATGCTCTCTGTGTTCGGAATTATTGCTCTTGCGGGTGTAGTGGTTAATGACAGCTTAATACTTGTGGAATTCAGCAATCGCGAGAGAAACAGGGGCCTCTCGATTGAAAATGCTCTGTTGAGCGCGTGCAAACAGAGATTTCGAGCAATTCTGTTGACTACATTGACCACCTTCGTCGGTCTATTGCCCTTATTATTCGAAACCAGTGCTCAAGCCCAGTTTGTCATACCGATGGCGCTGTCACTGAGCTTTGGCATTTTGTTTGCCTCGACAATAACGCTTGTTTTAATTCCTTGCTTATACTTTTCAGTAGAGAATAATCACCGCTTCGTTACAATCTTCTTTTTGTTGCCCCTCTTGGCTGGAGCGGGCTATATTATGGTCATTCTCGAAGCACTCAGTTTTTGGCTTTTTCAGGGACTATTGGCAATACTTGCGTTAATCTGTGCGATATTATTTGCAGCCAAAATGTTTGGTTTCTTGCCGGAGCGCAAGCGCTCGATGGGCTCCTCAAGCTAAGTTAGCGGCATCTTAGGAATGCTCACAACATATTGGCTGCACCGCTCTCGCTCTGAATCATCGCGACTTGAACGACAAAACCAACAACTATGGACAGACTTAATAAAAAAGAACTTTTGGCTTTGGAAGCACTACCCAGGGACGTCACCATCGGCGATTATGCACTCGAAAATGTGCAACCCGGCATCGTGCATTTTGGCGTGGGCAACTTTCACCGTGGTCATCAGGCCAGATATGTAGACGACCTTCTGACTCGAAATCACTTTACCTGGGGCATTATTGGAATTTCCATGCAATCGAGTCAAGCGAGAGACAAACTGGCACCACAAGACTTTATGTACACTGAGGTAACACTCGGTGAGACCATCAAAATCAAAATTATCAGATCAATACTAGATATACTTGTTGCCCCTGAAAATCCCTCCAAAGTCGTTGAGCAGATATCGGATCAATGCATTAAATTGGTGACAATAACAATCACGGAAAAAGGTTATTACCTGTCGAAAGGAAAACCAAACCTCCATCATCCGAGCCTTATTTCAGACATGAATTCGCTTTCACGGCCAGCCACGATATACGGATACCTGACAGCGGCAATCATTCGACGTCGGAATGGTTGTTCAGAACCGCTCAGCATAGTGTGCTGCGACAACCTTCAAGGCGGCGGTAATTATTTGCGCAAGGGAGTGCAGGAACTTTTAGCTATCCATGACCCAACGAGCCTAGCCTGGTCACGATCGCATGTCAGTTTTTCCTCATCGATGGTAGATCGGGTTACACCAAGCACGGACTCAAATCTTAGGCAACTCGTTGCCTCTAAACTAGGCCTAGACGATTTCTGGCCAGTGTCCGGTGAGCCGTTCAGCCAGTGGGTTATAGAAAATAATTTTGCCGCCGAGCGGCCACCGCTGGACTTGGTGGGAGTAGTCTTTAGCAACGATATTAAATTCTATGAACAAATTAAATTACTTTTTTTGAATTCCGGACATTCCATAGTGGCAGTATTGGGATATCTAATCGATAAAGAGAATATTCATGAAACATTGGAAGAACCCGCTATCTTTGGATTTCTCCGTGAGGTATTGCTCAAGGTCGTCCTTCCAGCAACCGAGATGCCCAATAATTTCTATTGTGAAAATTATATTGAAGAGGTACTGGAACGCTTTCAAAATAGAGCTCTCCCTTACAAATTGCAGCAGGTAAATACCGATAGCTCTCAAAAGATTCAACAACGTTGGTTTCCTGCAATAGACGCTGCAATTGCAAAAAAAATTAATGCGACACCTATGAGCTTAGTCATAGCCGCTTGGGTCGTGCACGTTGAAAAAGCACTGGGTGAAAAGAAATTAAACGACCCACTGGAAAATGAATTTTATAAAGCCCTAGCTCGTGACTCCGAGCGAGACACGACCAGAAACATATCCCGAGACAAAGTGTATGATTTTTTAATACTTGCAGGTGCAGAGAATTTTCTATTTTTCAAGCTCGATGATTTTATTGAGTCGGTCATCAATTACTACAAAAAAATTAAAGCTGGGAATGTGACTCAAATTTTGAGCCATTTCTTGACTCAACCATCTCTAGATATGAGGAACTGAGGCATGCTGGAATCTTGGAGGTGGTTTGGTCCAAACGATCCTGTGAGTCTAGATGATGTCAGACAAACTGGCGCAAAAAACGTGGTCAGCGCTCTGCATGATGTTCCGATTGGAGAGGTCTGGACCATTGGTAAGATTAAAAGCCATCAGTCTTTAATAAATAAATTCAATCGCAGCAGTTCACCACTCAACTGGTCTGTCATAGAGAGCATTCCATTGCATGAGGATATTAAATTAGGTCGAAAAAATAGTCAGATCTATATACACAACTGGATAACCTCTATGGAGAACGCCGCAAAATCTGGCATCAAGACCATATGCTATAACTTCATGCCCGTTATTGACTGGACCCGAACTGATCTCAATCTCCATCTCCCGAACGGGGCGTTTGCGTTAAGCTTTGATTACAAAAAGTTTTCAGCTTTTGATCTGTTTATCCTGCAGAGGCCAAATGCACGAGACGAATACAGTGATTCAGAAATAGACGAGGCCAGAGAAACTTTCGACAATATGCCTCAAGATCAGCGTGATCAACTGACATCTAACATTATACGTGGTCTCCCCGGAGGTATATCAGGAGGTCATGATTTGAAGGATTTCTCGTCAGCTCTGGCAAATTATCAGAATGTGAGCTCTGCTGACCTGAGAGAAAATCTTCATAACTTTATCAGTCAAGTGATTCCCAGAGCTGAATTAGCAGGCGTAAAGCTGGCCATACATCCAGATGATCCACCTCGAACACTATTCGGATTGCCGAGAATAATTAGTACTCAAAATGACCTTGAAGAGCTGTTCTCTCGAGAGCCGAGCCCTGCAAATGGTCTAACGTTGTGCGTCGGATCTCTTGCAAGTCGGCGGGACAACGACGTTGTCTCCATTGCGACTCGTTATGCCAACCGAACTTACTTTGCCCATTTGAGAGCAGTAAAGTTAGATCGCGACGACAATACATCTTTTTTTGAGGCGAACCATTTGGACGGCGACGTTAATATGATCAAAATTCTCCGAATCCTCTTAAATGAGGAGCGAAGGCGTCGTCTTGATGATCAGAATAATAAAAATGAAATTTTCTTTCGTCCTGATCACGGGCATCAAATGATGGATGACATCGGTAAGAAGATTAACCCAGGATATTCTGCAATCGGGCGTCTTAAAGGTTTAGCAGAGCTAAGAGGCGCCATACGAGCGCTGGCAGATGAGTTATCATGAGGCGGTTTAAATGAAACATGGCAAATCCTTGGACATAATTTGCGCGGGTGAAGGGATGATGGAGTTGAGAGATGCCTGTTATCGCAATCAATACGACAGTCTCTACCGATCCAGCTTTGCAGGCGATGTGCTAAATTTCTCAGTTTATTTAAAACGGCTATGCGACGACTCTCTTGTTCAGCTCCTCACGGCGATTGGCAATGATTCGATCAGCCAAAAACTGCATGATTTCCTTGCTAATGAAAGGATCGATACCACACTGGTTGCACGCTCCAAGAATAAAACGATCGGACTTTATACTGTCGAGAACGACGAAACAGGAGAGCGGTCGTTTACGTATTGGCGATCCGATTCAGCGGCAAGGAAAATGTTTCACCTTATCGATGAAGACTTGCTAGCAGACGTTGTAATGAACGCGAATTATTTCTATTTCACGGGAATTACTCTTGCAATCATCGATCAACCCAGTCGGGAAAAGCTTTTTTGCTTGGCCGACCGGTTTATTAAGAATGGTAAGTATGTGATTTTTGATCCCAACTATCGACCACATTTATGGCATGATAAAGAGGATGCACGGAAACAAATCAAGCGAGCATATCGATCATGCAATATTTTACTATCGAGTTTTCAAGACGAGCAAATCCTTTGGAACACGAGTAACTCTTCGGAAGTACTTGGCAAGCTTTTAGAATATCAAATTGAAGAGATTGTTTTGACGAATGGATCAGGCGTCATATTGGCAAACGTCAATGGAAATCAATTTCAAATCGACCCTGTGAAGCCCGATGCAATTATTGACACAACCGCAGCGGGGGACGGATTTAATGCCGGTTACATCTCATCGCGACACGCGGGTAACTCCCCAGAATCTTCAATCATCAAGGCTTCAAAGCAGGCGGCCCAGATTGTCGCATATGCGGGTGCTATAGTAAGGGGTGGCTATAGTTCCTGACATAGTATTTTTGCATTTATCATGTGGTCTCGCTTGAGCGCGCTTCCGGTCTAGATAAACCTGCAATAAAAAATCAGTGGGCGACTGTTAAACCAACTGTGAACCGAATAATTCCAGAAACTGTTGAGAGTGACTGGAGAGGATAGGTTAGGTTATAGGCCTACTTTGAGCCCATCACCTGTGGCTTTTACGGCGTCCAATTTCTCTTCCGGGATGTAATCGAATATGAAGGTGATGCGGTCTTCACTGCCTTTATTCATTACACTGTGCTGCTTCTGGTTATTCAGTTCATATGCTTTTCCCACCTCAAACCGGTAAGGCTTTCCATCTATCATAAAACGCACACGAGAATTTGTGGTGATTGGCACATGGATTCGATGCCCTATATGAAACGAGGGATGTTTGTCAAAATGAGGCATTATAATACCTCCCGATACAAGTTTCGCAGCCATGGCTCTAACAACCAGCCCACCCTCTGGATAAAAATCTTTCAAAATAGATTTCATTATTGGCAATGCCGTATCAGACAATCGTTCCCAGGCAGACTGCTTGGAGACCTCTATCTGGGGCCATCGTTCCGTATCAACGAACAACATCATTAGGGACTGGGTCTGGTGATGCACCTCATAAGCACTCTGTCGGTGACTATTGTCCAACCAACTCTGGTCATCAGCGCTTAAAACAGCTTCTATCAAGGCTCCGCTGTCAATATGCCCAAGATCTCTGAGAGGAACACCAATGTCCACTTGTAACCCCTTGAACCCGATAATTCGATGACCTTAATAAATAATAGTGACGGAGTCAATTACCCAAGCAATTCTGTCACAGCCCTATATCCTTGCTCAATGGCCGTCTCCATCATCGCACTCGCCCCAGAATCTGCGTTAGCTATTGCTATCTGGCCATATCGTTTCCTAGCAATCATATGTGGGTACTTTGGATCATCATACTCTTCATCAAATAATGATCGATACCAGTAAGAGTAACCATGTGCCCAACGGTTAACTGTGATGCCTGCTATATCTCGTGCCGGATCAAAACCGCCTGAGCTTAACATGCCTGTAAGCTGAGTTCGCACATTCCGCTCTATGGTCGCAAAAGATGTGGTGGCCAGCTCATGTCGCCCCAACCGGAATTGATCCTTGGGATCTAAGTCCTGATTAGAGCGATGCGGGAAACGCTCCATATGCACAAGGACAGGATCATCTGGTTTTGCTGCAAATTTATATTCCCCAAAGCTCACGGGAAAATCAAGAGCTGCGTTAATGTGGTAACTTCTTGGGCACACTAGAGCACCGACGCCTAGTTTTTTCCATGCATGCCAATTGGTCAATGCTACATTGGTATAGAGGATAGGCATCTTGACTTGGAAAGCGAGTGCTTTGCGCTGTTTTTCGGGCAGTTCATCACAAATATATGGTATTGCTGCATTATTGCACGCCATAATGACGGCGTTTGCTCTAACAGCAAGTGTCTGGCCATCGCGCACGTATGTAACAGCCACCCCATCTCCGGGGTCGTTATTTCCCGAGTGTCGCACCTGAACTACCGTACTGGCTAGTCTTATCCGCACTGGTGTGTCTTGAAGGTCTAGTTTTGAGTAATCAAATTTTTTTGTAATCAGGTCCTCCATAGTATTTCCTGTTGCAACTTGAGGACACATTTTTCTTACTAACTGCCGTGCAATGGACGCATTCCCGTCTGGAAAGTGATGTATGTATGGTTCACCCGAATCTGCTTGAGGCAAACCGGCTGCTTTCCAACCCGGCAATCCGGAATCCCACAGTGCGCTCGCAGCGCTGACGGCCTCAATGCCAACTCCTGAATCACTGGGTAAATCTTGGAATACAGCAAAGACTTCCTCCTCAGTGACCCCGCAGTGTCTGCTCAAAAATTCTCGGTAAGAAATGGTAGAGAGATAATCCCATTTTTCGCCTGGTTTTATGTGCGGTATCCTATCCTCTGTTATGAGGAGCAGCATGAGCAGTTCCGACCTTGCGGAATCGCTTATTGGCATCTTGCTGACTGCATCTTGAATCTTTAGAGGCGATGCAGACAGGGGTATCCAGTCACGAAGATTTGCCATATCAAAAGGTATAGTCGCCGCGATACCCCATTCCTCCTGGTTGAAATAAACTCCCCCTGATAACTCATGTCGTTTAAAAAAGTTCTGGTCATATGCTTCCTTGAAACCAGCTATATCTACACCCAACTCTCTGAGCAGGCGCTTCACAATCCTCGGATAGCTCGATGGTTCTGCCATCGTCTGCGCTCCTCCATAGCCAATCAACTTTCGACCATTGACCTCGAACTCATTCCGCTTGGCATGCCCTCCAAAATCATCATGATTATCCAACAGAAGGATCCGTGCATCAGGTCGTTCTTTCCGATAAAAATACGCAGCCGAGAGGCCGCTAATGCCAGCTCCAACAATTACCAAATCATATTGATCTTTGTCCAATAAGCCAATCGAGCCCCAATTGACCCTCCCCTTCCGAGCTAATTCATGCAGAACCTCGAAGGAGCCCAAATGATTCCCGCGCATACCCATAATAGCTGGTGGATAAAAACCTTCATGTAAACCCGTTTGTGTAACTGACGTTCTTTTGATTTGGCCGGCGAATGCGGGGAGCACGAGCCCGGCGGTAAGCCCTCCAAAACCATGCAGGAAATCCCGTCTCGAGATAGATCGATCCATACCTAATCGAAGATCCTGCTTATTAAACACTTGGTTCATCCTTTAAGTTAAAACGCATCTGTCAAGCAATCATAAAAATATATATCCAAGGTGAGCCCCCCTACAAAGAGTCGATGAACTTATAATAAAGCATCCCCAGAGTCACTAATTGATTCCTGAATAAGTGCTGGCCTGGAATAGTTACTGGCTTGATATTGGCAAAAATATCAAATCGCTCCATAGTCCCAGCAACCGCTTCAGAGAGAACCTTCCCAGCCAGATGGGTGACATTGACACCATGGCCTGAGTATCCTTGTGAGTAAAAGATATTTTTCGCCAACTTTCCCATCTGGGGTACTCGGTTAATAGTGACACCGATGGTTCCGCCCCAACCAAATTCAAACTGTGTTTTCGCCAGTTGTGGATATATCCTTAAAAGACGTGGTACCAAAGTGCCCTTTATTACCTCTGGGTCGCTTCCAAAATACGTGAAACGACCACCGAAAAGTAATCGGCCGTCGCTACTGAGGCGAAAATAGGTCAAGATATAATTTGGATCACAAACAGCCAAATCACGAGGATTAATTTCCTCGATTAAATCCGCAGAAAGTGGTTCAGAGGCAACAATAAAACTATTTACCGGAAGAAGATGTCCTCGCAATTCGGGTTCAACAAAATGATAGGCATTACCGGCAAGAATTACCGAGTCGGCGGTAACAGATCCGTCCTTAGTGACCACTTTAGCCTTGTTGCCTCTCCGGATTTGGATGACAGGCGAGTTCTCATAAATTTTTACCCCTAGTGCCATTGCAGCGCTAGCCTCTCCCAAACACAGGTTCAATGGGTGCAAATGCCCATTTCCCATATTAAGCAATGCGCCGATGTAGGCCTTGGTGCCAAGTATCTCTTGGGTTTGCTCTTTCGATAGCAAACTATATTCAAATGGGTATTGATATTTATCTAAATATCTATGTTCTTTCTCAAGATCTTTTAGATGTCTCGCCTTAATAGCCACATCCACATATCCAGCCTTGAGGTCACAATCGATGGCATAAGTATCTACATGCTTCCGGATGATACGATGCCCCGCCCATCGCAAATCCCAGAGCAATTGAGGTCCAGATTCACCCAACGAGGCCTCTAATTTGTTTTCCCCTGAAATACCGCCAATTATCTGTCCTCCATTTCGACCGGAGGCACCCCAACCAACTCTGTTAGCCTCCACGACTTTGACATCATAGCCCCTCTCTGCTAGATGCAGCGCGGCAGAGATACCCGTAAAACCCGCTCCCACAATACAGACATCGGCACTTTTTCCGCCTTTCAATGATTCACAATCAACCAGCAGGTTTGCTGAGGCGGCGTAATAAGAGTTAGTGTGGGGCTGGCAATATTGTGGTTGGGGTATCATAAACAAAGGAGCTTCTATGTTGGTGAGTATTCCTCGCTACCAGACTAAAATTTTTCAGGAGGCGTTAGAGAACTCCGCCGATGAGCCCAAAAAGGCTTGTCAGAGATATGACATTGCGCCCAGGTGGCGCGCCACTCCAGTTCTTTTTGATAATAGATTTCGGCCCATATCTTTTTTGGAGGATTACCCTTAGTATAGATAACGTCAGCCATAGCAACATTCGTTTTAAGAATAGGCGACCAAACGCATGACTTAATAGTGCCTATTCTGGATCCTCCCTGACGGTCATATAAAAAAGCATCGGTCGGCACCTTATTCCCTTCTATGCACATCCGCACCAGCTTGCGTCGAATCGGTCGGCCAACTTCCGCAACGAGCGCCCGTTTTCCTGTGAAATAACATTTCTCAAAGTTCACCAACCAACCCAAGCCGAGCTCATAAGGCGAACGATCATGATCAGCTCGAATGGCTGTTTCGGCCGTATTGAAATCCTCCCCGGGCAATATAAAGCCCGCCTCAATACGGACCATTTCCAAAGCACCCAAGCCGGTAGGTCTGATGTCGAATAGCCCCCGCTCCCGTAGCGAAAAGATCATATCCCACAGCTCGCTGGCATGACAGGGGTCAACCCATATTTCGTAACCCAGGTCACCGGTAAAGCCGGTGCGTGAAACCATGTATTCTATACCATTGACAGATATGTTTAGGATGCCAAAAGGTTTTAGCTGATCAAGGTCTTTGATACCAGCAGCTGATAGAACGGAATAGGATGTAGGGCCCTGAATTGCGAGCGCCGCTATAGAATGTGTTTCCTCCTCAATCGTCACGTCAAAACCCAAGCTCGATATTAGAAGCCAATCCAATTGATGATGTTGAGAGCAAAGACGGTAATGACCACCGTCAAGATTGAATATGGTGCCATCATCCAGAACTTTTCCTTCGTCATTGCACCACACAACGTAAGTCACACGGTTCGGTTGAAGCCCTGAAATATCTCGAGTGACCAACCGGTTAAGGAAAAGCAGTGCATCCGGGCCACTCACTCTATACTTTTCCATTGGAGTGAGGTCCATCACGCCGCAGGTGCTGCGAATTGCAAAGTATTCTGAAGCAAGAGTGTCATAAACCCTTGCTACTTTATATCCATTCCAGGACGCCCAATCCTGAGTGAGACAATAGCAATCCAAGTGTTCTAGGAAAGGAGTGGGAGCCAAGACTTCCTTATAATCGACATGATTCGGACCAGCTTGTTTAGTTGGTGATTGCATTACGCCGATCCTGCCAGTTCAAGCACTCGCTTAGCCGCATTATGTCCTGGCACACCAGTCATACCTCCGCCGGGATGGGTCCCAGCTCCGCATAAATAAAGCCCTTGGATGGGGGTATCATATTGGGAAGCTCCATATACAGGACGCATCATGAATGATTGATCGAGACTTAGCTCACCATGATGCCAGTGCCCACCCAAATTGTTATACTGTTCCTCAACATCTGCAGGCGTCAGTATTTTTTTTGCCACAACGCTCTCAACAAAACCCGGCGCATATTGCTCTATCGAAGACAATATATTATCCAGAAAAACAGTTTTCAGAGCAGTCCAACCTTTATTAGGATTGTGAGGAGCGTAAATCGCCGAAATTGAGACAACGTGAAACCCTGTCTGTGCCAAAGTTGGATCTACCAAACTTGGGATCGTAATCTCTAAAACAGGTTTATCGGAACACTCACCATACTTTACACAATTGAATGCATGCTCGATATAACGCTGATCTGGAGCAATCAGAAGTCTGTGACGAAAGTTTTTTTGTTCGAGGTTTCGGAATTGAGGCAGTTTGCTTACTGCGAGGAAAATTTTCGCCACATTTCCTTCAGACCGAATGTTGTCAATTCTATGACAGAACATAGCGTCCAGATCCTGCGTTCCCACAAGCTTCAGAAAGGTGGTTTTGATATCTGCATTCGATATAACGATCGACGCTGAAACTTTCTCTCCAGATTCTAGGAGCACCCCAGCTGCTTGACCCTCATCAACTATAATCCGCGTTACCTTTGAATCCAGTCTAAAATTTACACCACGCGATACAGCCGAGTCATAAAGTTCCTCCAATATATCCTTTGAAGTTGGCAGTCGAGTGCTTGCCTGAGTCTCGGCCCAGATACGCTGGATATAGGTTAAAACAGTATTTGGTGTCCTAGGGCCCATGCGCTGTCCCATCACCGCATCAACGGCTAATGCGGCCTTTAAACGTGGGTTGTCAAAGTACTCATTGAGCACGTCATACATGTTGATTCCGCCTACTCGAAGAAACTCTCTCATTGACCCTGTGCGCAACCCAAAACGAAGATTCCAACCAAGTCGAATTAGAGTAAATTTATCCTTGCGATCCATATCCTTTAGTCGTGGAGGTCTGTCAACCATGAGCGGATCAAGCACTTTCGAATAGTTTGTAAATTCTTTCCTGAATATTCGATAAGAATTAATATCTTTTTCAGAGACCTCTCCACCAGTCAGGCCAAATCGATTCAGGATCAGGTGATTACCATCTCGATCAAGCGCAATGCAATTTAACTCTTCTGAAGTTTTGCTCCCTCGAGGGCGCAGTCCAAGGTCCTTATAAATTTTCTTGTTTAACCCATATGGCGCATTAATGAGGCCGGGGGCCCAAAAACCATCAGCAAACTCAAACGTTGCAGCACCGCCACCCACGGCGCTCTGAGCTTCCAAGACCTCAACCTGATAGCCTGCCTTTGCCAAGTAGTTTGAGCACACAATTCCATTATGCCCTGCACCAATGACCAGCACTGAGGATCGCTTAGTCATCACCAAAGTCCTCTGGAATAGTGGTGGACTTACCGAAGTCTAGCAGTACCTCTCTAGCCGAATTGGCTCCGGGCGCACCCATCACACCTCCTCCAGGGTGATTTGAAGAACTGCACATGTACATATTTTTTATCGGCGCTCGATATTGTGCATAACCCGGGAATGGGCGGTTGAACATCAATTGGTCGAGTGTCAATTCGCCCTGAAAGATATTTCCCTCGGTGAGTCCAACCTCGTCTTCTAACTCTCGTGGGGTTCTTATTTCGGCATGCAGTACAAGGTCTTTGAAATTAGGGCTATAGTCTGCTATCTGATTGATCACTGCTGCCCCAAAGGCACCTCTCTTGCTATCGGTCCAGCCGCCGTCAGCCTCCACGGGACAATATTGGACAAAAACTGACATCATATGCTTGCCCGGAGGTGACATACTGGGATCATATTGCGTCGGAATAACCATATCAACATAGGGATCCTGAGACCATCGATCATCCTTCCAATCGTCATATGCTCTCTCCAATCGCTCCAAGGTGTCGGTAAAATGCATGTGACCAAGTGTCAATGGTGAACCTTCAGGCAAAGCCGGAAACTCAGGCATACCATCGAGAGCGATATTTACCTTTCCGGAGGACCCTCGGATCTTAAAGTGCTTTGCTCTGGTAACTACGTCTTCCGGTAAATCATTGGGATCGAGCAGGCCTAAGAAAGTTCTTTTGGCATCGAGGTTTGAAATGACTGCTCGCGCAGACAACTCCTCACCAGAGGCCAGTATCACTCCAGTTGCCCGCCCTCTATTTACAGAGACCTTGACCACCTCTGCATCGGTGCGGATCTCACCTCCAACCGCGCGAAGAGAGGAAGCGAGCGACGCAGAAACCGAGCCCATTCCACCGCGAGCAAATCCCCAGGAACCCACATTACCATCAACATCACCCATGGCATGGTGCAATAATACGTAAGCCGTTCCGGGAGAGTAAACGCCAAGGCCAGTGCCAATGATACTTCCTCCTGAATAGTGCGCCAAAACCGTATCATTTTCGAAATACTGCTCAAGGTATTCAGCAATTGACATAGTAAAAAATCTGATAAATTCATATATCTGACTTTCGCTGAGCTTGTGAAAACTTTTGAGAAGATACGCAAATTCCATAGCGTCTCGAATCTTAAAAGACGCGGGGTCAGGAGGTGTACGCAGAAGAAACCCTCTGATTAGACGGCACCACTTCATAAGATCCGTATCGAATCTTATCGATGCATCGGCGTCCCGTTTAGAGTGCCTGGCAATCTCCCTCCGCCGCAAATTAGACTGATGATAACTTCCAAAATAATCGCCATCTTGTTTAAATGTAACGCTTCCTTGCAGAGGCACGACCTCTAGTCCATGCCGGCCCAGATCCAGAGCTTGATAGATCTCTGGTCTGAACAGACTGCAGACATAAGAGCAATTTGAATAACGCCAATCTTTGTGCAACTCTAAGCTTGCCGTAGCGCCCCCAATGTAATTATTCTTCTCCAAAACCAAAACTCTTAGACCCGCTTTCGACAGAAAGGCAGCATGGGTTAAACCATTATGGCCAGCTCCTATTACAATGGCATCATATGCTTTCATGCTAACTCAACTAAAAAATGCATTTAACCCAGTACCTTGGTTCCAAGTGGCTTTGATGGCAGCTTCCATGGCTAATAATAGGGAAGTAAATATTGCCATCGCAATAGTAAACAATAATGATCTTAAGTCCAAAGCGAAACCGATCCTAAATGCATTTACCTCACCAAATTAAGGCTATCTGATAACCCATGTACTTACGCGGAGAGCACCGTCACTGAGCGAGGCAGTTGAGATTCAATCCAAAAACACGTTAAGCAAAAAAATGTAATTTTAACCCCTATTAAATCAACCAGGGCCAAAAATTGGCATGGTTCAATGTTCAAGCAGGTGAGCCAGAAGTGAACCCAAAAATAACTTTGCATCCCGAGTTTTTTTTGGCTACCCGTTTTAACCTAAGGTGTTTCCTTTCTTTTCAATAATTTCTTGTGTTTCCAACCACTCACTTTCCAAATCACTCATGGCTAACTTTGTTTGTGCTTGATCAGCGAGCAATATCTTCAACTTATCTTTATCATCCAACTCATAAATACTAGGATCAGCCAACTGAAATTCAATGTCACTCAAAATATCATTTTTCTTTTCAATTTCAGATTCTAAAAACCTAATCTTTTTAAATAACGGGGCAAAGGATTTTCGCCGCTCTGCGGCTTCTTTTCTCGCAACCTTTTTGTTCGCGGGAATTTTCAATTTAGTTTCATTATTTTTATTGGACTTATTCGACACATCCTTCAAATAATTTTGATAATCTGCCAAATTCCCGTCAAACTCTGATACATGACCCTCAGCGACCAAATAAAAATTATCAATCGTGCTGCGCATTAAATGACGATCATGTGAAATGAGCACGAGAGCTCCCTCAAAACTTTGCAAAGCGATGACCAAGGCATGCCGCATTTCAAGGTCGAGATGATTAGTCGGCTCATCCAGAAGCAGCAGATTCGGATTTTTCCAAACTAGACTAGCGAGAGCCAAGCGCGTCTTCTCTCCCCCGGAAAATTCTCGAATGGGCTCCAAAACACTCTCATTGTGGAAATTGAACCCTCCCAAAAAATTTCGTATTTCCTGATCTGAGGCATCGGGCGCACTGCGCTTTAAATGTTTTAGAGGACTTGTCTGTAGATCCAACTCCTCGATTTGATTCTGCCCAAAGTAACCGATTGTCAAACCATTTCCCCATGCTAGCTCTCCGGATATTAAATCGAGCTTACCTGTCAAGGCCTTGATAAGAGTTGTTTTGCCGGCCCCATTGGGGCCTAACAAACCCACCCGGCTGCCGGATTTCAGTTCAAAGGTGACATTGGATAAAACCTTGTGTTTCCCATAGCCAATAGCAGCTTTGTTAATGTTTATGAGCGAACTGAAAGCTTTTTTGGGCGCAGGAAACCTGAAATAGAAAGGCGAATTGAGATGAGCTACGGCAAAGTCTTGCATCCGACTAAGTTCCTTGATGCGACTCTGAGCTTGTCTTGCTTTGGAGGCTTTGTAACGAAAGCGGGCTACGAATGCCTCAATCTCTTTTTTCCGCTTTTCCTGCTTGACATAGTTTGCTCTTTGAAGCGAAATTCGCTCAGCTCGAGCAGACTCAAAAGCAGAATAATTGCCCTTATAGCTGACTAGCTTTGAACCTTCTACATGCAAAATCCTTTGGACCACATTGTCCATAAAATCTCGGTCATGAGAGATAATTAGTAAGGCACCTGAGTAGCCCTGCAACCAGTTCTCAAGCCATAAAATTGCATCTAGGTCTAAATGATTGGTAGGCTCATCCAGCATCAGCAAATCGGAGGGTCGCATTAGCGCCTGAGCCAAATTTAATCTCGACCGCCAACCGCCCGAGAAACTCTTCAATGGACGTTTTATTTCGGATTGATGGAATCCTAAACCCTGCAGTAATTGCTCTGCACGATAATGCGCATTAAATCCATTAATATCATCCATCCTTTCATACTCAACTACCAAACGCTCGTCGTCGCCTTCACCCGATGCTTTCTCGATTGCTAATTCAGTTTTGCGAAACTCAATATCGCCATCTAAAACATAATCTAGAGCGGACCTAGAGGATGCAACGCACTCCTGAGCCATATGAGAGATTCGCCAATTTTGAGGAATGCTGAAATCTCCGCTATCCGGCAATATTTCGCCTAAAAGCAAGCTAAAGAGGCTGGATTTACCACATCCATTTACACCCGTAATTCCAGTCCGATGACCCGGGTGAATTGTGAGGTCTGCTTGATCGAGAAGTAATTTCTTGCCTCGATGCAACTGAATATTTGTAAAAGAAATCATTTATATTTTTGATTTTGGTTTGGCCCACGGGTCTATCAGCATTCAAAATTTTATTACAGGCGACTCATTAGTCCATAAAACTATGGTCTGAAATAATTCAGCTAGCTTAGCAGAGAAACCTCAGCAATAACTTTTTGAGAGCTAATCACACTAGAAATCTACCTTTGCGATGATTAAAACAAAAATCTTTTGGCATGCCCAGATTCCCACCTTACATGACATTCGATTAAAGTAGTCTGCATGCAAGACTTGCATGATATCGACCACGGTCGGGACTCCACTGATGGGCCGTCACACTCTATCAGGATGGAATCACATCTGGCATTTTACCTAGAACAACTTCATTTCCTGGACTAGGTGAGGATGGAATATTGAGAGCAAGTGATAAACTTACTGCCGCCATAGCGGCTCCTGTTAAAAATACTGCCGCAGGAGACATCAACCAAATAAAACCAAATAGCACAGGGATTACTACCGCCGCAATGTGGTTAATGGTGAATGCCACACCTGCGGTAGAAGCCATATCGGCTGGGTCAGCAATTTTCTGAAAGTAAGTTTTAATCGCTATTGCTAGCGAAAAAAACAGATGATCAAGAATGTACAATACTGCCGCCCAGGAGGCATCGTTCACAAAAGCGTACGCCGTAAATACACACATTAGCCCACAATACTCGAAAGTCAGTGCACGCCGCTCGCCAATACGACCGATAAGAGCGCCGATTCGACTGGCGAATGCCCAATTAAATACATGATTAATGAGGTAAAGAGCTGCGATATCGCTAACAGAATAATCAAATTTTTCCACCATCAGAAATCCAGCGAAAACTACGAAGATCTGTCGCCTGGCACCCCCCATGAAAGTGAGAGCATAATAGAGCCAATAGCGTTTTCGCAGGACTAGGTTCTTTCGTTGAACTATTGTGGATTCAAATCGAGGAAAGACTGTCCATGTCCAGACAGTCAAAATTAAACACAGACCACCACCTATGATGTAAATCGACGAATAGCTGAGATCAAAATAGCCCTGAAATAACCAAAGGAAACTGTAGACAATCAACGAAGCCATGGATCCCGCAGCAATTAGTTGCCCCAACACCTTAGGTGCTTCCTCAATACTCAACCATTGTAATGAGATCGATTGCTTGACTGTTTCAAAGTAGTGAAAACCCACAGACATCACGAAAGTAGTGAGGTACAAGCCTACCGCGCTAGGAAAGTATCCCACGACAGCAACCCCTATACCCAGCATTGCTAGAGATAGATATGCGAACACTTGCTCTTTGATCAGCATCAGCACAAATACAGCAGTAAACGCAAGGAAACCCGGGATCTCTCGTATACTTTGCAATATGCCGATCTCGACACCAGTGAATCCTGCTTTGTCAATCACGAAGTTGTTAAGCAGGGCCATCCAGGTGGCGAAAGCGATCGTCATCGCGACCGTCATTACAAGCAGCAAATTTTTTGGGGTTTTCCAGGACAGATTTTTCATGTTTTGTGCCTCATGTGGAAAATATCTGAGGTGGAACAGCTTCTGGCTGTGCGACTCTATACTAGGCGGTTCCTAAGCTCAATCATAATAGACAATAATTGGAGCCTATCCCGAACTGATCCCAGTTTTCTTTACGATGAATACGACTCTTTAAAAAGCGCTTTTCCACGAATTTAAATTCTTGAAGCGGCTATAAATCTTTACCGACCAGGCGTATACTCCGCGGGCCACTCCAACAACGATAAGGCCCCATAACTACAGGCAAGAATATGTTGTCCGATGACTTCCCTTCTTTAGGTCTTTCCCCCGCCGTTCTGAAGGCTGTTAAACAGCTTGGTTATGAGCAACCATCACCAATCCAGGCACAGAGTATTCCTATCCTGCTTCAAAAAAAAAATCTTTTGGGTATGGCGCAAACGGGCACCGGAAAAACGGCAGCGTTCGCTCTTCCATTCCTTAGTCAAATTGACAAAAAACAGAAAAGCCTTCAAATTCTTGTGCTCACACCCACCAGAGAACTGGCCATTCAAGTAGCCGAAGCTTTCCAAACCTATGCGAGGCATATAAATGAATTTCGTGTTCTGCCGATATACGGCGGCACTAATATTAGCGACCAGTTGCGTGGCCTCAAACGCGGAGTTCATGTCGTCGTAGGCACTCCTGGCAGGATACTCGACCACTTACGTCGACAGAGCCTCGACCTCAGTACAATCAAAGGACTGATTCTCGATGAGGCAGACGAAATGTTGCGAATGGGCTTTATTGAGGATGTCGAAACCATTCTTTCCCAGACGCCAGCTCAGTGCCAACGAGCACTGTTTTCCGCCACGATGCCAAATAAAATTCGGAACATCTCCAAAAAGTACCTCGGGGACGCGGAACACATTAGTATCAAAAGCACAACAAAAACCGTTAAACAGGTTGACCAAAAATATATAACGGTCAAAAGTCATCAAAAAATGGATACCCTCACCCGAGTTTTGGAAGCTGAAACATTCGATGGAATGATAATTTTCGTTCGCACTAAATCATCCACACTTGATATCTCGGAACGGCTTGAGGCGCGAGGCTTCTGTTCAGCTGCCATGAATGGGGATCTAAGTCAGGCATTGCGAGAGCGAACCATAACTCGTTTAAAGAAAGGCAAAATAGATATAGTCGTGGCCACCGATGTGGCGGCTCGAGGTCTAGACGTTGAGCGCATCAGCCATGTGATTAACTTTGATATCCCGTATGACAACGAATCCTATATTCACCGCATCGGTCGGACGGGTCGAGCGGGTCGTCAAGGCAAAGCAATATTATTCATCACACCCAAAGAAACTCGATTGCTGCGTTCCATCGAGAAGTCAATACGGCAATCCATTTCGCCACTTACCATGCCGACTAGTCAGCAGGTCAGCGCTCATCGCATCAGACAGTTTACTGATCAATTAATGAACACGCTAGACTCACCCCGTTTGGATAAGTTTCGCGACTTAATTACCAAGTTTGCGTCTAAAAATGAGCTCGACTTAGCCGATATAGCCGCAGCATTAGCCTATGAAAATCAAAAGGACCGCCCACTATTTCCTAAATTAGACAGCATCATCGCGCTAAGCGAGAAAGATCAAAAGCCGGTAAAAAATAAATTGGGCAACCGCAAAATCACCAAGCGAAAAGAACGTGTAAAATCTAGCGCGCCGAGTGCTAAAGAAAAGGATTCCGCAATCCACATGGTGACCTACCGACTTGAATTAGGCCAAAAAGATAGCATCAAGGCCTCCCATATTACGAGCGCTATTATGACGGAAGCTGGAATCACCAGCCGCCACATTGGCGAAATCAAAATTTACAACAACTTCAGCACCATCGATCTTCCAGGAGGTATGCCCAATGCACTGCTAAAGCATTTGAAAAAGGCAAAGCTTTTTGCGAAACCCATGCGTTTGAGCATTTATAACCCTAAGTCGCGCAGCAATGATAGCGCGTTGACGAACAGCAAGCTTCATGCCAGGAAAAAAAACCTGAAGGCCAAACACAGCAAAGATAGAAATCGAATTAAATTAAAAACGACAAAATTGGCTGCAAACAAAAGGTTAAGTTCGGGCAATTAAGACCATAAAATTTGTTGCATCTCTTTTTCTAATTTATCCGTTATTTTACCGGTGGCGACCGCAACTATAACTATCCTTTGAGCGATGATTTGGTTACTTTACCCATTGCATTGCGAGGAAGACTATCCAACACCTTTATTCGCTTGGGTATTTTATAGGAAGACATTTTATCAATGCACCAATTCTTGAGATCGACGTATTCGAGTTGTGTTCCAGCTCGCAAACACACACAGGCGACTACAACCTCTCCCCATGTGTCGTCAGGAAGACCGATTACCGCGACCTCAACGATGTTCTCATGGGTAAGGAGAACACCTTCTATCTCTAGCGCGGATAACTTGTACCCACCCGATTTAATAATATCGATTGATGACCGTCCCATTATTCGGAAGTAGCCATCCTCTATGACCGCAATATCACCAGAGCAAAACCAACCATCTTTAAACGCCTCTTGCGTCGCTTTTGGATTATTCCAATATTCCTTGAACAAATTATCGCCTTTCATACGAATTTCACCGGGTATTTTTTCCGCCGTGACGGGCATATCATTTTCGTCAAACAATCCCACTGTGACTCCCGGAAGGGCCTGGCCGACAAATCCAGCACGCCTTTCTCCAACATAGCAATTAGATATGGCCATTCCTACCTCTGTCATCCCATAACGTTCCAGAAGAATCTGCCCGGTTTTCCCTTTCCATTGATTAAAAACATTGACAGGACAAGCTGCAGACCCCGAAACATTTAACCGCATTCGCCCAAAACCATCTCCAATTGCTTGCGCCAAATCGATATTTTGGTTTTCCAAATGTTCTATCAGCTTTACATAAATTGTGGGTACAGCCATGAATAAGCTGAAGGTATCTGATATCACCTTAGAGCAGATGTTCTCCAAATCAAGTTTTGGCATCATATGCACTGTAGCCCCCGACCAAAGTGCGCAGCAAAGTACGTTGATAATGCCGTGCACATGGTGTAGCGGGAGAAATAAGGGAATCACGTCCTCAACCGACCATCTCCATGCATCAAGCAAAGTTAAAATTTGGGCTCTTATTGCTTTATGGGTTGTCAGCACTCCTTTTGGTTTGCTTGTGGTACCACTGGTAAAAAGGATCAGGGCCGAGCGCTCTTGACAAAGACTGGGCAACTCATTGCATCTCTCAGCCAACACATCATCAACAGTGAGCAGTTGAATGCCCAACTCTCCGCAAAGCCGATAAAGTTTGCCGTGGTCTTCATAGTTGGCAATTAATCGAGTTACACCAATACTGCTGAGGTAGTGATGAAGTTCGTCTTCTGCAGACGCAATATTGAGTGGCACTGCAATTCCTCCTGCGCGCCAAATGCCAATGAGGACAGTTACATAATCTTGGCTTGCGGGAATCAGGAAGGCTACCCGCTCCTCTTGGATATCCCGTTTGTTTCCAAGGATTCCCGCAGCGAATAGATTTATTCGAGCGTCTACTCTGTGGTACGTGTGAGCGCCAGTGGAGTCCACTATAGCAATTTTTTTATTATTTTGAGCAATTTTGGGGAAAGCATTTTGAATCATCATTGGTACTCTGCACCGCAGCCAATTAAGTAGGACAAGTCGAGTTTATTTTCAAGCATAATCATTCCTTGAACAACTGGTTTTTCTATGATTCTAATGCTCTTAGCAAACTCAGCCAATCTAAAGTTGAACAGGCAACTTTATAGGAGGCTTTTTCTGAAAAAGTATTGAATGCCAGTCTTTTACCTAGGCCATACGCGACCCATTTAAAGCCAGCTTATCTGGCACGGCAAGAATAATACCCCCATCATCCTGCACAAACCCCGTCACCAAACACTCAGACATAAAGGGGCCGATCTGCTTTTTGGGGAAGTTAATCACTGCAACAATCTGTTTTCCGATTAATGTTTTGGGCTCATAATGATCTGTGATTTGCGCGGAGGATTTTTTTATTCCAATTTTGGCGCCAAAGTCGATCCTCAGTTTAATAGCCGGTTTAATGGCTTCCTCGAAAAACTCCGCATCGACCACTGTTCCGACCCGCAAATCAACGCGTTCAAATTCTTTCCAACTAAGATTGTTCCGGTCTGTCATTTTATAATCACCTGCGATTTAAAGAGACAATATGCCAGCAGCTATTATGAGCCTTACAGGCTACAAAGCCGATCCCTTTTTACTTGGGAAGCCCATGGATTGATTCAGTGTTTTTTGTCATGAATAAATGTCCGATGATGGGTCAGCGCATCTTGAGGAACCTCAATATGAGGGTAATGACCAACCGCCGACAGTTCAACACAGTAGTCGAGTCGGCAGTGCAATTCTTTGTATCTAGAAACCATATGGCTCCCAGAAACGGGGTCCGCTGAGCCGTTAATAAGCGCGAGCGGAATACTGGACTTTTACAACGCAGACAACCAGCGCTCTCGGTGCTTTATACGATCATGCATGTAAGTAATCAAATTATGAAAACTATGTTTGCCATTATTGTAGTTAATTAGCCACCAGAAATCCTTTAATTGTTGCTCAGAGGGCTTAGTATTTTTGCCGAATACCGAGCTGAAGCTGCGGCAGAATTGAGAATAACCATTAAGATAATTGAGCCATCTCCCTATGGGACTCAGCAAAAGTTTCTGAATAGTGAGCGCGCGATGCGTCTCTGGCAATAGTCCGCCATTTAAGAAACAACAAGACAGCCACTTGCCAGCGCCCGTCCCCTCTAGTTGACGCGCTAGAAGCTCTTGAGCAACCGTGTCCCCATAGTCGTGGGCTAATACGTGAAATTTCTCAAGCCCTTTTGAAATTACTAATGCCTCTACAACGTCGGCTTGACCATGGATGCTATATTTATGATTATTGGGTTTGTCAGAAAAGCCAAAACCCAGCATATCCAGCGCGATAACCCGACAACGGTCTGCTAGTCCTCCCCATAAAGGCCGCCAATCCCAACATGACGTGGGAAAGCCATGGAGTAGTAAAACAGTGGATGAATTCGGATGAAAAGAACTACCTTCGCCGCTGTCAACACAGAAAATTTGATGGCCCAGTAGCGAGCTATATTCGCCCCGTAAACGCCAAAGTTCCAATTCGAAACGGGGTTTTGCTAGGGCTGATATCATAGTGTTTTTCCATCGGGTTTCTTATATTCGCGCAAGACGATCTGAGTGTTTATTTACTATCTTGAGTCAAAATGAGCTTGATGCAATACTGAGCTAGGCATATATTTCTCTACCGAGCTGACATATTAAGGCAGAACAAACAAGAGCAATGCCATGATCCAACCTTATGATACATTGATCAAAAATGCGAAAGTTTTTAACAAGGACGAGCCCCCTGTTTTTCAAGATGTTGCTGTGGCGGATGGCGTTATCATCGCTCGCGGGCAACATCTAGATGCAACCCAGGCCAACCGCACTATTGATGCCGAGGGACTTTGGCTTATGCCTGGACTTTTTGATATTCACACCCATTATGATTTGGAATTGGAGTTGGCTCCGGGGCTACCAGAATCGACACGCCATGGCACAACTTCAGTGGTAATCGCCAACTGCAGCCTTGGACTCGCTTTTGGATCCCAACGCGACGGAACCAATGACCCCATCGTTAGCTGCTATGCCCGAGTCGAAAATATACCCAAACATGTCCTGCGCCAGTGCGCTGATAAAATTAGTTGGAACAATCCAGCCGATTACCTCGATCATCTGGAACAACTTAAACTCGGCCCAAATGTAGTGGCGCTATTTCCCCATTCAATGCTTCGCATCGAGAAGATGGGTTTTGAAAATAGTGTTACTCGCGATCCCACCACCAATGAGCTAGAGGAGATGAAAGATTCGCTTCGGGAAGGGCTCCTGCAGGGCTTCGCGGGACTCTCTACAGACGCACTACCTTTCCATTATCTGGCGGCACAACCACATTGTGACAAAAACATTCCCACCCAGTTCTCTAAATTCCCCGAGCTTAAAGCACTTGCGGAAGTATTACGAAAGCAAGGGGCCTTATGGCAAGCCACACCGCCAAAAGATAGTGTTATCGGAACATTAAAAACTTTCCTACTCACCAGCGGACGCCTGTACGGTAAGCCCTTGCGGACTACAGTTGTTGCAGCGTTAGATATAACAAACAACTGGCAGCTTGCCCGTCTGGCCAAGATTTTGTCTCGCTTCCTAAACTCCTGGTTAATCAGGGGGGATTTTCATATGCAGGCCCTTGGGGCCCCTTTTAAAACCTGGGCAGCTGGTGCTGTGACGCCACTGGCAGAGGAAATCCCCGAACTGCGCCGCCTCAATGAGACTGACCTTGAAGATCGCAAAGGTCGCCGCGCGATCCTCAGTGACCCAAACTATGCCAAATCATTTAAAGACATGTGGATGAAAGGCAAAAGTGGCTGGACCCTCTCTCGCTTGAAGCGCAGGTTCAATCTGGAGGACTATGCCTTCCATCGTACCCTCGCGGATATGCAGCTCGAACGCTGCCCGCAGACGAACTGGCAAGGTATGGATTTTCAATCAATCTTCGACCGGGTAAATGCAATTAACGCTGGTCGATATCCATCGGACACCAACGAAGATGAGCTTAAAACGATACAGAATGAATTTGTATGGATTAAAGATGAAGGGGACTTCATGCTGCAAATGCTGCGCTCCTTTGACACGGATCTAACTTGGAGCACAGTTACTGCCAACCGCGATTCAGAGATCGTGCGGGAATTGATCATGAACCCGCTTCTTTTGCCGGGCTTTAATGACAGCGGAGCCCACCTGACAAATATGGCATTCTACGATGGCAATTTGCGAAGCCTCAAACTGGCATCTCAGGGGGGTGATCGAGATGTAAGCTATATGGTTAAGCGCCTGACTAAGGATGCAGCCAATCTATTCGGTGTTGAAGGCGGAACTCTTGATCAAGGCGATGTAGCAGATCTAATTCTAATCAACCCAGAAAAACTCGCAGAATACGATGGCGAGACAAGTACACATCGCATTTATCGTGAAGAATTTAGATCTGAACAGCTGGTCAACAGATCAGATGGTGTGGTCGAACTAGTAATGATTGGCGGCAACATTGCCTGGGAAAACAATGAATTTGCCCATGACCTTGGGCAAAAGTCCATGGGTCGTCTACTGAGAGCAGCGAATAAAACCGAGTGAAGTGGCCAGCACTGATGCCTTAGGGTCATATATCACGGCGACAGTGACAATTAAAATGTAACAACTCTTGTCTGAACCAAGACCCTCTCTAGAGCCGAATCAGCCACTCAAACTTCCACAGAAAAGACTTATCGTCGATGGTTGCTTTTAACATTCGTCACAGAATAGCAGAAGCAATTATGTCATTTTAACCCAACTAAACTAAGGGAATCGCCCAAGACTGGGTAAATGCTTTTTTCTGCCATGATGGGAAGAATGAAAAAATGGTGGGCCGTGCTGGGCTCGAACCAGCGACCAATTGGTTAAAAGCCAACTGCTCTACCAACTGAGCTAACGGCCCATACAGGAGTCGGTATAATACTTGTGCCGATTTAAATATCAAGAAATATTTGTGCCCAATAGATCCAAACGTCTAAAGCTCACTAGCACAATCACCAAGTAGGAATTACTTAATAATGGGCACAGTCTTTTTGGCCTTAAATCTGGGCAAGCTTTTGGTCATTTGGATCTTGAGGGATTCCACAAACAAGATCCGCGCTAAAAGTTCGAATCTAAGTAATTCTGTGCCTTAGAAGCAACCGCACCAGAACTTCTTGAGGCCGCCTCTAAGAACTCTCGGGCCAGCTCTTTATCGCCAAGCTCATTGTAAATTTTTCCTAGTTTGAATCGGGCGTCCATTTCCTTACTATGCCCAGCATGATGTTGCACTATCCGAACAAATTCTTGACGGGCGTCTTCTTGAAGTCCACGCAAGAGATATATTTCACCTAGCCAATAGCTCGCATTTGCAACGTACGGGCTCTCGGGATACTCATCAATATGATTTTTAAAAGCCTCGACAGCACCCTCCATATCGCGATCTTTCAGCAAGAGTTTTGAAGCAGTATCGTAGTCTGCCTTGACTTTTTCATCGTTCGTCGTTACACGCGGGGACGGTTCTTCCGAAATTATTGGATCTTCAACTCGTCCTCCGGGTTTGTTGACATCTGGAATAAGCGCTACTGGATCCATTGGATCAGCGTTTCGAACTGCACTTCGCGATGAAACTCGCCTATCTAGATCAAGATAATCATCCAACTGCTGCTGCTTCATCTGCTGCAAGCGAAATTCCAGTGTTTCAACCAAACCCCTTAATTCCTGGACTTCGGAGCGCAACATCTGTAAGGAAGCAAAAGTGTCCTCTGGAGCATTCGACCCAGCATTCGCTTCTGATGCATCCCCTAAAACTGCCTCATCCGAAGAATTCTGAGTAACGATTTCAGTGACTGGCGCACGAACCTGCTCGCCAGCCAACTGCGATGCTACTAACAATTGCAAAAGGCAAGCAGAAACCGTTTTTTTAGAATTAAATAGTCTCAAAAAACGACCCAGTGATGGCTATTTACGAAAAAAATAAAAAAGCTCGCACACACAGTGGGCTATTTGAGTTCCACTCTGCGGTTTAACGCCCAAGAATCATCATTGCTTCCATACGAGGCCGCACGCTCTTCACCATAACTAACAACTTCTATCAAGCCCACAGAAACTCCTTGAAGCACGAGGAACTCTTTTACTGCCGTTGCTCTGCGCTCACCTAGAGCCATGTTATATTCTCTGGTACCGCGCTCATCAGCATGACCCTCTAGACGAATATTCCGTGGTGACTCTTGAAGCCCACTTGCATGCTCTAAAAGAGCAGACTTTGACTCATCTCGGAGCACCGCCTTGTCAAAATCGAAATAAAACACCGTATCGGCGGTCACTTCGGGTTCTAATATTTTTTCTTCCACAGCAGTATCCAAAACAGCCGCCGTAACTTCATCTTCTTCGATGGCCGTCGTGTCCTCAGTTGGAGTAGAGGCGCAACCTACCAAAAGCATCGAAGCAGCTATGGTTAGCACGGAAAGTGTATTTAATTTCTTTTTCATTATTAACTCCAATATTTAAAATGGGTAAACAAGTACATTCTAAAGTAATTTTAACTTATTTTCTTTATTGCATGAATGGCGACCATGCGGGTTCGCGTACATCGCCTTGTCTGGCAGGAAGCATGTATTTTATCCCCGCATCTAGGGAGACTGCAGCCAATACTCCCCTGTCCTGCCTCTTTGTAGCATACATCAGCATGGCTCCATTTGGCGCGACGCTGGGAGATTCGTCTAGACGAGTTTCTGTTAACTCCATAAGTCTGCCAGTTTCTAAGTCGAACGAAGCAATATGAAACCTGCTCGTCCTCCTATGGACTAATGCCAAAGTCCGGCCATCCGGAGCCAAACTGCCGCGGGCGTTATAGTTACCTGTGAATGTTAGGCGCTCGGTACCCTTGGTTGCAATATTTAATTTATATATTTGCGGTGTGCCCCCTCTATCGGAGGTAAAAATCAAATTTTTACCATCCGGCATCCAAGCTGGCTCCGTGTCAATCGCAAAATGCTGTGTTAGTCTTCTGAAATATAGGGTTTCAAGATTTAAAATATAAATCTCTGGATTACCATCCTTGGATAATACCAAAGCCAGATGTTGGCCGTCTGGTGACCATGCGGGAGCCCCATTAAGACCTTTAAAATTGGTAAGCTGTTGACGCGATGCGCTTCTAATGTTTTGCCTGAAAATAGCCGGCCTTCCTGTCTCAAATGAAACATATGCTATATCCTTTCCATCAGGCGACCAAGTTGGTGACATTATTGGTTGGTTCGATTCAAGCATTAATTTTTCTCTTGCTCCGTCCGCATCGGCCACATGAAGACGATATACCTCTCGACCCAACTCTTGAGTTGCAGTAATGTAAACAATGCGTGTGGAAAAGATGCCTCGAATACCGGTAATCTCCTCAAATACTTTATCGCTTATAGCATGCGCTAGCTTGCGCAGTTGGGAACGCTTGCCCGTTAAACGATGCCTAAAAGCCACCTGCTCAGCAGTCACATTTAACAGAGAAATATCCACGGTATATCGGTTTTGTTCTGAAGAAACTATGTTTCCGAGCAAAAGATATTCGGTATCAAGCAACCGCCAGTCTCTGTAATAAACGTCTTTGATCATTGTCGGATAGGACAGCATATCTGTTCGTGTTATGGCGGAAAAGAAACCGCTGCGTTCCAGATCAGTTTCAACTATGTTTGCCAGATCGAGTTCAATTGGCTCGAAACGATTCCCTATGGGAGGAACGGCTATTCTTGTCGGTGTATCATTCCCTTGAGTTACTCTTATAATAAGCTCAGCGGAGGCAGACTTGCCAAAAAGCACAGAAATTATAAAAATGAGTTGCAAATAACTAAAAACAAACTTCAACATAACTACAACCTCAAATCTTCTGGACTAAAAGCGACATCCACAGAGCGGAATTTTAACTCAAACAATCGACTATCCATAGTCTGCAGTTCGATAAATTGGTCAACCTTGCGAACTGCTTGCTCCACAGATCGATCGAAAGCAATATCGCCACTAGATTTGATGATCGTTAAACCCACAACCCTTCCAGTAGGCACCAGCCTAATCCGGACATGAGTTTCCATTCCCCGCCTCGCGCTGGGTGGCCGGCTCCAATTCTCTGACAAACGTTTCTGAATTACTTGCCGGAAACTATTCGCTGCCCGCTCATCCTCTTCAGCCGCCTGTTGAGCCTTCGCTTGGGCCAGTGTCTCCTCCCACTCCGCTTCTCTTGCGCGACGCTTTTGCGCTTCTCTCTCTTCTTTTATCCGCTTTTTTTCAGCATCCAATTTCTTTTGCTCTGCCTTGAGTTCCCTCGTCTGAGCAACCTTTCTTTTCTCTTCTTCCTTTTGTGTCTTTTTTTCTCGATTTTTATCCGATCCAGTCATCACGGGGGCAGCCGGCTTTTTGGTTGGCAAGGAAGATTGTTTTTTTTCAACCGGCGCCAGTGCAATCAATTCTGCATTGATGTAGTTCGGTTGGACAAACACCTTTTTCGAGGGTTGTTGCCAATTCACCCAGAGAGCGGAAATCACAACCATGTGAAGCATGGCACTAAACACTATGCCCGAAAAATAAGCCAAAAATCTCTTCTCCCTAGTTGCTCGGCGGTTGAGTGACTAGCCCTACGCTTGGAGCGCCCGCGCGCTGCAATTCGCTCATTAGTTCTACAACTGAGGCATAAGCAACTTGACCATCCCCCCATACCAAAATAGGCGTTTCCGGAGATTGCCGTAAGACTTTTGAAACTTGGGATTTGATCGTCGTCAAAGTTTCTATCTTATTAGTTCCTTTCTCATCAATCCAAAAGGTGCCATCGGCCTTTATAGAAATAATAAATGGTTCATTTTCTTTGGTTTCCATGGGAGTTGAGTTGGCTTTTGGAAGTTCTACCTTAACGCCTTGCATTAGCAAGGGGGCAGTAATCATGAACACTACGAGCAATACCAAAGTCACATCGATATATGGTACTACATTGATTTCTGCTAAAGGTTTATTTCTAAACTTTTTTGACTTCAATCTCTTCCCCCATAAAGACCAAATTTTCGCCTAGCGAGTATGAAATTGACGATATAGAATGCTGGAGAATTCATCAGCAAAAGTTTCGTAACTACCAAAGATTCTGTCTGCCAACGCAGAATACCTGTTGTAAGCAATTACAGCGGGAATAGCTGCAAATAAGCCCATGGCTGTAGCAATCAGGGCTTCCGAAATACCTGGCGCCACAGTAGCTAAGGTTGCCTGTTGTACCATAGCCAAACCACGAAATGAATTCATGATTCCCCAAACCGTTCCAAACAAACCAATGTAAGGGCTGACCGACGCAACACTTGCCAAAAATGTCAAGTGAGTTCTCAGATTTTCCTCTTCCCTCGACAGTGCAATCCGCATCGCCCTATCCGTGTTTTCGATAATCGCGTCCGGATCAGGCTTCTGGACTCTGGCCAATCGATTAAATTCGCCAAAGCCTGCACAGAACACATTTTCTATACCTGTACGATATGAACCCTCCTCATGTTTTTCAGAGATTTCTAAGAATAAATGATTTAAGTCGATTCCAGACCAAAAGGTTTTCTCAAACTGAGTGAAATTTCCTTCAGCAGTCCGCAGGTATAGTCCGCGTTGGACTATCATAACCCAAGAAATAACAGAAGCCAAAAAGAGTATTCCCATCACCGCCTGAACTAAGGCGCTGGCATTTAGAACCAGTGATAGTATTGATAAACTTTCTTGCGACACTGCTTAAACCCCATCATTGGATACTGTGACTTTTTAAAAGCTCGAAGAGTTGGTCAGGCATTTTTGTCAGTCTCTTGGTCTTCTCTTCGACACAAACTGACTTAACAAACCCTGAAACCAAGCGCTCATCAAAACGGTGTATTTCTTGATTCATCTCGAAGGCAAACTTGGAAACGCCGCGCAATACCACTGAAACATTTATTTCGTCATCCAAAAACGCTGGCTTTAAATACCTAACCGAAACATCTCTAACAACAAATTGAAATCCGTCGAATAGCGCCGGTTTACGATAACCTAAATGCCGGAAAAACTCGGTTCTGGCGCGCTCCATGAATCTCAGATAATTTGCATAATAAACTATACCACCAGCATCAGTATCCTCAATATATACGCGGGCAACCATGTCAAAATTGCTCATTCAGCATGTCCCTCTGCTGGTCTATATGTTTCGGACTTTTCAGTGCAAATTGCTCATAAGCCATCCGAGTGGCCATCCGGCCTCGCGACGTCCGCATCAAGTAACCCTGTTGGATTAAGTAAGGCTCTAAAATATCCTCAATCGTGCCTCTCTCTTCGCTTAGAGCAGCTGCGAGGCTATCGACTCCAACTGGACCACCATCAAATTTTTCCATCAGAGTTAGAAGCAAACGACGATCAAGGTGGTCAAATCCATTTTGGTCGATCTTCAGCATATTTAACGCAGCATCAGCCAACCTTGCTGTTATAACACCATCACTCTTCACCTCAACATAGTCACGCACCCTTCTCAAGAGTCGGTTTGCAATCCGAGGGGTGCCTCTGGAACGGCGGGCGATCTCAATGGCGCCGGCCTCTTCAATTGCAACTTTCAAGATTCGACTAGCTCGAATCACGATCGATGCCAAGTCATCAATCGAGTAAAATTCCAGCCGCTGGACAATGCCAAATCTATCACGTAATGGAGAGGTCAGTAGTCCCGCTCTTGTAGTAGCACCAACCATAGTGAAAGGAGGGAGGTCAAGTTTGATAGAACGCGCAGATGGTCCCTCACCGATAATAATATCTAACTTATAATCTTCCATTGCTGGATAAAGAACCTCCTCCACCACTGGACTTAGTCGATGAATTTCATCTATGAAAAGGACATCTCCGGGCTCGAGATTTGTCATAAGAGCCGCAATGTCACCGGCCTTTTCGAGAACGGGCCCCGATGTGGTCTTCAAAGCTACTCCCATTTCATGAGCGATGATATGCGCTAATGTCGTTTTTCCCAGACCTGGTGGACCAAAAACAAGGCAATGGTCAAGAGGTTCTGATCGCTTTCGAGCCGCCTCGACAAATATGCTTAATTGCTCCTTAACAACTCCTTGACCAACATAATCGCCTAAGGATACCGGTCTCAATGCTCTATCGAAACTTTCCTCAACATTATTAGCCTCACCAGAAATTAGTCGATCCGGCTCCAACATATTCTAGAAACTCTCAATCTTATGATTTTTTAAAAAGATACTACCACCTTGAAACAAATCACGCTTTTAAATTTTAAGAAATATTTAAGAATCTAGTAAAGGAAGATCAAGAAATCGTATTTCTTAACGCCGCTTTAATCAACATCTCAACGTTTTCCCGCTCACCCTCTGGCACACCAGCCATCATTTTTGCGGCTTGATGAGGTTTATAGCCCAGCGCTAAAAGAGCGCTTTCTGCCTCACGAGATATCTCAGAAATGGAAGACTCAATAGCACTTGAGGGCAATTCAGAGCAGGGGGAGATCCCGCCGATTTTGTCTCGCATTTCCATCACAAGCCGTTCAGCAATCTTTTTACCCACCCCCGGCAGTCTGACTAGCCCACCAATATCACCCTGTCTCACACATCGGATAAATTCATCATATGAAACTCCCGAAAGCAACGCTATTGCCATCTTTGGCCCAACACCGTTAATTTTGATGAGCAAACGAAAAAGATCACGTTCTTGCAATTTTGTAAATCCAAACAATTGATGCGCATCTTCTCGAACCACAAAATGAGTATACAGTGTAACTGGCTCACCTAAATCGGGAGCATCAAACAAGCTATTCAAAGATACATGCACTTCATAACCTAACCCCCCGACATCGATTAAGATACTTGCTGAATCTTTTTCAAGAATAATTCCTGAAAGCCTTGAGATCATATCGAGAGAATGTTCCGTATTTCGACCATGCGTGTCCTACTAAAGCCGGCTACAGATAGCGTCCCCGAGAAAAGCGACCACTTTCCGATTTTGCTAGCAACTTGATTCCGCGCCTACTGTATCCATGACATATCGCTACTGCAAGCCCATCCGCAGCATCTTCTGAAGGGATATCCTTTAATTTAAGGAGTTGAACCACCATTTTTTGCACCTGGTTTTTGCTCGCGGCGCCAACACCGACAACAGACTTTTTAATGCTTCTCGCAGAGTATTCGCTTATATCGAGTCCAGCATCGGCCGCAGCCACGATAGCAGCGCCTCTAGCTTGGCCTAACTTTAAAGCCGAACCGGGGTTTTTGGACATGAAAACCTCTTCTATACCGAGTTCGGTAGGCTGATATTGATCGATAATCCTTTTAACCCCTTCGAAAATAATTTGTAAGCGTATCGCTAGGCTTTTCTTGGGCAGTTTAACGACCCCGCTAGCCAGATACACTAGATCATTATCGTTTAATTCGATCACCCCATATCCAGTTCTTTGGGACCCCGGGTCTATACCGATTATCCGAGTCATTTCTAGGAACCTTGAGCAGCAGAGCCGCCTTTTTGGTCGCCAATAGCCCCAAGAGTATTTAACATACCGAGGACACTATATCTCAAAGTCGACAACTTGATAACCGGCTTCCTGAAGATTTGGCTTTAAAATGGCGGCGTCGCCAACCACCACCATAAACATTTCGTCTAGGCTAAGATGTTTTTGAGCCAATTCGTTTATTTCAGCCTTGGAAATGCTTTGAATTGTTTCACCGCGTTCTTTGACAAATCCGGGTGACAAATCATATTCCAAAATTTGCGCGAGGAATCTCAATTTGGCGCTCGGCGTTTCATATTTCAAAGCATCTCTTTGAGAAACCGCGTTGCGCATAAAAATTAACTCCCCATCAGTAATACCGGACTCAGAAAATCTGTGAATTTCGTCAGTAATTTCAATAAGGGCGCTATCAGTTACGTCCGCTCTAACCTCAGTTGAAGCGATAAAACTGCCCGTTAGTTTATCTCCCGAGAAATAAGATCGGGCTCCATAGGTATATCCCTTATCTTCACGAAGATTCAAATTAATACGGCTGTTAAATGAACCACCTAGGACAAAATTCATCAGCGAGGAGCGAAAGAACTCTCCATTGACATCGCGCTTCATAGAGCGTTTGCCAATGACAATTGAAGACTGCGCGGCATCATCTTTATTGACAAGATAAACTACTCCTGGTTTTGTATCGCCATCGGAAAAATCAAGTTCTAAAGGTTTGGAAAATCCTTTTAATTCGCCAAAAACGCTCAGCGAGCTGATGATATCAGCTTTGGACCGTTCTGATACTACAATAAGCTGCCCACCATCCGGTTTTAGATATTCAGCATGAAAATTTTTGAGGTCATCAAGCTTAATGTTGTTTACGCTTATCTCGTCTCCTCTGATCGGCATGGCAGCAATGCTGTCACCGAATAGCAGCATCCTAGAGGCATTTTGAGCCAAGAAAGACGGATCTTTTTTACTCTGCATAATGCCTTCGATTGCCGTTTGTTTGATTCTTTCAAATTCATCTGCCGCCCAAGCAGGTTGTGAAAGTTTTTCAAGCACTAAAGCTAATGTTTGGTCTAGGTTTTTTGACAAAGCGTTCACATCAACGTTTAGGTATTTAGTCCCTGCCGATATAGACACGGAACTACCGAGCTTTCTAAGCTGTTTTGACATTTCCTCGGCGCTTCGCTGGGTCGTAGATTCGTTGAGCATTGCAGCCAGTAAATATGCTATTCCAGCCTTCTCTTTCATCGAATAATAATGGCCCGCCGGAATTCTCAACATGATAGATGTCGTTGGCGTTTCAGTGCTGCTAGCGCCAAGCACTCGTAACCCGTTTGGGATCGAGTGACGCCACAAGGCTGGGACCTCCGGCGTTTTATTAGCACCAGCTTTTGGCATGATACTTCTATCGAATGTATCTTTTGGGCGAGGTATTTGTTCGTCCAGCACCACATTAGATGTCAAAACTTGCATATCTTTCTGCCTTGGGGGCGGAAGAAAATTGTTAGGCGCCGCAATGTCATTTAATCTACCGTTGGGAACCACACTTAAAATCACCCCATGTTTGCCTTTGACATATTCCTTAAACACTCTAAGCACATCATCTTGTTTGACTCGGTTGTAACGTGCAATGTCATGTTGAATATAGTCTGGATTTCGAAACAGTGTTTGGTTGTAGGCCAACTCCCGGACCTTGCCAGCAACACTCTGAAGTCCAAATATGAAGCTGGACTCCATCTCAGCCTTGACCATCAGAAGATCATCTGCCTCTACTCCACGCTGTTCAAATTCCCCTAGCGTTGCGCGAATTACCCTCTCAATCTCTGAGAGCTTAACATCTGAGCCAGGGCGCGGAAGCGCATAAAGTTCAAATTTACAGGCAAGCTCAGCACAATAGTGCGTGGCGCCAGCATCCACAGCCAACTGGTTTTTAATGAGATTTTTGTAAAAAAGAGAAGTCTTTCCAGTGCCCAAAATGCTGGACAGCACGTCTAACGGAGCCTCATCCTCATGCCGGAAATAAACGGTTGGGTACGACATAACTATGAGAGGCAAATGTACGTTGTCCTCCATGGAGATATATCGATCCTCCTGAATCGTGAAAGGCAGTTTTTCTTGATTCAACACTTCAGGCCCACGAGGAATTGGTCCAAAATACTTCTTAGCCCATTCCAATGCTTTTTGCTCCTCGAAGTCACCTCCAATCGTCAAAGTAGCATTATTAGGACCGTACCAACGCAAAAAAAAAGCCCTTCAAATCCTCTACGCCGACCCTATTAAGGTCCTCTGTATAACCAATAACAGGCCAAGAGTATGGATGACCATCTGGGAATAATGCCTGACTAATGCGTTCATCTACTCTGCCATAAGGCCTGTTTTCGACTCTTTGCCCGCGCTCATTCTTGACAGTATCTCGTTGAACCTCAAACTTTTTCTGAGTGACTGCATCAAGAAAATAACCCATCCGGTCAGATTCAAGCCACAGCACTTTCTCCAATTGATTCGCAGGTACTGTTTGATAATAATTAGTTCTGTCGCTGTTGGTTGTCCCGTTCATCGTTCCACCGGCGTCGGTGACAATCTTAAAGTGCTCCTCATCATCAACATTCTCGGAACCTTGAAACATCATATGCTCAAAAAAATGTGCAAATCCAGACTTACCTTTCTCCTCGCGTGCGGAGCCAACATGATAAGTCACATCAATATGAACAAGAGGATCAGAGTGATCTTGATGAAGAATTACAGTTAAACCATTCTCTAATTCATATTTTTGATATGGTATAACAACTGTTTCTGAATTTGACGTGACCCGTTCGATGAGACGAACACCATCCGGTGTAACAAGATCAGATGCGTTTTGTTTTTTTAACTGAGTGAATTCACCGCTTTCATTTTTGCAACCTACCGCGAATAACCCAATCACAATTAAGAGGAAAAATTTCAATTTTTGAGCCCCCAAATACATTTCTTTAGCGCCACTCCGACAAAAACCAAAGCTTCAAGGTCAAAATTGATGATTTTCTCATTTCGACTGATTCGCAGACTCACTAGAAGCCAAGTTATTCTAATTAAGCAAAAATAATTTCTAATTGTCTCCACTTTTTGTCTTCTTTTTCTTGCTCGTAGAGGATGGTGTCTTAGTGGCCTCATCATCAGGCTTTTTGGCGCGCTTAGCTCGTGGTTTTTTTTCAGTCTTTTTAGGTGTTACTTCCTCAGCAATAGCCCCCTCTTCTACCTCAGCAGCAGACGCCTCAGAAACAGCATCGTCTTCTGACTCAGCAGCAGACGCCTCAGAAACAGTATCTTCTTCTGACTCAGCAGCAGACGCCTCAGAAACAGCATCTTCCTCTACATTAGCAGGAGATTGTTCATTCGTTTCGGCAGCCTTACGATGTTTTTCCTTTTCTGATTTCTCCGGCACAGCTTTAGGAGCGGTGGCCATCTTAATCAGCCCTTCAGCCGCTAGGATATCGACCTTTTCTTCCTGATTTATCCAATGTTTCGCGGAATCTTGCACACCATATCGTCCGGAACGCTTTTGATAGATAATATAGTTCTTTGTCTTTTTTATAACTTTCATCTTTTATTCCTCGGTTTGATTACTCGCTCTGATTAAATCTACATGAGAGCCCGATCGGGTAGTCAAAAATACTAATCCAATTGCTCGAGCACAGCAGCCGGCACATCAGCATTTGTATGTACATGTTGCACATCATCCAAATCCTCGAGAGCATCGATCAATTGCCCCAATTTCTGCGCTCTCTCAAGGTCAAGTCTTACCTTAACACTGGCAAACATTGTTATTTCTGCGCTGTAAGGTGTGAATCCGGAAACGTTCAACTCGTCCTTAATTTTCGGGAAGTCTTCAAAAGAAGTTATCACGCAAACGGAGCCATCGTCACACGCTTCCATGTCCTTTGCGCCTGCCTCTAGTGCAGCATCAAGAAGAGCATCTTCATCGCAATCCGAGGAAAAATCTAACTGTCCTATACGACTAAACAAATAGGCAACAGATCCATCCGTTCCTAAATTACCTCCGAATTTACTGAATAAATGTCGGACTTCCCCGACAGTGCGATTACGATTGTCCGTCATACACTCAACCATTACCGCGACGCCACCAGACGCATAACCCTCATAAGTCACCTCATCATAGTTTTCACTCTCACCAGCTCCAGCCCCCCTCATGATTGCCTTTTCTATAGTATCGCGTTTCATGTTCGAACCGAGAGCTTTATCAACAGCTGCTCGCAGACGAGGATTGTCCTCAACGCTCGAGCCACCAGTCTTTGCAGCGACCACCAACTCGCGGATCAATTTTGTGAAAATTTTCCCACGTTTGGCATCTTGAGCTGCCTTACGATGCTTTATATTAGCCCACTTGCTATGACCAGCCACGAAACCCGCCCCCCAAATCTTAATCAGCTAGTCATTGATCAGAAAACCGTCGAACCTGGATCCCCAGATCACTCAATTGGTTTATATCTATATGACTAGGCGCGTCTGTCATAAGACACGACGCGGACTGTGTTTTTGGAAAAGCTATAACATCTCTAATCGAGTCTTTCTGTATCAACAGCATCATCAATCTATCAAGCCCAATAGCGATGCCCCCGTGAGGCGGCGCACCAAATTGAAGGGCATCAAGCAAGAAACCAAATTTTTCTCGCTGTTCTTCTTTCTCTATTTTCAATATATCAAATACCACTTCCTGCATTTTGAGGTCGTGAATACGAATAGATCCACCCCCTAATTCATAGCCATTAATCACTATGTCATAGGCTTCAGAAAGACATTTCGATGGTTCGTGAGATAATTCATCAAGGCCGCATGAAGGCAAAGTAAAAGGGTGATGAAGTGGCGTCAAAGAGCCATCTTCCAAAGCTTCAAACATTGGAAAATCGACGATCCATATCGGCGCCCAGTCGGTAACATATAACTTCATATCCGCCGCTATTCGGCAGCGCAATGCACCCAGAGCCTCTGAAACGATTTTATGACTATCAGCACCGAAGAAAACAATATCTCCATTTTCGGCATTTAACCTATCCATAATTGCCAAAGTTGTCTGCTCGCCGATAAATTTAATTATAGGCGATTGCATACCCTTAACCCCAGTGTCTATGTCATTGACCTTAATCCACGCTAGTCCTCTTGCACCGTATATCGCCACAAACTCCGTGTATTCATCGATCTTTTTCCTCGACAACTCCGCTCCTCCCGGTATCTTGAGTGCACTAACGCGAGATTTAGGATCATTAGCTGGTCCAGAGAAAACTTTGAATTGGACATCACGCAACAGATCTTTTAGATCTACCAGCTCGAGAGGAATCCTCAAATCAGGTTTATCCGAACCATACTTACTAATAGCATCCGCATAACTCATTCGCGGAAATTCGCCGAGTTCGACCGACAAATGCTTCCGGAAAATATCACTAATCAACGCTTCGCCAAGCTTCAGAATATCCTCTTGATCGATAAATGACGCCTCAATATCAATTTGGGTGAATTCTGGCTGTCGGTCAGCGCGCAAATCCTCATCCCGAAAACATTTAGCGATTTGGAAATATCGATCACAGCCCGCAACCATTAAGAGCTGCTTAAATAATTGTGGCGACTGAGGCATCGCAAAGAACTGTCCCTGATAAATGCGGGATGGAATCACATAATCTCTAGCACCCTCAGGAGTAGCCCTAGTCATGACGGGTGTTTCAATATCCAAAAATCCTTCTTCAATGAGGAAATTTCTGACACTGTTTGTTACGTCCGAGCGCAATTTGAGATTTTTTTGCATCTCTGGTCGACGTAAATCCATATACCGGTACTTAAGACGCACTTCTTCACCAACATTTACATACTGGTCAAGTTGAAAGGGTGGTGTTTGCGCGCGATTTAAAATCTCGAGGTCATACGCATATAACTCTATCTGTCCAGTGGCCATGGCTTCATTAATAGTTTCAGTCGATCGAGAACGCACTTTTCCCCTAACCCACAAAACATACTCAGATCTGACGCCATCAGCCAGATGAAAAGCAGCTGCGTTGTCAGGGTCAAAAACGACTTGCACCACACCCTCCCTATCCCGCAGATCAATAAAGATTACTCCTCCGTGATCGCGTCTACGATCAACCCAACCACATAGAGTTAAATCATCACCAACATGCTCGGGCGTTACTAACCCACAATATAATGATCGGCGCATAAGTCTCTTTTCCTTGTCACGATGATGGTTTCGTGGTTTTCTTCGGGGGTTTTGAGGATTTCGGGGCTGTTTTGCTAACTTTGTCTGACGATTCGGAAGTATTTTTTTGTTCGTCATTGGGTTTCGTACTTTCTGTCCCAGATGTTTCCGATTTGCCCGCAGGGTCCTGATCTCCACTAATATTGCGTTTATCTTTCGTTTTAAAATCAGTTTCATACCAACCAGTGCCGCTCAAACGAAAACCTACAGCAGAAATAAGCTTCTTCAGCGCTGAAGCGTTACAGGCAGGGCAAATAGTCAAAGGATGGTCACTAATTTTTTGCAGCACTTCAAGTTTATGGCCACATTCAGAACACTGATACTCGTATATGGGCATACGTTCATCCAACAAATCTAAATTTCCGCTCGATTATACAGCACCGCTTGCCTATCGAGAATGCTCTGATTGCAAGAGAGCACTAATAATTAACGCGTTTTTTGATATTTTTTTACCAGGACCCTCACAAAAAATAAGCGGATCCCAAACTATAACCCATTTAATTCCCAATCAATTCATTCAGACTCTGTACCCATCAGTTTTCGAACAGTAAACTATCAGATTGAAAATTCAAGAACGACAGAGACACAAATGCGTGCCAGCCAATACCTTATCAGCACAAAAAAAGAGCTCCCCGCGGAAGCAGAGATCATCAGCCACCAACTGATGTTGCGAGCAGGGATGATTCGCAAACTGGCCTCGGGGCTTTACAGCTGGTTGCCATTGGGCTTGAGAGTTTTTCGAAAAGTGGAGTCAATTGTACGTGAGGAAATGGACGCCTCAGGCGCTATAGAACTGCTTATGCCGTTAGTCCAGCCAGCTGATTTATGGGAAGAGTCTCAGCGGTGGAGTAAGTTTGGCCCAGAACTCTTGCGAATCAATGACCGTCATGAGAGGGCATTTTGTCTTGGCCCAACTCATGAGGAAGTGATCACCGATATTGTCCGGACAGAGCTGCATAGCTATCGGCAGCTGCCTATTAACTTTTATCAAATTCAAACGAAGTTCAGAGACGAGGTGAGGCCTCGTTTTGGCGTGATGCGAACCCGAGAATTTTGCATGAAGGATGCTTATTCGTTTCACATCAATCAAAAATCCCTTGAGGAAACATACGATTGCATGTATCAGACCTACTGCAGGATATTTGAGCGAACAGGGCTGATCTTCAAAGCAGTCATAGCCGATACAGGGTCTATAGGTGGAAATATTTCCCACGAATTTCACGTGCTTGCCGAATCGGGTGAAGATGCGATTGTATTTTCAGATCAGAGTGATTACGCGGCCAACATCGAAAAAGCATCCTCACTCCCCCCTGATCCCCCAGATTCAGTGTACTTAGATGAAATTAAAGAGATACACACACCAAATGCCAAGACAATTGATGATGTATGCAATCAACTTAACATCAAACCAAGTCAAATGGTAAAAACCCTGATTTTTCTGGATGAAAGTGATAATGGTGTTAATGCGTTCCATGCATTTGTGGTGCGGGGCGACCATCAGTTAAATGAAGTAAAAGCTCGTTGCTTTGTGCACGACGCAAGTAACCTGACCATGGCTTCAGATCAGCAGTTAAAAGACGCTCTGAATTGCTCTGCCGGATCGCTCGGGCCAGTAGGGCTGGACATGCGCGTAATTGTTGACCCTTGCGCGGCCAATCTCCATTCTTTTATTTGCGGCGCCAACCGCGATGGGTACCACCTAGCCGGAGTAAATTGGGAACGCGATTGTGGTAAAATTGAAGTTGTCGACATTCGTAACATTGTCTCTGGTGATCCAAGTCCTGATGGCAACGGACGACTGGTAATTAAGCGAGGAATAGAAGTAGGACACATCTTTCAACTCGGTACAAAATATAGTGAGTTGATGGATGCCAGCGTTCTTGACGAAAATGGTAAAGAAAAAACGATTCACATGGGCTGCTATGGTATTGGTGTTGGAAGAATTGTTGCAGCGGCAATTGAACAAAACCACGACGCTCACGGTATCGTTTGGGCAGATTCAATCGCACCTTTTCAAGCCGCGATTGTGCCCATCAACTTCCATAAATCAGAAAACGTGCAAAATGCAGCGGAAAATCTATATGATCAATTGAAGAATTCTGGCACGGATGTGTTGTTATTCGATGAAGCGAAAGCGCGGTTGGGTAGCATGTTAGCCGATGTCGAACTAATAGGAATTCCGCACATAATAATAATAGGAGATCGGGGTCTAAAAGATGGTGTGATCGAGTATCAGAATCGGCGCGAGCAAAATAAGCAAGAAATAAAAACTGAAGACGCCATATCCTTTCTAGCGGATAAGCTTTGCTTCAGTTAGGCAAACCTAAAGTTCGATCAAATTCTTATCTAAAAAACCTAGAGACCTCAAATAATTGATTGATGGTGTTTCTTCTGACGTGACATATAAAATTTGTTCATTGCCTCGAGCTAAAGAGCCTTTGGCAACCGCATCAATTCGTGAGGCGATACCCTTTGCGCTATCAATCAATTCAGCACCTTTGAAAATGTCTTGAAGCTGATCTTTAATCAGAGAAAAATGTGTGCAACCCAAGACTACTGCATCGAATGATCGCTGCTCCAATGGTGCCAGTACCTCTTCAACTTCTGAATAATCCGTTCCAATGGTTAAAGACTTTTCTGCCAGGCGAACCAATTCGGTATTTCCGTATCGATACAGTTTTGTGCCGCCCGAATGTTTACTCACTAAACCCTCAAGGTATTTGCCATCAACCGTCTGAGGAGTGGCCAATAAAAGAATTTTTCCTCTTGGATATCGTTCAAAAGCAGGTTTGACTGATGGGACTACCCCTACAACTGGAATAGTGTATCGATGCCTCAAATGTTCCAGAATCAGAGTACTTGCGGTATTGCATGCAACTAGGAGCATTCCATGAGTTCTGCTAGACTGAACCGCATCCACCAAAGAGAATACACGTTTCATTATGTCAGTGGAATCACGATCCCCATAGGGACAACCAGCATAATCCGCCGCATAAGTAAATGATAATTGGGGTATTTGTAACCTTATTTCATCAAGTAAGGAAAATCCCCCACTTCCGGAATCCACGATCAATAAAGGCAGAGACATATTGCGTTTGTCGGCTTGTGATGACTGATGTTCAATCTTAACCGTTGTATCGTTCCATTTGCCATTAAATTCAAGTGAGGGATGGCAAAAATATCGATAAAAAATTTGAACACCAACTTCAAATGATCCCTGATGCATACAGCTATAGATTAAAACTTGAATGATGACTCAGACGCCAGTATTCTGCCGCCTTCTGAAAAAGATTCGATCGTGCTATTAAAATTGCGATTCAGTGTCGTATAGATGTTGTGTACTTAGGCCAAGAAGATGGGAAACCTCCGTGGCATTGCTTTGATGGTGGTAGCCATGGCTACTTTTGCCCTTGGGGATGTGTTTTTAAAAATCATCTCCATGAGCCTGCCAATTTCTCAGATCCTAATCATCACTGGCTTTGCCGGCGGCGTTATAAGTTTATGCATCGTTTGCGTAACAAAGACCCGTTTCTTCATGCCTCAGGTCCTGGAGAAAACGTTTCTGTTGCGATCAACTTCCGACATGCTAAGCGCACTCTTTTTTGTTTGGGCTATCGCCACGACCCCACTATCTTCTGTCTCAGCAATTCTGCAGACAGCCCCTTTAATCATCACCATAGCCGCAGTCCTAGTCTATCGTGAGACAGTTCGAGTGGGTCATTGGGTAGCTATCTTATTTGGTTTTATCGGCGTAATTCTAATTATAAGACCGATGTCTGAGACATATGAATCCGATGCCTGGCTCGCCATCTTAGCAACATTTTGTGTTGCGGCAAGAGATATATTGACTCGCGCTGTAGCAGATGATATCCCAAGCTTAACTATTTCAACTTACTCATTTTTTGCAGTGGCAATTGGGGGAGTAATTCTAATGCCATTCGGGCCTAAATTTTTGGTTCCCTCACCTCATATATGGATGCTTTTGGGCGCAGCTACCCTCTTGGGTGCGTTTGCCAATTACATGCTAATTTTAGCAACAAGGCATGGAGACGCCTCGATTATAGCGCCATTTAGGTATACCCGTCTCGTATTTTCAATGCTACTGGCAATATTAGTGATGAGTGAACAACCTCCCTGGCAAACTTGGCTCGGCGCCATAGTGATTCTCATTTCCGGTTCCTACATTTTTGTCAATGAACGGTTACGAGCAGTAAATAAAATTCGGAGCAAAACTGACGTTTGCCATTAATTATATCCCCTTCAAGAAACATTTATCGCATCATTCAGGGGTTGAGAAGTTGTGATATGCTTGGAAACCAATCAACTCTTCCCTGCTGCAATTTTTTCTGGCTGACAACTTGATGGCTTTAGGATTTTATGACAAGACCAACTCAGGCACTAATCGATCGACAAGCGCTCCGAAACAATCTCACGCTGGCAGAGCGATCTAAAAGAGGCCATTGCATGCCAATCGTCAAAGCTAATGCGTATGGACACGGCGTCGATATTGTCTGTAGCGCCTTAGAGCATGCACCAGCTTTCGGCGTAGCCTCTGTAAATGAGGCATTAGAGCTCAGAACTTTGGGCTTTAAGCAACCCGTCTTGCTCATGGAAGGCACTTTCACTCCAGACGAAATTGAATTGGCTGAAACTAATGATTTTTGGTTAATGGTTGAAAATCACAACCAGAAAGATCAAATATTAAGAGCAAAACTTAAACATCCAATTCGGGTTTGGCTCGGCTTAGATACCGGAATGCATCGTCTCGGGTTTGATACACTTGAGATAAAACAGGTATATCAAGATCTTTTGAATTCCGGCCAAATCGATAGATTAACTGTTTTAGCAACTCACTTTGCCTGCGCCAATGATCTATCGAACGATATGACCAATCGTCAGATCGAATGTTTCGATAAAACTTCCCGTGAAATCGAATTAACAACCGGACATATTCTTCAACAAAGTCTTGCTAACTCAGCGGCAATATTAGGCTGGGAAAATTCTCTGCGAGACTGGCAGAGACCTGGTTACATGCTTTATGGGAATAGCCCGTTCTGCGACGAACGATCGTCAGAGACATTAAGACCAGTCATGACCCTCGAGTCCAAAATAATTTCTCTAAGAACAATATTGGCCGGGGATACTGTAGGTTACGACGCAATTTGGAAAGCCGAAAGAAAATCACAAATTGCCACCATCTCCATTGGTTATGGGGATGGCTATCCACGACACGCTAAAAATGGGACCCCCGTAATGATTAGGGGTCAACGCTGTCCGCTAGTGGGGCGAGTATCGATGGATATGATCACCGTAGATGTTACCGATTGTGCGTTTGTGCAGCTGGGAGATACCGCTATATTGTGGGGTCCAGAGCTTCCTGTAAATGAAGTGGCGCAATATTGTGAAACGAATGGTTATGAGCTTTTAAGCGGCATCTCTTTTAGGATTCCTAGAGTTGCCAAGAACTGAGAAAAGTGCATGTTTTGAGTGATTACTGATTACCGCCCCAACGAACCAACTGAGACACCTCAACACCAATCGTATCAAGCAATCTCGCAACCGTTTGATCAATGATGTCATCAACTGTTTTTGGCCGAGTATAAAAGGCTGGGGATGGGGGATGCACCATTGCACCCAATTGGCAAGCGCGAGCCAATAACTCGCAATGCCCTAAATGCAAGGGGGTTTCGCGCGGAACCAGTATTAGCCTCCTTTGCTCCTTAAGAACAACATCAGCAGCCCTTGTTATCAAATTATCTGAATAGGAATTGACTATTCCTGAAAGAGTCTTCATTGAACATGGCGCCACGATCATCCCACAAGTTCTGTAAGAACCACTCGCTATATTTGCGGAAATGTTCTTATTGTTATGGACGACGTCAGCCATGCTCTCGACATCAGATGCTGCCCAATCGGTCTCGATTCCAATGTTCATGCGGGCACTCTGAGTGAGAATCAGATGCGTCTCTATGTCTTGACGTTTTGACAGGAGTTGGAGCAGCCTTATGCCATATATGACGCCGCTTGACCCAGATATTCCGACAATTAGACGCATTTTTCTCCAAACATTAAACGGTTTACAAGTGAATGACTACTTAGAATCTAGCTTAGAGTGTCGACGCGAGCCACCACTAGCACATCGATAAAACGACCTTGCCTTTCGCTCGACGCTCTGAGATGCAAGCAAAAGCTTTTTGAAAATCATGCATAGAGTAAACCTCACTAACCAGAGGTGAAAACGACCCAGCATCCACCATATCGACCAGTTCTTCAAAATTCTGCTTAGAGGCAAAAGGATCTCTCGCCATCCAAGACCCCCAAAATACGCCCACCAAGGAGGCGCCCTTCAAAAGAGCCAAGTTTAACGGCATTCTAGGAATCGGACCAGCGGCAAAACCAATCACTAAAAAGCGACCATCCCAAGCAACCGCTCGAAATGCTTGCTCAGAATAATCCCCACCCACCGGATCATAGATGACGTCAGCCCCCTTGCCCCCTGTCAGCTCTTTCACCTTTTCTTTGAGATTTTCGTTGGAGTAATTTATTCGCAAGTCAGCACCAGCTTTGCACGCGTAGTCTAGCTTATCGTCAGTGCTTGCGGCCGCTATTACCCGCGCGCCCATCGCTTTTGCAATCTGTATACAAGATACACCAACCCCTCCGGCTGCTCCCAGAACGAGCACGGTCTCCCCCTCCTGCAGGTTAGCTTGCTGCTTCAGTGCATAGTACGAAGTGCCATACGTAATGGCGAAACCGGCCGCCTGCTCGAAAGACATTGTGTCACCTTTCAGAAATGTCGAGTGTTCTGAAGTCACTATCTGATCAGCGAAAGCACCGGTCTGAGTAGTGCCAACTACCTCATCCCCGACAGATCGACCAGTTACTCCCTTTCCGACCTTTGTAATCACCCCGGATACTTCCGTCCCGGGAATAAAAGGCAGTGGTGGTTTAAACTGGTACTTTCCTTCAACAGTAAGGATATCCGGAAAGTTAACTCCTGCACCACGAACATCGATTAGCACCTGACCCTGCCCCGGTTCAAGGTCATCGCGTTGCTCAACGGCCATATTCTGCGTCGACCCATATTCGTTACACACAAGTGCTCGCATATTTACCCATCCTCTCTCTAATTAAAAGATGAAGCCAGCCTGAAAGGCCAGCATCCCCCGTCAGACTAAAAGGCTAAATAGTAAGCACTTTCACTGACGATATCGACTCAACTCACGACGCGCCACAACCATGCGATGAACTGCATCAGGTCCATCTGCAAAGCGCAACGTTCTTTGAGCCCCATACATAACTGCGAGGGGCGTATCCTGTGAGACTCCAAGGCCTCCATGCATCTGCATTGCTTCGTCAATAACTTTTAATGCCATGTTAGGTGCTTTGGTTTTAACCATCGAAATAAACGGCTGAGCCGCATCAACCCCCTCATGATCCATAAGCCAAGCAGCTTTCAGACACAAAAGACGAACCATTTCAATGTCCATTCTAGCATCCGCGATAATATCGACGTTGCCACCCAGCTTCGAGAGCGTCCTGCCAAATGCTTTCCTACTTTCCGCTCTTTCACACAGAAGTTTTAATGCGGTCTCTGCAACTCCAATTGAGCGCATACAGTGGTGAATCCTCCCCGGCCCAAGCCTACCCTGAGCAACCTCAAACCCCCGCCCAGGGCCCAAAATCATGTTTTCCTTGGGAACACGCACGTTGGTAAAACGCATGTGAAAGTGCCCATGTGGCGCATCGTCTCTCCCGAAAATCGTCATCGGTCGCAATAACTGTACCCCTGGCGTATCCTTTGGGACCAGAACTTGAGAATGTTGTGCCTTCCGAGGGGCATTTGGATCCGTGTTAACCATTACAATCATGATTTCGCAGCGCGGATCTCCAACACCAGAGATCCATATCTTTTCTCCATTAAGTACCCATTCATCTCCCTCAAGAACACAAGACATCGATATATTAGTTGCGTCTGACGAAGCAACCCCGGGCTCTGTCATAACGTAGGCTGAGCGGATCTCGCCAGCCAGTAGAGGCTTGAGCCATTTTCTCTGTTGCTCTTCAGAACAATAACGCGACAAAACCTCCATATTACCGGTATCAGGCGCTGAACAATTGAATACTTCGGGAGCAAGGTGTGAGCGGCCAGTTTCTTCTGCAATATAAGCATACTCAACGGTATTTAAACCATATCCTCCATCATAATGCGTGAGGAAGAAATTCCACAAATTGCGTGATTTGGCCTTAGATTTGAGCTCTTCCAATATCTCGGTTTGACGCGATGTGAAGTGCCATCTGTCCTCTTTCTCGATTTCTTCATGATACTCAGGTTCCATCGGCAGTATTTCAGTATCTATAAACTGCTTCACTTCTGCTAATATTGGTTTTAACTTTTCGCTAACACCTAAATCCATCTTTCTCTCCAAATAGTCATCACAACTCGCAGTGTATAGGATACTATGAGTTGACACACAAAAAGATTATAAAGTAGCCAATCAGGTTGGTATCTAATAACCAGTCATTAAGGCAAACCGATCGCCATGGTAACTATAATCACCGAAAAGCATTTGTGCAGGCCTAGCTCGTTTAATGAAAAAACCTATATCATATTCATCAGTCATCCCGACGCCTCCATGCATCTGGATTGCCTCGTTCGTGCTTAGCTCAGCCACTTCACAAAGTTTTGCTTTTGCAATGCTCGCCAATTCCGAGGTCCTAACATCGCCCTCATCTATTGCACTCAAGGACTTAAGAACGATAGACTTGCATAATTCAATTTCGCTCCACCAGTGCGCTGCCCGATGCTGTAAAGCCTGAAAAGAACCAATAAATGAACCAAACTGCTTTCGTTGTTTCAAGTATTGCAGTGTGCGATCAAATGATTCACTCGCTATGCCTAATAATTCGGCGGCTAAGTGCGCGTTTGCTATGTCAAGGACAGCGGAAAGTCCTTTAAAACCGCCATTCTCAGAGCCGAGCAAATTCTCAATCGGGACTATTGCGTCATTAAAACTAACAGTGGACACGCTGCGGCTGTCTACCGTAGGGATCGTCTTGATGTCTATTCCTGGCGTGTTTGAATCAACTAAAAAAAGCGAAATGCCCTCTTTGTCTCCAAATTCTCCGCTCGTTCTTGCTGCGACGATTAACTTGGTTGAGCAATGACCATCTACAACTCCCAATTTTCTTCCACTCAATTTGAACCCATCCGGCGTTTTTAATGCCGACAGAGCTATGTCGGTCGGGCCATGATGTCTGGTCTCGTCCACTGCCAAAGCTAAAGTGATTTGACCATCCGCAATCTGCGGAAGCAATGTTTCCTTTTGCTTTTCACTTCCCGTTAAGTTGATAATGGAAACTCCAACAATAGCACTGCTGAACAAAGGGGATGCAGCCAGTGCTCTACCGCCTTGCTCCATAACCTGACCCATACCAACATGACCAAATCCTAAGCCGCCATATTTCTCCGGCACCAGAATAGCTGCCCATCCCATATCTACCATTCTTTTCCAGAGCACGTCACAGTAATCGCTACCGCCTTCTCTTAATCGACGAAACTCCGATATGGGAGCAAATTCTGCGAAGAAACCTTGCGCCGATTCCTTTAGCATCTGCTGTTCTTCGTTAATTATCAACGTCACGTTTAACTCCTGCTCTGTCCTATCCAAGTCCCAGGATATTTTTCGCAATGATATTTAGTTGAACCTCTGATGTCCCCCCCTCAATTGAATTACCTTTTGTTCTCAACCAGCTTCTGGCGAGCCAACCATCTCTCGAAGCCTCTCCTTCCCATTCTATGGCTTCACCACCTTTAAGCTTCATCATGGTTTCGAATCGGCGTTTGTTCAACTCTGTACCATAGTACTTCAACATTGCAGACGTTGCACCAACACCCTGACCTGCCTTTGCTTCATCTGCGACTCGATCGGCGGTGAGGGCAAATGCGGCAGCATCAATCTCCCAGCGGATGACATCATTTCTTAACAGCTGATTTGCAAGCCGTCCTTGTTTTATACCCATGGATTCTGCTGCGTACTGGCCGAGGCTCCTGAATCCAGCATCTCTGGTCCCAAAACCTCCGATCATTTCTCGTTCGTGGGTTAAAAGGTACTTAGCTATGGTCCAGCCATGATTAATCTCTCCAACCACCTGGCTTTTATCTACCTTCACATCATCAAGAAATGTTTCACAAAATGGAGAGCTTCCAGATATCAATTTAATAGGTTTAGGCGTGACTCCAGGAGTTTTCATATCGAAAAGCACAAGGCTGATTCCCATCTGTTTTTTTCCGTCAGAATCTGTCCTTACAAGGCAAAACATCCAATCTGCCTTGTCTGCGTAGGATGTCCAAACCTTTTGCCCATTAACGATGAAATAATCCCCCATATCCATTGCTTTTGTCTGCAGTCCCGCCAAGTCAGACCCAGCGTTAGGTTCCGAATAACCTTGACACCATCGGATTTCTCCTCGGACTATTGGTGGCAAGTGCTGCCTTTTTAGTTCTTCAGAACCGAATTTAATGAGAGCTGGCCCCAGCATGTCAATACCAAAACTATTGAGCGGTCGTCTGGCTTTTATCTTTGCCATTTCCTCTCGAAGAACTTTGGCTTCCTCTCTGTTTAATCCACCACCCCCATACTCAACCGCCCACATCGGAGCAGTCCATCCTTTGGCCGCCATTCGCTCCATCCAAAGCTTTTGGTCTTCGCACGAAAACGTTGGGTTTCTTCCTCCCCAACAAGTATCGTTATCGTTCTGCATGGGGACTCGCATACTAGCAGGACAATTTTCAGCTAACCACTCTCTAGTTTCATTTCGAAAAGTTTGCAAATCAGTCACGGTTCACCCCTTTCCATACAAAACCTAGTTACGCCCATCAGGGCTTTCGCGATCATAATTCAACTCGAATAACGCGCTGAAACTTAACTTATGTTAATTCAACTATCAAGAGAGATTTAGAGATCAATAAGTTGAGAAACAAATAATGTTAAAAGATATACTTATCAATTAACCATCCACAAATAAAACATAAGATGCAAGCCGAAAATCGGGCGTTAGTGTGCTGATATAGTACCCAATCGGTTAAGTCAATTGCAGCGGAGAGCTCACCAATCCCTGTAGCGCTAATTTCACATCTACCGGTATTGGTACAGACTTGTGAGTTCCCCTGTCAACGAAAACGTGCGTAAATGTACCATGTGCGGCAGGCCAAATTTCACCCTCCCGGAAAATAGCAACGCCATATTGAACCGAACTATTCCCCAACTTGTCCACTCTTAAAGCTGATTGAATGGTACCGGGGAACGAAATCGGGCTTCGATATTGACAACTTGACGCCACAACAAATCCCACAATGTCACCATTCTGAATATCCAAACCTCCCTCATGAATAAGAAAATGATTCGTAATTGTGTCAAAATAACTGTAATAAGTTACATTATTTACATGGCCATAAATATCGTTATCCATCCAGCGCGTTGCGATGTCCAAAAAATACCGATAATTTGCTTTTTCTAAAACTTCTTCAGTATCCATTTTGGAGCCCTAGTAAGCTTTATTATAAATTTCGAGAGCATCAGATTTTCCCATCTCCCGAGGGTTGTTAATAAGCAATCTCGTCTGGAGCATCGCCTCCTCCGCCAACATTGCTAGATCATTTTCCGGGATGTCCATATCTCTGAGTCTAGTCGGCAATCCAAAATCCCCAGCCATTTCCAAGAAATATTCAGCCAACATTGCCGTTGCCTGGTCTTCCTTAGCAGACTTCTTGACGCACTTGAAAATGGACGGCACCAACTGATGATAAAGCGGAGCGGCCGAGGGTTCATTAAATCGAAGGACATGAGGCAAAACTAGAGAATTAGAGAGTCCGTGAGGAATATGGTAGTTGCCTCCAAGTGGATAGGCTAGAGCATGAACCGCCGCCACAGGAGCATTTGCAAACGCTTGACCAGCCAACATAGCGCCAATCAACATCTCTTGTCGCGCAGATAAGTCACTACCATTGTGCACGGCTATACTTATATTCGTTGCAAGCATCGAGAGCCCCTCTTTCGCAAGCATGTCAGATAGGGGATTCTTTAATCGAACTGAAGTAAATGCCTCTATGGCGTGCACCATAGCGTCTATTCCAGTAGCGGCAGTCACATGCGCAGGCAAACCCAAAGTTAAAGCGGCGTCCAGAATAATGGAGTCTGCGAGAAGCGTCCGGCTTACCACCCCTGCTTTGGTCGCCCTGCCGGTTGTAATGATTGAAACCATAGTAGCCTCGGATCCAGTTCCCGCAGTGGTTGGGACTTGAATTAGCGGTAGTCTGGGGCTATTTATCTTGTCTACCCCGTAAATTTCGCTTAGTGACTGTTTTCCCACAATAAGGACGGCTAATAATTTAGCCACATCCAACGAGCTTCCGCCTCCAAATCCGATCACTCCATCACAACCTTCTCTTTTCGCGAGTTCTAACCCTGCCAATACAACTGATTCTGGCGGATCAGCAACGACTTGTGAAAATAGAGTAACAGCAATGCCGTTTTTTTTAAGGCTTGAAAGTGCAGAATCCAGCAATCCGAGCGCCTGAATTTCAGCGTCAGTTACAACAAGCACATGTCTCGTTAACAGACCTCGCGCGCACGCACCCAATTCGTCAGAACTACCAGAACCAACGCGAACATCGGATACAGACGAAAAAGAGAAATCGTTCAACAAGTTTGATGCTCCCTTTTTTAATGTCATTATTATCAAGCTTAGCATGCCTATACACAGACAACGAATCAAAAAAGCTTTCTGACCCTAAAATTTCGTGCCGTGCCAAAAACTGAGCGTACAGCGAAAAGAAAACTTATGCTAAACTTCCAACCCTAAAGACGCGGCAGACCGCGCCAACGCATTAGATCCTTTCGAATTACAACGATTCAAAGTAAAACTTATGAGCATATTTGCAAATCTTAAAACATCCACAAATTTTATTTTTTATCAAGCTTGGTATGTGATTCTGGTTATTTTGTCAGGCTGCAGCAATGAGTCAATTGACACGGTCATAGTCGATAGTTCCGATCCAAAAACGGAACAATCGGACACTGAGCAAGGAAAGCCGGGTCCATCCTCCGCGAGTTGCAGCTTCGATATCATTGTGGGGGACAACCTCAGATTTAACGTCAATGAGATAGTAGTGAAGAAAACTTGTGCCGATGTCTCCATTAATTTAAAGCATGAAGGAAAGCTTGCAGCAAAGATGATGGGACATAATTGGGTTCTAACAAAGGCATCTGATGTAACAGAAATTGCTGCCGAGGGGATATCCGCCGGACTAGTAAATAACTACCTCAATACAGAAGATAATAGAATTCTAGCTTGGACAAAGATAATTGGAGGTGGAGAAGAAACAAGTATCTCTTTTTCTGCTGAGAGACTGGTCGCGGGTGAGGACTACACCTTTTTCTGCTCTTTTCCGGGGCATTCTTATGGCATGAGAGGCACGTTGAATATTGAAAGTTAGATGGCCCAATCATTGAGGCAAAAGATAGGATTTGACGAATTAAAACACACCAAAAATTAGTATAAGATTCATCACTCGCTTTGATGTGCGAATGCTCTATAATTGCATAGCGCATTACTTCAACAAACTAAAGCAACAACACCAATGCCAACCACATCAACTATTAGAACCTAAAAAAACAATGATAATTTAACTTCACTCACATCGGTTGTTGACTTAATATCGCAAACCAAATCAATTCTGAGGAAATAAGATGAAACAGGTTCAACTGCTAAAACCAGGCGGTCTCGACAACTTACACACGTGCGAAGCAGATATACCAGAGCCTGAAGCAAAGGAAGTTCTAGTAAAAGTGAAAGCTAGCAGTTTGAATTATCATGACTTGCTTGTGGCTTTAGGACACATTCCCACTGAAGATAAACGAGTCCCTCTGTCCGACTGCGGTGGTGAGGTCATCAAAATTGGAAACGAAGTTTCGATGTGGAAAATTGGCGATCAAGTTATGAGTTGTTGCTTTCCTAACTGGATCAACGGTCGGCCCAAACCGGAACTGCTTAGTTTTATAGGCGATAATGAAGACGGTTATGCCACAGAGTATATAGCTATCTCAGAAAGCGCGCTTACTAGAACCCCATCCGGATGGGACTTAATGCAATCAGCCACCCTCCCATGCGCTGGACTAACAGTTTGGCGAGCACTCGTTGATGAAGGAGATTTGCAAGCTGGAGAAACCGTTTTAGTTCAAGGTTCGGGAGGAGTTTCGGTTTTTGCTCTTCAGTTAGCTAAATCCAAAGGAGCTCACGTCATTGCCACGTCGTCATCCCCAGAAAAACTAGATAAATTGACTTCGCTTGGAGCTGATAAAGTGATTAATTACAAGGAAAATCCAGAATGGGGCAGACAAGTGTTAGCGGAAACCCAAGGTGAGGGCGTAGATCATGTAGTAGAGGTTGGCGGAGCTAATACTTTTGGGGAATCCATACGCTCGATTAAAATGGGTGGCCACATGGCTTTAATAGGTATCCTCGGTGGCGCATCAATTAACGAAATATTATTGCCTAGGATTTTTTTAAAACAGATCCGAATCAGTGGAATCGCGATGGGAAATCGTGTTTCGCAAGAGGCCATGGTCGACTTTCTAGATAAAACTGACATTCGTCCCGTTATAAGTCACACGTTCGACCTCAATTCGTTGAGTGAAGCTTTTAAATTACAAATGGAAAATGGCCACTTTGGTAAAATCGGAATCAACGTAAGCGATTAGAGTGAGCATAAAAAATCGTTGTAAAATACCCAAAAAGGTAATTCGAAGACAATATTTCGACAAAAAAACGGCAGTCTAGTGCCGCTTTTTTGGCAGTGGTAAGTATTTAGATTCATTAGTTATCGTAACTGCATGATTCTTATTTTTTTGTGGAAACTCAAAGTATGATTAAAAATATTTAGCTTGCGGCGCAAAAACTGTAAAGGTCTGATATTTAAATACTTCTTGTTTTTTCCGTTGCTTGCTTAAAATTTGGCACTAGTATTGCATCACCCTATCTGACTGCTAGATTATTTGTCCATTAACGAGAATCTAGTGTTCAAAAAGGCCGCTCTGCGTTAGAGTAAGACAAGCCAGTTATTAGGTAAAAGTAAGTCAATAGTTTGACGTTCTAAGACAATTTTAAAATAGTAATTTGGGAGCGAGAATATGCAAAAAATGATGTTAGTTTTTAGCTCGGTCGTCCTGGCTGCATCATTCTCCTCGATGACCATATCCGATGGTCATCCTGAGGGAATGGGCTGGCAACCGCCACCAGAGTGCGATCAAGCAAAAGCGATGTTTGATGCAGCAGGCATCGATCCGATGCAATTGGAAATGACAGCAAGTCAGTTAGCCGACACGGGCATGAGCGACGAGGATGTGGATGCAGAATTAGCAAATACGTTCTTCGGGGGCGACCAAGAAGCGATGGATCAATTATTTGACGATGCAGAAGCGACGGGAGCTACGTTCGAGACTTGTATGCCACCGCCTGAAATGATGGGCCCCGGCATGATGGGACCACCACCTGAGCACTGCATGGATAATCCAGATGATCCCATGTGCCATGGCGGACCCGGCATGATGGGACCACCACCTGAGCACTGCATGGATAATCCAGATGATCCAAAGTGTAATGACGGACCAATGAACGAAGAATGGTAATAGGTTTTATTTACTTTTTATCTATCCGGCCTGTTAAAAGGGAATGTCGAAGACAACTCGGCATTTCCTTTTTCTTTTTGGAAGACCCTTTGCGAGAGTCTGTTCCAAAATTGTAAAAAGGAACTTGTACATAGATAGACTTTTGGTGTCTTTCCATACGTATTCTGGGACAAATATTGACTATAGTCTGAGCGTTTTGCAAATACTGGTGCTCCAGCGGAAGCTGGCTTGATTACTCGCTAAAAAGAAATCTAATTCTTGTCGCACAACAATTAATGATGGCCTTTATTTACCACCTGATCTCTCTGTGACTTTTTACCAAGGTCAATTATTAATCTTGAATTGTTTCCTCACCCGACAATAAATTCTCTCGGCGAAATAGATTCGTCCGACAAAAGCGATATATCTACCCTCAACCTTTTAGAAAGAATTTGTTTTACGACCATAAATTCCTTGGGTCTATTGACACAGTCAGCCGCTATGAGTTGTCCCTGACGAAGGTAAAAAAGCACAAAGCTACGATTGCTCTTGTAATCACCTCTCAGAACAATCTCATCATAGCCTCTGTTAATGCCAACCATTTGCAATTTTAAATCGTATTGGTCTGACCAGAACCACGGTATCGAGGCATAAGCTCTTTTTTTACCACAAATTGATGCTGCAGCCGATTTTGCTTGCTCCACAGCATTTGGGACGCTTTCTAAACGGAGTCTGCAATCTAGTAGCTCATTGGGATGGTTTGTGCAATCGCCAGCCGCCACGATGTCTGGATCTGAAGTTCTGGAATATTGATCCACTACAATTCCATTATGGATGCGCAACCCAGCATCTTCCGCCAATTCAATGTTAGGGAGTATTCCTACGCCAACTACTACGAAGTCTGCATCATAGACGCTCCCGTCAGAGCAAGCTACTGCCTTGACTCTGCCATCAGTGCTCTCGAAAGACGAGACAGACTTATTGCATTTGATTTCGATCCCCTCTTCCCCGTGGACTCGAGCAAAGAATTCAGCAAGTTCAGATGCAGCCACTCGCTCCAGCAGTCTAGATGATAACTCAAGCAATGTAACTTCCATGCCAATCTTCTTGAGAGAGGCGGCCATCTCAAGCCCGATATAACCCCCGCCAATAATTATGGCCTTGCCTCTTGTTTTTATTGAGGCCTGGATCGACTTTACGTCATCCACTGTCCGAAGATAGTGTATCCCCCTCACCTCGCCACCATTAACATCGAGTTTTCTGACCCTAGAGCCAGTGCAGATTGCAAGTTTGTCGTAACCTACCTTAACCCCATCGCCTAATATAATCTGTTTTTTGGCACGATCAATTTTTGACACTTGCCGACCCAATCTAAAGTTCACAGAGAGCCTGTCATAGAGATCGCTATTTCGAATAAGAATGTCTTCAGGAGTTTGATTTTGCAAGAGGAAGGTTTTTGAAAGTGGCGGCCTGTGATATGGCAGATAGAACTCCTCTCCAAAAACGGTGATCTCGCCATCCCAACCTTCCCTGCGCAAAGTCGAGACGAGCTCCGCAGCCGCATGACTAGCGCCAATTACAACACACGAAAGAGCCATTCAAAGTCTCCCAGAAATAGTTGAACGGAAAGCATTATTAGCTCTAGCCTTATTCGCTTGATAATTGCCAGATCAAGATTGTTCTTCAGGTAACCTTACGATCAGACCATCCAATTCATCAGTAACCGTAATCTGGCAACTCAGCCTGCTGTTGGGCATTGGATCAAAGGTAAATTCCAACATCTCTTTTTCTGCATCGCTCGGCTCCGATAGCTTTTCAAGCCAAGGCTCGTCCACATAACAATGGCAGGTTGCACAACTGCAGAATCCGCCGCACTCCGCTTCAATGCCTTCAATCATATGGTCAAGTGCGCCCTGCATAACAGAGGAACCAGTTTCAACGTTTACCTCGTGTTCACTCCCGTCTCGGAGAATATACTTAATCGTTGGCATTCGGTTTGCTCTCGGTGCGCAAAAAATTAATAATCTGTTCCGCCTGAATCTTACAAGCATTGTTTGTGTCGGTGTCAATCAAATCACCATCATGATTAAATAACCTTACCTTGACGCTATTAACTGCAATACCAAGCGGTGTAGGCCATCCTCTAAGCGCATGAATAATTCCCCGCAAAGACTGAAGTGTCACGCCGCAACCTTGCCATCCAGCAGCAGTAACCACTGTCCCCACAGGACGACCAGCACAATAAGGAACGGGGTCCTCTCGCAAATCCTCAAGCAAGTCAAGCGCATTTTTTACTAGACCTGAAACTCCGCCGTGATAGGCGGGTGAGCCTATAACAAATGCGTTTGCATTTCGCACTGCTTCGATAAAATATTTCTGGTCATCAGATCTTTGATCGTTCTCGGGCGCATAGTGTGGCAAGCCAGCTAATTTGGCTCCCCCAAACATTTGGGTCTCCGCTCCTTCCTTCTCCAAGTGGAACAACACTTGTTTTACAAGAAGTTCACTAGAGGAATCTGGTCGAGTCGTACCCCCTATCCCAACAATAAATGGAGTTATCGTCACTGCAAAGGCTCCTTATCTCCACTGTGAATATTCACGTCTTTTATACAGAATTAATTTCCATTTGGTCAACAGGCAATCATGCCACCGTCAATAATATGTTCCGTTCCTGTAATAAAAGACGCGTCGTCAGATGCCAGAAAAACCGCTAGTTTTGCAACCTCACTCGCCTCTCCAAATCGTTTCATGGGAATGAGATTCACTGCTTCATAGCCGGCCTCATCAAGCGCATCCTCATTCATTGGGGTTTTAACATAACCAGGACAGATGGAATTAACTCTGATGTTTTTATCACCATACTCCACCGCAACATGTTTTGTCATTCCACGAACAGCAAATTTGCTGCAAACGTAAGCCAATTGTGGGCAGCCAACGACAGCCACAAACCCAGCAATAGATGATATGTTGACAATGGACCCGCCCCCATGCTTCAACATCCCTGGCAGAACTGCTTGCATGCCAAAGAACACGGCATTTTGATTCACACCTATAATTCGATTGTAATCTTCCTCCTTGAAATCCAGTGTGTTTGTAACGACACCTACGATCCCTGCATTGTTGACCAGTATGTCAATCGGTCCAAATACAGTCTCACCTTCTCGCACTACATCCTTCCATTGTTGGCATACACTAACATCCTGCTCAATAAAATGAGCCCCGTCGCCAAACTGAGATGCCAAGGCCCTGCCTTGATCAGCTTTGACATCTGTCATAATCACTCTCGCGCCGTTCTCTACAAAAGCCCTTGAAATTGCCTCACCTATACCCTGCGCTGCCCCAGTAACAAGCGCGATTTTTCCGTCTAACTTGCCCATAGTTTTTCTCCCTCTCTCATTAAGTGCGATATTTTATGTTGTCTGATGGTAGTCATCACCGACACATTTTATTGGTCGTTGTGAACCTTGTTACTTCCCTTGAAAACTTGCCGCTCGCTTCTCTAGAAAAGCCGAGCAACCCTCATGAGAGTCATCAGTATCCAACACTAGTCCTGTCATAGTTTGTTCATGGGCTAGCGCGGCCGGCAGGGACATGTCCTGACCATGCTGCAAATTCCGCTTCATAAATTTTAAAACCAGCGGAGAATGATTCGCTATGCGTTTTGCCATCTTCATGACTTCACTCATGAGATTTTCACGTTTCACAATATGGTTAACCAACCCTATTTTCTCAGCTTGTTCTGCACTTATCCTGTCGCCTGTAAACATCAATTCTCTCGCCTTGCATGGCGCCACCTGTCGCATTAATCTCTGAGTACCTCCAGCTCCAGGAATAAGCCCAAGTGTAATTTCAGGCAACCCAAGTTGAGCCTCCTCTGCCGCAATACGGATATCTGTCGCCAACAGCAGCTCAGTGCCTCCACCCAATGCCCAACCGTTAATTGCGCAAATAGTCGGTTTATCACTGACTTCAATCTTCCTAAACACTTTGTGGATGACTTCAGCAAACTCGAGGTAATGAGAAAGACCTCTTCGAGAATTGAGGTCAGCGATATCTCCACCAGCCACGAACGCCCTGTCTCCGGCGCCAGTAATCACTATGACGTTAACGGAATCGTCATTTTCAAGCTCAGAAAATTTTTGAGACAGTTCTTCCAAAGTGGGGATGTCCAAAGCATTCAAAACCTCTGGTCTGTCTATGGTAATTAACCCAATTTTGTCACTCACACTCTTTAAAATCTTTTCACTAGCCATATTATTTCCTCAAAATATTTAAACACTGCTACCACTCACTGTAATAAAAACGGAAATTTAACCGCAATTCTTAACCGATCACACCCCTTTCAATTAGATACTCGATAGACTCTGGCGTCATCTTCAGAATTTCGTGAAAAACTCTGGAGCGCGCCGAAACCATATCATTTGATGGATAGATATGATTCTCCGAAGCTTTCGTTCGCCACGGAGGCGCAGCTACCCAGCCTAAGCCATCAACATATTTGAAAAATTCTCGAGCACGCAAATGATCGTCCTCCCAAATATCTCGAGCATCAGCAGATTGAGAACAGGGGATCCCGAGCGCTTGCAATTCACTCACAGCTTCGCGTGGCGCGCGCGCGGAGGTCCATGTCTCGATACATTCATCCAGTTTTTGTTTCTCATCACCAGTCGGGTCAGGCTCGTTCTGATCTATTTCCCCCATCCACTTAATAAGTCCGTACAATGACTTCCGTTGCTTCTCATCCGCAATCGCAATTGCAATCCACTGATCGTTGCCCTCACACTTGTATAGCCCATGCGGGAATAATCTTTCGTGTCCATTTCCCAATCTTCCAGATCTTTCGGCGCTATTCGTTGCAAACGAAGACGAGAGAGTCCAGGTCAGAGCATCTCGCGCAGCAAGATCAATGTATGTCCCGCCGCCACGGTTGTCAGCTAGACCGGCTAGGGCGGAAAAGGCCATAGCAGCGCCACTCGTCAGATCCGAGGGATAGCGAATTTCTGTCGGTCGGCCGTCTTCAAATCCAGTTAAATCGGCCAAACCCGACAATGCACTAAATATTGGGGCATACCCCACATAAGAGGAATCCGGTCCACCTCTACCTAAAGCAGATCCTGAAACCATAACAAGATCAGGGTTTGTTTTAGTTAGAGTCATAAAGTCAAGGCCCAAACTTTCAACCACTCCAGGTCTAAAGTTCTCTAAGAAAATATTGGACTTACTGATAAGATCAATTAGCAGCGCCTTACCCTGATCATCCTTAACATTGATTTTTACACAGGTTTTTCCGACGTCAAAGAATTGTGTTATCGCCGCCGTTGTAGACGACGAATTTTTCAGAGGTCGCGAAACCTGAATCACTTCAGCGCCCATCGCAGCTAAGAGATAGCCAGCATATGGACCCATTGCAGCCCAAGTAAAATCAACCACCCTGTAACCTGAAAGCGGACCCATATTTTCGGTCATATTAATGCCTCAGCTAGCATCAGTTCATCGACTTCGTTTTTTGTCATTCCCAAAACCTCAGTCATGATTTGAAGAGTGTGTTGCCCCAGCAAAGGAGCGTGGGCCCAGTTTTCTGTACTTGTGTTGAGCTGTCTCCACATGGGACCGAAGATGGCCTCTTCACCTAACACCGGATGATCGATTTTAAGGAAAGTGCCTCGTTGAATAAAATGAGCATTTTGTAAAATTTCGTTTGGCCCCAAAAGCGGCATCG